>NZ_AXCB01000070.1:0-738833 GCF_000475375.1 Marinobacter sp. EVN1
CCCCAACGATAGTGAGGCGGTCGCTGCCTGATATTTGGTCATCCCACAGGGAATTCCGTTTTCGCGTAACGGAGGCGGGATTTGCGACGGACCGTCAGGGTATAGCCCAGGGTGAGAGGCCCCAGACGGCCGATCAGCATGGTCGCCATAATAATCAGCTGGCCGGCTGTGCCCAGTTCGCCCGTTGTTCCGCGCGAAAGGCCAACCGTACCGAATGCGGAAACCACCTCGAAGGCGATGTCGAGGAACTCATCCTCAACCAGGATGCTCAATGAGAACACACCAAGGAAAACCACTGCCATCCCGATGGTGGCTGTGGCGAGAGCCTTGAGCACTGTTTCGCTACTCAGGGAGCGTTTGAAAAAGCTCACGTCCAGGTTGCCCCTTAAAAACGAGCGGGTTGCAGCGATCATGATAACGAATGAGGAGATTTTAATGCCACTGGCGGTGGAGTTCGGGGCACCACCGATGAACATCAGAAGCAACATCAGCACAATGCTGCCGGCGGTTAAAGAGCCAATATCAAGGGTATTAAAGCCAGCTGTTCTGGGTGTCACACCTTGAAACCAGGCGGCCAAGAGCTTGTCCCAGAAGCTGTTCAGTGCTCCAAGAGTGGCCGGATTGCCAAATTCCAGAATGAGGATGGCGCCGGTGGCGAACAGGTTCAGAAGCAAGGTGGCCAGCAGTATGACTTTGACGTAAACCGACAACCGCGACCAGCAGCGCTTATCCAAGAGCTCCATGATGACGATGTAGCCTAGACCGCCTGTGATAAACAGGGCCGTCACGGACAGACTGATACCAGGATGGTCAACGTAGGCAGAAAGGCTATCTGGTGACAGAGCGAACCCGGCATTGTTAAACGCTGAAATCGTGTAGAACAAGGCCTGGTAGAGACCCTCGGACCACCCCAGCTCCGGGACAAAAAACGCGCCGAGCAATACAATGCCCACAGCTTCTGCCGTCAAGGCAAATACGGCTATCGACCCGCTTGCCCGTCTGGCCGTCTGAAGGGAAATCTCGTTGAAAGCTTCCTGTGCAACCATTTGGTGCTGAAGGCTTAGCTTGAAGCCCAGGGCGAGGGCCGTGAGTACCGCGAAAGTCATCAATCCCAGTCCGCCCAGTTGAATCAAGGTTAGAATCACCAACTGTCCAAACAGGGTGTACTGACTCCCAGTATCGACTACAACCAGACCCGTCACGGTGACTGCCGAGGTCGCCGTGAAGGCCGCTTCCATCCAGGTCACTGGCTCAACGGTCGCAAAGGGCAACTTCAGCAGGCAAGCGCCAAGAGCGATGAGAACCAGAAACGACTCGAGTAGGAGTCTCGGTGGGTTCATGCTTCCTTTTGAGGAAGGCTCGCCTCTAGCACCGTAGGAAACCAGATCCAGAAAATGGATTTTCATAGACGGTTAACCAGGTCCCTCAAGTCTTCGAGTTGGCCACCGAGGATTATCCTGTCGCCTTTTCGGATTTTCCAGGTATGGTCCGGGTGGGGATGCGCTTCCTTCATGCGCTTAACCACCAGAGCTTCAACCGGTTCGCCGTTGATCACCTCTCCGATGGTCTTATCGACGAGGTCTTCTGTGGTGTGAAAATCCACGATGAAATAGTCGTCGTCCAGGCCCAGGTAATCATGCACCATCGGGTAGTTCAGTTCCTGAGAGATCCGGACACCCATTTCGAACTCCGGTGCAATGATTCGGGTCGCTCCCAGCCTTTCCAGAATGCGGTGGTGCTGGTTTGTCAGTGCCTTGGCCCAGACTTTCTTGACTCCCAGTTCCCGCAGTTGCAGCGTGGCGAGCATAGTTGCTTCGACGTTCCTGCCGATGGCCACGACAGCGGCATCGTAGCTGCCGGCGTTCAGTTCAATGAGCGAGTTTTCGTCCGTGACGTCCGCGATCACTGCATGAGTAATTTCATCGGCCAGTCGGTCAACTCGCTGTTCGTCCGAATCAATACCCAGGACTTCGTGGCCGAGGCGTGTTAGTTCGCGCGCAATTGTGGCCCCGAACACGCCAAGGCCAATGATAATGAACTGTTGTTTTCCGATCATGGGTGCGGTTCCACTATCAATGAATACCTTGCTGACGAAATCTTCTCACACACCCTGGTGTCTGTGCTCTCAGCGCCGTAAAAATACCGTAAAAATTCACTTTGTACCGTCCTAATTCCACCCCGGATGTGATTTCCTTACGCCGTCTGAAGCAAACTTGGTCGAGAGCAGGGCTTGTCGGCGATGGGAGTCTATCGATTAAAACCGGGCTTTTGGGGCCATTTGGTGATTGCGCTGGCTTGGCTCGGCTTTCTGGCTGTGGCGAACAGGCAGGCTTCTCAGCCTGTGACGTCCATATTTCCCTATCTGGCACCCGTCGTCTTTTTTGCATGGGTATACAATGCAAAGTGGGGATTCTTCTTTGCAGGCATTGCCACTCTCGCTGCGCTTCCGGGTGATTACGTTGAGACTCACACGAGAGCTCAACTGCTCCACGCGGGGTTTTCAACCTATGCGCAACTGACGGGAGCCGTGATTGGCTGTGTGTTGGCGAAAATCGTAATTGAACGGTCTGGGCGATCCTGATGGTGGCTCTGTTTAATATCCTTCCTGTCATCCAAATACTTGGCTTTTTGCTGATTCTTCTCAGTTTTTTGATGACCTTGCCCGTGAATCTGCTGATGCTCGGCGACACGCCAGATTGGCTCGCGTTTGTAAAGTCCGCAAGTATCTGTTTTGGAGTTGGACTGGTCTGCTTTTTCAGTGCTGGTCGAAAGCGCCATGCGTTGAAACAGAGGCAAATGTTCATCCTCACAGTCTCGGCCTGGGTGTTCATTCCGTTATTTTCCAGCCTGCCGTTACTGCTGAGTGATCTCAAACTGAGCGTCACCGACGCTTTTTTCGAGAGTATCTCCGGCGTTACAACCACCGGCTCCACGGTTATGAGTGGTCTCGATAACCTCCCGGGGGACATATTGCTGTGGCGGTCGATCATGCAATGGATGGGTGGCATTGGAATCATTGGTATGGCAGTGGCGATCCTGCCGTTCCTCAGGATCGGTGGTATGCGTCTGTTTGCCACCGAATCGTCCGAGTGGACGGAGAAGGCTGTACCGCGCACCAACCGTTTAGCCCGTGGACTGGTGTTCAGCTACCTCGCGCTGACGTTTGGTTGCATCCTGACCTACTGGGCATTGGGAATGGACCTTTTCAACGCGGTAAATCATGCCCTCACTACCGTCTCTACGGGAGGCTACTCGACGTCAGACAGCTCCATGGGGCAGTTTGACCAGCTCTCCATACTTTTTGCATCAAGCCTGTTTATGATGCTGGGCGGTATCCCGTTCTTTCTCTTTGTCAGGCTACTGAATGGCCAGGTGCAGCCCCTCCTGAGAGACCAACAGATCCACTTTTTTCTTAAGTTCCTTCTGTTGATTGCATGCCTGATTACCATTTATCGAGTAGTGAATGAGGGGACTTTCCCGGTCGATGCTTTCGTTCATGCCTTATTTAACGTGACATCGGTGGTTACCACGACCGGTTATGCCTCCCAGGATTATTCGCTCTGGGGCCCCTTCGTGGTGGTGCTGTTCTTTTTTCTTACATTTGTGGGAGGGTGTTCTGGCTCAACCAGTGGCGGCATGAAGATCTTCCGTTTTCAGTTATCCATGCTGCTACTTCGGGAGCAGGTACTGAGACTGCTCCACCCGAATGCAGTGATCGCAAGACACTACAACGGACGAATCATCAGCGACGAAATTGTAGCGTCCAGTGTTGCCTTTTCATTCATATTTCTCGCTACACTGGCTGTCGTCGCGGCTATCCTCGCCGCACTGGGGCTTGACCTTGTGACGAGTTTGACTGGAGCTGCTACAGCTTTGGCGAACGTTGGGCCAGGTCTTGGGGACACTATTGGCCCGGCTGGTAATTTTCAGACCCTGCCGGACGCGGCCAAATGGGTTCTGATGATAGCCATGTTGCTCGGAAGATTGGAGCTACTCAGCGTGTTTGTCATGTTCTCGCCTCATTTTTGGCGTAGCTAATGAAAAGGCTGATGAACAAGAAGATACAGCGCACGTGGCTTGAGAAATGTCCAATGTTCTTGTTTTGACGATGCCTGGTGCAGAACGCTCAGCAAATCATCAAAATTCGACCGGCGGACTCGAATCTGAATGTTCGCTTTGCGACCAGGTTGGCCAGGCCTGCGGGTCAGAGCAGGCAAGTCACACTCTCCGAGCTCAACTAAACAAAAGCGAACATTCGCACAGGATTCAATACGTGCCCTTTTTCTCTTCCCAGATTAGAGAAACTCTTTTCCTCTGAGGGTTTTGAAATGTGTTTCGAATCCGGATCTCTAAAGTAAAACTGGTCGTAAGAATTCTTGTGGGAGTATTAGGCATATAAGTGCAAATGCGCTAAAACAGCATGATTTGTGCGTTGTATTTTGCACAGCGCCGCACACTTTTCAGAGAGCACCATCTGTAGTGGTCAACAAATGCCGGACAGTATTGAATGCCAGAGTGAGCGGGTAGGGCTGTGGGCACAACTCTAAGGAAGTGATTCTACCTTCAGCTCAGGCGCCCGGTAAGGGAATGATTCAGTGGTAGAGGCGGTATCCATCCAGAACGGCGGCCATATCATCACCAAGATCTCTTATGGTTTGCGGGTCCAGATTGCGTTCACCCATGGATCTCAGACCCATGATCTGAGCCTGAAGGAGCCGTGCAAGTCGCCGGCTGTCTACGGACTGTACCAGTTCGCCTTTCATCTTTGCCTGCTCAACCAGGCTGGCAATGGATTCCTCAATCGCAGCAAGGATGCTGTTGGCCTGGTGAGCCAGGGCCGAATGGGTGTTGCTGGATTCCAGCAGCGTTTTCACGATCATGCAGGCACGTGAGGGTGCCGCGCTTCCGTCGCCGCAACTGCAGGCGATGCCGCGCAGATAGTCCTGAAGACCGTCAACAATTGAATCAAAACCCTTAAGGTGAACGGCCAACTCCCGGCCGCCCTGTTCCGCATAGGCAGCCAGTGCTTCAAAAAACAGGCCGTCTTTGCTGCCGAAGGTGGCATAAATGCTGCCCGGGCGCATGTCGAGGGCCTGCTCGATCTGTTTCATGGAGCTGCCGTGATAGCCCTTCTCCCAGAACAGGCCTACGGCTTTTTCCAGGGCGGTTTTTCGGTCATAGCGTGCGTGTCTGGCCATAACAACGTTTCACCATTGTCGCGATTTGAATGACCACTCAATTATATCTTGAATGATCACTCAATAACAGTTAGCCTGAACTTGGTATTGAGCAATCGTTCAAGTAAGGAGATCGTTATGACTGACTTTCCAATGCATGATGTCGAATCCGCTCCGGAAAAATCCAAACCGCTTCTTGAGAATTCCCTCAAGGGCTTTGGCATGATTCCTGGCCTTCACGCCGTGATGGCCGAATCGCCAGGAGCGCTTGAGGCCTATCAGAAGCTGCATCAGCTGGTGTTGGACAGCAGCTTTGATAAAGACGAAAAAACCGTCGTCTGGCAGACAATCAACGTGGAAAACGCTTGCCACTACTGTGTTCCGGCGCATACCGGCATTGCCAAGATGATGGAAGTCTCCGATGACATAATCGATGCTTTGCGGAATGAAACACCGTTGCCGAGCGACAAGCTGGAGGCTCTCCGGACCTTCACTCTCGCCGTGATGCGCAAGGACGGCAATGTCAGCAAGGAGGATCTGAACGCGTTCTACAAGGCGGGTTACAACCATCGCCAGGTGCTGGAGGTGATTCTTGTGCTGTCCCAGAAAACCCTGAGCAACTACATCAACCACATTGCCGAAACGCCGGTTGATGAGCCGTTCAAGAAATTTGAGTGGCATAAAAAGTAGTAATTTCAGCTCTCGCTGGCGAGCGGATGCGGCTTAGTCCGCATTCGTGCCAGCCTGTTTGCCTGCCTTGACAGTTTTTTGAGCCTTGTGCCCACGCACCGGGGTCATCGGGGTGTAAAGCTTGGAAGTGTTGTTTGCTTTTGCTTTGGAAGCCTAGAAGCTCGTTAACGTGCCTCTCAAACCGATGAAAATAGGGTCCTCCAGCATCCGGTGTGCGCGGGCAGTTCAGTACCCGCGCGCACTCATCCTCAAAGAGCTTCTTAGTCTGTGCAGGACTCGTCCGTTCAGTTTTGTGGAGCAAGTCAAGCGGCTAGCCAGTTGACCCTCCGTTTCCTTCCTCCAGATTGGGGATGCAGGTCGCATTGTTCCCACATTCGATGTCTTCGGCGCTTACGCCCTCGGCATGTGCTGCCGAACCCATTGCGAAAGCGAACAGTACACCTATCAAAGCAAGAGTTCTCATGATTTATCCTCCGTGTTGCTGATGTCCGTCCACTTATCTTGCCGCTGGGACAGGTATCAGTGAACGGTGCTCGCTACATAGACACCGAGTACCTGGTAGCGTTACAGACGTGCTGATTGAAATTCTTCGGCGTGGAGTTCCCCTGCCGGCGCCGCTCCTTCCTCGTGTTTTTGAATTCATCTCTCTGTGTAACAGAACCGCTCTGGGTTGGTCTGAAGCACGGATCATCAACCCTTTATCAAATCCACCTACTGGAGAGGAATGATGCGTAGTTATCCATTTTTGTCTTTAATTGTTGTGCTTGCCCTACTCCCGGGCAGAGCCATGTCTGATCCCAATCGCGATAATTTCCAGCACTATAAGGAGCTGCTTGATCGGCACCTGATTGAACACACACTGCCGGGAAACGGACTGGTTTCCGCCTTTGATTATCGTTCTGCCCTGGCCAGCGACAGCCTGGAAAAGACACTGACCAAGCAGCGCGAAACCCTGAAGGCGTTTGACCCCGGTGCCCTTGAAGAGAAAGCGGAATCTGTTGCCTTCTGGATTAACGCCTACAACTTTTTCATGCTTGATCAGATTCTTACCGAACGGCCAGACGGCGAACTTGTGTCTTCTGTGTGGGACTATGGCGGCCGGGTTAACCCGTTTGTCGACAGCGTATTTGAGCGGAAGAACTTTGTTATTGGCGGTCGCAATTACAGCCTCAACGATATGGAGAAGGAAATTCTGTTGGGCGAGGAATATGCCAGCAAGGGCTGGAAAGATGCCCGGGTTCATTTTGCCGTGAACTGCGCATCGGTCGGATGCCCACCGCTGCGGAACGCCATTTACACCGCCGATAACCTGGAGCGTCTGCTTGCGGAGAATACCCGGCGGGCATTCAATACGGCGCGTCATCTGCAGGTAAAAGGCGATACCTTGTATGTGACCGAGCTGTTCAAATGGTATGAAGAGGATTTCGAAGAAGCGTCGGGTTCTTCGAAGGCATTCGTTGAGGCGTGGGCTGCTCCCCAGGTAGCTAAAAAGGTGGCTGCCACGTCGTCCCTGGAGTTCATCGATTACAACTGGGCACTTAATACCCCGAACAATTTTCCGCCCCTGAATCAGCCAGTTGATTGAAATTTGGGCACAAAAAAGGCCGCTATTCCGAAGAGTAGCGGCCTTTCTCGTCGCGGGTTATCTCGCGGATACTTTTACATCAGCAACCTGCTCGACGGTCTTGGTCGGGTAGCTCTGCGCCTCATGGTACCTGTCGGCCTGACCATTCATGGCCAGGACAGTAGTCGCAGAGAAGGACAGTGCGATAGCGGCGAAAATCAGTGTCAGTTTCTTCATGGTCTGTACCTCGTTCGGTTCGATGACATGCGGGGTCTGCACCGTATGGGAACAGGCCTCGCTTACGGGGTATAGACACCGCAGTGTTGGGTTGCGTTACAGATTAGCAGTCGCGGTGAGCGGAAAATTCCGGGATTTCGATATAACAAAATACGATCAGGGCGGGCCTATGCATTCCTCTCCCTTGGATTCATAATGATCGTTCAAGAATTCGCAACGAAGGAGAAGCACCATGAGTCGACTTCTGGCCCTTGTATTGATCGTTGCAAGCTCTTTGGCAATGGCGAGCGGGGATAAAACGACTCCGCTTGTGGATGCCGACTGGCTTGATGCAAACCTGAATCGTAGCGACCTCGTTGTACTGGATGTTCGCTCCGGTATTGATAACGGTGGGGATCGCAGTAGCTTTCAGAAAGCACACATCCCCGGGAGCGTCTACAGTAGCTACACCGGTGATGGTTGGCGCGAAAGCCGTAACGGGGTCGCCGGCCTCTTGCCCCCGGCGGCCAGCCTGGAACGGCTCATTGGCAGCCTGGGCATAGGTAATGACGATACCGTAGTTATCGTACCGGCTGGCACCGGCGTGACCGACTTCGGTAGCGCTGCGCGTGTGTACTGGACCTTCCGAGTACTGGGCCACGATGCGGTCACCATACTTAACGGCGGATTTGCCGGCTGGCAGGCAGCCGGATTCGAGGTTGCCAGTGGCGAGGGTGAGCGCCGCGATGCGGTGCAGTTTGACGGCACCCTGCAGCAGGAGCTGATTGCATCGCTTGAGGAAGTCCAGGCCGCTCGAAACAGCCAGGCGCAGCTTGTGGATGCCCGTCCGAGTGACTATTTCACCGGTGAAACCCAGTCGCCGGCCGCCAAGGCGCCGGGCACGATTCCCGGTTCCCGAAGCCTGCCTCACGCCGATTTTCTGGCTCAGCAGGATCAGGCCTGGTACCTGAATGCAGGCGTCATCAGTTCCAAGGTGAACCAGGCCGAGCTGGACCCTTCGGCCCGGACCATTGCCTTCTGCAACACCGGACATTGGGCAGCCACGGACTGGTTCGTGCTCAGCGAATTGGCCGGATTCGAGGAAGTTGCTCTTTACGACGGTTCGATGGCTGAGTGGTCCCAAGACAGTGATCGGCCACTGCAGGTTGCGAAGAGAGGTCTTGGCAAGATTCTGGATTTTTTCAACTGATCTGAAAAAGTGAAAAGTCATGTCTGATTCCGTAGTCCTCCAGCCCGGGCTGCAACAGCCCGGCTGGCAGGTGGACCGATTCATCGTATCGACGGCCCTGGTAGGTCTTGCCCTGCTGGGCGGACTGATCTGGCTGGAAACCGCCCCGTTCATGGTGGCACTGTTTATTGTTGGAACTTTGCTGGGAATGGCGCTTTACCACGGCGCCTTCGGCTTTACGGCCGGTTGGCGCAATTTGGTGACCAAGAAACGCGGCGCTGGTATGCGCGCTCAGCTGCTGCTATTCGGACTTAGTTCCCTGATCATGGTTCCGATGCTGCACAGCGGCCAGGCTGGCCTGGTTGGTGCCGTGGCGCCGGTGGGCACTTCCCTGGTGGTGGGCTCGTTCATTTTTGGTATTGGCATGCAGCTTGGTGGAGGCTGCGGTTCGGGTACCCTGTTCACTGTGGGAGCCGGCAATATCCGCATGGTGGTGACACTGGTGTTCTTTATCGCCGGTGCCGTGCTTGGATCTATACACCTGCCCTGGTGGCTGGGCCAACCGGGTTTTGATCCTGTTCCTTTGGTCAGCAGCTTTGGCGTCAGCGGTGCCATTATGGTGCAGTTCGTGGGTCTCGGTTTGATTGCCTGGTGGGTCAATCGAATTGAGCGTAAGGCCCATGGAACCATCGAGCGCGATGAACTTCTGTGGAGGGGCCAGAGCCACGGTGTACTCAGAACATTGCTCAGTGGTCGCTGGCCTTTTACCTGGGCCATCCTGATCCTCGCGGCCGGCAATGCCCTGACCCTTGCGATCGGCGGCGCGCCCTGGAGCATCACCTTTGCCTTTAACGTCTGGGGCGCCAAGGCCCTGGAGGTGGTGGGCGTTAACATGTCCCAGTTCGAGTTCTGGACCTGGGATTACCCCGCCATGGCCCTGAAGGATTCGGTGCTCACCAATATCCCGTCGGTAATGAATTTCGGGCTCCTGCTGGGCGCCATGCTGGCGGCGGGCCTTGCGAACCGATTCAACGAGGCCAGCCGAAACCGCCCGGAGGGCCGCCAATTCCTGGCTGCCGTGGTCGGTGGTTTGCTGCTCGGCTACGGCGCCCGTCTGGGCTTCGGCTGCAATATCGGTGCGCTGTTCTCCGGCATTGCGTCGGCCAGCCTGCACGCCTGGGTCTGGTTTGCCTGCGCCTTTGCCGGCTCACTGATCGGGATCCGGCTGCGGCCGTGGTTCCGGCTTTCTAACTGAGCGTGGAGTCGGTCTTATGGAAAGAGCCTACAGTCGAACCCGCATTGTCGTTGTGCTCAGCATCATCCTGGTCCTGATCCTTGTGGATCATCTGAACAGCCCTACGTTTGCTTTCAATTCTGGCCAGGGCAACGTAGAAACGGCGCTGTCGCAGCGAGATGAGACCGCCTGTGCGCCGTGCGGGGCGCCGTGTCCCTCGACCAGAGACTGAGCTAATGATGGGATGCTATGGGGCGCGCAGGTCTTGGGACGTTGGTTGAGTGGGCAGGCATGGTCTGATTGTTGGCGAAAAGGAGCCAGCAATAGCTCAGTTTCAGTATCTCGCAGGATCGTTTGTTTGATTGCACGCGGATCGAATCTCGCACAAAGTTGATCCTCCGCTCGCTCTGTTTCCGGGTCATTACAAGCCCGGCATTACGCAGCCCCTCAGGTGCTTTCTGATGTTGTCCTGGCCAGTGCCGGGGCCCTCGCTAAATCGGTGACGTTCACTTCATGGATGAGAAGAACAGCGACAATTCAGATCCGGTGCTGATCCGAGAGAAATTGTATCTTTGGTAACCAGCACTCGTTGGTGTAAGCGGAATTTGATCGCATGAAGTCTGGTTTGCGGGCAAAAGGGGCTCTAAAGCTCTGAGCCACAGCTACCGATGAGCTCTTCCGATTTAAATCACGTACCGGATGTAACAAGGCCTCGATCCATGGGTCTGGTAATCGAGACTTTCGATGCATATCAAGGTCTTTCACCAATGACCTACAGTGTCACCTATTCGACGTACGGGAAATCAAGGAGCTTTACAGCATGAGAAAAGTTTTAAACGGAATGATCGGCGGGCTGGTTGCAACGATCGTATTGTCACTCATCATGGCCATGAAGAGCCAGATGGGCGTAATGCCTGACTTGAATGTTATCAAAATGCTCGCCTCTCAGATGGAGTCTGGTCTTGCCATGGGCTGGGCTGCTCATTTTATGATTGGCGTAGTGGTCTATGGCGTTGGTATGGCAGTTATCAGCAACATAATGCCCGGTAAATCAAGCCTCGTTGGCGGCATCATCCTCGGCATCGCTGGCTGGCTGATCATGATGGTTATGCTAATGCCGATGATGGGCGCCGGCTTTTTTGCGATGGCCATGGGTCCGATGGCAATGGTTGCCACGTTGGTACTGCATCTTATTTTCGGTTCCGTATTGGGATTGGTCTACGGGAAACTGCCGACCTGAATCATTCTCCTGGAAACTCGCAACCCTCACCGCCGTTTGCCTCAAATCTTGTGCAGGGAGTTCGGTGGTGAGTGAACGCAAAGCGAGTCATCATAAACTCATAGAAAGGATTAAACGTGAACTTCTGCAGAGCAATCATATGCTTCTGATCGCTGAGCGCCGGTTTTCCTTTGTCGGCTCAGGGTCTCGCTGATACTTTTAGGATGAACCACCAGATGTCCGCGACGGTGGTTGGCTCTGCAGTAGATCGTTGGTTTGTGAAGGAAGTGGCAGAGCGCACTGACGGCGAGGTGAACGTCGAGATCTTCTGATCCGAAGGCCTCGGCTAGACCACTGAAACTCTGTGATTGCTGAAGAACCAAGCCATTCACATGGCGGGACTGTCGCCGGGATACTTTCCCGGCCAGTTGCCGTTGTCCACGGCGCCCAATTCTTTCCCAATGGCTATCGACAATGTGTCAGGCCAATCGGCTGATCGACCGGCTGGCGGGACCGCCGTTACCCTGGGCCTGTCGGAAATCTATGAGGGCTTCTCACGTGGTGTGATCGATGCGGCGCCCCTCTCGGTGGACCTGGTGGAAACCTATAAGATCCACGAAGTGGCCAGTCATCTGACCGAAGTAACCCTCTGGGACGGTCCAACCTGGGGAGTGTGGATGACCCAGTCAGCCTGGAACAGCTTGACCCCGGAAAATCAGGCCGTGGTGATGGACGTGGCCGAAGAAGCCCAGGCCCGTGACCTGGAAGCGGTTCGAGAAGCGGCGGTGGATGCGCGCGAGACGCTGAAGGAGCAGGGCGTAACCTTCCATCATTTTGATGCTGGGGATCCTCAGACCTGGCAGAGTCGGCTTCCGGATTTCTTCGCCGAATGGATCGAACAGATGGAAGGTAAAGGCAAGGGCGATGCGGCCCGTCAGGCTGTGGATATCTGGCGTGAGGTGGTTAACACCGTTGAATGCCCGGCCTGATCATGCCACGAGCTGATCGGCCAACATTCAGGCAGTGGCACCGCCGATTGAACGGCCTGGGGGTACTGCTGATGGCCCTGGAAAGCCTGGTTCAACTGATGAGCCCGCCGGAACCGCAGGGCGAGTCGTCGTCCGAATCCGGCGGTTCGATCTGATGGAGCCTTTATCCATCGGCCTGTTGGCCATCACCGCGTTCACCTTTGCCGAAGTGGACGACCTTTCAAACCGGATGGCCGCAACGCTTCGCCGGCATGGCGTGAAAAAGGGCGATCGCGTCGCCGTGCATACCGGGCTCGGGCCGGAAACAGCCCTGAGTCATCTGGCCTGCCATAAGCTGGGAGCCATTGTCGTGACGCTGTCCCATTTGTACGGTCCGCGAATGATTGATCATGTGCTGACGGATTCCGGCGCCTCGGTACTGATCACAGACGGCGATGTATGGCAGGGGCTCCGGCCTGCGCTGACCCTGCCGGATTCGCTCAGCCTCACGGTGGTGACGGGGCCGGTCGGCCCGGGCGGCGCTGGTTCTTGGTGTTGAACATGCGGCCAGCCACATGCGCGGCCGGGATGTGGCGGCGTTGTATGGGCTGTCTTTCGACGCTGACCTCGAGGGCTTCGCCGGGTTTCTGCCGATCCATCACTACGCGCTGTCGATGCAGCTGTTCATGGCCGAGTTCGGCGTTACCGGTGCTGACCTGGACCGGGTTGCAGCACGAAATCAATGCAATGCCATGGGCAACCCCTGGGCGCAGCGACCGGCGCCAACCGGGCCGATTTCTGGCCAAGCGGGCGGCTTTTGATCGGGCCTGCGTCATGGCAGGCATCCGGAACGGCGCCGGAAGTATTCAGGCCATTGAAATCTACGATGCCTTTGCCGGGGCTCAGTTGCAGGCGCGCATGATCGCCGGCGAGGCCCCGGGTGCCCGTTACGGACTACCCTGGCCAGACCGGACCCTGGCGGATACACACGGCGGCGTGGGCACTGTGTGCTTCAGCCACATTCTGGAAGGAGAGTAACAATGCGCGGAGCAACACCACTCTCGGTCTGCCATGAATACCGCCATCAGTACGGGTATCTCGCTCCTTTCTTCGCGGCTTTGGCTCACGGGAAGGCCCTGGGCACCGAATGTACCCAATGCAATCTACGCTGGTTTCCGCCGCGACCGGTCTGCGAAGTTTGCGGCTCGGACACCCGCCAGGCGCCTATGCCACCCTCTGGCACAGTTTGGGCTGTTACCTTTACTCCGACGCGTGGTCCAGCGGTCAGTCAGGGCTTCGCACTGGTGCGGTTTGGTGACGCGCAGAATCGACTGATGGTGCATGTTAACGCGGGCCCTGCGCCGGAAATCGGTGGTCAGGTTACGCTCGCTCCGGTGGACAACCGCGATGACCACGCGGCTGTCCAGTTGCGGGTCTCGGCTGAGAACGGATCGCTAGTACAGAGATTTCTCAACTTTTGGCCGTACGTGGTGTAACAGAAAACGACGATGTGTGTCTAAGGCCCCCGGTACACCACTTGCGTGCAGACCACAACGTCCACTCTGAACGGAGACGACAATGCTGAAAAAATTGATTTTGATGCCTTTGCTCCTGATTATCACCGCGGTCCCGGCTTGGGCCAATGAACAGACTGGCTTTACTAATCAGCGATTCCAGCAGTTGCAGGCAAAGGGCGCACTGGTTCTTGTGGACGTTCACGCCACCTGGTGCCCCACCTGCGCGAAACAGAGCGAGATTCTGAATAGCTATTTGGAGCAGCGGCCCGAAGCGGACCTGCACATACTGAAAGTGAATTTCGATGAGCAAAAACAGTGGGTTCGCCATTTCCGGGCGCCGCGACAATCCACTCTGCTGCTGTACCGGGGGAAGGAGCAGATCTGGTTTAGCGTGGCGGAAACTGACCCCAAGGTGATTTTCAACACTCTGGATGACGCTGTCGCCCGCTAATGACTATTGATCTGATGTCGTACCCGCTGGGTTTCCTGGCGGGCCTGCTGAGTATTCTTTCGCCCTGTGTTTGGCCTCTGGTGCCGGTGGTGATGTCCTCTGCTGCAACTGCAGGTCGGCACGGGCCGCTGTTTCTGGCCCTGGGTTTGAGCTTGTCGTTTGCCTTTGCCGGTAC
Source organism: Marinobacter sp. EVN1 (assembly GCF_000475375.1). Classification (NCBI taxonomy): domain Bacteria; kingdom Pseudomonadati; phylum Pseudomonadota; class Gammaproteobacteria; order Pseudomonadales; family Marinobacteraceae; genus Marinobacter; species Marinobacter sp. EVN1. Next base: position 14,401 of record NZ_AXCB01000070.1, read on the forward strand.
GGTTCTGAGTTATCTGCTGCTCAATCTGGGCTTGGGGTTGGATGTAATTCGTCCCTTCGCTGCGTTAATGCTGATTCTTGTGGCCTTGCCCCTGTTGTTTGAGCCGCTCGGCTATCGGGTCAACGCTTGGCTTGCGCGCCTGAATCCGGCCGTGAATGCTGGCCAGGCGTCCGCAACGTCCGGTCTCGGACAGTTTGGCGTTGGTGCGCTTCTGGGCGTGGTATGGCTGCCCTGCGTCGGCCCTACCCTGGGGGCCGCCATTGCTCTGGCATCAATGGGGCAGGACATGGTCGCCGCCTTTGGCGTCATGTTCGTGTTCGGGGTGGGCACGGTCAGCGCCCTGCTGTTTGCAGGGCTGGTATCGGCGAAACTGCTGAAGAGAACCCGCCCAGGAGTCATGAACAATGCCAACCGGGGTAAGAAAATTCTGGGTGCTATGTTGCTAATGCTGGGCATTCTGGTGCTCACTGGTTGGGACAAAGCACTGGAAGCCTGGGCTTTGACCTGGCTGCCGGACTGGGCGGTGACACTCTGAACTACGGGGCTCAGGCAGGAATCGCCATTCCGGTTTTCGTGTCGTTTTGAACCGAAAAGGGTGTGCCGACAGAAACAGATCTCAAAACAGACGACAGGATGCGCTCTTATGGAATCCATCTACTACGTTCTCTGCTGGCACTGCCACCGGCGCTGCAAGCACTGTTATGAAACCCGCTTCCGGCCTTATGTGCGCGACGAGCTCGAAGAGGTGCTGCTGGAAGCCGAGCAGAATATGCCGAGGATCGTGGATCACCTGCCGCCGGTGATGTCCTACGAGGACTGGCGCAACCCCATGCCGGACGGCTCCATCCCACAACGGCGCAGCCGCATCATCCTCTCCGGTGGCGACGTACTCACCGACCCGGTTCGGGAGCGCCTGTTGTATCCGGCGCTGGAACGCATCACTGAGCGATACCGCGACAAGGGCGGGGTGAATATCGTTGTCCAGACCACCGGTGACCTGCTGACACCAACCATAATCGGGGAATTACTGGACCGGGGTGTGTGGATGATTTCCGTGTCCGGCCTGGATGATTACCACGTGGGCATGGCAGGCGACCGCAAGCAAACCCTGCTGGACAAGCTGATTGGTGAATTCGAGGCTGCCGGTATGCACCGTTCGGGCCTGAAAGCCGACCACCGGGAATGGATGGATGAGGAAGGTCCGGTCTACAGTGCCTTTGGGGCCACGGATGACGCCTGGATCGGCAAGCTCTGGCCCCGCGGACGGGCCTGGGAAAACAGCCTTTCCAAAGCCAGTCTCACCGATAACTTCTGCAACGCGTGGTCCGGCGGGCTCAACTTTCTGGAATATGGCCGGTCCGGATCCGAGGTTTCCATTGACCCAACCGGCGATGTCTATCCCTGCTGCCTGAAAACCCAGAGTCCGATCGGCAACCTGGTGGAAGAGCCTCTGTATGAGATTCTTGACAGCCTGAAGGGCCACCCTGCGATGGAAGCGATCAATGCCGGCAAGCCAGAGCGGATGGGTATTACCGAGGGCTGGAGTGTCCGGCAGTTCGAAGAGGCTTCCCGCACGACCATGCCCGACGGCAGTGATTACCAGAATCTCTGCATTGGTTGCGACCGTTATTTTGCCCGGGTACTCGGGCCAATGCTCGACGATCTTCGAAACCAGCGGCGTGCCAGGCGACATGGAATGGTGGCGTCGTCATGATGGAGGGTTCCGAACCCGGTACCGGCGCACTTTTCACAGCGCTCGGGATTTCCCGGGAGGGCCTTGAGCAGGCTCTGGCAAGCACGCCATGGCATAATCAGCCGCTGAATCCGCTGCAGGATACCGGGCTGGCCCATGCCCATATCGGTCTGGGTAGTAGCGGCCAGCTTCTGCGCATTCCCAAGCAAAGCCAGGTTGGCCTCGACCCTGGCAGCCATCTGACCCATGAGGCCGCCTGCTTTGACGCAGCCAGGCCATCACGGGTCACCCCGGTGCTTCACCGGGTGTTGCCTGTCAGTGCGTCCCTTCCCCGCGGAGGCCTGATACTGGACTTTGTGCCAGGGCAATCCCTGCAGCTTCCAGGAGACCTGAACCCGATGATGCGGTCACTGGGGGCTATTCATGGGGTCCGGGTGCCGCACTCCCTGCACCGGCAGCTGCGTTTGCCGGAAGACCCCATGACCAGCATGCTGCAGGAGGTGAAAGCGCAGGCGGAATTTCTTGCCCGGGCAGGCATACCGGAAGATGTCCAGTCCCGCCTACAGTCAGAACTGCAAAAGGCGACGCAGGGCGCAGCCGTTGGCGACCGGCCGGCGGAAGCGCTGATCACCTTCGACGCCCACCCGGGCAACTTTCTGGTCGACAAACAGGAAACTGCCTGGATGGTGGATCTTGAGAAATGCCGGATCAGTTATCCTGGCTTTGATCTTGCCCATGGGACCCTCTACACCTCAACAACCTGGGACCTGAATTCCCAGGCTGTTCTGGAGCTGGATGATATTGTCAGGGCCTATCGCACCTGGGAGCAGGCTTTTGGCCCCGGGGGCGTGGAGCACCGCAAGTGGCATGTGCCGCTGCGCCGGCTGATGTGGCTGTGGTCAACCACCTGGTGTGCGAAATGGCTGGCACTTTCCGGAGGGCCCGGAGCCGGCGGTGGCGGGCAGAACTGGTCGGAATCCAACAATGAGCAGGCGCTTAACGACCACGTGAGAGACCGGGCCCGCCATTACCTGGAGGCCCGTGTTGTCGACGCTATAGTATCCGAATTCCGTGAACTGGAGCAGATCCTGGTTTAACGGCCGTCTGAAAACCCTGAAATCAACCGCTCAATCATGACTATGACAATTGGAGATTGCTCATGAACAAACTCTTTCTGGCGTTGGCGCTGGGCCTTACACTGCCGTTGGGCGCTCAGGCCGAGGTTCCCGACGAATGGTCCGGGGTGCTGGATCAGGCCCGCGGACAGACCGTGTATTTCAATGCCTGGGGTGGGGAGTCCAACATCAACAATTATATTCGCTGGGCCGCAGAGCAGGTTGAGGCGCGTTACGATATTGATCTGGTCCACGTGAAACTGGGGGACACGGCGGAAGCGGTATCTCGAGTCGTTGCCGAAAAACAGGGCGGTAATACCGAAGAAGGGGCGGTAGACCTGATCTGGATCAACGGCGAAAACTTCGCGACTCTCAAGCAGGCGGGCCTGCTGTTTGGCCCCTGGGTGGAGCGGTTACCGAATTTCCCTCTGACCGATCCGGAGAACAACTCGGCCGTCACCACCGACTTCACGGTGCCCGTTGAGGGTCTGGAAGCGCCCTGGGGCAAGGCCCAGGTGGTTTTCTATTACGATCAGTCACTGACCGACAATCCCCCGGGTTCCATGTCGGAGCTTCTGTCCTGGGCAAAGAAAAACCCTGGAGAGTTTTCCTACCCAAAACCCCCACAGTTTCTTGGCACGACCTTTCTCAAGCAGGCTCTGATCGAGCTCACCAATGACCGGAAGGCCCTTTACGGCCCGGTCAGTGATGCCGATTTCGAGACCGTGACTGCACCACTCTGGGCCTTTCTGGATCAGCTCCATCCCCACCTCTGGCGTTCCGGTCGCAACTTTCCGGATAACGGGCCGGCACTGCGTCGTCTGATGGGTGATGGCGCCCTGAGCCTGGCGTTTTCTTTCAGTCCGGCCGAGGTACCAGCCGCCATTGCCAATAACGAGTTACCGCCCACCGTCGAGAGCTATGTTCTGGATGGCGGCACCATAGGCAACGTCAGCTTCCTGGCCATTCCTTTCAATGCCCAGCACAAGGCCGGAGCCATGGTGATGGCCAATTTCCTGCTGTCTCCGGAAGCGCAGGCCCACAAGCAGAACCCGGAAAATTGGGGCAGCCTGACCGTGCTTGACATGGACCAGCTCAGCGCGCAGCAACGGGCGGCCTTTGAGGCTTTACCCAGCCCCAAGGGCGGTGTCACCGCAGCGGAGCTTCAAAGAGTTGTTGAAGAACCCCATGCCAGCTGGGTAGAGGCTCTGGAGTCGGCCTGGTTGAAACGGTATTCCGGAAGCTGATGGGTGTGCATCGCTTTGAAGTACAGAACTGATCCATGCTGAGGCTCGGCCCCTGGCTTATCATCTTCAGTCTGGTGGTCCCTGTGGTTGGCGGGACGTTGCTGACCCTGCCCCCGGCGTTCGGCTACCTGCCGGTACTCGGGGGCGAACACTGGTCGGTCCGACCGTGGCTTGAGCTGGGGTCAACGCCCGGAATCCTGCGCTCGGTGGCAGTGAGCTTCGGCACTGGCCTGCTTGCCACCGGCACGTCGCTGGTGGTGGTCTTTCTGTTCCTGTCCACCGTTGCCAACAGCCGGTTCGACCGCTGGATTCAGCGCCTGATCTCTCCGCTGCTGTCTATTCCCCACGCCGCCGCGGCCTTCGGTTTCGCGTTTCTCGTGGCGCCTTCGGGCCTGCTACTGAGATGGGTCTCGCCCTCTCTCACAGGGCTTGAGCGGCCACCGGACCTGCTCCTGCTCAACGATCCGATGGGGCTGTCCCTGATCAGTGGTCTGGTACTCAAGGAGATCCCCTTTCTGCTGTTGGTCAGCCTGGCCGCGCTGCCCCAGATGAACGCAGGCCAGCGGGTGATGCTGGCGCGCTCCCTGGGGTACCGGCCCCGGATCGCCTGGTTCAAGGTGGTGGCTCCTGCGCTCTACCCGCTGATCCGCCTTCCCGTGTATGCGGTGCTGGCATTTGCCACATCCACCGTCGATGTGGCCATGATCCTGGGACCCAATCTGCCGGCCACGCTCAGCGTCCAGGTGGTGCAGTGGTTCAACGACCCGGATCTGTCCCTGAGGTTCCTGGCCTCGGCGGGAGCACTCCTGCAACTTGTGGTCACGGCGTCTGCGCTCGGGGCATGGTGGTGTCTGGAAAGACTGGTGGGCAAGGCTTTCTGGGCCTGGGTGGGTGGCGGTAACCGGCAAACCGGTGATCGGACGCTCCAGATCACTGGCCGGGGCACCATGATTGTGGCAACGGCCCTGCCGGTTCTGGGCCTGTTCGCCCTGGCGCTGAACTCAGTGGCAGGTTTCTGGCGCTTTCCGGCCAGCTGGCCCCTGTCGCTTACCCTCGATCATTGGTCAGGCGCGCTTCCGGATCTGACTGGCCCCTTCATTACAACGCTTGTTATTGCCTTGGCCGCATCGTTGCTGGCGGTGGTGATGGTGCTTGCTGCGCTGGAAAATGAACAGCGCCGCAACCGGCCGGCAACCCGGGCCTTGTGGCTGCTTTACCTGCCACTTCTGGTACCACAGGTGGGTTTTCTGTCCGGTATTACGGTGCTCAGCCAGATGCTGGGACAGGCACCGACACTTTGGGTGGTCGTCTGGGCACACCTGCTGTTCGTGCTGCCCTATGTCTATCTGACGCTGGTGGAGCCCTACCGGCGTTTTGATTCGCGGTGGGTTGTGCTGGGGCGATCTCTGGGCCTCTCCGTGAACCAGGCTTTCTGGCGTATCCGACTTCCGATGATGCTGCGCCCGGTGCTCACGGCCATGGCACTGGGTGTGGCGATCAGCGTCAGTCAGTACCTGCCGACGCAGATGCTGGGCGGCGGGCGTATTGTCACGGTCACGACCGAAGCGGTTGCGCTGTCTTCAGGCGGGGATCGTCGTCTGATTGGCGTCTGGGCCATGGTGCAGGCGCTGACGCCCTTTATCGGCTTTTTGCTGGCCTTACTGATTCCGAGGTTACTATGGAAAAAACGCCGGGGCATGCAGGCCCTTTAGCGGACGACGGCTGTCTGCACCTGCAGAATGTCTCTCTGGAACTGCACGGACATCACCTTCTGGCACTGAACGAGACCATCAGGCCCGGTGAGGTGCTCACCATCATGGGCCCTTCGGGTTCCGGCAAGTCCACACTGCTGGCCTGGATTGCGGGGTTTATGTCCTCCAGCTTTCGCGCCACCGGCCGCGCCATACTGGACGGTGACGACATTACCGGCAGACCGGCGGAACAGACCGGCGTGGGGCTGCTGTTCCAGGACCCGCTGCTTTTCCCCCATCTGTCGGTGGCGGGCAATGTGCGGTTCGGAGCCCGGGGCGCAAAGGCGGATATGGCCGAGCGCGTCGAGAGCGCCCTGGCCAGCGTGGGCCTGGAAGGGCTGGGTCAGCGTGATCCGGATACGCTCTCCGGAGGCCAGCGGGCGCGGGCGGCGCTGGTACGGCTTATCCTGTCCCGGCCCAGGGCCATTCTACTGGACGAACCCTTCTCAAAACTGGATGCGCCTTTGCGCCGTGAGCTTAGGGCGACGGTGTTCGGGCATCTCCGGCAACAGAATGTGCCTGCTATGCTGGTAACACACGATCAGGAAGATGCCGAAGCAGCCGGTGGACGTACTGTTACAATTGATTGACTGGCTGTTCTTTCATGCAACGAACGAGATTTACAGAGAGGTAGGTAAGTCATGAACAGGGTCTGTGTGGTGATGGGTGTCGGCCCCGGCAACGGCGAGGCATTCGTACGGCGATTCTGCCGCGAGGGATACAAGGTGGCCATGCTGGCCCGCAGCGAGGACTACCTGAAGCAGCTTGAGAGCTCCGTGGACGGCGCCCATGCGTTTACCTGCGACATGATGGAACCGGAGCAGATTGCTGCAGTGCTGTCTGACATCAAGAGCGCGCTGGGGCCGGTGTCGGTGTTACTGTATAACGCTGGTGGAGGCGCCTTCAAAAACGTGGAGGACGCCACACTGGAGGAATTTGAAGCCAACTGGCGCCTCAATGTTGGCGGCCTTGTGGCGGCCACCAAAGCCGCATTGCCGCAATTGCGCCAGCAGGACAGCGCCAGCATCATCGTTACCAGTGCCTCGGCGGCAACCCGGGGCCGGGCAAACACCGCGCCTTTTGCCTCGGCCAAGGCGGCCCAACGCAGTCTGGCCCAGTCCCTGGCCCGGCAATTGGGGCCGGAGAGAATCCATGTGGCCAATGTGGTGATCGACGGCGTAGTGGATCTGCCCCGCACCCGCCAGATGCTGCCAGACAAACCGGATGAGTTTTTCGTGCAGCCCTGCGCGGTGGCAGATGCCGTGTGGAACCTTTGCCAGCAGGATGCCTCCGCCTGGACCCATGAGCTGGATATCCGGCCGTTCGGGGAAACCTGGTGACCTCGTTATAGCACCAGGTGGCCGTCGCCCCTGGTGGCAATAACGGCAAATTGGCGGATTTCCTCTGCCAGGTCGTCGTGGTTTTTCAGCCCGGTTTTCCAGTGTTCCGGCACATCATCCATGGCCGCTGCGAGCAGCAGGCCCAAGACCATGCCCCGGTGCACGCTGTCGCCACCGGCCTCGGCGTTGGCCCGGAGTGTTGCGATCAGACCGGCGTTTTGTTGCTGGCCCAGTGCTGCCATAAGCGGTAAGGCCTGTTCGACATAGCAGGCGGTAGCGAAGTAGTCCGGGTTTCTGGCGGCGGCGTTCCCCTCCAGAAAGCGCATGTGCAGGCGCCAGGTTTCGTCTTTCGGGATATTGCCCGGTCCGTCATGGTCACGGTAGGTCTGGAACAGGGACTGGCCGGACACGGCTGGCACCGGAAGCTGATGTCGCAATTCCCTGAAAATCGGTTCCGGCGCTTCACCGTTCACGAGTCTGAGCAATACCGGCACCAGCAGGCCAAGACCGCTGCTGACCAACTCCGAGCGGTGGGTCAGTTGCTGGTGGCCCAGCGCCATCCCGGTGGCCAGGTAGGGGTTGCCTGGATTTAGCAGTGCCAGCACCAATGGCCGCATCAGCCCGCCAACGCTGCCAATAGACCATACCCGGCGTTGCTGCTCGGCACAGTTTTCCCGTGCAACGCCCCGACTGTAATTTTCGAACCAGCGCCGCAGGTAGATTTCGGTGTAGGGATCGTCGGTGTCACGGGGTTGGGTCATATAGTGAATGAAATCGTCGAGGAATCCGTCCTGGCTGTACCCGTCGCGCGCAATCACCGAGCGCATCAACACCCGGACCAGACTTGCCCCCAGGGTCGACTCGCCGGCCTTCAGGCCATGATGATAATGCATTCGCTCATCCAGGGCGGCGGTGGCGTTGCCGTGCTCTTCGTCCTGCTCGTCGAGGGAAAAGCCGAATTGAGTGTAGCTGGTGCGATAAAAGCGGGCGTTTTGATGGAGGATATCGTAGGGCCGCCCCAGGGACTCGGCCTTTGCCACGTCCGGTTGATAGGTCATGCCCAGCATGAAGGCATCCGGGTGGGGATGCGGCGCGGGGTAATACTGGTCAATGCCTCCTGGAAACTGCTCGCGAATACGCTCGCGGGAATAGAACCAATGTGCCGGCATGGCCAGTGCATCGCCAATGAACGCGCCCCAGAGGGCGTTTTCTATTCGCCGGATAACGGACTTGCTCATAGGTTCAAACCCCCTGTCTCTGGAGCCATCTTAAACCGGGTTGGTAGCCAGGATCTTCTTCAGGAAGTCTTTGGTACGGGGGTCTTGCGGATGGTGGAAAATCTCACTGGGCGGCCCCTGCTCCACAATGCGCCCGCCGTCGATAAAGATCACCCGGTCGGCCACATCCCGGGCGAACGACATTTCATGGGTCACCACCATCATGGTCTGGCGCTCTGCGGCCAGCTGCTTCATCAGACCGAGCACTTCCTCCACCCACTCGGGGTCCAGGGATGAGGTCGGCTCATCAAACAGGATGACTTCAGCACCGGTGGCCATGGCACGGCCAATCCCGACACGCTGCTGCTGCCCCCCGGACATGGCGGCGGGGTACGCATCCGCCTTGTCGGCCAGCCCGATCTGCTGCAGGATCTCGCGGGCTCGCTTATAGGCCTTTTCCTTTGGCCATTTGTCCACCACCAATAGCCGCTCGGCGATGTTCTGCAGCGCGGTCTTGTTGGCAAACAGGGCGTAGTTCTGGAACACGAAGGCCGTGCGCCGCCGCATGGACAGAATCTCCGCGCGGCTGGCGCGGTTCACGTCCACGGTCAGATCACCCACGGTCATTGTGCCGGCGGTGGGCTGTTCCAGGAAATTGATACAACGCAACAGGGTGGATTTTCCGGTGCCCGAGGGCCCGATAATGACCACGATCTCGCCTTTCTCGATCGCCAGATCGATGCCGTCGAGGACGACGGTGTTGCCAAATTGCTTGCTCAGTGACTCCAGTTTGATCATCGGCTATAGGCCTTGTTCAGGCGGATTTCCAGGTAGTGCTGAAGCTTGGACAGCATCTCCACCACGATCCAGTAGATAACCGCGGCCACGATGAAGGCTTCAAAATACAGGAAGCTGCCGGCTGCCTCTTTCTGGGTGGCTCCCATCAGTTCGGTCACCCCCAGGGTAAAAGCAAGGGAGGTGGCCTTGATCATGTCGATGAAGTAGTTCATCAGCGTGGGCAGCGCCACCCGCGTGGCCTGGGGCAGGACGATCCGGCGCATCATCTGGCCGTTGGTCATGCCAATGGACAGGGCCGCTTCGGTCTGGCTTCGGTCGACGCCCACGATGGCGGCGCGGATTGATTCCGCCATGTAGGCCGAAAAATGCATGGTCAGGCCCATGATCGTTGCCGTAATGCCGTCGATAACCGTCAGTGCGCTGACCAGCTGAGGCAGCCCGTAATAAAACAGAAAAAGCTGCACCAGCAGTGGCGTACCCCTGAAAAAGGAGATGAACACGATGGTCAGCTGGTTGAGCACCGGGATGCGCAGCACCCGGACCACGGCAAACAGGCAGGCAAGGATCAGTGCAAGCACCATCCCTGTTCCTGCCAGCTGAAGAGTCAGGGGCAGATATCCGAGCAGCACGGGTACCAGCCCCAGCATATAGTCGACGTTTAATATGCCCATGGGCAATCAGCCTCTGCCTGCGCCCTCAGGGCCGTGTAATGTCGGTTCCGAACCACTTCTCGGAGATGGCTTTAAGCTTGCCTTTCTCTCGCAGGGCGGCCAGCGCCTTGTTCACCTGGTCCCGAAGTGCGCGGCCTGCCTCAGTATCCCGGAACGGGTAGGCATTGGTGATCTGTGAGAAGGGGGGGCCGGCCAGCTCAAGGGGCAAAGGCTTTTCCTTGATAATCTGGCTGGCGCTGACCCGGTCCATCACAAAAGCATCGACGCGGCCCAGGGCGGTGTCACGCTCCAGATTGCTCTCGTAGGTTTTGATGTTGATCTGATCCGAGTAGGGAAGCTCCCGCAGCAGGTCGGCGAAATTGGAACCGAGGTTTACCGCGACGGTTTTACCCTTCAGATCTTCCACGCCCTGTATCTCGGTGTTGCCTTTTTTGGTCACCACCTGGGCGCCGTCATAAACGTAAGGCTCGCTAAAGATATAGGCTTTCTTGCGTTCTTCGGTGATGGTGATCTGGTTGGCCACGGTGTCGATCCGGCCCGATTCGAGCATGCCCATCAGGCCGGAGAAGTTGGCGGTTTCAAATTGAATCTCACGGCCCATCTCCTTGCCGATGGCCTTCATGACATCCACCTCGAAACCCTTGAGCTGGTCCTGCTCCACGAAGGTAAAGGGATAATACTGGCCGGACATTCCGACTTTCAGCGGACCTTCCTGGGCAAGCAGAGATGTACTGGCAACCAGTGAAATCATCAGTAACGTATTGATCAGTAGTGTTTTCATAAACCCTCCTTTCAGACGCATCCTACCTCAAGCATAGACGGTGGTGAAAACCGCGCATTGATTCACATTATCTGCTGTAAATCAGTCTTTCGATATCCAGGAGAATGGAAGACGAATCGGTCACTCGCGCCAGCCAGCTTAGTGGAATCCCGTGTTCACCGCCGACACCGTGGATTGCGGCCATGGCCGGCCCGATGATCCAGGCCCGGCCACAGGAATCGCCACCGCAATGAATATTGGCGCGAACCGCCTCTGTAAAACTCCTGGCGTGGCTCAGTATGTGGAAGATCACCGGCATTGCCTCGTGAAGATAGCAGGTTCGGCCGAAGGTATTGCCGGCGTCCACGGCATCCAGACTGGGAAGGTTCCGTGCCTTGTTGAGGCTGTCAGGGTCGGGTGAGTTAGGGGTGGCGACATCCAGCGCGGCTGACAGACTCTCGCCGCGGAACAAGTGATCCAGCAGTGTTGCTGCGCATTTTGCCCAGGCCACGGCTTCGTCATTGTGATTGGTGACCCGCACGGCGGCTTCCGTCACCACCATCAAGTCATCGTTGCCGCAATAGCAGGCGACCAGTGGCGATAGTTTCGAAACTGCGGGCAGCTGCATATCGTCGGCGCCGCTGGTCGGCCACAGCCCGCGGTCAATGGTTTCGGCCAGATGAACGCCGGCTTCCTGTATTTCCGGTTCCTGCCAGGTAAGACTGATCGCCTTGCGAACCGGTTCCGCCAGTTGATCGCCGCTCAGGCGCCGGGTGTAGGGCAGCACCTTTTGCACCAGTACCCGTTTCTGTTGGTCGGTCAATTCGACGGTGGTGGTCGACTGCGCCTGGGCAATCGCCTCCTGTTCGATGCGGCTCAGGTTGTCCAGGGTCACCCGGGTGGGATTGTCGATATAACCCTGCCATTGGCCACCTGGGCCGAAGAACGCCCGGAATCGGCGCTGGTAATCACGGATGCTCAGGGTTCCGTTATTGGCCAGCAGGCTGTCAATCAGAACGCCCATGGCGGCGCCGTAATGGCTGACATCCCCGGCTTGCTTGTCTTCGTGTGCAAAGTAGCCGAAGCCTCCGGCAAAGTACTCGGCTTTCGGGGCAAGAAATTCTGGAGACTGGCCACCAACCTCAAGAATGCGCTTGCTGTCGTAAAGCCAGTGCAATCCCAGGCTGGCGGCGTCTGCAACCCAGCCTCCGGCAAGGGCAGCGACGATGATGGATCTTTGGTCGCAGGGTATGGTGCTGGTCATCGGGAATCCTCGTTTTTCAGTCTCAGAACTCGAGATTGATGAAATTGCTCCGTGCCCGGCGAAGCAACTCTTTCTCTGTTACTCCGGTCTTCTCAACACTTTTTTCCATTCCTTCCGCCCATCTTGCGCCGGAGAGCGATGGAATAGCAAAAGCTGACCAGTAACGTTTCGGGTGCTTGGGTGTCGTTTAACAGATGCCGGCAACTAATCGAGAAGATTGGTTTGGCCCACCTGAACCGATTGGAGGACGCACTTTTGCTTAACGCCCAGCGGATGATTTTCGTTCTGGTTCTGTCAGTCGGGGTTTTTCCCGCGAGTTCCCTGGCGACCATAAGGCTCGAACTTACCAATGACATTATTCTGAGTTCAGACAACCAGTTCACCAACGGCACTTCGGTTGTGGTTTCCTCGCCCGTGGCTGACTCCTTGAATGAAACGCCGTCTGAAATCGAACGGTCGGAGCTCATCGTGAATGACGTGCCTTACGTCGGTTTTCTTGGTTGGGGAAACAGTTTCTACGGATTCAACGATGACACCTTTTACGGTGCCCATCTGAGTCTCTGGCTGTCTACGGACACAGTGGATGAGGACAATCTTCCTGCCAGTGAGGACCCCCGGAACAGTTTTGGTTCATTCATGGCCGAGTATCGGTTTTAGTCTCCCAGTTGGTTAACTGGGCAACACTGTCAAGGAATTGCTGGTAAGCTTCCGATTGTTCCAAAAGCTCTCCCCCCAGAGCCGTCAGGGCATCAACTTCCTGGCTTTGAAGGGCGGCCGTCGGCAGGGCGTTGTACTTTGCTCGTCTGGCGGAATCATCGACCTGATTGAAGGTCAGGGTTGCAAAGTGAACGCTGACTTCGGGTCGGTCCGGTGGGCGCTTCTGGGTAATATTCGCGCCCCAGGCCAGGAATTCTCTACGTGCCTGGGCAATGTTCTCAGTGGTGAGCGTGTTTAACGCGGCATCAAAAGAGGCTTCAAGGGTTTCGAGATTCCCGGGTTCATCACCAGAAACTGCCCACGGATAGGGTGGGTAGACCTGGGCATTCACCAGAACGACCAACACATGCTCAACCTTGCCCAGAGCCTCCGGGCCAAAGGCTCCTGCCATCTTCTCAACATCGCCCCGGTGGGCGACGGGGCTCATCATTGAGCCGCGAACTCCGATGTTGTCGGTAATGCCGCCGTCTGCGAGATTAAGGAACGGCATCTCTTCATGATCAAGGTACCGGGATAGCCCCTGGGCAACCGCAAACTTCCGAGACAGCAGCTCACGGTCTTGCAGGGCCTGGTTGATCCATGGTTTGGTTTTGTCATGACATTCCGGATAATTTCGAAGCCGCAGAGGCGCAAACGCCGGAGGCACCATGGATGATGCCATGACGGCGCGGCTGACGGGGTAGCTGTTGAGGTCGGAACAGAGCAGGTCAAACTGTTGCTGTATAAAGCTGAAGGTCAGCGAATTATTGATGTCCGTGGCATTGATAATGACGAAAGGAAGGGCCCCAAGGGAGAGCTCTGCAAAGGTTTTACCATCGAAGATCCGATCATCGAGAAACCTGGCCATAAGATCGGAGCGATTGAAGTCGGGTGATGCCAACTTTGCCATATTGACTGGGTTTGCCAGCACCCAGCCGTAGGTGCGAGGCCAGTTGCGGAGCAGAAAGCGTTCGCGGAAATCCTCGAACAGCCGATCGCCGAACAGGCCATAGTAGGCGGCGGTGTAACTGCCGCCGGAAACTGCGGAAATCACATCAACCTGGTCCAGTAACCTGTGGTCCTTGCCATCAATGGTGATCTCTTCCTGACGCAGGGCGTTCAGTACGCCATAGGACAGCGCCGAGGCGCGGGTGCCGCCTCCCGAAAACGCCAGAACGATAAACAACCTGTCATCGTTGTCGGGCAACCGGGATTCAAAGTCGTAGGCGGGTTCCAGGGAAGTCTCGCCCAGTTGAGTATTAAGCGTTGTCATTGAGCAACCGCTGATTGCAAGAGCCATTAGTGCCAGCGCACAGAGGCCTGCTGGTATGCTCCTGGTGTTCGGGTGACTACGATAGGTCATTCTGTTGCCTTCGGTGTAACAATCCCGGCCCTGGATGAGTCAATGAACAATAGATCAATTTCATGGCCAGGGAAAAACGTAATGACAAGATCCAGAGTCGAGTTCACGAATGACCAAGGCGAAAGACTTGCCGGCTTGCTGGAGTTACCAAGTCAGTCGAAGACACGGGCAATGGCGCTATTCGCCCACTGCTTTACCTGCGGAAAGGACATTGCCGCGGCGTCCCGCATTGGCCGGGCTCTGGCAAAACACGGCATTGGCGTATTACGGTTTGACTTTACCGGGCTGGGCAACAGTGACGGCGATTTCGGCAATACCAGTTTTTCATCCAATATCGAGGATTTGCTGGCTGCCGGCCAATTTCTCGAAGAGCACAATGAAGCACCCCGAATGATTATCGGCCATAGCCTTGGAGGTGCCGCAGTATTGGCGGCCGCCCAGCGCATGCCGTTCGTGGAAGCCGTTGCCACTATAGGTGCGCCGGCCACGGCCAATCACGTTCAGCACCTGTTTGACAGCAAGGCCGGTGAGATTCGTGAACGTGGTGAAGCTGAAGTCTCACTGGCTGGCCGCAAGTTCAATGTGAAGTCGCAGATGCTGGATGATCTGGTGAAGTGGAATAGCCCGGACCACATCGGTAACCTGCGAAAAGCACTGATTATTTTCCATTCGCCGGTCGATCAGGTGGTGGAAATCAGTCAAGCTGCCACCATCTATCAGGCCGCGAAACACCCCAAGAGTTTTATCTCTCTGGATAAGGCGGATCATTTGCTGACCAGTGCAGTGGACGCCGAGTATGTGGCGGATACACTGGTGGCCTGGTCGAGTCGGTATCTATAACGGCGCGGCTAGTCAGGTATCTGCCGAGCCAGAGCGCTGGCAAGCTCTTGCAGTGCGCGCGAGCGTTCCAGTCCCCCCAGGAATCGCTGCGGGATGCCGTCAAGGCCCACCTGGGCACCCACCAGCGCTCCGACCAGCATGGCCCTTGACTGGTTCTGGCCACCGCCATTGATGGCATGCAGGACCGCCTGTTCAAAATCATCGTTGAATGTCGCCGCCAGATAATAGGCCGCCGGTAGCTGGTGATAGAAGGCGCAGGGCATGCCAAAGAGGCGGGAGACCTTCCAGGCGGGTTCTATGCGGGTGTCCGGATCGGCGGCCATGCCGGCAATATCGGAGGCAACATACAGGGCGTCTCTCACAATATGGCGCCTGGCTCTCAGCGGCAACTCCGGGTGATCCGGCGCCGGCTTTCGGGTGGTGACCGGCGCAAACGCCAACGCATCGTCTGCAAGCCACTGAAGAGGTTGCTGTGAGATACTCTCATCCAGAGGGTTTCCCTCGACCAGCCTGGCCAGAATGCAACCAAAACCAACGCCCACCGAGAGCATGGTCTCGCTGCTTTGGGTCAGAGCGGTGTTATTGGCTATGGCCTGGGACATCCTGGCAGGCTCTGCTGCGTAGCGTACGGCAATGGCCAGGGTTCGTTCCATGGCTTCGGTGGTATCGGCAGCACCTCCGATATCGTACCAGGGCCGTTTTTCAGCGACACGGCGCTTCCAGGCATGGCGGATGGACTCACTGGTGTAATGGCCCGGTCCGCTGTGGGGCTGTCCGTCCAGCAGGGGGAAAAGCTCCCGATCCATACGCTGGCAGAAATCCGCTTCATCATAACCTTGGCGTTCAACCAGCGAGCGCAGCATAAGCTCCAGTATGAAGCCTGACTGGCTGTTCTGGCCTGCCTCCAGGCCGTGATGGAACCGTCCCGGTTGCGGTGTGGTGTAGTCATCAATCCAGTTGCCGTAGGTGCGGTGAAGCTGTTTCAGGTCGTAATACCAGTGGGGGCCGACGCCGAGGGCTTCGCCAATGAATGCGCCCATGAGGGCGCCCACGGCTCTGTCATTTGGTGTCCCGGTCATTGTCAGACCTCCGTCATCGGTGAGGCAGAATCTCCTTGCAGCGAGCGAATAATCGGGCACTGCTGTCGATCATCACTGCACCGACACCGCTCAACCAAAGTATCGAGAGCGGATTCCATTTGCCTCAAGCTGGCGATTTTTCGGCGCACGTCGTCCAACTTGTGCTCCGCCAGAGCCCGGGCTTCATCGCAACGGGTGCCGTCTTCCAGTTTCAGCAGCTCGGAAATCTCATCCAGGCTGAACCCCAGCCACTGGGCCGAGCGGATAAAGTGTAGCCGGGCCAGCGCGTTCTGATCGTATCGACGAATGCCCCCGTAGGGCTTTTCCGGAACCGCCACTAACCCACGCCGCTGGTAATAGCGAATGGTCTCGACATTCATGTCCGCGGCGCCTGCCAAGCCACCGATGGTCATTGTCTGTTTATCTGCGAGGGTCATGGCTCTTGACTCCGTAGTCGACTACGGAATTAACCTTCTCACAGGTAAGAATGAAATCACAGAGGCCGGGAGGTGAGATCTTGAGGAACCCCAGAATGCTGCTGCGAACCAGCCTGATCGGCACCGTGGTTGTTGCGCTGTGTTGCTTTACACCCATTTTGGTGGTGCTGCTCGGTGCCCTCGGCCTGGCGGCGCTCACCGGTTACCTGGATTACGTGCTTTTGCCGGCTCTGGTGTTCTTTATCGGGCTGACGGTCTACGCCTTCTGGAGAAAAAAGAAATATGAGGCCTGCTGCAAGAGTCCTTCCAATAAGGAGTCAATATTGTGAATCAGCCCAATACTCCGCACATTGCAGTGATCGGGAGCGGTGGCGCGGCTATGGCGGCGGCCCTGAAAGCGGCTGAAAACGGCGCTCGTGTCACCCTGATTGAGCGCGGCACCCTTGGTGGTACCTGCGTGAACATCGGCTGTGTGCCGTCAAAAATCATGATTCGGGCTGCCCACATAGCTCATCAACGCCGCCAGAGCCCGTTTGATGAGGGGTTAAGCGCTCTGGAGCTGGTGGTTGACCGGCCGGCTCTGGTTGTACAACAACAAGCCCGCGTAGCGGAGCTGCGTAACGCCAAATACGAGAGCATTCTGCAGGACAACCCGGCCGTCACCGTGCTGCACGGCGAGGCCCGCTTCGTCGATGCCAACCATCTGACTGTGGTCCTGAACGATGGCGGTGAGCAGACCGTCCACTTTGACCGTGCCTTCATCGGCACGGGTGCCCATCCTTCGCAGCCGCCGATACCGGGGCTGGTAGACACTCCGTACCTCACCTCGACCAGCGCACTGGTTCTGGATAGCGTGCCCGACCGGTTGGTGGTCATCGGGGCGGGTTTCGTCGCACTGGAACTGGCCCAGGCCTTCGCACGGTTCGGCAGCCAAGTCACGATTCTGGCTCGCAGCCGGCTGCTGTCCGGGGAAGACCCGGCCATTGGCGAAGCCTTGGAAGAAGCTTTCAATCGTGAAGGCATTGAGGTGCAGAAAAAGGCACATGTGAGCCGGGTGAATTACAGCCATGAGGAGTTTGTGCTGGAAACCAGTGCAGGAATCCTGCGCGCTGACCAGTTGCTGGTGGCTACAGGGCGCACGCCGAACACGGAGGCGCTGAACCTGGAGGGCATTGGCGTGGAAACCCTCAATGGTGCCGTTCAGGTAGATAAATATCTGCGAACCACGACCCCTGGCATCTACGCGGCCGGTGACTGTACCGATCAGCCCGAATTTGTCTATGTTGCTGCGGCAGGAGGCAACCGCGCCGCCATCAACATGACCGGCGGTGAGGCCACTCTGGATCTCAGCGCCATGCCGGCGGTGATCTTTACCGATCCCCAGGTGGCTACCGTTGGCCTGAGTGAAAGAGAGGCACGGCTTGCAGGTTACGACGTGGATACCCGGTTGTTGGGCCTGGAGAATGTGCCCCGGGCGCTGGTGAATTTCGAAACCCACGGATTCATCAAAATGGTGGCCGAGAAGGAATCAGGCCGGTTGCTCGGCGTGCAGGCGGTCACCGCTGAGGCCGGCGAGCTGATCCAGACTGCGGTGATGGCGATCCGGGCCAGGATGACTGTGCAGGAAATCGGCGACGAGCTGTTTCCGTATCTGACTATGGCGGAAGGGCTAAAGCTTTGCGCTCAAACGTTCACCAAAGACGTAAATCAGTTGTCTTGTTGCGCATCGTGAGGGAGGCATATCGAGCATTCGAGCCCAAAATTACCCACACACTGGTGACATCATGCCCGCCAGGATTGAAAGCTAGCCTGTAACACAGAATGGAAGTTCGGGTCTCTACTATGAGTCATAGGGTACAGAGTTTCCATGATCGAAACCTCGATTGTTTTGACCATTGCAGGGTTCATTGGCTATACCGCGCAGATAACCGGCCTGTGCATGGTTCGCGGCGTATCGGACTGGATGCGGGGCCGGCGCTTGCGCTTGACGGCCATTGTGATGGCGGGGTTCTGGATTTACCTGTTCACGCCGCTGATTGCGTATTACGACCGCCCGTTTCTGAACGTCTATGCGTTTCACTGGACCATCCCCCTGGGTGGGCTGATCTTCGGGGTTGGCGCAGCCATTAATGGCGCCTGCTCGATTTCCACGGCAACCCGGTTGGCCAGTGGCGACCTGCGCATGCTGCTGACCATGATCGGGTGGTTGGCAGGTTGGGTAATGCTCATCCTCCTTCAGGTGGAGCCCGACCTTAATCGTTCGATCTTTCAGCCCGGCCTTATGCCCTGGTTTGCGGCAAGCGCCCTGGTCTTGGCATCTGTTCTGGTTTACTGGCGATTCCGACGGCGTTGGCGAATGTGGAGCGGTATCATGCTGGTGGGCATTTTTGCCGGCGCCCTGTTTCTGTATGAACCGGCCTGGTCACCCAGTGATTTTGTGAGGGACGCAGGGCTCAAAGTGATGGGCGGTGACTCACCAGCGCCTTCCATACTCCGTGCGATGCTCCTGGTTGCTATGCTGGTAGGCATGGGGGCAGGTGCCTGGCGGTTCAACCGTTTTCGCTGGCGATTGCCCGTGGCCGGTGATATGAGCAAATACCTGGGCTGCGGTGTATTGATGGGGTTGGGTTCGGCCCTGGCCCTAGGCGGCAATGATTACCAGTTGCTGCTGGCTTTGCCGGCGTTGTCGATGGCCGGGGTGTCAGCCCTTTCCGGCATGCTGGCGGGCATCTGGCTGGGCGTAAAGCTGCTGGCGAAGTTGACCAACGCCCCTGGAGTCGCACAGTAACCGGTATCGTTCATGGTTCGGGGACTGTAACAATCGCGGGTTTTGTGTGTTTACCTCAATTACTGCGTTGACTCTGTGTGACCTCTGCATCGTTGGTCGGGTCACTGACCCCTTGGGTGGAGCTGGACTCCACCCTTTTTTTGATCTCTTCCTCGATAACCCATAGCCGGTCCTGGCCCCAACAGCTTGTCTCGCCGTAGCGGAAACTGGGAACCCCCCAAAGACCGCACTCATACATGGCCTGACGGTTGTCTTCCGCCCAGTCGCGCCAGCTTTCATCGTTCAAAAGGGCTGTGGCCTTCTGCCAGTCCAGACCTGCGCGCTCCACAATCCGTTTCAGGCCGACGTCGGTCTCCGAACGGATCCCCTCGGCATTGACTGCCCGGGCGTAGCTGCGCATGTAGTCGATCTCCCGACCCTGCGAGCGGGCGTAGTCAAACAGCGCATAACAACGCTCGACACCGGGGCCCAGGGGATCGGCGACAAAGCCGTAGGGAATGCCGAGCTTGTTGGCTTCCCTCTTGGTGTCATGAAAGATGTACCATTTTTTCGCATCGGGCACGGACTGCGCGCGCATCAGCATCGGCAGAACCGGCCGAAGCCGGAGCGGCATATTCCAGGCGTTGGCGAGTTGGACGGCACGTTCCAGACCAAGATAGGAATAGGGGCTGCGGATCGAGAAAAACACCTCCAGAGGAGTCGCGGCGGCCGGGTGGTTGGCAGGGAGAACGGTGGCGTTACTGGCCAGATCCGCCCAGGTGCGGGTGAAGAGGATGGCATTGGCAGTATTTCGTTTTAGCCCCTGCCTGATGAGGCTTTGCTCCAGGTGGTCCAGCCGATCCACGCCCCAGAACCAGTCACCCAGGTACCAGACCATACTGCCCTGGTAATGCCCGAGCCGGCGGAGTATCGCTTCATTTTCCGATAAAGTCTCTTCATCTGGCCGGTCATCTGTTGCTGCACCGGTGGTTGAACCCCAGAGCTTCTCGAACACGCTCAGGGCGGCCGACAGCGCATCCGGAGTCTTTTCGGCAACCAGCAGGCGCGCGGACGCCGAGATCAGTTCGGTCTCTGAGGGTGGCGTTGCCCGGTCGGGCGGCGTAAAGCCATAGAGGTTTGCGAGTCTTGTGGCGTCCTGCTGGGCCCAGGTGGGCCAGAGTGCCGGTTCCGGAAACATGTCAGCGTCCAGCCGCCACACCGTGTGAAGGCGGAAACGCACCCGGTAGTGGTCCTGGAGCTGGGTAAGTGCCTGCAACAGCGGCAGGCCGAAAGGATCACGGGGATTTATAAACACCAGCGCCAGGTCCTGCTCGCCCCGGATTTTTGCACGCGCGCTGTGGGTGGCATATTGCAGGGAATATCTGCCTGAACTGGACAGGGCGCGGGCGAACCAGGGCATGAGGTCCGCTTTTTCGGGACGGCGCATGGCAATTCCTTGTTGTTATTGGTGAAGATGGAGCCAGCGGGCAAGCCGTGAATCCGGATGGCGGCTGAGGGACCAGGGTAGCCATACCATCACGGCCAGGATAGCCAGTGCAGCGACTACCGTCAGCACCGGATTCAGTTTGAACGTGTTGCCCAGCCCGGCAAATACCAGCGTCATTGGCAACATGCCGATTGCCGTTGCAACGGCAAAACGCCAGGTACGGATTGCGGTGACCCCCGCGGCATAACTGATCAGGGCAAAAGAAAAAAGTGGTATCAGACGGGTCAACAGGATGGCAATGGTCAGAAAGCGCTGTGAGCCATCCCGGGCCAGCACGGGGTTGTCCGGAAAGCGTCTGCAGATTGCTTCCCGGCCCAGGAACCGGGCAATCCAGAAGGCCACGAGGGCGCCGATAACGGCACCCGTGGCGGCAATGGCGGTTCCCGGCAGAACGCCAAAGGCAAGTCCGGCCGTCGCGCTGACCGGGAGGGTGGGAATCGGGCCTACCACGACTGCGATCAGCATCAGCAGCATTAACAGTACCGGGCCGGCCGCGCCCTGGCTCTGCAGCCAGGTCGCGAGGGCATCCGGTGAAAGGTTCGGCGGCATTCCCAGAATCTGCAGCAGCCACCAGGCACCTGCCAGTGCGGCGACTACCACAAGGACAACGGCAATTCTTGATGTCATCAAACAGCCTTCGTTATTGCCAGCGATCGGCCCTTGCCAGCCGCCATTCTTCCGCCCAGTTTGCGGGCGCGCAGTCTTTGTGCAACAGACAACCGGATTCGATACCGGGGTAGAGCTGTGCATAGTTCATCACCAGGCTTGGATTAACACGCCGGTTCAGATGGCGTGGTTGCAGGTCTTCGAGGCGGTCAATGCCGAGAATGCCGAGCAGTTCTGCCAGCGCCTCGACCGAGGAGTGCTGATAGTTTGCCACCCGAACGCCTTTATCGGTTACGTCCAGCTGTTTATAGCGGGCCGGATTGGTGGTTGCGACGCCAGTCGGACATTTATCGGTGTTACAGCTGCGGGATTGTATGCAACCCAGAGCCATCATCATACCTCTTGCCGAATTGACGGTATCGGCACCCAGCACCATCAGGCGCAGCATATGGAATGCTGAAAACGACTTGCCCGAGGCGATGAGGCGCACCTGATCACGAACGCCAATGCCTTTGAGGGCATTATGCACAAACTGCAGCCCGTCCCTGAGCGGCATGCCGACCGAATTGGTCAGCTCCACCGGCGCGGCCCCGGTGCCACCCTCGCCGCCATCGACAGTGATGAAGTCAGGGAGCCGGCCGGTTTCCAGCATCGCCTTGCAGACGCCGAGGAATTCCTGACGGTTGCCGGGACAGAGTTTGAAGCCCACCGGCTTGCCACCGGACAGAGCTCTCAGTTTGGCCACGAAAGTTACCAGCTCGGTCGGGCTTGAGAATGCCGAGTGGCCTGGGGGCGACAGAACATCCTGGCCCATGGGCACTTTCCGGATGTCAGCGATTTCCCGGGTCAGTTTGGACGCTGGTAACACACCGCCATGCCCGGGCTTGGCGCCCTGGGAAAGCTTGATTTCGATCATCTTTACCGAATCCCGTGCGGCCTCCCTGGCAAATAACTCCGGGTCGAAATTGCCTTGCTCATCGCGGCACCCGAAATAGCCAGTACCAATTTGCCACACCAGATCGCCGCCGTATTTCAGGTGCCACTCACTGATGCCGCCTTCACCGGTGTTGTGGAAAAAGTTGCCGAGTCTGGCGCCCCGGTTCAGGGCCATGATGGCATTGCGGCTGAGCGCACCATAGCTCATGGCGGAAATGTTCAGTGGAGCCGCATCGTAGGGCTGGGCGCAACGGGCTCCGCCGAAACGGATCCGCAGGTCGGTCGGCAGGCAGTGTTTCGGTGCTACGGAATGATTGACCCACTCGTAGCCATCCCGGTAGACGTCAAAGATCGTCCCGAATGCGCGGGTGTCGTTGTCTTTCTTGGCTCGCTGGTAGATCAGGCTGCGGAACTCACGGTTCACCGGGGCGCCATCGAGGTCGGACTCCACAAAATACTGCTGCAGCTCTCTGCGTACCGACTCAAAAAGATACCGGAAGTGCCCGATCACCGGATAAATGCGCAGAAGCGTGTGTTTGTTTTGTAGAAGATCATAGGTGCCAAGAGCCAAAAGGGGCCCTGCGATGAGCCAGAGCCATCGGGTGGATGGCCACTGGAGGGACGCCAGAGAGATTGCAATGATGGCTACCAGGCCTGAAAGGATGAAGGCATGTCGAAAAACCATGGTTGTATTCCTGACTTGTTGGGAGGTTATTCGTTGTTTGATCCGGTGAGCCAAGGACACCTTCGAGGCCGCGTTGTTACAGAAGCAACCACCCCCCCCACTGCCCATAGGTGAAACAGATCGGGCGAAAGAATTTCGAAACGTGATGTAACAGTTGTAAATCTCATGTGTCGGTATCCGTGAAACGCGAGAAATCAATGCCCTGACGACGACGGGCAACGGACAACCGGAACGGAGAGCGCGACAAGATGACTCGGCAGGATCGTCAGTATTGGATGGGTGGCAACAGGTCCTATGAACAGGATCGTTTTTTCGAGGAATCTCTCGATAAATCCCTGTGGCAAAAGGCAGAAGGCCCTGAAAACTGGGATGCCTGCTGGTACACCGGTATGCCGGACCCGGAATTCTTCAGCCAGGTGGGCCCGGAGCGGAAAATCAACCACATCCCCGGCAACAATGCCCTCACGGTGAAAAGCCGCCTTTACCGCAGCCTGATGGATTTGCGCGACCGCGTTGAGCGGCAGGAAAAGAATGGCAACCATCTCACTGACCGCCTGGCATTCGTGCCCAAAGTGTTCTCGATGCCCGAGGATTACCACGCGTTCCAGCAGGCGGCGCTGGACAATCCGGACAAGCGCTGGTTGCTGAAGCCGAAGAATGCCGCCCGCGGCAAGGGGATTCAGCTGGTGGGTGATCCGGCCGACGTGCCCATGGAATCCTCCTGGATGGTTCAGGAGTACCTGGAAAATCCCCACACCATGCACGGTCGCAAATACGTTCTGCGGCTGTATGTGCTGGTTTCTTCCGTCTCTCCCTTTCGCGTTTACCTGTATCACCAGGGTTTTGCCAAGCTGGCATCCATGCCTTACGACGAGGAAAACGCGAATAACCCCTACAGCTATCTCACCAATCCGGATGTGAACGCGCTGAATCTGGATGCCGACGTGCCCGTGGAATTCGTGGATTTCGAACGTTACCGGGCCTGGCTCCGGGAACAGGGCCACGATGATGAAGCCCTGTTTGCCAAAATCGAGGACATGGTTGCCCTCACCTGTCTGGCTGCCCTGGAGCCCATGCGAGAGCGTTCCCGGGTGATCGGTGCCGATACCCGTGGCTGCTATGAACTGATGGGCATTGATTGCCTGATAGATGCTGACATCAAGCCCTGGATCCTCGAGTGCAACCTCAGCCCTTCCCTGGAGGTCTGTGCCGGCCCGGAAAGTGGCGGTGATATCGAGGAACGTATCAAAGGATCCATTGTTGCTGACATGGTCGAAATGCTCGGCCTGAACCGGTCACCGAACAATGAGCAGCGTGGTTCCGTTGTCGAGCAACTGGTTCGTGAGACCCAGACGGAACTGGCCAACAGTGGCGGGTTCCGGAATCTGATACCGGGGGCGAACCCGTCGGAATACCTGCCATTCATGGCCTTGCCGAGGTTGTCGGATTGGGTCGTCGCCCAGGCTCTCTCTGACCGGCCCCTCAAGCAACCCCGCCTCGAACGCTGGGTGGCAGAGGAAACCTTCAGCGAAGACCAGGTTTACCTCTACGACACCCGCCTGGGCCACCTGAGCAGCCTGAACGAGACCGCGTCGCTGATCTGGTTGATGGCCACCGAGGGCGCCGGGCCGGATGACATTGCCTCGGCGCTGGTGGAGTCTGCCTTGAAAAGCATGCCCTCTGCCCCGGATGCCTGGGCTATCCGGAACGATGTCTGGAATACCCTGGCGGACTGGGTCAATAACCGTTTCCTGATTCAGTCCGAGGGGCAGCCGGGTGATCAGAAGGTTTCAGAGTCTGGCCAGCCTCCGTTCCCGGAAACCTCCACCATGATGTCGATGGCCCTGTCCTGCGGTCGTTTCCGGGCACGCTTCTTTACCGATAGCGCGCCTCTGGTCAACCGGATTGAAAGCCTGCTTGAGCCCATGGCGATTTCAGATGAGGCGGGTAAGGACTCATTGCCAAGACTTGAGATTGTTCGGGATATCCCGGGCTTTACATTGATTCTTGATGGCCAGGTGATCCGCTCTCGTCTGTCACTGGCGGCGGTCGTTCCGGCGCTTGCCAGCTGTCTGGCCACCCATGCCGCCAGACACGATGACATCGCCATAGACGCCGGTCTTGTTGCCGGCCCCGATGGCGAAGTGTTCCTGGTCAACCATTCTGAGCCGTCGCTGCGGGACGCGCTGACATTGGCGTTGTCCACTCAATGGCGGGTGGATTATGGCCGTGGCGCACTGCTCACAAGTACCAATGGCTCTAGCGTCACCGGGCTGGGTTTGCCCCTGCACAACCCCGATGGAAAAAGTGTGTTCACGCCAGCGAAAACAGGCATTGCAGGCTTTGCCGGGCGCGTCAACGCCCTGCTCGTGCCGAGTGCGGAGCCACTGGGAGACGACAGCGGTGTGCAGACCCTGACCGTGAACGAGAGTCTCAGACACCTGATTTCCAGCTGTTGCGGCGAAGACGGCCGGCCGTTGGATACCGAGGGTTTCGCCAAGCTGGCCGGTTGGCTGGAAGGTCGTGAGCGCTATCTGGTGGATATGAATAATCTGGAGGCCGCCGCGGCGGCACTGTCCGGGCGGTGTTTTGAGAAGGCACCGCAAAAGGCATCCGGGGGCCGTTGAGCGCAAAAGCTCTCTGGCTCCGGATACGGAGAGGCCGGGTGTAAGCCTGGCAGTTGTTACGTCAAATCAAGGGGGACACATCATGTCCAGAGAAACACAGAAACAGAGATTGCTCGGCAAGCTTGCCCGGGGCATGGCCTATACCGGCCCCGTGTTTGCGGTGGTTATGGGCGCTTCGGCGTTCAACGTATCGGCCGCCGACGCCACGGCTGAACCCGGCTACCTGATGCTCGCCGCCGGAGAGGCGGAGGCCGAAGGCGAAGCGAAAGGCAAGGCTGAAGGCGAAGCGGAAGGCAAGGCCGAGGGCGAAGGTGAAGCTGAGGGAGAAGGCGAAGCGGAAGGTGAAGCCGAAGGAGAGGCCGAAGCCTGAACCGTTGATCGGGTGGGCACGAGCCAGACTTGTGTCCACGCGGTCGTTCTCACTGCTCCAGTTTCAAAGGCGACAGAACCCGGGACCACAAGAAGCGGACGAAGACCATGACTCAATCAGGCTCTGAGCGAGACGACACCATTAACGACATTGTTGAAGAAAACGCCCATGCAATCGGGCAGCTCATTGAAATGCTGGAAAACTTGCCCGGTAATCTTTACCGGCGAAGCTTCGGCCAGCGTAAACAGCATGTGATTGGCAAGCACGTCCGTCACATTATCGACCATTACAGTGCCCTGCTGTCGGCAACAAGGTCACCGGGAGCGTTGCTTGACTATGAAAACCGCGAGCGGGAGCTGTCACTGGAAACGGATCGGCGCGCTGGTGCCAACCGATTATCAGAGATTCTGCAGACGTTGCGTAGCCGATTCAGCGCGGACCATTCCGACGGGCTTGCCATGTTGCACACCAGCGACGAACAGGGGCAGGTAGTCACGACCAGCGTGGATCGGGAACTGGTGTTCCTGGCCAGCCATACCATTCACCACATGGCGATTATCGGCATGCTGGCCGAGCAGGCGGGCGTGGAAGTCGGTGCCGGGTTCGGGGTTCATCCCTCAACCTTGCGATACCTGCAACGGCAGGCCCGGGGTATGGCCGAAAGCGCCTGACCTAATGTGTACCCTGAGCTGGCAATACTCACCGGCAGGACTTGACCTGTTTTTCAACAGGGACGAGTCGTTGCAGCGCCCCGAAGCGGGCCCGCCCGTTGTTGAGTGTCGCGATGGGGTCAGCACGGTGATGCCCAAAGATCCGTTGGGTGGTGGCACCTGGATCGCAGCCAACAGCCAGGGCCTCATTGTCGCCCTTTTGAACAACTATCGTTACCCATCCCGGGTGCCTGCAGTAAAGGCGACAAGCCGCGGGTTGCTGGTCAGACATCTGAGCTCAGCGCGCACCGTTGCCGAAGTCCGGGAACTTCTCTGGGGTGAGACCCTGTCCCGGTATCCGCCTTTTATTCTCCTGGCATTCAACACCCAGCCCTGTGGTCCTATCAAGTGGGAATGGACCGGCGAGTTGTTGAAAGAAACCCGTGATCTGGCAGGCACGACCATCAGTTCTTCGTCTCTTATGCCGCGCGTCGTTCCCGCTCTTCGTCGTTATCTGGTTCGCCTTGCAATGAAGCACTGTGAGCCAGGCCGGGCTGTCGGGCGTCTCATGGACCTGCATCAGAACAAACATGGCTGGCCTGAGAGCGTGGCCATCGCCATGAAGCGAAAAGGTCGCGCCACGGTAAGCATGAGTCATATCCGGGTAACTGATACCGATGTCACATTCAGATACTGGCCCGGTTTTCCGGGCAGTAACAATTGCGCGGCCGGGGTGTCCGTGCTTCAAAGGCCTGGATAACAGGCTCGCACCCTGAACAAGGAAAAATACGACCGGAGGTTGCACATATGTCCACAGACAAAAATCGAAAGGAACTTCTACGAAAACTGTCCCGGAATCTCATGGTATCGGTTCCCATGATGACGGTGGTGGCCGTGGCCGGCTTCAATGCGAGCAGCGGTCCCGGGCTTGGGTTGATCCCTTCGGCTGAGGCCGCTCAAGGGGAGGCTGAAGGCGAGGCCCGCGGCGAAGCAGAGGGCGAGGCCAAGGGCGAAGCGGAAGCTCGTGCCGAAGGCGAGGCGGAAGGCCGCGCAGAAGGTGAAGGCGAAGCTGAGGGTGAGGCTGAGGGTGAAGGCGCGTCTGCCAAGCTGAAAAAAGCGGTTCGCCGCCCCGACGGCTATACCCCTTACCAGGGCAATGTGGCTGATCTGCGGGCCCAGGGAGAAAAGCTGTTCAACGACACCAGCCTTTCTTCCAACGGCCTTTCCTGCGCCACCTGTCATGCCAATGGCGCTGGCTACAACGCCACGTTCAAGAATGAATACCCCCATGTCGTGGCCATGGGGCAGCGTGACTTCGGCATGGATATGGTGCACCTGGATGAAATGGTCCAGATCTGCATGGTGGCACCGATGGCTGCAGAACCGCTTGAATGGGGCTCCGAGGAGCTGGCGGCGCTAACGGAGTATTCCCGGGTGGAACAGAAAAAGTTTATCGACAAGCAATAGCATCGCTTTATATCAGTGAGTCTGCTGTCGGACTTGGGTGGGGATAAAACCCCACCCTTTTTTGTAATTTACCTTTGGCTGGCGTGTCTCTCTAAAAAGCTCTTGCAAACGGCGAGGTAGTATGAAATCGGTGGCGGAACCAGAGTTGGACATGGCCAACGGGGAGCTGGGCGGGGAGGATCAATCCCTTGCCAGGCGTTCTTTCAGGGAGTGGGCCAGACAACTCATTGATTGCCGGTTGTGCCGCAATCTCACCCTTACGGCCTTTACGGCCATTCTTGCCATTGAGGTCGCCATCCTTATTCCGTCGTACCGCAATTACGAAGAAGACCTCCTGAACGACCGGGTTGATATAGCCAGCCAGGCAATCATTACTTTCATCAATCACTCCCGCGGACGGGATATAACCGGGGCTGCGCTGGAGGAGTTGATCACCAGCAGTCCGTTGGTTGGTGTCTCCCTGAGCAGAGCCGGAACCGAGTATCGAGCGGGTGAAACCATCACAACGCCACACCCCGCCAATGGCTTGCTTCGTTCTGCGCCCAGGACACCGCAGGGAATGATCGACCTCTCCTGGGCCGCTGACCCGATTCTCTCGGATTACGCGGTCCTGGCCCGGGTGGATGTCAGTGACGTGCCATCGGAGCTGGTTGCCTTTGTGTTCCGGATACTGGGTCTGTCGCTGCTGATCGCCGTTTTTGTGACCGCCGTGACCATGTTCGTGGTTGATCGGATGATGCTGTCTCCGCTCCTCAAACTACGTGATCGCATATCCCGCGCTGGCGAGGACGCCGAACACCCCCTGAAATACCTCACGCCCGCCGGCCGCTGCGATGAGTTCGGTGAAGTGGAAGGGGTGTTCAACAGCATGCTGAAGCAGAATGCGGCCTACCTTTCACGGCTGAAGCTCCTGAATCGGGAACTTGACCAATTGCTCGCAGAGCGGACCCGCACACTGCGCAGAACCGAGCAGGAACTGGAAATCCGGACCCTCTATGATCAACTTACCGGCCTTGCCAATCGAAGCCTGTTCGAAGAGCAGTTGGACCGCCATTTCAGCGATCCAGACCATGGCGGAGGGGAAGAGGCTGTTCTGGTGCTCGGTATCAACGATTTCCAGACTCTCAACGGTCTGGCAGGCCACGAGACAGGCGACAGGGTCTTGCAGGAGGTTGCCCGCCGTATCGCTGGTTTCAGTAGCCATCATGGCCGGGTTGCCCGCCTGGGAGGCGATGTTTTCGGGCTGCTCATTGGTGAGACAGGGCGAGCTTCGACAGACATTGAGGTCCGAATTTCTGCCGTTATCGAAGCCTGTCAGCGGCCGGTTCATGTGGGTCGTAAAACGTTTGAGTGTGAAGTCAGTGCCGGCGTTGCTGTCTCAGGTCTGGACGTTGATGAGGCCAGGACGCTGCTGAGTCAGGCTGAAATTGCCATGCATCGTGCAAAAAAATCGCCGAATCAGAGGGTGCAGTTTTTTGCCTCGGAATTCGGGGATCAGGTCCTTCACAGGCAGGAATTGATCCAAAGTCTCAAAACGGCTGTCGAGAACCGGCAGTTGCAGCTGTATTTCCAGCCGCAGTTTGATCGCCTCCGGCGGAACACCGGCTATGAAGCGCTTCTTCGCTGGCATCATCCCCTGCTTGGTCCGATTTCTCCCGCGGAATTCATTCCGTTGGCGGAAGAAACCGGGCTTATCACAAAAATCGGTGACTGGGTCCTGGAACGGGCGGTTGCCACTTTGAAGGAATGGTCGGAACAGGGGTTTTCAGGGCGAATTGCGGTGAATGTCTCTGCG
The DNA here is from genome assembly GCF_000475375.1 of Marinobacter sp. EVN1. Lineage (NCBI taxonomy): Bacteria > Pseudomonadati > Pseudomonadota > Gammaproteobacteria > Pseudomonadales > Marinobacteraceae > Marinobacter > Marinobacter sp. EVN1. The sequence continues at coordinate 44,082 of NZ_AXCB01000070.1, forward strand.
CTTCAGCTTCACGATCCGGGTTTTGCCGACCGACTTTCGGCTTTGCTTGAAAGCCGTGGCGTTTCCGCTCGTCTGTTGGAGCTGGAAATTACCGAAACGGCCCTGATGCACGATATTGAACTGGCAATGACAACCCTCAATCGCTTTCGTGAGCTGGATCTGACCCTTGCGGTCGACGATTTTGGCACCGGCTATTCCTCCCTGGCTTATCTCAAGGCAATGCCTGTGTCCCGTATCAAGATTGACCGGACCTTTGTAACGGGCCTTCCGGATAACGAGCAGGACCAGGCTCTGTGCAGAACCATAATCACCATGGCCCATGCCATGGGCTGCGAGGTTATTGCCGAGGGTGTTGAAACCGAAGCACAGGCTAGCTGGCTGGCATCGGCGGGTTGCGACGAGCTGCAGGGGTATCTGTTGGGCAAGCCCTCGCAAACGGGATTCCGGGCCGCGAAAGATAAGGGCGATGATTAAACAGGAGGCTCAATCTGCCCACTGAAACTGCCGGTAATCAAACCCCTGCTCCAGCGTTGGTTTGATTACATCAAAATAGGGCGATGCATCAAAATCCCGAGGCGCGAACAGGGAGTGATGCCGAATCCGGAAGTATTCGCGTTGCTGGGCTTGCCAATCTGCGTCATCGTCTGATTTGGCCAGGCGTTCAGGCAGTATCGGATAGCGGATCGACTGGAAGCCCTGGGCAATAAATGTCGAACAGATGGCCCGGGTAGGGTCGCCACTGCCCAATGCCAGCATGGAACGACGGTAACGGGTTGGTACCGGTGGTGTGGGGCAAAGGTAGCGTGCCAGGTCCCAGACGTTTTTCAGGTCGTACTGGTGCCCGATCCGGCTTTTCGAGTAGTCGATCAGCTTGCTGATATCCTGGTCACTGAGCCCGACAGGCCGGCAGATTCGGGTGTGAAAGTTGCGGTAAAAAGACAGCGGCAGGCATCGAATACCGTCCTCAAGATCCGCCTCGACCAGAACATGTTCCTCTCCGTCCTCATCAATACCCAGGTTCGCCTCGGGGCCGAGATACAGCGCCGCATGGGACCAGGTGGACTGGGTCAGATACTTGATAGCCGTGCTGATTCTGGTATTTCCCTCCACCAGAAGCACGTCCCCGGGTTTGATCGACGCCTGTATAGCTGCCCAGGTGGAGGTTCGGACCGAGTAGCATTTGATCTGTTTGGACAGATAGGCAGCCAGTCGCCTCGACAGCCAGTTCAGCAGCATGGTTAACCCCCGATTGCATGTCTGTTTTTGTTAATAACAATGACATGCAGTCGGGGTTAATGTTACAGCCTTTCGCGGACTGATCAGGCGGTTGCGGGAACCGGTTGGCGGGAGAGTGTCAGGGTATCGTAGTCCCGCAAAAGGAACAGGGCAGCGCAGGCAGCAAGCATTGGCCAGGCAGCAAAGAAGAGGAGATTATCAAAAGGCTGGAGGTATTTGCCGAATGCCGACAGGGTAGAAACGCCGTGGAATACAAGAATGGCGCCATAGGTCCAGGTTTTCATTACCCCTGCCACAAACGCCAGTATAAGCGCGAGTTGGGCTGCTCCCATGATGTAAAACGCGGTCTCACTGAGCCCTCCGAGGCCGTAAAATGCACCGAAGACTTTAGCGGCATGATCCGGCTGTACCAGCTTGTCCAGGGTCCAGAACAGGAACACGGTAAAGACACCGAGACGAAGTAGCAGTAGGGCGAGGGGTAACTGTTTGGGCATTCTTTTCTCCTTCTGTGGTTTTTGAGCGATCGTTCCAAGGACATGGAGGGCGCGGGGAAGTTCCGGGAATATTGGAGGAACTGTGTAACAAACGATAGAAGGGGGTGTCTTGACGATGTGAGTCAATTGAATCAGCAAGTCAGGAGTCTGCTATGTCCAGAGAAGTTGTTCTCGCCCGTCCTCATCCTTTCATTCGTAAACCGATGACCGAACTGCTTTCGAAACTTGGCTTTACGCCTGTCACCGGCGGCAACTCCACGAAGCCTGCTGGTGTGATTGTTTCCAGCAGTGTCACCTCGGAGGCAGGCAGTTTCGCGGATGTGCTCAAGATGGTTAAGCAAACTTGGAAAGACGTGCCACTAGTGGTGGCGACACTGTTAAAACCGGATATGGCCATCAAGTCTCTGGGTAAAGAGCTCGAGACGGTCTTTCCCGGTAAGAAAATCGGCTTTCCATCGGAAGGCCAGAAAGCTGATATTCTTATTGTCCGCCCTGATGACCTCAAAGTTCTGCAAACCGAACGAGTTATTCAGGGATTTTTCAGATAACAACATGCTCGTCCTGAGGTTTAGATGTCCTTTCTCCAGAATCTGCGCACCCCGGCTCGTCGCTGCAAGGAGGCCTGCGAGCTTGCGGTAGGCCACGGTACGCCCCGGCGTGCCGCAAAGCTGGCGGCAGTTGTTGGCACGCTTCTGGTGCTCATCAATCAATGGGAAGCGGTCAACGGGGCGGCCTCCATGGACTGGCTGAAAGTTTTGCTGACGTACTGCGTGCCCTACCTGGTATCAACCTACACTAGCGTGACCAAGGACCTGACGCTGCTTCGGGAGGCCGAAGCAGCTGAGCAGGCGGTTCATGAAGAGGCCCGAAACGTCCATATGCAATCGGATTCGGTGTAACAAACCGGCTGGTGCAGTGTCTCCCCCGTAACAGCAAGCAGGGTCCTGTCTCCTGCCTGGGAGGTGAGCATGAAAATGCCAATCGCAAGGGCGTTTGCAGTAACCGCCGCAGTGGCCGTTTTATTGAGCTGGAACAGTGCGTTGTTGTCCGGTGAGGTCATTGAAAAAAGCATGGGCACACCGGATTCCCGTGTCGTTCTCTTCTCACAGCCATTCTGTCCAGGCTGTGAGGCGGCCAAGTATTATTTCCACGACAACCAGGTCTCCTACCTGGAATTCGATATAACCGCCTCCAGGGCCGCGCGGGACACATTTGAACGACTCGGCGGCAGGGGGACACCGTTTTTCCTGATTGGTGGCGAGCGGTTGCATGGGTTTTCCGTACCGAGAATCGAGCAGCGACTCAGAGAGGTGGGCATCCCCGGGAGGAGTCATGAATAGATTCAACAATCTCGTGATTCTGGCAATGGCATCGCTGCTATTCGCCCAGCCGGCTTTCAGTCAAACAAAGAATGGGTTCGAGCTTGGCAATGCGCTTGTGCCGGTGGAGGAGATTCTCCGCGGAGGACCGCCCCGGGACGGCATTCCATCGATTAATGAACCGCTGTTCCAGGACCCTGAAGACGCATCCCTCTGGCGGTCCGATGACCTGATGCTGACCTATGACAAAGGAGAGGTCAGTTTTGCCTATCCTATTGGAATCCTGAACTGGCACGAGATCGTGAATCATGATCTTGGCGGCACGCCGTTGCTGATCACCTTCTGCCCGCTGTGCGGCACGGGCATGGCCTTTGATCCAAGGGTAGACGGGCGGACTCTTACGTTCGGAGTCTCGGGTCTGCTGTATAACAGTGATCTGCTCATGTACGACCATCAGACCGAATCCCTGTGGTCGCAGATTGAAGGGCGGGCGGTTTCGGGGCCGTTGGCGGGAACTGAGCTGGAACCCGTCGCCATTCGCCACGAGCTCTGGCACCGCTGGCGGGACCGCGTTGAAGAAAGCGGAACAGTGCTTTCCACCGATACCGGCCACCACCGTAATTATCGAATGTCGCCCTATGGCGATTACGATCACTCGGAGCGACTCTATTTTCCGGTCACCCACACCAGCCGGAAATATCATCCAAAAACCTGGGTGTTAGGCTGGTCACACAATGGTGAAAGCAAGGCCTGGCCGTTCCCGGAGCTGGCTGATCACGGTGCCGTACTTGAAGACCGTATTGGTGGGAAGTCTGTGCAGGTGCATTATGACCCGGAAGTGCCATCGGCGGAATTGCGCGACGATTCAGGCAATCTTCTTCCGGCGACCCGGGCTTTCTGGTTTGCCTGGTATACCTTCCATCCGGATACCAATGTATTCGAGGCCGAATAGAAATCCCGAAAGCGTTACTCTGAATCACTTCCCTTGTTTTGTCGGTCATTCAGCGCTTCAGCCACCCTTTCGTCAATCCTGCGCAGAAACTCCTCGTCGGCCTTCCCCGAGGAGTGAGCACTCAGCAGACTACTGCTTGCACGCAGGTTGCCGATAAACGTGCGGCAGTCCTTGCACATCATCAGATGCATTTTTACTGACAGGTTCTGCCGGCCGCTGAGTTCACCATCGATGTAGTCACTGGCAATCTCGGCCAGATCCCTGCACATTAACATTCGCCCGTCTCCTGGAAGGTCTCCACCATGAGAAAGATCTTTTGCCTCGCACGGTGTAAAAGTACACGAAGGTTAGAGGCACTGACATCCAGAATGTTACAGACATCATCGGATTTATGTTGATGGGCTTCGTAAAGCATCAGGGCTGAACGCTGGGTTTCCGGCAGTGCAGAGAGATGCTTGTCCAGGCAATCGCTAAGGGCGCCATTTTCCAACAGGGTGTCGGCGGACTCATGGAATTGCAGCTTGGGGGGCAGATCCCATCGCCCTGTGGAATTGAAACGATTAGCCAGTTCAGGCTCCAGGGTCTCGGAGAAGTCCGTTGCGACTTCCCGATTGGCCGCACGAAGCCGGTTCTTGCAGCGATTGGCGACGATACGGTGCAGCCAGGTTTTCAGACCGGATCGGCCCTCGAACTTCTGGACAGCATCAATAACCGTTACCCAGCAGTCCTGGACTACTTCCTCGGCGCTTGAGTGGTCCAGGTAAAATCGGGCGACGGCCAACATGCCGGGTGAGTAGTCGCGTACCGCTTTCTGATAGGCGGTTGAGTCTCTCCGTTTTAGGTCTTCGATTAATGATGCTTCGGACTCTGATTGCACTTCAGTTTCCATCGGGTTCCGTTCCTTGTGAGATCGCTACCTCGGTACTGTCATTGAGAGTAGAAAAAAGTTCCAGAATTTTATAGTGAATGCTCAAAAAAGTTTTACTTTAGGAACAGAGCGCCGGGGTCAAAAAATGGCGAACTTGAGTAGTTGCTTAGGACTCTGATTCATTGCTCCAAAACTATAGGTGATCCTGGCCTTGTTTTAAGTCGGCTCATTGCCAGGAAATCCAGCTCGCACTTGTATTAAGAAACCCATTTAGAGCCTGACCGGTCTAGTGGTTAAACGATTTTGGACAGGTCAGCAGTTTGATTAAACGCTTGAGGCCGGTCAGAGAGTGAAAATGGTTAGAGAATCACTAACAAGTGACTATGGTTTTGCGCTCCGATTGAATGTTCGCTTTGCGACTATCCCGCATCCCGGACAGCACCTGAACAAAAGCGAACATTCGCATCGAGGCTCGTCAAAACCAAATTCCACACCGACGCACTCACGTCGACAGAAGCCGGCCATAGCTGACGAGATGCAATGGCCAGACGCTTACATCTTGCTGCCTGCGGGTGAACCCCTGACCAATGGGCTGCTAATTTCAGAATAGATTCCCTACCCTTATTCTTCTGCTTCATAAAGATTTCAGTTTTTCGTGTTTCTGTTTCTAACCTGCCATCAGTAACCTCGTGTTCATGTTGACACAGTCAATGGAGATAAAGATGAGCGACAGCAATCCGAGGCTGGTGCAGGAGCTGTCCAGCCTCATTGAGAGCCTGATTGGCAAGATGGACTTCGGCACCGTCGAACTGACGTTTCACCAGGGCCAGCTTGTGCAACTTGAGAAGCGGGAGAAGGTGCGGTTCGAGAAATCCACCGGCGCCCGCTGAACAGCCAAAACCCGATGAACAACCTGTTGGCCGACCGGACCGCCGGAGGCAGTCAACGTTTTAAATCCCGAGGAGCTTGATATGTCTTTCCGAAAACCACTGCTGGCGTTTTCCGCCAGTGTCCTGTTGGCCACTTCCGTGGCCGGCCCGGCGCAGGCTGAGGATATCTCCCTGCTGAACGTCTCCTACGATCCCACCCGGGAGTTCTACCAGGAGTACAACAAGGAATTTTCCGACTGGTACCAGGCCAGGTCTGGTGATTCGGTCACCATCGAGCAAAGCCATGGCGGTGCAGGCAAGCAGGCCCGTTCGGTGATTGATGGCCTGCCGGCCGATGTCGTCACCCTGGCCCTGGCCTATGATATCAGCGCCATCGGCGAGCGCACCGGCAAGTTGCCGGCCGACTGGCAGACTCGATTGCCCAACAATAGCGCCCCGTATAGTTCGACCATCGTGTTTCTGGTGCGCAAGGGTAACCCCAAGAACATTCAGGACTGGGATGATCTGACCAAACCGGGCGTCGAGGTGATCACCCCGAACCCGAAAACCTCCGGCGGCGCCCGCTGGAATTACCTGGCGGCCTGGTCCTATGTGCTGAAAAAGGAGCTGGGCGACCTGAGCAAGCTTGATAACCCAGAGTTCGCCGATGAAGTGAAGGCAGCCGAGCAGAAGGCCACAGAATACGTTACCGCTCTGTATAAAAATGTGCCGATTCTCGATTCCGGCGCACGTGGCTCCACCACCACCTTTGTGAAGCGTGGTCTGGGTGATGTCCTGCTGGCCTGGGAGAACGAGGCGCTGCTGGCGGTGAACAAACTGAGCCAGGGTGAGTTCGACATTGTCGTGCCGTCCATCAGTATCCTGGCCGAACCACCGGTCACCGTGGTGAATGGCAATGTCGAGAAAAAAGGTGAGGGCGCGGTCGAGGCGGCCGAGGCCTATCTGGAGTATCTGTATTCGCCGGTGGCCCAGCAACTGGCGGCCAAACACTACTACCGTCCGGTCTTCGAGCACTTTGCCGACAAGGAAGACCTGAAACGCTTCCCGAACGTGACCCGGGTCACCGTGCAGGACGTGTTCGGCGGCTGGCAGAACGCCCAGAAAACCCACTTCAACGACGGCGGTGTCTTCGACGCAATCTACCTCCCACAATGAGGCGATTATGAAGCGATCCTTCTCCATCTTGCCAGGCTTTCGCCTGGCAAGTGGTATTACCCTGTTTTACCTCTCCCTGCTGGTTCTGATACCGCTTTGCGCACTGGTCTGGAAGACCACCGAGCTGAGCCTTGAGGAGCTGGTGGCCACGCTGACCAATAGCCGGGTGCTGGCGTCTTTCCGGGTGAGCATTCTCACAGCGCTGGCGGCGGCCTTTATCAACCTGTTTCTGGGGTTTGTGATTGCCTGGGTGCTGGTGCGCTACCCCATGCCTTTCAAGCGTATGTTCGATGCGGTGATTGATCTGCCCTTTGCCCTGCCCACGGCCGTGGCCGGCATTGTGCTGGCGGCCCTGTACGCGCCGGACGGCTGGATTGGCAGTTTCTTCACCGAGCTGGGCATCCGCATCGCCTATACGCCTCTGGGTATTGTCGTGGCACTGATGTTCATCGGCCTGCCCTTTGTGGTGCGCACGGTGGAGCCGGTTCTGCAGGACCTGGACAGCCAGTTGGAAGAAGCGGCCCAGAGCCTGGGGGCCTCACCCTGGACCATCTTCCGGCGGGTGCTGTTTCCGCCGCTGATTCCGGCATTGCTTACGGGCTTCGCCCTGGCGTTTGCCAGGGGGCTGGGTGAATACGGTTCGGTGATCTTCATCGCCGGCAACATGCCCATGGTCTCGGAAATCGTACCGCTGCTGATCATCACCAAGCTGGAGCAGTACGACTACGCCGGCGCAACCGCTATCGGCCTGATGATGCTCGTGGTGGCGTTCATCATGCTTCTGGTTATTAACCTCTTGCAGGCCTGGACCCGCAAGCGCACCGGTAAACTCTAGGAGAGCCCCCATGCACACACAGACTCTGGCGCTGGATCGCCTGGACCAGCCTGGTGCCCGGCAGTGGCCCCGCTACGTGCTCACCGGTCTGGCCATTTTCATTATTGGTCTGTTCCTGCTGCTGCCGCTGGCGGCGGTATTGATTGAGGCCTTCAGCGAAGGCTGGGATCTCTATGTTCAGGCTATCAATGACCGCTATACCTGGGAGGCCATCAAACTGACCCTGCTGGTGGCGGCGGTTGTGGTTCCTTTGAACACGGTGTTCGGCATTGCCGCCGCCTGGATGATCGCCCGGTTCCAGTTTACCGGTCGGGGAACGCTGACCACGCTGATTGACCTGCCGTTTTCCATCTCACCGGTCATCGCCGGCCTGATCTTCGTGCTGGTGTTCGGGGCCCACGGCTGGTTCGGCAGCTGGTTCGCCGAGCAGGGCTTTCCGATCATCTTCGCGGTGCCGGGGATCATTCTGGCCACCCTGTTCGTGACCGTGCCCTTTGTGGCCCGGGAACTGATCCCGTTGATGCAGGAGCAGGGCTCGGAAGAAGAAGAGGCCGCCATCGCCCTCGGTGCAGGTAGCTGGACCATGTTCTGGAAAATCACCCTGCCGAAAATCAAATGGGGCCTGCTTTACGGGATCATCCTGTGTAACGCCCGGGCCATGGGTGAGTTCGGGGCGGTGTCGGTGGTGTCCGGCCATATCCGGGGCCAGACCAACACCTTGCCGCTGCACGTGGAGATTCTCTACAACGAATACAATTTTACCGCCGCCTTCGCCGTTGCCTCGCTGCTGGCCGGGCTGGCGATCCTGACACTGGTATTGAAAAGCCTGGTTGAGTGGCAACAGGCGCGGTCACTGGAGAGAGCAACACAATGAGCATCGAAGTCCGCAACATCACCAAGGCCTTTGACGATTTCAAGGCCCTGGATAATGTCTCACTCAATGTCGACGACGGCGAACTGGTGGCCCTGCTGGGCCCTTCCGGCTGCGGCAAGACCACGCTGCTGCGGATGATCGCCGGGCTGGATTTTGTCGATGAAGGCGAAGTCTGGCTCAACGGCGAGAACGTCACCGGCAAGCACATCAAGCAGCGGGGCGTGGGATTTGTTTTCCAGCACTACGCACTGTTCGGACACATGACCGTCTTCGAGAACGTGGCCTTTGGCCTGCGGGTTCTCAAGCGCAGCGAGCGCCCCAGTGAGGAGCAGATCCGTAAACGGGTACATGAGCTGCTGGATCTGGTGCAACTGGACTGGCTGAGCAAACGCTTTCCGGCCCAGCTCTCCGGCGGACAGCGTCAGCGGGTGGCCCTGGCGAGAGCGCTGGCGGTAGAGCCCAAGTTCCTGCTGCTCGACGAGCCCTTCGGCGCCCTGGATGCCAATGTCCGCAAGGAACTGCGCCGCTGGCTGCGACGGCTGCATGACGAACTGCACGTGACCAGCATCTTCGTCACCCACGACCAGGAAGAGGCGATGGAGGTCGCGAGCCGCATTGTGGTGATGGACAAGGGGCGGATCGAACAGGTGGGCACTCCGGAAGCGGTTTATGACAACCCCGCCAGTCCCTTTGTGTCGTCTTTTATCGGCAATGTGAACGTCTTCCACGGTCGCCTTCAGGGCGAGACTCTGGATACCGGTGCTTGGCAACTGCCGATTCGCCCGCCGGGCAGTGCTGACGTGAGCGATGACACGCCCTACGCGGCCTACATCCGCCCCCACGATTTTGAGCTGCTGAAATCCACCGAGGAAAAACTGCCGGAATGCCGGGTGAAGTTCATTCAGCCCATGGGCAGTGTCTACCGCCTGGAAGTAGTGCCCGAGCACGCGGCCAGTGACGGCCTGCCGGAGGTGATCGATGTGGAACTGCCTCGCCGGGACTTCCGGGCCCTGAATCTTTCCGTAGGCGAGCGGGTTTACCTGCGAGCCACCGAAACCCACTGGTTTGAACCGGGGCAGCCAGCGGTCACGGGCCCCCGATAACGCAACAGGAGAATCCAATGCATATTGTCGCCCTGCTGGGCAGTCCCAACGTAAAATCCCGCTCCAGCGCGCTCGCCGAGTACCTGCTTGGCGAACTGGCTGGCCGGGATGTGGAAGTGCGCACATACAGCGTGGAAAGCTTCGATGCGAACAGCCTGCTGCGCGCAGATTTCAAGAGCGAACAGGTGCAGGCCTACCTGAGTGATGTGGCCGGGGCAGCGGGATTGATTGTGTCCAGCCCGGTCTACAAGGCCTCTATCTCGGGCGTTTTGAAAACCCTGCTGGATCTGATCCCGGAGGGTGGGTTGCAAAATAAAAGCGTGTTGCCGGTGGCCTCCGGTGGCTCTCCCGCCCACATGCTGGCGGTAGACCACGCCCTGCAGCCGATTTTCATTAACCTGAAAGCGGAGAAGGCGCTGCCGGTGGTGTTTTCCCCGGATAACCAGTTCCAGAAGACGGAGGAGGGAGACTACCTGATCGGTGACGAGATTCTGCAGCGCCTGGACGTGGCTCTTGACCGCTTCATCGACGGATTTGAATCCCACCCGGATCACCCGGTGAGCAAAGACCGGACTCACATCCGGCTTGGCGAGACCCTGGCGGTATAAAGCCCACGCTGAAACAAAAAGACCGGAGGCACGAACCTCCGGTCTTTTGCAATGTGGCGGTTTGTCCCGCGTGGTCAGGCGGTTTGCTTTGAGGGGTCCTCGGTCAGACGTAGATAAGGCCGGACTGCGCGATAACCAGACGGAAACCGACGGTTAATTTCCTCCTCATCCTGCAGGGCCGGCACAATGACAACGTCCTCACCCTGCTGCCAGTTACCCGGTGTTGCGACCTTGTGGTGCTCGGTCAGCTGCAGGGAGTCAATGACCCTGAGCAACTCGTTGAAGTTGCGGCCGGTGCTGGCGGGGTAAGTCAGCGTCAGCCGTACCTTTTTCGCCGGGTCGATCACAAATACCGATCTCACCGTTGCGCTGTTGTCTGCGTTGGGGTGAATCATGTCGTACAGTTCCGACACTTTGCGATCGCTGTCCGCCAGGATCGGGAAGTTCACCCGGGTATCCTGGGTGTCGTTGATGTCCTCAATCCACCGTCCGTGAGAATCGACATCGTCGACGCTCAGCGCCAGCACCTTGACGTTGCGTTTGGCAAATTCGTCCTTGAGCTTGGCGGTCAGGCCCAGTTCCGTGGTGCATACGGGGGTGAAGTCCGCAGGGTGCGAGAACAGGACCCCCCAGCTGTCGCCGAGATAATCGTAAAAGTGGATCTTGCCTTCGCTGGATTGCTGTTCGAAATCAGGGGCGGTATCGCCCAGTCTGAGTGTCATGGGTTACTCCTTGTTCGATGTCATGAAGTTTCAGGTTAGCGCGGTTAAAAACAATGGAGTACCAAGAAAACTTCAGTTGGTTTTCAGTTTTCCTGCAATGGCCAGTATCCCCCTTCTTACTAGGGGAAAGCGCTTCGCTGAGGCGAGCTTTGTGCCGGTCTTTATCGTTTTTTTTCATAAGCAGTTCGGGAATTCTTGGTTTGGTCAGGGGAAGGGGGGCGTCATCATTTCCGTTTTACCGAAGCCCAGCCCGCCGGGCTGAGCAAGCAGGTCATACCAGTTCGAGGAGTCAACCGTGATTAGACGCTCAGAGTTTGTGAAGTCCGCTGCGATGGCTGTCGCTGTAATCGCGGCCGCACCGTTTGCCCACGCGCAACAGACCGATATCCGGGTTTCAGGCGGCTGGGGCCCTTATCCCCTGATGGTGATCTGGGCCAACGAGTACCAGAAAAGCCATGACAACGTCGATATTACGGTGTCGGGTGGTGGCACCGGCAAGGGTGTGTCGGACGTGCTCAACGGCCAGTCGGATATTGGCATGATGGGCCGTGATCCCGCGCAGAAAGAGATAGATCAGGGCCTGTTTCCGATCGCTATTATCAAGGATTCGGTCGTGGGAACGGTGAACAAGTCGAATCCGGCCTATAAGGAAATTGTTGAGCAGGGGCTCTCTAGAGAGGACCTCAAGGCAATTTTCAGCGGCGAAGTCACCACCTGGGGTGAAGTGATCGGCAAGGATCTGAGTGACGACACCATCGAGGTGTACGGTCGCTCAGACGCCTCCGGTGCCGCCAAGACCTGGTTCAAGTTCTTCAGCGACGAATCCCAGTCACACTTCCAGAACCTGGCCGATGCCAACTTCAATGGCGATCAACCCGTGGCCGCTGCCGTGGCAAAAGAGCCAAACGCGATTGGTTTCAACAACCTGAATTTTGCCTTTAACGTGGAAACCGGTGAGTACGTGGGTGACATTCGCCCATTGCCGCTGGATCTCAATGGTGATAATAGGATCAGCGATGATGAAGCTTTCTACCAGAATCGTGATGTCTTTTTGACTGCGGTAGCCGATGGCCGTTATCCGTCGCCCCCGGCACGTCTTATGTATGTCGCCGGTAAAGGCCCGTTCAAGGGGGAGGTCAAGCAATTTGTGGACTGGATCCTGACGGAGGGGCAGCAGTACGTTGCGGAAAACGGTTACGTCAAGCTGCCTGATGCGGCCCTGGAAAGCCAGCGCCGGTATCTGAACGACGGTGTGACCGCTGACAACCGGCAGCAGTAGGGGCGATACGTGGCTGTAACGTCCCTGCGCTCCGGGCGCAGATTGCTTCTGGACAGCGCCACCAAGGCGCTATTCCAGCTTCTGACCTGGGTAGGCATTGCCATATTTGTCGGGCTGGCACTGGTGCTGACTCAGCAGTCCTTACCGGTATTAGCCGAAAATAACGTGGCGGACATCCTATTCAGTGGTACCTGGGATCCGGAAGCCGGTCAGTTTGGTTTTCTGCCCGCCATCGTAGGCACCCTCATCACCATGTCCGTGTCCATGATACTGGTCGTGCCGATCGCCGTTCTTGCATCTGTGTATATCGCTGAATACGCGCGCGGTTCCGTCCGCACACTGTTGTCCTCCTCCGTGGATATCCTGGCTGCTGTGCCCTCGGTTATTTTCGGTCTGTTCGGGTTGCTGATTGTTGCGCCCCTTGTGGATGATGTGATTGCGCCGTTGTTCGGGGCCAGCAGCACAGGCCTGGGCTTGCTCACGGCCAGCCTTGTGATTGCGGTAATGACACTGCCGATCATCATGTCGTTGTCAGTGGAATCTCTGGTCGCACTGCCGGATTCCCTTCGGGAGACTGCGCTTTCCCTTGGAGAAACCCGGAGTGGCATGGCTATCCGGATCCTTCTGAGGGCTGCAGGCCCCGGTATACTGTCGGCCATTTTGCTAGGGTTGGGGCGGGCGTTCGAGGCCTCGATCGCCGTTGCCATGGTCATTGGTGGTAAAAACCTGATTCCGGACTCTCTCTTCGATGCCGGGCAGACGCTGCCCACACTGATCGTGAACACCTTCGGTGAAATGATGTCTCTGCCGGAAACCCGTTCGGCCCTGCTTTTTGCAGCGTTGGTGCTGTTTCTCGTGGTAACGGCTTTCAATCTGTTGGCGAGCTTTGCGCGTAACCGGCTTGAACGCCACTGGAGGTACCAATGAAGCGCCGCTACGTTGAGCAGTATCTGGTTGAGACGCTGATCCGGCTGAGTACGGCTCTGGTGGTGGGCGTGCTGGTGCTGATCATCGGCATGACCCTTTACAAGGGCGGGCAGGTGCTGATCAATCAGCCTTCCGTTGCCTTCACTGCGCCAGGACCACTCTATTTGCTTGGGGGTGCCGGCGGGTTCCTGCACGCCATTCTCGGTAGTTTTGCGATTGTTTTGCCAGCGACTGTTATCGCCACGGTGCTGGCCGTTGCCACGGGTCTCTACCTGCAAAGCGACTACTGCGGCGAGCGGTTTGCGCGTGCTGTAAACGTGCTTCTGTACGTGTTGTGGGGAACGCCGGCTATTGTCTACGGAGTGTTCGTGTTAACTCTGCTGATCATGCTGGAAAGCCGTTCCAGCCTGATCGCGGCTACCTTTGCGGTATCCCTGTTGCAGTTCCCGATCATCGCCCGGTTTGTCGATGAAGCCTTGAAATCGGTGTCGGCGGATCTGAAGGAAACGGTTTACGCTCTGGGGACGACGCGCTTTGAAACCCTCCGCCTGCTGTTGCGTGCGGCGCTGCCGGGCGTGGTAGCCGGTGTCATCATGGGCTTCGCCCGCGGGTTGGGGGATGGCGCGGCGGTGCTCTTTACCGCCGGTGGCGGCATTGAGATGCCCTCGGGCCTGAATGACCCAGCCACCACTTTGCCCATCCTGATTTTCCAGCAGGCGTCGTCTGCCTACCCGAGCGTGCGCGAGGATGCCTATGCTGCAGCCTTTGTGCTGATGATGCTGGTACTGGTTCTGGTGGCCTTTTCGAAATTCATTGCCCGTCGCTTTTCCCGTTTTGCCCAGGAGGATCACTGACACATGTCCGACACTTCGGCCATTCGAACCGAGAATCTCAACCTCTATTACGGCCGGGATAAAACCAATCAGGCCCTTAAACAGGTGAGTGTGCGCTTCCCGGCGAACCAACTCACCACTATTATCGGGCCTTCCGGCTGTGGCAAGTCGTCATTGCTCAAGTCCCTGAACCGTCTGCACGATCTCAAGCTTCACGCCCGGGTGGAAGGAGAAGTTTACGTCGGGCAGGACCCGATTTACCGGTCCCGCGAGCCGGTGCCGGATCTGCGCAAACGGATTGGCTATGTCTCCCAGAAGCCGACAGCGCTGCCCATGTCGATCTATCGAAACGTGGCTTATGGGCCGAAGATTCATGGCCGCCCGTCCCGACAGGAACTGGATGAGCTTGTCGAACGGTCGCTGAGGAAGGTGAACCTGTGGGACGAGGTGAAAGACCGACTCAACGCGCCCGCCGCGGATCTGTCGGTGGGCCAGATCCAGCGCCTGAGCCTGGCCCGCTCGCTGGCCGTGGAGCCAGAGGTGGTACTTTGCGATGAGGTAACCTCCGCCCTTGATCCGATTTCGTCGGAGCGGGTGGAGGAAACCCTGCTGGCCCTGAAACAGGATTACACCATTATCATGGTGACCCACCTGATGCCGCAGGTCCAACGCCTCGCCGACCACGTCGTTTTCATGTACCTGGGCGAAGCACTGGAGCAGGGGCCGGCCAGCGAGGTACTGGATGCCCCCTCATCGGAACGGGCGCGAGATTTTATCCATGGCCATGGTGGCGGGGCGAAATCGCCCTCCGGCTCGGTCAGGCTTGCCAGCTCCGGCTGAGGGCGGTTTTGTTGAGCAAGAGGGCGGGGCGTTATTTACCTCTGCCGATCGCCCATTGATACACGGGCTCGGTGCCGTTGACCTCCCAGTCTCCGATCACCTTTTCCTTGTATATGAGCGGGTTATGAGAGGCGGCCGTGCGCGCGTTTCGCCAGTGGCGATCAAGGGAATGTTTGGTGCTGGTGGCGGATGCGCCCAGTGCGTTGAACAGATCGCTGGTGGCGGAGAGGATCAGGTCAGCGACGACCACCTGAGCTTTGGCGGATTCTATTTCGGCGTCGATGTTCAGAGCCCGGAGAGCCTCCAGGTCTTTCGTTGCGTGTTGCTCGTAGGCCAGTTGGCTGGCTTCCGCAGCTTTCAGTGTAATAGCCTCGGCGGCGTACACGCGCGCCGCCACGGAACCCACCACTTGCTGTATCTGGGGATCGTTTCGGACCGCATCGGCGTTGCCATGGCTGTATACCCGGGTTCTTGCCCGCACCAGTGATTTCAGATCGCCCAGGGCGGCCCGACCGATGCCCGTCAGCGTGGCCAGCAGAACCAACTGGTAGAATGCCGTTTGATACCGGAAGCGTTCCCCGAACGGATAGACGTTTTCAGGGTTCACTGTGGCGTTGTTGAACCGGGTAACGCCGCTTCCGGTTGTCCGCTGGCCGAACCCGTCCCAGTTGTCCTCAATCTCAACACCCTCCTGATGGGCAGAAACGCTCACGGTTGAGAGGGTCTCAGGGTCGTCCGATAGCTGGGCTGTCACATCCAGCCAGTCCGCAAAAATACTACCCGTGGTGTAGTACTTCTCACCGTTGATCAGCCACTGCCCGTCAACCTCGCTGACGCGGGTGTTGAGGTGGCCGATTTTTACCTCGCCCACTTCGGTCCATGCATTACCTGCGATATCGCCATTGGCAAATCGCGTCAACCATTCATCTCGGTGCGCTGAGGGGCGGGCGTTCAGGCGGTCTTCCACCAGCGCAAAGTGGCCCCGCAGGGCCTGTGTAATATTGGAATCGGCCTCTGCAAGTTCGGTCAGTAGCCGAAATAACTGGGGCAGAGAGGCGCCAAAGCCACCATAGGCGACCGGCACCCTCAACGCGCCGAATCGTGCTTCCTTGAGTTTACGGATCTGGTCGTAGGGCAGTTCCCGGGTATTTTCACGGTGCTTTACGGTTTCTGCAATGTCTCGAAACAGGGGGCGAAACCGCTGGTTCAGTTCAGAGTCGCTGGCGCCTCTGGAGAGATCTGAGTCGTTACTGGCATTTTTGGCAGCGATGGGCCGGGTTTCTGGCGTTGGTTTGGCTTTGAGTTCTGGCATGGCTATCTCCGATGTGTGCTCGAAAAGTTGGTGATGAAGATTGAATTCCCCTGCCTTTGCTCTCAAAGCCTGTGCCAGGTCAGCCCAATACCTTTCAAAGCCCCTGCCACAGAGGCGCCGCACGTTCAGGGCGGCTTCTCCGTCTGCTGATATATCAGCACTCTTCAGGCGCGGGTGTGGATATATCCGCACGGCGCCACCGCCAGTTGCTTCTGTATCACCATTTGTAGGATTAATTTCCCAATAAAAATAATAAAAACAATGAGATAAAAATCTGGCATTGACTGTGCAATATCAGGGGTATGCGCAGGTTTCTCACGGTGAGGAGCCTTTTCGCCCCGGCCAGTCGAGCTCACTGCTTGTGGCCCCATACAGAGTAGAAGAGGAGACGGTTCATGCCTGCAAAGCCCAGCGTTGTCATTGTCAATGGCAGCCCAAGACCGAGATCAAGAACCGGAGCACTGTTGAACGTGCTGGCGAATGAGATCGCGCGGGTCAGAGATGTTGAGGTGCAGAGCGTCAATATTGCGGAGATCGGCAACCATTTCGGCACCGAGTTCAATCCCGCCTCACTGGCTCCCGAACTGCAGCGAGCCATTCATGCCATCGAGAACGCAGACCTGATCCTGGCTGGCAGTCCCATCTATCGGGCGTCCTACTCCGGTCTGTTCAAGCATTTGTTCGACCTGGTTGACCGGGACGCCTTGAAAGGTACACCGGTTTTGCTGGCCGCCACCGGTGGCACACCCCTTCACGGGCTCGCCCTGGATACCCAGTTCCGGGCTTTGTTCGCGTTCTTCCAGGCCCTCACCCTGCCGCAGTCTGTCTACGCGCTGGACGTCGATTTCAACGACGGGCGACTGATCAATGACGAGCTTGCGCATCGGGTAAGTTCAGCGGCCGAGCTGGCCGCAGCCCATCTGGAAAGCAACCGGGGACACCGGGAAGCATCCAAAAACGTCTCACAAGCACCGGTTGCAACGGCGCCTGTTCTTTGAGTCACAACCACAGGAGAGCATTCATGAGTACCGATCCAATTAAATTCGCCTACTGGGTTCCCAATGTCAGTGGCGGGCTGGTCATCAGCAAGGTCAAACAGCGAACCAGTTGGGATATCGATTACAACCGCGAACTGGCACGGATCGCTGAAAAGGCAGGCTTTGAGTATGCCCTGTCACAGATTCGTTTTACGGCCGGCTACGGCGCAGAGTTTCAGCACGAGTCGGTGTCGTTCAGCCATGCACTTCTCGAGTCCACCAACACCCTCAAGGTGATTGCAGCGGTGCTGCCCGGCCCCTGGAAGCCGGCCGTCCTGGCCAAGCAGATTGCAACCATTGACCAGCTGACCGGTGGCCGGGTGGCGGTTAACGTGGTTTCCGGTTGGTTCAGTGGCGAGTTCCACGCCATTGGTGAGCACTGGCTGGACCATGACGAGCGTTACCGCCGGTCCGAAGAGTTTATCCGTGCGATCAAGGGCATCTGGACCCAGGACAATTTCAGCTTTGACGGGGCTTTTTACCGCTTCAGTGATTACACCCTCAAGCCCAAGCCGCTGCAAAAGCCCCATCCGGAGATTTTCCAGGGTGGTAGCTCCCGAGCTGCAAGGGATATGGCTGCACGTGTCTCGGACTGGTATTTCACCAATGGCAATACCGTGGAGGGCATCCGCAAGCAAGTGGAGGATGTTAAAGGCAAGGCGAAGGAGAACGGCCATTCCGTGAAGGTTGGCGTGAACGCTTTCATTATCGCCCGGGATACCGAGGAGGAGGCGCGCCAGGTTCTGGACGACATCATTGGCCAGGCTGATCCTGAGGCTGTCAATGCGTTCGCCGGCGAAGTCAAGAATGCCGGCAAAGCCAGCCCGGAAGGCGAAGGCAACTGGGCCAAGTCCAGTTTTGAAGATCTGGTCCAGTACAACGACGGATTCCGGACCAACCTGATTGGTACACCCGAGCAAATCGCTGAACGCATTGTGGAAATCAAGGCGACTGGTGTCGATCTCATTCTCGGCGGGTTCCTGCATTTCCAGGAAGAGGTCGAGTATTTCGGCAAAAGAGTTCTGCCTCTGGTGCGTGAACTCGAAGCGCAACGCAGTGAACAATCCGAAAGCGTACCAGCCTGATGGGGCTGCGCGGGGCAGGGCTTTACTGCTCCGCGCTCAACTTTGGAAATACGGAATGTCCGGCAACATCACAACGCCCGGGGCCAGCGAGGCGCTCGCTGCCGTCGGGGTAACACTCAAGTTCCAGGGCGTACGGGCCCTGGACGATGTCAGCTTCTCGATCCGTGAGGGCGAGATCTGTGCCCTGATCGGTCCCAACGGCGCGGGCAAGAGCTCGCTGCTGAATGTGCTCAACGGAATCTATCAGCCCAGTGAGGGCTTTCTGCGGGCCCATGGCCGGGTCCTGCGTGGCGCCCGTCCGCAGTTGACAGCCTCGCTGGGTATCGCCCGCACCTTTCAGCATCTCGGACTGTTTCCGGGGATGACAGTACTGGAAAACGTCCTGACCGGCCGAACCCTCAGGCATCGGTCGCACTGGCTTGCCCAGGCGCTGGGCCTGCCCGCCGCTCGCCGTGACGAAGTCAGGCAAATCCGGTCGGCAGAGGCGGTGATTCACTTCCTCGGTATTGATGCCTGGCGCGATGTGCAGGTGGGCGAGTTGTCCTACGGAGTCCAGAAAAAAGTGGATCTTGCCCGCGCGCTTGCCTCAGAGCCCTCCATCCTGCTGCTGGATGAGCCCATGGCGGGTCTCAACAAGCTGGATAAAGCGGATATGGCTCAGCTGATCAGGAAGATCAATCAGGAACACCAGGTCACCGTCGTGATCATCGAGCACGACATCGGCGTGGTCATGGGGCTGAGCGACCACATCATCGTGCTGGATCACGGCCAGAAAATCGGTGACGGCCCGCCGGCGCAGGTACGGGCCAACCCGGCAGTCATCGAGGCCTACCTTGGCGCGGGTGGAACAGAAAGCGACGTTGATACTCACGAATCCAGGCCCGAACCCGCGGTGGCGCTGTAGCAAAGGACTTCGTTTATGGAATTTTTTCTGGAAGTGTTGATCGGCGGGCTGCTGGCTGGCGTCATGTATTCGCTGGTCGCCATTGGCTTTGTGCTGATCTACAAGGCCTCCGGCGTCTTTAATTTCGCCCAGGGCGCCATGGTGCTGTTTGCCGCGCTTACCTATGTGAGCCTTATCGACCAGGGGCTCTCGCCCTGGCTGTCACTGTTGGTCACCGCCGTGCTGATGGTTCTGCTGGCCCTGGCGGTTGAGGCAGCGGTTCTGCGCCCTCTGGTCAATCGCCCACCAATTGTTCTGTTCATGGCCACGCTTGGGCTGGCCTACGTGATTGAGGGCGCGGCCCAGGCCCTGTGGGGTACCCAGGTGCACGGCCTTGAGCTTGGCATCAGTGATGCCCCAATGTTCCTGGGTGGCTTGCTGATCTCCTCCTTTGACCTGGTTGCGGCGGGTATTGCCGGCCTGCTGGTGATCGTGCTGTCCCTGTTTTTCTCGTACACCCAGACCGGGCTGGCCTTGCGGGCAGTGGCGGATGACCCGTTGGCGGCACAATCCGTTGGTATACGCATTCGCCGGATCTGGGTGATTGTCTGGTCCGCGGCCGGCCTGGTGGC
This sequence comes from Marinobacter sp. EVN1, assembly GCF_000475375.1. NCBI lineage: Bacteria > Pseudomonadati > Pseudomonadota > Gammaproteobacteria > Pseudomonadales > Marinobacteraceae > Marinobacter > Marinobacter sp. EVN1. Next base: position 63,966 of record NZ_AXCB01000070.1, read on the forward strand.
GTTAGTGGCAGGCTTGCTTTGGGGGGCTCGCCTTGGTGTTCAGTTCTCGCTTTCCCTCATTGTGTTGAAAGCCCTGCCGGTGCTGATTATTGGCGGATTCACCTCGATAACAGGGGCCATTGTGGGCGGCCTTCTTATCGGTGCCGGCGAAAAACTGGCAGAGGTATACCTCGGCCAGCTTATCGGTAACGGGATCGAGAACTGGTTTCCCTATGTGATTGCGCTCCTGTTTCTGTTGGTCCGGCCCGCAGGCCTGTTCGGGCAGAGAACCATAGAACGTGTCTAAAAGGAAAGTTTCATGAGTTTCAGTACCGCTCAAATTCTTGTGCCTGACAGGCCGGTTGCCTCCGGGCTTGCCCAGCACAAACGCAGCCGATGGATCGGCTGGGTCATCAGCGTTGCGTTGTTCGCTCTGGTTCTGCCGCTCACGGTGAGCGATTACTGGTTCAGTGCGATTCTGATACCGCTTTTGATTCTGTCTCTGGCGGGCCTTGGCCTGAACCTGCTCACCGGCTACACCGGCCAGCTTTCATTGGGTTCGGCAGCCTTCATGGCGGTCGGGGTTTACACCGCTTACAACCTGGATTTGCGGGTTCCGGAACTTCCGTTACTGGTTTCCATTCTGGGCGGTGGCGTGATGGCGGCACTTGTCGCCCTGGTATTTGGCCTGCCAAGCCTCAGAATCAAAGGGTTCTACCTGCTGGTATCAACCCTGGCTGCCCAGTTTCTGATTCAGTGGGTGCTGGTCAAGTTCGGGTGGTTTTCGAACTACAACCCTTCCGGCGTCATTTCCGCACCCGATCTGTCGGTGTTGGGCGTCGAGGTCGAGACACCCAGGGCCCGATACCTGCTGACCCTGGCCATTGTTGCCGCACTGTTCTGGGTTGCCCGCAATCTGGTGAGGGGAGAAACCGGGCGGCGCTGGATGGCGGTGCGGGACAAAGACGTTGCGGCCGCCACCCTGGGTATCGCCCTGTTGCGCACCAAGTTGCTGGCCTTTGCCATCAGCGGCTTCTTTCTGGGTGTGGCAGGCTGCCTCTGGGGGTTTCTCTACCTGGGAACCGTTGAGCCGCACGGGTTCGATCTGAACCGGTCTTTTCAGATTCTCTTCATCATTATCATCGGCGGCCTGGGCAGCCTGACCGGCAGCATACTCGGGGCGGCGTTCTTTGTTTTCCTGCCCATCGCGCTATCCAATCTCGCCGGTTTTCTTCCCGTGGGCACCGTTGATAACGGGTTGCTGGAGAACCTGCAACAGGTTCTGTTCGGGGCACTGATCATATTTTTCCTGATCCGGGAACCCGGAGGCCTCGTGCGCTATGTGGAGCGAGCCATCCAATACGTTCAACACAGACGCGGTATTGCCAGAAACGCCGGTTAATACCGTCCATTTCCTTAAAACCGTTAAACATCAAGAGGGTTAGTAAAGTGCGTCATCTCTTCAGAAAAGTCATCATTGCGGGCCTGCTCAGCTCATCGCTGACAACGGCTTATGCCGAAGGGGAGCAGTATTTCCCGCTGCAAAGCTATCGGGTCGGTCCCTATGCCGCCGGTGGAACCGGGTTCTTCGGAGGTTTCATTGACTACATGCAGCACGTCAATCAGCAGGGCGGCGTGAATGGCGTCAAGCTCGTGTGGAGCGAGTGTGAGACCGAGTACGAGACCGAGAAAGGGGTCGAGTGCTATGAGCGCCTGAAAGGCGGACTCAATGGAGCGCCCGCCGCGGCCACCAATCCGCTGTCGGTGGGCATCGCCTACGCGACCCTGGAGCGCTCCCGCAAGGACGAACTGCCGCTGATCACCATTAACCATGGCGCAACGGCGTCCACGGATGGCCGGGTTTTCCCCTACGTTTTTCCATTGCAGCTGAACCCTTACTCCGAAGTGTCGGCGATCGTTAATTACATCGCCGAGAAGGCCGGAGGCAAGGATAAGCTGGCCGATGTGAAAATTGCGACGCTTTACCATGGCTCGCCCTACGGTACCGAGACCAATAGCGTGCTGGAGTTGCTGTCGAAGGAGTACGGATTCGAGCTCAAGCTGCTGGAAGTGCCGCATCCGGGCAACGAACAGCAGGCACAGTGGTTACAGATCCGCCGCTTCCAGCCTGACTGGGTGATCCTGCGGGGCTGGGGCGTGATGAATCCGGTGGCCATCAAGACTGCCAAGCGTTATGGCTTCCCGGTTGACCGTATTATCGGAAATATCTGGAGCAATTCAGAAGAGGACGTCCGGCCTGCCGGGGATACAGCCAAGGGCTTTGTTTCCATCACCACCCACCCGGCGGGCACCGATTTTCCGGTCCTGCAGGGCATCAAGGCATCCGTGGTTGATGCCGGCAAAACCGATCTGCAGGATCCGTCCCGATTCGGCACTGTCTACTACAACCTGGGGGTTGTGAATGGCATTCTGAATGTGGAAGCCGTGCGGCTTGCCCAGGAGAAATACGGCCACAAGCCACTCACCGGGGAGCAGGTACGCTGGGGCTTTGAAAACCTGAATCTGGACAACGAGCGCCTCGAGGAACTGGGCGCGCTGGGCCTGGTGCAGCCGCTGGAGCTGTCCTGCTACGACCACGAGGGCGGCGGCGCTGTTCGCTTCCAGCAGTGGGATGGCCAGGCCTGGCAGGTGATCAGTGACTGGGTCCAGGCCGACCGACAACTGCTGCGTCCGTTGATCGACAAGGCCTCCGCCCAGTACGCGCAGGAAAACGGAATTGCCCCCCGTGACTGTGCCCCCATCTGATCCGGTAAACAGGAGTTCTGTCATGACGCAGCCCCAGCTTGAAGTGCATCAAGTCTCCACTCGCTATGGCGGGGGCATTGTGGAAGCTCTGAACACGGTCTCCCTGTCCATTCAGCCCGGCTCTATGGTGGCATTGTTCGGTGCCAACGGGGCCGGAAAGAGCACCTGTCTCAAGTCCATTTCCGGGCTGATCCGGTCCACGGGCGGCCTGATTACCGAAGGTGAGATCCGTTACGAAGGTCGCACCGTTACCCGCATGGCACCGGAGAGCGTCAGCCGGCTTGGGGTTGCCCACGTTCTGGAGGGGAGGCACTGCTTCCCCCACCTGACCGTTGAAGAGAATCTGAGGACCGGCGCCATTGGTTTGCGGCGCAAACAGGTGGGTGCTGCACTGGAGGAGATCTACGAGCGATTCCCGAGGCTGAAACGAAAACGGCATCTGCAGGCTGGAAACACCTCCGGTGGTGAGCAGCAGATGACCGCGATCGGAAGAGCACTGCTGACCCGGCCCCGGCTGCTGATTCTCGATGAGCCATCCATGGGGCTGGCACCCAATCTCTATGCCGAGATCTTCGAGAGCATCCGGCAGCTCAACCGGGATTCAGGAATCAGCGTTCTGATTGCCGAACAGAACGTTGCAGTGACGCTGCCGGCGGTAGACAGCGTTTATCTGCTGGACGGAGGGCGGGTGACCAAGGCCGGGCCTGCATCCGAGTTTTCTGTTTCGGCCATAGCGGATGTTTATCTGGGTAACCAAACGACAATACAGTAGGACCTGCTCCGGTGATGGCAAGAGCCGCTTTGGCTCCTCCATCACCAGATCAGCGACTAGATGCCCAGCAACCTTGCCGCATTCTTATAAAGAACTCTGTCCACCACCGCTTCCCGGAAACCCAGCTCAAGCACATCGTCGATGGACTGACGAATGGGCCTGAAGGTATAGGATGAGCCGAACAGGAGCTGTCCCGACAGAAAACCGTTGGCGGCCTCCACATACAGCTGACTGCCGGGCTGGAACAGGTACATGTCGGGCACCAGGAACACGTTCTCATACCGGAACGCCACCCCGATGGCCTGGGCAACGTTCGGCCAGTAACCGTGGTAGACAATGAGCGGTAACGTGGGGAATGATCTTGCGACCACCGCCAGCCCTGCCGGGTCATTGAATCTCGGGTCTGGTGTGGTGGGGCCACTCATCAGTGATACAGACACGCCAAGGCGCGCGCAATGCTCGTAGATCGGGAAGTAGATCTCATCGTCCGGATGGCGGGCGGGTTCGGCAAACCCGGGCTCAAGGTTGATCGCGGCCAGGCCAAGCTCATTCACGGCCCGGTCGATTTCTGCAATGGCTCCGTCCACGCCCTGAAGCACCGGATCCACCGATCCCACGCCCAGAAGCAGCTCCTGGCCCGTCACGATCTGGTGGATGCGGTCGTTGGGCAGGTGCTGGGCCGGCGTGTGCCGGCCAACCACCACGGCCCGGGTCAGGCCTGCTTCGCGGACTTCGTCCAGAAATCCCTGTTCGGTCAGGGAGCGGGTAAAGTGCTGGTCGTCGCCCCGGGTACCCACCCGTCGGTTCAGCCAGCGGGCGGTTTCAAAGGCCTCGGTGCCCGGCGTGGCACCGAAAAAGTCGTGCAGGTAGGCCGGGCGGCAGCGCATGTCGATAATGTTCATTAAGCACAATCCCTGGTCAAAAGGGAGCAGCTTAAGGCTCCTCGGGCTCCCCCGTAACCAAGTATTTGTGCAAAGTATTTGCTTGATTTTGATAAGGTTTTATAGGCGTTTTCCTGAAAAGCATTGCAGTTATTCTTGTTTGTCGAGCGAGGGAACTTCTCGGATCATGTCGGTTTGAACCTTAATCCAAAGGAGATAGCCCTATGTCTGCGACTGCCGCTGTGACCAGCCTGGAGGAAAGACCTCATTCCGCGGTTGGAGGGCACGGCCATGACCAGCTGGACGAGGATGCCTGGCTGGCGAAGGCTGATGAGATTACCGTTTACCTGGCCCAGTCTGCTGTTGAGCGGGACCGGCTTGGAGGCCATGCCGCAGAACAGAGGGAACGGATTCGACAGAGTGGACTGCTATCGCTTTCTATCCCGAGAGCTCAGGGCGGTGCCGGCCAGAACTGGGGGTTGATTTACCAGGTAGTCAGGAAGCTGGCCTGTGCCGACTCTGCACTGGCTCATATATTTGCTTTTCACCATCTTCAGGTCAGTTCGGTACTGCTTTTCGGCCAGGCGGAGCAGGTTTCAAAACTGCTCCGCCAGACCTCAGAGAATAACTGGTTCTGGGGTAACACCCTTAACCCGAAGGACAAACGAACCGTCGCGACCGAGTATGCCGGCGGCGGCTTTGAGCTGAACGGCATTAAAGGGTTCTGCTCGGGTGCTCTTGGATCGGATTACCTCACTACGTCGGCCTGGCACGAACCCTCACAGAGCCTTTTGGTCGCAGCGATTCCGACCGTGCGGGAAGGCATAACCGTGCATGATGACTGGGATGCCATGGGTCAGCGCCAGACCGACAGTGGTACGGTCAGCTTTGACAGAGTGATTGTCGCACCGGATGAAGTCCTGCTCTGGCCCGGACAACCGTGGAGCCCGGCCGCGCATTTTCGTTCCTGTCTGGCACAACTGGTGCTGGTCAATCTTTATACCGGTATCGCCGAGGGTGCCTTTGAGGAAGCGCGCCAGTTCACGTTGACTCTGGCGAATCCCTGGCTTACGTCCGGTGTTGACGCTTCCTCTGAAGACCCCTTCATCCAGAGGCATTACGGTGAGCTTAGAGTAAAGCTGAGAAGTGCGCAGGCGCTGGCAGACGAGGCGGGTCGCCTGGTCGACCACTTTCTGGAAAACCCCGATGCGATTACCCTGAAGGACAGGGGCGAGACGGCCATCGCCATTGCCGATGCCAAAGTCGCGGCTCACCATGCGGCGTTGGATATCAGCTCGCGCCTGTTTGATATTGCCGGTGCCCGCGCCACCAGCCGCCGGTTTGGGTATGACCGGTTCTGGCGCAACGCCCGCACACATACTCTGCATGACCCGATTGATTACAAGCTGAGGGATCTTGGGCGTTGGGAGCTGTTCGGCGATTACCCGACGCCGACATCCTATTCATGATCGGGCCAGGAGTAAGGGCGCAGTGATTGCGCCCTATCAATGCGTGTACCCGGCGATCAGATGCCGGGAGCGCCCCCTGTTAGCCAGTGCAACAGCATGCCCAGCAGGGCGCTGGTAAAGAGCACCGGCAGCATGCCGATTTTGAACCTGAAAATGGCGATGAACGCGCCCAGTGCCAGTACCACACTGGCCAGTTGGACGCTATCCCATTGGGGCGACAACCACTGGATGCCCCAGGCCTGCGATGTATCCACCCTGGCGAAGGCCACGTGCACCGCAAACCAGATTGCCAGGTTCAGCATCACGCCGACCACGGCGGCAGTAACAGCAGAAAGCGCTGCGCTGACGGCCTGGTTTCCCCGCAGTTTCTCCACATAAGGTGCGCCCAGGAAAATCCAGAGGAAGCAGGGCACAAAGGTCACCCAGGTTGCCAGTACCGAGGCCAGAACCCCGGCGGTAAAGGGGTCCAGAGTGCCTGGATCCCGGAAGGCGCCCATGAATCCGACAAACTGCACAACCTGAATCAGTGGGCCGGGGGTGGATTCCGCCATGCCCAGGCCATCGAGCATTTCACCCGGTGCCAGCCAACCGTGATTCTGCACGGCTTCCTGGGCCATGTACGCGAGGACCGAGTAAGCGCCCCCGAAGGTCACCACGGCCAGTTTGCTGAAGAACAGGCCGATCTGGGTGAACACATCGTCCATTCCGAGGGAAACGGCCAGTACGATCAGGGGAATAAACCACAGGGGCAGCCAGATCCCGAGCACCTTCAGTGTGCGCCCCCGGCTCGCCTGGGTATGGTGCCCGGTGCCATTGGTCATCATTGCATCAATGGCTCGCTCACCCTCCTCCCGGGTTGTGTGGCCCTTGATGACCACGAATCGCTCCGGGTCCAGCTGGCGGCCGATCAGACCCACCAGAGCGGCAGCCGCAATAACAAGGGGAAAAGGCGCTGCAAAAAAGAAAATGGCAATAAAAGCCAGCGCTGCCAGCGTGACCATGATGCGGTTTTTCAGCGCCCGCTGGGCGATGCGAACCACGGCCTGGATGACCACCGCCAGCACCGCAGCCTTGATGCCAAAGAATATTGCCTGAACAACCGAGGTTTCCTGAAAACCCGCATACACCAGGCTCAGCCCCAGAATGGCTATAAAGGCGAGCAGAATGAACAGCGTACCGGCTACGAGCCCTCCTTTGACGCCATGCAACAGCCACCCCAGATAAGTGGCAAGCTGCTGTGCCTCTGGCCCCGGCAACACCATGCAGTAATTGAGAGCGTGAAGGAACCGGCTCTCGCTGACCCAGCGTTTCTCATCCACCAGAATCCGGTGCATCACGGCAACCTGTCCCGCCGGACCACCAAAACTCAACAGGGCTACACGTAGCCATACATTGACGGCTTCGGCAAAGGTGACGTTGTGACCGAGGGGGTGCCTCGTTGAATCTTTAGTCGCCACCGGCATACGCTGAGGAGTGTTTTCAGGAGGGGGTGAGGACATGGGGGTGTCTCCAAGTGTTATAACGCTGCAGATTGATGGGTCAGCAATCTACCGAAGAAGCTTTCTGGCGTGTCGCTCACATTGGCAGGTTACACAGACAGAGCGCCCAGCGACGTCCAGCAGTAGGTCGCTGCATCGTGGCCGTCTGAAAACCGGATTCGCAGCCCGATCAGTCCAAATGCCCGGATATCGGCAATGGTCGTCGGATTGGAATGGTACGGGTAATCACCTTTATTGGCCCTACAGGTTTCGCACTGGCAATTCACGCGCAAGACCTGCGCCGGAACCTGAACCGCCGATTCTCCCAGCCATCGGAGTACCAGAGTTGCTCCCATATTGATGACCGAGACCTCCAGAAAAGGATTCCCTGTGTTCACGGGCTTGCCTCTGGAAAGGCGCTCAACCACAGCGCTCATTTCGTCTCCTTTCACTCTCACCGGCTATCCGACACCGGAACTCGGCGAACTGCCTGGTGCTGACTTTGCAGGGGCTGTCGGGTCTTTTGGGGATCATGAAGTAATTCATCGTCAAGTTGGCGTTCGTATCCGGACAACCCTAACAACCAGCCTTCAATCGCCAAACCAAGAAAACCTGTAAAGCTTTGCGCAAAAAAGGAAAAGCAGTCTCCGCGGGCGCGGAGCATCTGTATCCACAAAAAGGAATGTTGATCGAAGATAATCGGATTTGTGGAAAGGGCCGGGAGCGTTAATCTGCGCTCAGTCAATGACAACGACCTTCAAGGAGAGTGGCATGTCCCTCGATGTATTCTGGTTTCTTCCTACCTCCGGCGACACCCGTTATTTTGGCAAGCCCGGCAGTGGGCGGCCGGCGACCAACCGATATATGCAGCGCATCGCAACGACCGCTGAAGACCTGGGTTATGACGGCCTGCTGATTCCCACCGGCGCCAGTTGCCAGGACCCCTGGGTGGTGGCTTCCAGCCTTGCTCCGGTGACCAGTCGCATCAAACTGCTGGTGGCGCTTCGCACCTCCATCTCCGGGCCAACCGTTTCCGCCAGGCAGGCGGCAACGCTGGATGAGGCCCTGGGTGGCCGCCTGCTGCTGAACGTTGTGCCAGGGGGAGATGCTGCAGAACTGGCTGCGGAAGGTGTCTATTACAGCCACGACGAGCGCTACGAATCTGCCGATGAGTTTTTGAACGTTTGGCGCCGTCTGCTGCAGGGCGAAACGGTGGATTTCGACGGCAAGCACCACAAGATCAAGGGGGCTAAAAACTACTTTCCGCCGGTCCAGAAACCCTATCCCCCGTTGTATTTTGGCGGCTCCTCGGAGGCCGCTATCAAGCTGGCCGGGGAGCAGGTGGATGCCTACCTGACCTGGGGTGAGCCGCCGGAAGCCGTGGCTGAAAAAATTGATCGTGTGCGTGCCGAGGCTGCCAAACACGGGCGTACCGTGCGTTTTGGTGTTCGCCTGCACGTGATTGTTCGGGAAACCCGTGAAGAGGCCTGGGCGGAAGCGGACAAGCTGATTGAGAACCTGGACGACGAAACCATTGCCAAGTCCCAGCAGAACCTGGCCAAAATGGATTCGGTGGGCCAGAAGCGGATGCTGGAGCTGCACGGCGGTCGACGGGACATGCTGGAAATCAGCCCGGATCTCTGGGCCGGAGTGGGATTGGTTCGCGGTGGTGCTGGCACCGCGCTGGTGGGCGACCCGGAAACCGTCGCCAAACGCCTGCTGGAGTACCGGGACGCCGGCGTGGATACGTTTGTGCTGTCAGGCTATCCCCACCTGGAGGAAGCCATCCGGTTTGCCGAGCTGGTTTTTCCATTGTTGCCGGGCAAACAGGCGGTCACCGATTCGGCCTTTCATACCGGCGGTGCCTTTGATATCCGGGCTGCAAAAGCCTCTGCATCCTGAAACCTTGCATCTAAGTGTTGTGCGTGCTCATCGTGGCACCTCTCCGTTTGGCCGGATACTTCGTTGTCCGGCCTTTTTTGTATGGCTCAGCCGGAGCCGGATCCTCGCAGCGCCATATGAAAAAAAACGCTTAGTAATGCAGTAAATATTATTCGGTTTATTTTGGGGTCTGTCTTAGACTTCGATGGTATTGATTTCAGGATTTTTATTACTTTCTGGTTATTCATGACCGGGGTTTACCATTGAATAGGGAAGGCCATCCGTGAACTTTCAGCAGCTGAGAATCGTGCGGGAAACTGCCCGGCAGAACTTCAATCTGACGGAAGTGGCCAATGCACTGTTTACCTCCCAGTCCGGTGTTTCGAAACACATCAAGGATCTGGAGGAGGAACTGGGTGTGGAGCTCTATGTCAGAAAAGGCAAACGCTTATTGGGGCTGACCGAGCCTGGTCAGCAGATGCTGGTCTATGTGGAGCGCATGCTGATGGATGCCCGTAATATCAAAAACCTGGCCGAGCATTACCAGGAACAGGATTCCGGCGAGCTGACCATTGCCACCACCCATACCCAGGCGCGGTATGCGTTGCCTGAGGTGGTGAGCCAGTTCAAGCAACAGTTTCCAAAGGTGCGGTTGCGCCTGCATCAGGGCAGTCCGGACGAAATCGTCAGCATGTTGCTCAGTGGCGAGGCGGACATCGGCGTCGCCACGGAGGCCCTGGGTGATATCCCACAGCTGGTGTCTTTCCCGTATCACCGCTGGCACCACGGTGTGGTAGTACCCAAACTGCATCCGCTGACAGAGATAGAGCGGCTGACACTGGAGGACATCCAGCATTACCCCATCATCACGTACCACGAGGGTTTCACGGGCCGGGCTTCTATCGAGAAGGCGTTTGCCACCGAGAACCTGCGGCCTGAAATCATCATGACCGCCCTGGACGCGGATGTGATCAAGTCCTACGTGGAATTGCGCCTGGGCATAGGCATTATTGCGTCGGTAGCGTTCAACCCTGCCCGGGATTCGGGGTTACAACTGCTCAATACCGATCACCTGTTCGAAGAAAAGCAGACACGAATCGGTATCCGTCGCGGCAATCTGTTGCGTAACTATGCGTTCCAGTTTATTCAGTTGTGCGCTCCGGAGCTTACCGAGGACGTTGTAGCCGGCCAGCTGGCGCTGCCATCCGGCCGCTGAGCGGGGAGCAGGCACTCCCGTCTGCTCCCCCGGCATTCTGATAAAGATATGAGTTTTTATTGGTTAATTGCCCTGCTTTACCCCTCTAGTATTGATGGCACCATTCATGACTTCAGAGTGAACCATGTGCCAGATCTTCGGTTTGAACAGCGCCCGTCCGGTTGCCCCGCAGGAGCCCTTGCGTGGGTTCCTGTGCCGTGGGGGTGGCACCGGTGATCACAAGGATGGCTGGGGCATTGCCTATTACGCCGACGGCACCCACCACCTGAATGTCCAGAAAACCAGCGCTTTCAATTGCCGGATGGCGCAGGATTTCCTGGGCCGGGATATCCGGACACGTAACCTGATTGCCCATGTCCGCAAGGCAACCTTTGGGCCGGTGGAGCTCGTCAACAGCCACCCCTTCAGTCGAAAACTCTGGGGCTATGACTGGGTGTTTGCGCACAACGGTGACCTTCACGACTTCCGGCCTGTGGTTGATCCTCGTTTCGAGCCCAACGGCGAAACCGACAGTGAGGCGGCCTTTGGCCTGTTGCTGACAGAGCTGGCTAACACCTTTGGTGACACCCGACCCGGAATTGACGATCTGGCGGACGAAATTCGCCGAGTTGCTGCCGATATTTCCGCCCACGGTACCTTCAACTTTCTGCTCACCGTGGGCGATGTGATGTTCGCTCATGGCAGCACCGATCTCCACTGGACCCGGCAGACCGATGAGCCAAGGCGCGCCCGGCTGGTGGATTGCGATCAGTGGCTGGACGATACCGTCTACGCCGGCGCGCCGCTGGTGATGGTGGCAACGCAGCCGATTACCGATGGCCACGACTGGCACCGATTCGGCAAGAACGAGCTGGCTATCTTTGTAGGCGGATCACCGCATGTTGAAGAATCTGATGTGGCGTTGATGGACGGGTACGACCTGCTCCAGACAGCGCCACGTCTGACCCAGCCTGGGTCAACGGGCTCGGATGCCCGAATACACCCGAACTGACGAGACCGCTCGAAGTGACCGGGGCTACCCATTAAAACCTGATCCTTTTGAGGAAAACCCATGCGTAAAAATTGGTTTGTAGGTCTCGCCGTAGGCCTTTCCGCTTTGTTCAGCCTGTCTGCTCAGGCGGAAGCACCGACGACTTTGAACGTGGACTATGCCTATTACTCACCCACCAGCCTGGTGGTCAAGAAATTCGGATGGCTTGAGGAGGAGTTCAAATCCGATGGAACCGAAATTAACTGGGTTCTCAGTCTCGGCAGTAACCGGGCCCTGGAATACCTGAACAGTAGCAGTGTTCACTTTGGCTCCACTGCGGGTCTTTCGGCCGTGCTGGCAAAAGCCAACGGCGCACCGATCAAAACGGTGTATGTCTACTCGCAACCAGAGTGGACTGCGCTTGTGGTGCCGGAGGGCTCATCCATTGGTTCCATCGAAGACCTGAAGGGCAAGAAAGTGGCCGCCACCAAAGGCACCGACCCCTACTTGTTCCTTTTGCGCGCGCTGCAAAGCAAAGGGCTGACCAAGCGCGACGTTGACATCATCAATCTGCAGCACCCGGATGGCAGAACGGCTCTGGTCAGAGGCGATGTGGACGCCTGGGCCGGTCTGGATCCGCACATGGCGGCGGCCCAACTGCAGGATAACGCCCGGCTGATCTACCGGAACATCAGTTTCAACACCTACGGGTTTCTGAATGTGAACGAGGCGTTTCTTGAGGAGCATCCGGAAACTGTACGGCGAGTGATCAGTGTGTACGAGCAGGCCCGGGAATGGGTGCTGAACAACCCGGATCAAGCCGCCGAAATCCTGGCTGAGGCGGCAAATCTGCCAGTGGATGTTGCCAAAGTGCAACTGACCGAGCGAACCATTCTGAACCAGCCGCTGCCGTCACAGCAGCACATTGATGATCTGACAGGCGCCGCACCTATTCTCGCGGCCGAGGGTCTGGTTCGCCCCGGTACTGATGTCACATCTGCCATTACCCGTCTGATCGACACCAACTTTGCGGCCAGCGTGATTCGCAAAGACACGACCGTCGCTGAGAGGTAATAAGCATGTCTGGTGCTGAATCTGTTCAGGGCGCAGCACTGGCAACGGCCGGTTCCCGGAACGAGGCACCTGCCTCGCCGGGTAACCGGGTCAGGCTCTGGAAGTGGGCAGGGTTGTTGTTGCCGGTGCCGTTCTTTGCGTTATTGGAGCTGGCAGTAAGCCTGGGCTGGCTGTCAGCTTTTCTTTTTCCGCCCCCCAGTGATATCGCTCAAACGCTGTGGTATCTGGCCCAGGGACCACTCTGGGAGCATCTGGGCGCGAGTATTGCCCGGGTTGCCGCCGGTTTCTCCATTGGCGCCGTACTGGCCATCATCCTCGGCTCGCTGGTTGGCCTAAGCAAGCGAACCGAATGGCTGCTGGAGCCCACATTTCAGGGGTTGCGGGCCATTCCTTCTCTGGCCTGGGTTCCCCTCTTGCTCTTGTGGCTGGGTATTGACGAAACCCCAAAGATTCTTCTGATTGCCATCGGGGCTTTCTTCCCGGTGTACCTCAATCTGGTGTCCGGTATTCACAACGTGGACAGAAAACTGATTGAACTGGGTTCGGTTTACCGGTTGTCCCGGTTGGCGCTGATTCGCCGTATCATTATTCCGTCTGCATTGCCTGAGCTGTTCTCCGGGTTGCGCACCGGGCTCAGTCTGGCCTGGATGTTTCTGGTCGCCGCAGAGCTGATTGCCGCCAGTGAGGGGCTCGGGTTTCTGCTGACAGATGGCCGGGAAACCAGCCGCCCGGATCTGGTGATTACCGCGATTCTGTTGCTGGCGGTCCTGGGCAAGATCACCGATACCCTGATTACGCGTGCGGAAACCCGCTATCTGGGGTGGCGCGACACCCTGGCCACACAGGGAGGAAACACCCGATGAGCCGTGAGCCGATCGTGCAGCTAACCGTTCATAACAAACGCTTTGGCAGTCACCTGGTGCTGGATAAGGTGTCGTTCGAGATCGGCAAGGGCGAGATTGTCTCCCTGGTCGGGCCCAGCGGCTGTGGTAAAAGTACGCTGCTAAGGATAGTTGCGGGCCTTGATGATGACTACCGGGGCACGCTCCGGTTCCTGAGGCAGGGCAAAGCTGGCGCCGGAAACGTTGGTTTCGTGTTCCAGGAGCCGAGGCTGCTGCCCTGGCTGACCGTTGCCGAGAATGTCGGATTTGGTAGCCCTGACCTGGAGGCTGACCTGCCACGGATACAGGCTCTGCTTGAGGAAGTCGGGCTGGGCGACGTGGCGGACAAGCTGCCCAAGGAACTTTCGGGCGGCATGGCGCAGCGGGCTGCCATTGCAAGGGGCCTGTTTGCGCCGGCCCAGGGTGAGGGTTCCGGGGCCGACGAGGAGAGCCGCCAGCGCATCCTGCTACTGGATGAGCCATTCAGCGCCGTGGACGCTTTCACCAGAATCAAACTTCAGGACTTGCTGATTCACCTTGCGCAGGTGCATCATCTGACGCTTCTGGTCGTCACCCACGACGTGGATGAAGCGGCCTATCTGAGTGATCGGGTCCTGGTTCTGGGAAGCAACCCGGGGCGTCTGTTGCATGTGAGCCACGTGGCCACAGCCCGGCCCCGGGACCGTCGCGATCCGGCCCTGACACGGGTCCGTAATGACCTGCTTGAGGTGCTCAGCCAAAACCACGCCATCTGAGGAGAGAGTCTTTGCCACCCGGTAAGCGTCTTATCGATAAAATCACGGGCGAACTGCGCCAAGTACGCCATGACTGGCGCGAGCGCCAGGGCCGGGAGCTGGATCTTGGTAGCCGTGAGTTGCCCTCTCGTCAGGCCGTTCATCAAACGGTGGATACCCTCTGTGCCATCCTGTTTCCCATGCGCCTGGGCCCGCCGGATCTGACCAAAGAGCGGGAAGACCAGTTCGTAGCCTACATGCTGGGCAACGTGGAGAGGGAACTGATCAGTCAGGTGGCGCTGGAACTTCAGTACCTAGACCGGGGTCAGCAGGATCTGGTCGCACTGAGGGCCCAGGCCAGCGGCCAGGTCAGCCAGTTGCTGTCAAATCTGCCAGCACTGCGGCGGCAACTGGATGAGGATGTGCTTGCAGCCTACCATGGCGACCCGGCAGCCACTTGCGTGGATGAAGTGTTGATTTCCTATCCCGGTGTCGAGGCCATTATCCACCACCGAATCGCCCATGGCTTCTATCGGGCCGGCCTGCCGATGATTGCGCGAATCATCGCCGAGAAAGCCCATTCGGCTACCGGTATCGACATCCATCCCGGTGCCACCATCGGGCGCTCGTTTTTCATTGACCACGGCACCGGCGTGGTGGTAGGCGAAACCGCCATTCTGGGTGACCGGGTGCGGATTTACCAAAACGTGACGCTGGGCGCAGTGCGGTTCAATGAAGACGAGACCGGCGCACTGACCAAAGGCGAGCCCCGCCATCCGATTGTCGAAGACGACGTGGTGATCTACGCCGGCGCCACCATTCTCGGGCGCATTACCATCGGCCGGGGGTCGGTGATTGGCGGCAATGTCTGGCTGACTCGAAGCGTGCCGCCGGAAAGCCGGGTATCTCAGGCCTCCGTCAAGCAGGCGGGACCAGAACTCTGAGGTATGGCGGTTGCTGAATCTGATGCCAGGCTGTTTACAGACCAGCAGCCTGGTGTTGAAATATCAACAACCACGATGAAATAAGTAATGAAAACAACAGGGTAAATCTGGCACTCACTGTGCAGAGTCCAGGCAGGTGTAAACACCTTTCTGGAACTCACTTATCAGGATGCCAAAACCATGTTGTTGAACCTTGCAATTCCCGCGGCCACCCGCAGATTCTCACGACGTTTTTCCCGCAACGCTCTGGCCGTTGCTGTGACCCTGACGGCCTTTCCGGCCGTGACTCTGGCCCAGGCCAATGAGGGGGACCGGATTGTGCTCTCCGGCTCCGACATTCTGAACCTGACTGTATCCGGCCAGATCAACCGGGGTCTTCTGGCGGTGGACGATGGTGAGGACACCACCCTGCTCAATGTTGATAACAATAACAGTTCTTCCCGTCTCCGTTTTATTGCAGAAACCAATCCCGTGAACGGCTGGGTGGCAGGGGCTGCTTATGAGACCGAGTTCCGCCTGAATAACAGTGCCTCACTCAGCCAGTTGGACGAGGATGTGAATGATACCTCGGCATTCCGTAACCGGCGGGTGGAAGTCTATTTCAGCCATGGTGATCTGGGTAAACTCTGGCTGGGCCAGGGCTGGACAGCAACCGAGGGCGTCTCGGAAAACGATCTTTCCGGAACCAGCGTGGCCGGTTATTCCGATGTGACGGTTCTTGGCGGTGGCATTCTGTTTCGCGATAAAGCCACCAATACACTGAGCGGCACGGATCTGGGCGACGTCGCTGCCAACCTCGACGGTTTCAGCCGAAACACACGTTTGCGCTATGACACACCCACCTATAACGGCTTACAGTTCCGCACCTCGGTCATCAATGATGGCGACCTGGATGCCGCGCTCTGGTACAACGGCCAGCATGATCGCCTGAAAATCGCAGCCGCGCTGGGTTGGGGCAATACCAGCGAGCTCAGCACTACTCCCACCTATGATGACCAAATTTCGGGATCGGTATCGGTACTCGATGCCTCCGGCGTCAGCGTCACACTGGCGGCCGGACAGGCGGATGCCATCGACTCGGCCAAAGATGATCTGACGTTTACTTACATCAAGCTTGGCTACCAGCAATCCTGGTTCCCGAACGTGGGTAAAACCGCGCTGTCCGTGGACTGGCAGAAAACCGATGACAAGGATCAGAACGGTGATACCGTTGATGTGATCGGCGCCCAGGCGGTGCAGAAAATTGATGTGATTGGCACCGAGGTTTACGGGAGCGTTCGGTCAGTGTCGCTGGATCGCAACGGGGTTGATTACGAGGATAATCTTCTGGCGCTTGTCGGGGCTCGAATCCGGTTCTGACGTATTTCCTGAGGCGGGCACTGTGTCCCGCCTCAGGGCAACAGACCGTATCGCTTCAAACGGTGGCGGAGTACGTTTCGGGACACGCCCAGTAACTTGGCCGCCATCACCTGGTTGCCGTCGGCATGGGTCATGGCGAGAACAACGGCGTTCTGGTCCACAGTCTCGAGAACGCTTTCACCTCCAGACTCGAACAAGCCGTTCAGGGCGTTTTTCAGGTCAGTGATGGCGGCATCGCGATTCGCTACCTCGGTGGACGGGCGGGCGGATGCTTGCGGTTGTGTTGAGGCAATGTCAGTGACCACGGATAAACCCGGATTGCCTGCCAGATGCAGGTTTTCCGGTTGCACTTCGCGGCCCCGAATGATCAGCAGGGCATGGTGGATCACGTTTTCCAGCTCACGAATATTGCCGGGCCAGTGATAGCGTTCCAGTTTGCTTATAGCCTGAGGCGACAGGGTAATGTGGCCAAGCTCCAGTCGGCGGCTGTATTTGTCCAGAAAATAGTCGCTAAGGGGGAGAATGTCGCCTGGCCGGTCCCGCAGCGGGGGCAGGGAGACCGGGGCCACATTGAGTCGGTAGAACAGATCTTCCCGGAAGCGCCCGGCACGGACAGCCTCGGCAAGTGGCACGTTGGTGGCGGCAATCAGCCGCACATTGACCGGAATCGTTTTACGGCCGCCTACCCGCGTTACCTCCTGTTCCTGTAGCACCCGCAGAAGTTTGACCTGGGCGCTGAGGGGCAGGTCGCCGACTTCGTCCAGAAAAAGGGTGCCACCGTCTGCGGCCTCAAACCATCCAGGCTTCTGGCTGACAGCCCCGGTGAATGCGCCTTTCTCATGGCCAAAAAGTTCACTTTCCAACAGGCTTTCGGAAAGTGCGCCGCAGTTAATCGCCAGAAAGGGCTGCTTTGCTCGGTGACTCAGGCGGTGAACTTCCCTGGCCACCAATTCTTTACCGGTGCCGGTGGCACCGATGATCAGCACCGTGGCGTCGCTGGGGGCGATTTGCCGCAGCCTTCCGTGAAGCGCCCGTGACCTGGGATCGTGCAATACCAGGGCAGAAGCCCGGATGCTCAGGGTATAGTCATCGGGGTTGTCGAAGGTTAGCACCCCCGTCCTGTGACTGCTCTCAGCACTGCCTCGCCGAATAGGATTTACCGAAGACTCCCGGACCGGGATTTCCATATACATAGCCCTTACCTCAATTAGTAACTGAGCAGGTGCGGCGACAGGCTCTGACTTTGGGCCACCAGGACCCTTGGCGCCGGCTCGCGGGAAGCTCTGGCAAGGTATCGCAATCCCTCAATCCAGCGCTGATGTCCGGATTCGGTATTGATATGGCCAGCATCCTTCAGCAGTTCGAATTCGCTACCCCAATGCAGCGCCAGGTCCCGTGCCCGGATTGCCGATGCGGCCCGGTCGTTGGTAGAACCCACAACCAGGGAAGAAAACGGTAAATAGTCGTCGGGAATGGGCGCGAAGGGGCGCAGCGCATCGGGGGCTGACTCCCGTTCGGTATCTGCCGGGGCGACGAGCAGCGCACTTTTAATCTGGTCGGCGCGCTCCGCACCATACCGACGTGACCAGTGCGCCACTGCGACACAACCCAGGCTGTGTGCGATCAACACGACCTTGTCCGTCGGGGCATTGCGAACATCCCGGTCGATGGCCTCAATCCAGTCTTCCAGATCCGGCTGTGACCAGCTCTCTACGTGAATCCGTTTGCTGTTGGGTAGCAATAGCTGCCAGTGGCTTTGCCAGTGGTTGGCGCCCGAGCCGTTCCAGCCGGGAATGATCAGATAACCGATTTCCTCGGACATGGGGTTTCCTCCAATTCTGCCTGCTTATCAATGCATCGACCTTACCGGCACTGAGAGCGCAGGCGAACCAACCATTTCTGAATTCATTATTCTGGAAATGCATAAAACCCTGGAAAAGGCGCGATTTCAGTAATAGATGAATTATTCAGAAGCTCTGCACGATAAGTTGGTTTGGGCCGACCGGAGGCGCTGATAGCTTTGTCTCCACGAAACGGGACGGATTCCGGTCCTGGAATCATTCAACGAATGGAGATCACGGTTGTGACTGAAAAAAACGCTATTAGACACAGACTACGAACCACCCGTCGGGCATTTATCGGCCTTCTAGCATCGAGCGCTTTGCTGCTGACACCGCTGGCGGCCAACGCAGAGGTGGAGGAAAACACCCTGCGTATCGGGTATCAGAAATACGGCACCCTGATCCTGCTCAAGGCCCGGGGCACCCTGGAGCCGCAGCTTGCGGAGCAGGGTTTCGATGTGAAGTGGATCGAGTTTCCCGCCGGCCCGCAGCTGCTGGAAGGGCTGAACGTCGGCAGTGTGGATTTCGGCACCACGGGTGAAACCCCACCCATCTTTGCCCAGGCCGCCGGTGCGGATCTCGTCTATGTGGCAAATGAGCCGCCGGCGCCCAAGGGCGAGGCAATACTTGTGAAAGCTGATTCACCGATTCAGTCCGTGGCGGATCTGAGAGGCAAGCGAGTGGCGCTGAACAAGGGCTCGAACGTGCATTATTTGTTGGTACGCGCACTGGAAGAGGCCAATTTGTCGATTCGCGACATCAAGCCGGTCTACATCAAGCCCGGCGATGCCCGCACCGCATTTGATCGTGGCGACGTAGACGCCTGGGTGATCTGGGACCCGTACCAGGCGGACGCAGAGATTGCCGGTGCCCGTTCACTGCGGGATGGAGAAGGCTTGGTGGATAACCACCAGATCTATCTCGCGTCCCGGCCTTTTGCTGAGCGATATCCCGGCATCGTTAATGAGGTGATCGACTCATTGGCCGAGCTGGATGCCTGGGCCAAGGATCATCCGCAGGAAGTGGTGGACATTCTTCACAAGGAAACCGGTATTTCCAAAGACTCGCTTCGGCTGGCGGTTGATCGTTACGCCTATGGCGCGACCCGGATCACTCCACGGATTGGTGCAGCCCAGCAGACCATTGCCGATGTGTTTTACGAGCTGAACCTGATTCCCCGTGAAATCAACATCGACTCGGTACTCTGGCAAAGTCCTGCGTCGGTTGCCCGTAACGCACAGTAAGCCGATCAGGAGGCAGAGGCGATGTCGCTTTCCATTCGTAATCGGGCATTAACAGGCGTTCTGCCGTGGATCGTGCCGGTAGTACTGTTGCTGGCCTGGCAAATTGCGGCGCAGTTGGGCTGGATTACCGCCAGAGTGCTGCCGGCACCGACGGATGTCGTAGCCGCCGGCTGGCGACTGACGGCATCGGGAGAGCTCTGGTTTCATCTGAAAAGCAGTTTTGAACGGGCCGCCATTGGTTTTCTGATCGGTGGCGGCATTGGCCTGGCCCTGGGGTTTGCCACCGGGTTGTCCCGCTGGCTTTCCCTGCTGCTGGACAGCACGCTGCAGATGGTGCGGAACATTCCGCACCTGGCCCTGATTCCACTGGTGATTCTGTGGTTCGGGATTGATGAAACCGCAAAGATTTTCCTGGTGGCGCTGGGCAGTGTGTTCCCGATCTACCTGAATACCTATCACGGCATTCGCAACGTCGATCCGCAACTGCTGGAAATGGCCCGCTCCTACGGCGTCAAAGGGTTTTCCCTATTCTGGCATGTGGTATTGCCGGGTGCCTTGCCATCGATTTTAGTGGGTGTGCGTTTTGCGCTGGGTTTCATGTGGCTGACGCTGATTGTCTCGGAAACCATCTCGGCCACCGACGGCATTGGCTACCTGGCGATGGATGCCCGTGAATTCATGCAGACCGACGTGGTTCTGGTCGCCATCCTGCTCTACGCCGTGCTTGGCAAGCTGGCAGATCTCAGCGCCAAAGGTCTCGAGCTCTGGTGGCTGCGCTGGCATCCGGCTTATCAACGCGGTGAGGGAGTGTAACCGATATGACAGACCTGTCTTCGACAAAATGGGGGGTAGGGATTACCACCCGCAACCTTAAGCGGTATTTCGGGGACCTGACGGTCCTCAAAGGGCTGGATCTGGATATCCGGGCAGGGGAGAGTCTGGTCATTATCGGCCGAAGCGGCTGTGGGAAAAGCACGCTTCTGAGGCTGCTGGCTGGACTTGATAAGCCCGACGGCGGACAACTTGAGGTCGCCGGTGAGGCGGCCGGAACCGGCAACCACAGCGTGCGGATGATGTACCAGGAGCCGCGCCTGTTGCCTTGGAAAACTGTGATCGAGAACGTCGAGATCGGCAACGTGGAATCCGCCCGGGCGAAATTCTCTTTGCACGAGGTGGAGCTCGACAGCAAGGCACAGGACTGGCCAGCAAGTCTGTCCGGAGGGCAGAAACAGCGCGTCGCGCTGGCCCGGGCACTGGCGCATCAGCCGGAACTGCTGTTGCTGGACGAACCCCTGGGCGCTCTGGATGCGCTGACCCGGTCTACCATGCACCGGCTCATCGAAAACCTGTGGCAGGAGCATGGCTTCACCCTGGTGATGGTGACCCATGATGTCAGTGAAGCTGTGATGCTGGCGGACCGGGTAATTGTGCTCGACGACGGCGCCATCGGCCTGGATGTCAGCATCCAGCTGCCCCGCCCCAGGGTGGCCACCGATCCGGCCTTCGTGGGGTATGAGGCGCGCTTGCTGGAGTACCTCACCGGCGTGCCGGCAGAGGCGCCAGGCGAGGCGGTGCCTAAAAACAAACGGGCCACGTTACAAACGGCCGCCGGGTATCTGACGATTTCGAATTAATGGATCTGCAACGGATTATCAATAACGAGAGGAAACCGATATGAGCATTCAACAACTGAACCCACGCAATCAGTTTCGCGGCCAGGTGGTGGCCATCAATGAGGGGCCGGTACTGTCCGAAGTCGATGTGGAAACCCCGGGCGGCATTGTTACCTCGGTGATCACCACACGCTCTGTCAAAGAGCTTGGCCTGAAGAAGGGCTCGGATGTTCTGGCTTTCGTTAAGGCGACTGAGGTGGCTTTGGCAAGGTTATGAGAGGTTTGGTTAATCAAGGTTAACGGTTATCTGGCGCCCGATGGCTGAAGGGAGAAAGTTGGGCAGCCTCCCACCGGCCGCCCTTCTCTCCACTTCGCTGCAAAAAGCTCGCCGCTGAAGAAAAACTTCATCGTCGAGCCCTGAACGGTCGCTTTGCGACCAGCGCAGCCTCCCCTGGTAAACAAAAGCGGACATTCGCCTTTTAGTCATTTATCTGTGAGGAGTGGACCGAGGTAAACACCAGGAGGTTCACAATGGCAATCGAATAACTGAAGATTACAGCCCCGCCTGACGCGGGGCTGAAGGGAGTTGTGTTTAAGAATTGCTTTCATCATCAAGCGTAACAACGGTATCCGCCATTAGCTCAGCGTCATCGAAGGTATCAATGTCCACGTCGCCGGTCACGGTGACCAAATCACCTTCTTCAATCTGTTGATAGCCTTCATCATCAGTCGGGTTGTACGTCATCAGAGCCGTATCGATCGTCGTCTTTTGTGCGCCTGTGTCGATGGTAAACTCTGTGCCGTCAACACCTGTTACTGTGCCGGTGAGCACCATCTGGCCGAGATCGATGGTAGGCGCTACATCGAAATCGGTGGCGCTTTCCTCATCTGCGGCACTGGCATAAAAGTAAGTGCCCAGGCTGTCCACAAAGACACTACTGGCTTCGATCTTTGCAGTTTCGAAGGTATCGTCGTCAATCTCACCGTAAACCGTGACGTTGTCGCCCGGAAGAAGTTCGCCACTTTCCTCGAACCAGGCCCAGTCGTCCATTTCAACGGTGACCAGGCCTTCGCCATAGTCCAGTTTGAACGTGTCTGCTGTCGTGCTGGTCACTGTTCCGCTCAGGGTGATCCAGGAACCATCCGATTTGAGGTATGGGCTTTCCGCGGCCAGCCCGGCAGCCGGTGCAAGTGCGAAAGTTGAAGCAATAGCGATAGAGAGTGCTGTGCGCTTCATAGTCTGATCTCCTTACCGTTTGTGGTATGTGATCTTAAGTCAGATGATCCGGGTGAGCAGGTTACTCACTCACCCTTTATCATCTACTACCAGTCTCGTGGCAGACCGCGCAGATACAAGGTTTATTAACGTTCTCTAACGCTCGGGAAATCTCTTTGTCCAGGATGCTGATTGCCTAAAAATTTATGTCGAATGAAGTTTTACAGGATTTCGATGCCCTCGCATTTATAGTTGCCTATTAATGTATCGTCTTGAAGAACGTTCCCCTCCAGATCAAAACAGAACAGATACGTTTCCGTCCTATCCCCGATTTCGACACTTTTCAGCCCGATACACTCGTCGGTACGACCAGGCATTAGCTTGAATGAAGAGACTCCGCGTTCTGGTATTCTTTTGCCAACCTCAAGTGTTTTGATATCAGTGAAGTCTGAGCTTGCAACAACCAGCGTATTACCGCCTCTTTCTGTCTCGTCAATGCCTTCATCGAACGGTGTGTGAGAAATTTTTCGTGGGAAGAAAAGCCAGCAGCCGTGATAGGGGTGCCATTCCGCCGCCTCGTGGGTGACGTACCCCTGTTTGCCAACGTTCAAGGCATCCCGAATGCGTTGATAGTTTTCGCGCCAATCCTGGCTCTCCAGGCTGTAGTTGCGGTTCAGAATTTTGACCCACTCTTCCTGGGCGTTCTTCCCATGACTGCCGACGATCATCTGATCCCCTTTGAGCGTGGCCCACTCGCTCTTGAAGCCTTTGAACTTTTCATCGCCGCTGCCCGTCATCAGGATGTGACGTGGTACAAGCTGGTTCCGGTTGCGTATTTCACAGACCAGGCCAGTTCGGTCGTCAAAGGTGACCAACCGTTCGCCAAACTGAACAAGCTCGGAGAATTCCGCGCCGCGGCCGCCTTCGGCGATTAAGCTGATTAACTGATGTTCACCCCCCGCATTCTTGGGAATCTCTTCCAGGCAGTAGCGGACATTCCCGGTCACAGGATCAGTGTCGCGGTGGAGTCTGTCGAAACGAAGAGTTGACTGCCAAGCGATTTGACCATCATCCAGTGTTACCTGGGACGCGTGGTCTTCGTCCGTAATAATGGCGAGGGTGTACTGAGTCTGTTCGCTGTTGTAGCGTTCAAGACGCTGGATATCCAAAGACTTCTGGCTCATGCCGAACTCCCTATCCCGGGTAAACGGGATGTATTGAGCATTTGTTGGAGGGTAAAGGATCTCGCAATCATTTTGGAAATTTCTGCCAGGGCTGCGTACGTGACTGTTGGCATGAATCATCACTGACTGCTGAGGTCATCCGGCACCTGTAATCGGCGATCAGGAGGATATATTTTACAACTACTTATATGGTCTTTAGTCGCTGTCATTGGAACCGGAATTGTCTGGAAAGGCAGCGGTCTGCTCGAATCCGCCAGCGAACGTCTCTCGTTGTTTTACAGATTGCCCGAGATTGTCCAGGGCGCGATCGTTGTTGCCATTGGTTCCAGCTTTCCAGAATTGGCGACCGTCGTCGTGTCCACGCTGGTGCACGGAGAATTCGAGTTGGGCGTCGCCGCCATCGTAGGTTCCGCTCTGTTCAACATCATGGTGATACCGGCATTAAGCGGGTTGGTTGCCAAGCGTCAGTTAATGACCAATCGCGACCTGGTCTACAAAGAAGCACAGTTCTATATGATAGCGGTCGCAGCGCTTCTTCTGACTTTTTCATTCGCCGTTATCTACAACCCGATGGAGTCCGGCAACGACACTCTGATGGGCGAGCTCACCCGCGGCCTCGCCGTCTTGCCCCTGGCCCTCTACGCCATTTATGTTTTCGTCCAGTACCAGGACACAATGGACTACCAATCCGACGAAGACGTTTCACACGTTCAGCCCGCAAAAGAGTGGGCAAGACTTGCGGCGGGGCTGATTCTGATTCTGATCGGTGTCGAAGGGCTGGTTCGGGCCGCCATAAACTTTGGCACTCTCCTGGATACGCCAAGCTTCCTCTGGGGCATAACCATCGTCGCCGCTGGCACGTCAATTCCGGATGCCTTTGTTTCAGTTCGGGCTGCCCGTCGTGGTAAAGGTATCACCAGTACGGCCAATGTACTGGGAAGCAATATTTTTGATTTGCTCTGCTGCATTCCTATTGGGGTATTGATCGCCGGAAGTGCTGTCATCAACTATTCGGTCGCAGCGCCGATGATGGCCATTTTGACGGTCGCAACATTGGCCCTTTTTCTGATGATGCGCACTGACCTGATCTTAAGCCGTAAGGAATCCTGGAGCCTCCTGATCATGTACGGCATTTTTGTCGTTTGTATGGGGCTGGAGTCGTTTAATTTGACCAATTTCATTGTCAATTTCCCGCCGAGTCAGTGATGGTTCGCAAGGGGAAGGTCGGTCCGGGATTGAAATGAAAAATACCTGCTGCGTGACTTTCGTCAGGTCTCGACAATCTTTTCACACACAACAGCAAGTGACCCGGGAAGGCAAGTCACGTTTATCGGCGTTTTCGCGAACACCTCCCCATCGGCAGTGACTGTTTTTGGGTTACTGGTCTGGATATGACAATGGCTGCTTTTGAGATGAACCACGGTTGAGTGTTTTCGTGGGGCGCGGCGGAGTAATCGCATGATTGCAAACGTAGTCACCAGCGAGAGCAACGAACGGGGTCGAACGGCGACAATGTCGAGCTGCCCGTCGTTGGCACTGGCCTGAGGAATCTGCTGTCCACCTCCGTAAAATGCACCGGTGGCGACAGAGATTGAGAGCCAGCGACCTTTCAGGTAGCCGGTGTCACACTGAATGCTGGCATGAAACCCGCGCTGTGCTCCCAGGCGCTTGAGCAGGGTGGCTGCGTAGCTGAATCGTCCCAGCCATTGCTTGCTGCTTGGTGCAACGTATCGAGCGGGCAGCGTGGCCAGGCCGATATGCGCCACGTTAAGGAAGATCAAGCCATTGAGCTCTGCCACATCTACCCATCGCCATTGCATGCTCGCAATGAGACGGGCGATTTGATCTGGGTCAGAGGGCAACCCCAGATTGCGCGCAAAATCATTGGCGGTTCCAGTGGGTAAAATCGCAAGAATGGCATCGCGTTCTCGGCAGATGGCCGCCGCCCGATTGACCGAGCCATCGCCACCAGCAGCGATAATGCAATCGCCCACCGTCACGGATTGAGTCCAACCAAGATCATCGAAACCGCAAGGGATGATTGGATCAACGCCTGCCGCGGTTAACTTTTCGCACCAATAGACGTCGCCATCATTATTTTCTTTCCCGGCTTTCTTGTTAACGGCCAGCCAATACTGCATTGGGTGATTGAACTCCGATTTGTCACGACTACCTTGTCCTGCAACCATCCCATAGATTCGGCGGACTCGTAAAAAGATTTATGGAAATTGGAGTCTGATCCGAATGTTCGCTTTGCGACCTCAGCGTGCTCTACTCATTAGAGTCACGGAGTCCGATTAGTCCCGCTTTTGAGGAGCGTCCAAAGCACGGTTAGAAAATCCGGACAGACTTTGTTGCTGACACCACGTTTTAGCTGCAGGAAACAAGAGCGAGACTTTCAAAAAGATTGGCGCTGAAGATTTTGGTCGGCTGATGGAGGCCTTCCTGCCAAAGGGAATGGTGACGAAGCACGCAAAGCGGTGACCGAGTGGTGACGAGATTTTTAAGGGTTTGAGAAACGGTGACCAAACGGTGACGAGAAAGGCTGTTTTCAAAAAAAACTAAGCCCGGCTCTTTCGAGGCCGGGCTAAGTGTTTGATAAATCTGGTCGGGACGGTAGGATTTGAACCTACGACCCCTTGCACCCCATGCAAGTGCGCTACCAAGCTGCGCTACGCCCCGTAAACTGCAAGCCGCCGAGAAACAAGGTTTATCTCAGTGGCTTAGCGGGAGCGAAGTCTACACCAGCCCAGGCTAAAAATAAACACCGGGCTGGCGAATTTCTCTCGAAATCAACGTAACTTGGTCTCCCGCAGTGCCAGGATGAATTCCGGCGGCTCGAAGGTATCCGGTTGGGCGCTTTCCCAGTACTTGTCGAACACCCTAAGGCCGGTTTTGCCCTCCAGTAGTGCTCCCGGTTCGAGGAACGGAAACAGGTCCAGATAGCTATGCACTTCGGTTTTGGAGACGCGACGGACGATGTGCTCCGGGCCAAGCTCAGAGGGATGCCGGAGCCCCGAGGCCTCAAGCAGATTCTGGAGGGCATCCAGGGTGTTCTTATGAAAGTTGAATACCCGCTCGCTTTTCAAGGGGACGTCCAGTTTATTGCCACGACGGGGATCTTGCGTTGCGACCCCGCTGGGACAGCGGCCGGTATGACAATTCAATGCCTGGATGCAGCCCAGGGAAAACATGTAGCCCCTGGCGGAATTACACCAGTCCGCTCCCAGAGCAAGGGTACGGGCAATATTGAAAGCGGACGTAATCTTGCCTGCGGCGCCAATGGCGATGTCTTCGCGCAGGTGGGTACCCACCAGTGTGTTATGAACCAGAAGCAGGGCTTCAGTCATCGGCATGCCAAGGCGATTGATGAACTCCAGTGGCGCCGCACCGGTGCCGCCTTCGCCGCCATCAACCACGATGAAATCGGGCTTTTTGCCTGTCTTCAGCATGGCCTTAACGATGGCGAACCATTCCCAGGGGTGGCCAATGGCGAGCTTGAAGCCGACCGGTTTGCCGCCGGAGAGGCTTCGCAGCTGTTCGAGGAATTCCAGCAGTTCAATGGGGGTGGAAAAGGCGGAATGGCTGGCGGGTGAAATACAATCTTCGCCAACCTGAACGCCTCGGGCTTCAGCGATTTCGGAGGTCACTTTTGCACCAGGTAAAATGCCACCGTGGCCTGGTTTTGCCCCTTGAGATAGTTTGACCTCTATCATTTTGACCTGGTCCAGGGTGGCATTCCTTTCGAACATCTCGGCATTGAAGGAGCCGTCGGGATGCCGGCAACCGAAATAGCCGGAACCGATTTCCCAGACCAGATCTCCACCGGGTTCCCGATGGTAGCGGGAGATCGATCCTTCCCCCGTATCGTGGTAGAAGCCGCCCTTCTTTGCACCGGTGTTCAGGCTGAGAATGGCGTTGGCGGAGAGTGAGCCAAAGCTCATGGCGGAGATATTGAAAACGCTGGCACTGTATGGTTTCTCGCAGTTTTTGCCGATCAGAATCCGGAAGTCACTGCTGTCGAGTCGGGTTGGGGTGAGCGAGTGGTTCATCCATTCAAAGCCCTCCTCGTACATGCCTAACTGTGAGCCGAATGGTCGCTTGTCGAGCACGTTCTTCGCCCGCTGGTAGATAATAGTGCGCTGTTCCCGCGAGAATGGCCGCTCCTCCGTATCGGACTGGATAAAGTACTGCCTGATCTCCGGGCCGATGGACTCAAACAGATACCGGAAGTTGGCCATAATGGGATAGTTTCGGCTAACAGTATGCTTTCGCTGCAGTAAATCCCAGGTGCCGAGGGCTGTGAGCGCACCAAAAATCACCGGAAACAGATAGCCTGCTCCAAGCCAAAGCGTTACCGGTAACGACACCAGCAGCCCGGCGATGCTGAGGACATAAGCAGAATAGCGCAAAGGGAAGGTGGTGGTTTTTTCCATGAATACCTCTGATTGCTGTCGGGCGGGTGCCGGAGAAACCTTGCAGTATAACTACGTCACCTGTCCGGGTAGT
Source organism: Marinobacter sp. EVN1 (assembly GCF_000475375.1). Classification (NCBI taxonomy): domain Bacteria; kingdom Pseudomonadati; phylum Pseudomonadota; class Gammaproteobacteria; order Pseudomonadales; family Marinobacteraceae; genus Marinobacter; species Marinobacter sp. EVN1. Next base: position 91,977 of record NZ_AXCB01000070.1, read on the forward strand.
AGACCTGTTTCAGGGAACAATCTTTGCCTCTGCAAAATCTGGGCTATGCTGATGTAGATAAAAAAGGCATTTTTCTTGCTTTTGATGTTTTGAGTTCAAAGTAATAAAATGACCGGCTTGTAACGTATGAATGATTGTTCATTGCGTTATCCATTCACTCAGCATATTCAGTGATCACACCAGACCAGGAGGCGCCAACGTGGGCGAGGTAGTGAAAGACGAATATCAGACGGATTACGTCGCAGGCCAGGATAATATCAATCCGTTCGGCCTGGATCTTCATAACTGGGTTTTCCCGGTAGCGGCCATCATTGTGGTTCTGTTCGTTATCGGAACCCTGATGTTTCCGGCAGCGGCGAAGGAGACTCTTGATGGGGCCAAGTGGGACATTATTGCCAGTTTTGACTGGTTCTTCCTGCTCAGCGCCAACATTTTCGTGGTTGTCAGCCTTGCGCTGATCTTCATGCCGGTGGGCAAGATCCGGCTGGGCGGACAGGATGCAACGCCCGAATTCTCAACCATGTCCTGGTTTGCCATGCTGTTCGCAGCCGGAATGGGGATCGGCCTGATGTTCTGGGCCGTGGCCGAGCCCGTAGCCTACTACACAGGCTGGTATGAAACTCCCTTCAATGTGGCTGCCAACTCTCCCGAAGCGCGTGATCTGGCGATGGGGGCGACCCTTTATCACTGGGGGCTGCACCCCTGGGCAATCTACGCCATCGTGGCCCTGTCTCTGGCGTTCTTTGCGTTCAACAAGAACATGCCACTGACCATCCGTTCCGCGTTTTTCCCACTGCTGAAAGACAAGGTGTGGGGCTGGCCGGGGCACATCATTGATGTCCTCGCGGTTGTGGCCACCATCTTTGGTCTGGCCACGTCACTTGGCTTTGGTGCCCAGCAGGCTGCCTCCGGCCTGGATTACCTGTTTCAGGTAGGTTCTGGCACCAATGTGCAGATGGCTATCATTGTTGGCGTTACGGCCTTGGCGCTCATTTCCGTGCTGCGTGGCCTGGACGGCGGCGTGAAGGTGCTCAGTAACATCAACATGGCGACTGCGGGCATCGTGTTGTTCTTCGTGATCTTCGCCGGTCCGACCATGACCATTCTGGAGACCATCTGGGTAACCTCTTCCACCTACGTGGCCAACATTGTGCCGCTGAGTAATCCGTTTGGTCGTGAAGACGAGGCGTGGTTCCAGGGCTGGACTGTATTCTACTGGGCCTGGTGGATTTCCTGGTCACCGTTCGTAGGTATGTTTATCGCGCGGGTTTCAAAAGGCCGGACAGTACGTGAGTTTGTCACTGCGGTTCTGATTATCCCGACCTTGATCACCACCGTATGGATGAGTGGTTTCGGTGGCACGGCACTGGAACAGATCCAGCAAGGCGTTGGTGTGCTCGCAGACAAAGGGCTGACCGAGGTTTCTCTGGCGACCTTCCAGATGTTTGAGCAGCTGCCCTGGACCGGCATTGTCTCGTTCGTCGGTATTATCCTGGTGCTGGTGTTCTTCGTAACCTCGTCGGATTCCGGCTCGCTGGTGATCGACAGCATCACCGCTGGCGGCAAAACCGATGCCCCGACGGCTCAGCGTGTATTCTGGGTGGTCATGGAAGGTGCCATTGCGGCGGCGTTGATCTTCGGCGGTGGCGAAGACGCTCTGGGTGCGATCCAGGCGGTTGCCATCAGTGCCGGGTTGCCCTTTACTGTAATACTTCTGCTGATGACCTGGGGCTTGTTGAAAGGCCTGACCCATGAGAGGAAGTTGCTTCTGCAAAGGGGAGAGCTGACCTCCTGATCAGCGGGTCTGAATAAAAAAAACCGGAGCCACACCAGCTCCGGTTTTTTTATGCCCAAATACTGATCGTCAGCGCCGGGAAAAGCTTTCCATGGCAAACAGCGCTCGCTCTCTGGGGCTGAAGTGCGGGCGCTTGAGGCTCTCGATCGCGTTGAGTCTGGGCAGCAGGCCGCAGCCGTTGGCCATCTGAATGGCCAGTCCGGGCCGGGCGTTCAGTTCGAGCAGAAGAGGACCTTCGTTGGCGTCCACCACCAGGTCTACCCCCATATATCCCAGGCCGGTGGCCTCATAGCATCGGGCTGCCATTTCCAGCATGTTTTCCCAGTCTTCAATCCGGATATTCTCCAGAGCCAGCCCGGTGTCCGGGTGCAGGGTAATCGGCCGATTGAACTGAACTGCGTTCAGACTCTGGCCAGAGCCGATATCCAGCCCGACGCCAACAGCCCCCTGGTGCAGGTTGGCTTTACCGTCGGACGCGGTGGTTGCCAGACGGAGCATAGCCATGACGGGATATCCCTGAAACACCACGATCCGGATGTCGGGAACACCCTGGAAGGAGTACTTGGCGAGTGCCGGGGAGGACTGAACCAGGTTTTCAACAATGGCAACATCCGGGGTACCGGCCAGGGAATACAGGCCAGCCAGAATATTGGTAAGGTGACGCTCCAGCATGGCGACGGAAATGCGGGCGCTGGAGGCCTTGATAAAGTCGTCGCCGTCTCGCCCGGTAATCACGGTAATGCCCTTGCCGCCAGAGCCTTTTGCTGGCTTGATGGCGAAACCGGCCAGATCCTCTGCCATTTCCCGAAAATGGGAGATTTCGTGTTGCTGGCGAACCACCTGCAGCAGCTTGGGGGTTTTTACGCCGTATTCGCTGACCGCAAGCTTGGTTTTCAACTTGTTGTCCACCAGCGGGTAGGAGGTGCGATCATTGTACCGGGCAATGTAATCTACATTGCGCCGGTTCATGTTCAGCATCCCGAGATTTTTCAGCCTGCGTGGAGAGATCCAGTCCATATCAGTCGTAGGCCTTCATCGGGGTAAACCGCTTGAGCTCGCTGAGCTTGTAGCCGGTGTACTGACCCATCAGCAGGATCAGCCCGAGAATAACCAGATGTAACTCCGGGAAGTTGAAGGTGAGGTGGCCCGCCAGCGGAGTGCTCATGGCCAGGTAGGCACAGATGGCCACAAACAGGCTGCCTGAACCCTGAACCAGCACTTCGCGGGCGCCTTCCTCTTCCCAGAGAATGGACATACGTTCGATGGTCCAGGCGATGATCACCATGGGGAAGAAGGTGACGGTCATGCCAGTGTTAAAGCCCATCTGGTAGCCAATGATGCTGAGCCCTGCGGTTATGAAGATCACCAGAATGATCAATGCCGATATACGTGATACCAGTAACAGGTTCAGGCTGGAAAGATAGCCGCGCAACAGCAGGCCAATGGCTACGACGGACAGAAATGCGATCAGACCCGGCACCAGGGTGGTCTGTACAAAGGCCACGGCGATCAGGACCGGCATGAAGGTGCCCGATGTCCGGATGCCAATGACAATCCGCATGAAGGCGACAATGAGAGCGCCGATGGGGAGCAACAGCAGCATTCGGAACATGCTCTGTTCTTCGATGGGTAGCTGGTAGAAACCGAGCACACTCAGCCCATTGGCGTTGGACTCCAGCGTTGCCAGTTGCAGCGCCGGTACGGTCTGCCGCAGCATGGAAAAACTCACCTGGGAGTCATCGCCACCCACCACGTCGAGGAGGGAATCAGCCCCCTGTCTCCAGAGCAACAGGTTTTCCGGTACACCTTGTTCTGCGGTGCGCGGGTCGAAGGTAAGCCAGCGCTTGCCGTTGTATATCTGTAGAAATGGCACCAGTTGTTGGCGACGGCGGGCATCCTCAAGCTTCAGGGCATCTGCGGTGCGCGCAGCGATGCCAGCGTGGTTCAGCATCTTTACCAGAAGTTGCAGATAGTTGTCGTCGGATACCAGTAATGTTGTGTTCTGGGTGCGGTTGTCTGGCTGCATCAGGCGGATCAGTTCGCGGGTCATGCTCTCCGGTGAACTGGATCGCTCCGAAGCTTGGGTCAGGAGCTCTCTTACGGCGGTGGCCTGGGGCTCCTCCCAGAAAACCGTCAACGCCCGGGGTTTACGCACTGGTGGAGTATGAATTGCGTCTTCATCCGGTACAAACTGTGCCTTGAAATAGAGAGTCTGAGGACCGGCGACGTCTCGTTTTGTCCACTGTGCCCTGCGCCCGCTGTTGCTATCCAGAATTGAGAAGCCGTAGCCGGGCGAGGCGGCCTGCTCCGTCAGGATGCGGAAGCCGGGCGGTTGCTCCGGGATGTGCAGGCTCACTTCAGCCGGGCTGTTCTGGCCCTCGAAATCGACTCGCGCCTCAATCATCCAGACCGGACGTTGTTCACCGGTCATCCACGGAATACCCAGTTCCAGATGGCGCCAGGTGGCGATCGCTATCCCTGCCGCAATCAACAGGAAGACAAACACGTAAAACGGGACCCGGGAGCGTACCGTCATTCTTCCTCTCCGTTTGCCGCTTGTTCAAGGTAGGATTCGGGCAGCTCTGTTGCGAATTCCTTGCCGACATCGATCAACATGACGTCTCGCAATACGTTGCGGCCAATCAGGACTTCGTAAGTCAGATTTGTCCGGTCTGCCAGGGTAAACTCAGCCACCTGCTGGTGGTCGCCAATGGCAAACTGAAGCTCCACCACCACCCGTCGCTCTGACTCATCGGCACTGGACTGGATAATCTTCACGCGCCTGGAGATTTCTTTCTCCATGGCTACCCACTCGGCATCCTCAGTACCAGGAACGGGCACTTCAAAGCGCACCCAGTTGCTGCCATCCCGTTCAAAACGCTGAACGTTACGGGCGTGTATGGAAGAGGTTTCCGCGCCACTGTCGATTCGGGCGGTATAGACATGGTCGGGGCCTGCCAGGAAAAACTTTTCGACCTCACCGACAACGACTTTGCCTTTGAGGCGATCCGCCCGGCCTTTATCTTCGCGGGAAGCGGGGCAGGTAGGTGCCGCCTTTGGTGGTGGGCACGATGGCTTTTCAACCTGAGTGGCAATGGCCTGGAGAATGGTCTGGGTAGAATCCTGATTCTGCTGCAGGAGCTTTTCGTGCCTTACACCGGCATTCTGCTCCATGGTAACAAGGGTCGCACGCTGGCTTTGGACCGAGGCTCGCACCTCTTCAATATTCTCTTTCGGTACCATGAAATAACGATCGGAAGCGCAACCAGAAAGTGCGACTGCCAGCCCTGTTAAGGCAACTGCGAACAATGAGCGGGTTTGCGAAACACTGGACCCCATGAATATCCCCTGAACCGGCCGTGAGAATTATTGGCACTGGATGCCTCAGCCATTGGATGTGTTGTCAATCAGGCGGGAGAGTATACTACAACGTACCTGTGTGGTGACTTTACAGATGGTTAAGGCGCATCTTTACCGGCCCAGGAAAGGCCCCTGGCCCAGTGGCGTCTCGGATCTCAGGTACTCCTGGATGACCGGGGAACAATTCAGGTAGAACAGTAGCAGCTCCCGCTGAATATCCTGGTCCTGAATGCGCGCAGCAAAGGAAATGACTTCCTTGAGCGCACGGTCGCTGGAGGTGGTGTCTGTCGGCACCGTGAAGCTCTTTCCATAACGGCTTTTCAGCAACTGTGTCAGTCGCTCAAGGTGAAACTCGCCCGTATGGGTGATGTGAGGCAAAACCCGCACATGCTTTTCCGCCGAGCGCTGATTTTCCGAAGACAATGTCTGTTCGTCTTCCACACAGGTAGCCTGCAGGAAATCGGACCCGAATTTTCTCCACAATTCCTTGAACATGCTCCGACCTGCCAGTCAGCTTTCCGTTTACGGCTTTAGCACTCCGGTTGGGTGCTTTTTAACCGTTGTAGAGCAATTTACGCTCTGCGTCTATAGGTGGATTGACGCAATGTTGATAAATGCCAAACAGTCGAGGCCGGCCTGGTGGCACCGTTCCGCCAACAAGAAAAAAGGGTGAGCATTGCGGTAGACTGTCAGGCTTTGATCCCGGGGCCATGCCCTGAACTGACCAACGAAGACCAAGGAGAACATGCTGGTGCTAGATGCGCTTACCCTCACCATGGCTGAACGTCCGGAATGGCTGGCAGGCTGGTTCCTTGCTCTGGTGGCGAGTGCCGCCTTGTGTCTGGCGGGCATGATCTGGCTGCTGTGGCGTCGGCGTCAGGATAGAGCCACCGAGTCTGCCTTGCGCGAGGAACTGGACGCCCGGGACAGGCAGCTGAGAGATAGCGAGCAGGTGCGGGCGTTGCATGAACAGGAAGTTGAACATCTGCAGACCGCACTCGAGGAGCAGAAAGCCCGCTCCGGGCAGCTGGAGCAGAGCATCGAACACTGGCGACAACAGTCTGCGGCCCTGGAAAACCGATTGGCGGCTCTGGCCTCGGAGTTGACAGCAAAACAGGATCGGGTTGCGCAACTGGCAAGTGAGAGCAGTCAATACCAGCAGCGGGCTGAAACGCTCTCAGAAGAGCTAGGCCAGTTGAAGGTCGAGTTACGCGAGCAGCAGGTCACTCTGGATAAAGAGCGCCGTAGTGCCTCGGAAAAACTGGAGTTGCTGGAAAAGAATCGAGATGCACTGAAACAGGAATTCGAGAACCTGGCGAACCGGATTTTCGACCAGAAAAGTGAGCGCTTCAGCCAGCAATCTAAAACCAGCCTGGACTCCTTGCTCAACCCCTTCCGTGACCAGTTGCAGGACTTCCGTAAACGCGTAGAGGATGTCTACACCACGGAAACCCGGGATCGCCAGGCACTTCGCAGCGAAATAAAATCGTTGCAGGAGCTGAACCGGCAAATTACCGAAGAAGCCGCCAATCTGACCCGTGCTCTCAAAGGCGACAAGAAAATTCAGGGCAACTGGGGTGAGTTGATCCTGGAGCGGGTGCTGGAACGGTCGGGCCTGCGCAAAGGGGTCGAGTACGAAACCCAGGGGAGTTACCGGGACGAAGATAATCAGTTGTTGAGGCCCGATGTCATCGTGCATTTGCCGGATCAGCGAAATCTGGTGATTGATTCCAAAGTATCGTTGGTGGCCTATCAGCAGTGGGTGACCGCAGATCAGGAGGAAGAGCGCGCTGCGGCGCTGAAGCAGCATGTTGAGGCGGTTCGCAATCACATCCGTACATTGAGCGAGAAAGATTACAGTCAGCTCAACGGGCTGCATTCTCCCGATTTCGTGCTGCTGTTCATGCCCATTGAGCCGGCATTTGTGGCAGCATTCCAGCAGGACGAGAATCTCTTCGCAGAAGCATTTGAGCGAAAGATTATTGTGGTGACGCCTACCACCCTGCTGGCGACACTGAGAACCATTGAGAATATCTGGCGTTATGAACGCCAGAGCCAGAATGCCCGCCGCATTGCCGATCGCGCCGGCGCGGTCTACGACAAGCTGCGGGTGTTTGTCGAGGCTATGGAAAAGCTGGGAAGTCAGTTACACACGGCCCAGGGCACCTACGATAATGCCATGAATACCCTGACCCGGGGCCGTGGTAATCTGATTTCCCAGGCCAATCGGTTTGTGGAGCTGGGGGTCAGGGTTAAAAAAGAGTTGCCCAAGTCGATTGTGGATCAGGCCGAGGTCGATTCTGAAGACGCCGATGAGCCGGGAGATACGCCTGCCATCGAAAGGGAGCCTACGGACGCCGGGGAAGCCCGTGCAGAGGACCAACAGGAGTAGCGGTATGTTGTCATCCATGAAAAAAAGGCGTTTGCCTGGTCACAAGGCATTTGCGGGCCTGGTGTTGTCTTCTGTTCTTGCCCTGCAGGCGGGGTTCGCCCAGGCATTGGCTCCGGAACACGAGATTCGCCGCTTGATGCTGGCGACGGAAGAAGCCGTTACAGCAGAGAACTGGAGTGAGGCAGGGGAGTACCTGAACCGCCTTCAGGCCATGGAGGGAGAGAAGCCCGCCGAGTATTACTACTATCGCGGCCGGGCCATGTTGCAGGCCAATCATCTGAATGAGGCACGTTCAGCACTGGAGCAATACATTACCCGGGCCGGGGCAGAGGGCACGCATTACCAGCAAAGCCTGAAGCTGATTACCGACATAGAGAAGGCCAGCCGTGCCAGTGTTCGCGCTCTGGCCGAAGGGCAGGCCAATGCCAACGAGCCCGTGGCCGTGATTGAGCCGGCGAATGAACAGGATATGAAGACGCTGCGCCAGCTGTATCTGGCAGGCTCGGACAGGGAGGCTCTGGTCATCCATCTGAATACTCTGCTTGAGACCGCTGGCTGGCGGCGTGACAAAACGGTGGTGCGCCTGGACAGGCCAGCAGATCGCCAGTACCAGGTGGCTCTGGATGATGGCAATATCAGTATTCAGGACATCGAGCGCAATCCCGATGGCACCACCGTTCGCAGAACCCTGTCTCTGTCGGTATTCGGTGTGAATCCTCAGTTGCGTTGGGATTGTGAACCGGTGGTCGGAGCCTGCTGGGTTTATGATCCGCGGGACGGCTCCCGGCTTTTCCAGTTGGCGGAGAATCGCGATCAGGCCCGGGACATTGCCCGAACTCTGGGGCGCTTGATCCGGAACCTGCAGCAGGGAAGTTCGTAAGGCCGGGTGTTCAGACCAGATCGCCCCGTTCGCCTTCCCGCCAGGCGCCCGGGGTGACCCCCGTCCACTTCTTGAAGGCCCGATGGAAAGTGGATGGTTCGGTAAAGCCTACCCGTTCGGCAATATCGTTGATGGGCATCTCCGGATGGGCCAGATAGTAGATGGCCATATCCCGCCGCAATAGATCCTTGATCTCCTGAAACGACGTGTTCTCCTGCTTCAGGCGGCGCCTGAGGGTTTGCGGGCTGGTGTGCAGCTCTTGTGCTATCCAGTCGAAATCCGGCATGGGTTTGGAGAAGTCACGGCCAATCAGGCCCCGAATACGACCGGTCCAGGTGTTGCTCTCATCCGGTCGTGACAGCAGGTCTGCCGGGGAGGTTTTCAGGAATTGTCGCATTTCCGGCTTGTCCCGGATCACCGGGGCAGAGAGAAAGCGTTTGCTGAAGGTTAACGCCGTACAGTCGGATTCGAACGCCAGTGGGCAATGAAAAATGTGCCGGTATTCGTCGCCATGGTCTGGCCTTGGGTAATCGAACTCGGCTTTCTCCAGTTCCACTGGCTGGCCAATGAGCCAGCTGCCCAGCCGGTGCCAGATGACCAGGATGCTCTCTCGCAGAAAATAGTCCGGGTCGTGGATGATGCCTTCAATTCGCGTGACCAGGCGCGCACGGTCACCGAAGATTTCAAGCTCCATGGAAACCATCGGTTCGAACAGCCGAGAGAACCGGAAGGCCTGTTGATATACCTCTTCCAGCGTCTGGCAACCGACCACCAACGCACACATGGTGGCGAACGTTCCGGAGCGGGCACGGCGTGGCCCCATGCCCATAAACTCATCGCCGGTGCGCTGCCAGATTACCTGCATCAGCTTGCTGAACTGATCACTGCTCACCCTTGCCATTTCAATGCGAAGAAGATCTGGCGAGATCCCGGCCTCCTGGAGCAAAGCACGGCTGTCCAGGCCCAGGCGTTCGGAGCCTGACAGGGAAGCTTCAACAAAATGTCGTGAGACTGTCAGTGTTGACATAGAGGCAGCCAGAAGAAAGAACGAACTTCATCATAAGTACCCGGCTCAACATTGCAAGCCCATGATTTGCCAACAGATGGAAGAAACGGTCAATAGGAATGAAGGAACCGGTAGTTGGCCCGGCCTGCAAAACCCGTCAGCATGAGCCAGAGTCATTGCCGCCGATCAAAAACAAGGAGACGCTTTATGGCAGCCCCGCTCGCTAACCTGAAAATTCTGGATTTCAGTACCTTGCTGCCCGGACCCTACGCCACCATGATGCTCGCCGATATGGGCGCGGAAGTGCTCAGAATTGAAGCTCCGGATCGCGTGGATCTGGCCAAGGTAATGCCACCTTTTGATGGTAAATTCAGCACGACTTTTTCCTACCTCGGTCGCGGCAAGCAAACCTTGCAACTGAACCTGAAGCAGCCCGAGAGTGTTGAGAGGGTCAAGCAGCTGGTTCAGGACTACGACATCGTGGTGGAGCAGTTTCGCCCGGGCGTCATGGACCGCCTCGGGATAGGCTATGAGGTACTCAAAGCCATCAATCCCAAGCTGATTTACTGTGCCATTACGGGCTATGGCCAGACCGGTCCTTACAAGGACAGGGCAGGCCACGATATCAACTATCTTGCTATTTCCGGTGTTGCCAGCCACTGCGGTCGTGCCGACAGCGGCCCACCACCCATGGGCATTCAGATTGCCGACGTGGCCGGAGGCTCCCATCACGCCGTGATGGGCATCCTCGCTGCCGTCATCAAACGCCAGGAAACCGGTGAGGGCGACTTTATCGACATCAGCATGACCGATGCCGCCTTCGCCCTGAATGCCATGGCGGGTGCTGCTGCCCTGGCAGGCGGACAGCCTCAGAAGCCTGAAAGCGGCATGCTCAATGGTGGCACCTTCTACGACTATTACCAGGCCAGAGATGGCCGCTGGTTGTCTGTCGGGAGCCTGGAGCCGCAGTTCTCTTCGCGCCTGTGTGACACCCTTGGGTTGGGCGAACTGAAAAGCTATGCCCTGAGCCAGAAGCCCGAACATCAGCAGGAATTGAAAGCCGCTATCAAGCAGAAGATCGCGGAGCGTTCACTGGCTGAGTGGCGGCAGGTGTTTGCCGATGTGGATGCCTGTGTAGAGCCGGTATTGACGATTGAGGAGGCGGCAGAGCATCCGCAGTTGAAGGCCAGGGGGATGGTTGTTGAAAGGGATCGAGGAGATGGAAATCTGCAGAAGCAGATTGGTTCCGTTTTCAGCTAGAGGCACAGACAAAAAAGGGCTCCCGTTGAGGGAGCCCTTTGTCATTCTGCCTGCCTGAGTTTATCAGGGCGCGGTGCAGAATGCGGGCAGTTCCGCCAAAGTAACACCGAAGGTCACCAGTGTCTCACAGACCATCCCGCCAAATACGGCATCATTATTAGCCGATACCGGGGTTCCATGATCACCTGCCTGATAAGTTGTCAACAGATCATCGCCGAGTCCAATGGTCAGTGGTTTCGTGCCGGCCAGTGGTGCACTGAAGCTGTTCACGGTGACTGGTACAGGCAGACCTGTAACTTCTGGTCCGAATGTACCGGACAGTGCGTCAATACCCCACTGTTCCTGGTCAGCAGCATTCGGGATAACGGTATCTCCAGCAACCTCTGACAGCAGGATAGGCGTTCCACCCGCTGCAAGGGAGGCGGTGAAGTTCACGGGATCTGCTGAGTCGATCGCAGCCTGGAAAATATTAAAGAACGTCTCGAGATTGGCGTCGCCTTGTTCCAGTCCAGCAGCTTGCTGCAGGCCAAACAGAATGCGAGGCGCGAACGACGGTGAGTTCTCCAGCAGTCGAACCACGCCACCGCCCGGCGTCAGCAGGCTGGCAGACTGGATATTGTTGAACGCTGATGGCAATGAGCTGCTGCCGTCAGGTGCGGTGAAGATGGTATCCGCGATCTGATCCTCGTTGGCGGCAGCCAGGAACGGCATACCGGTGATGGTGCCGAGCGAGTGGCCAACAAAGTAGACCGGATCGTTGATGTCGATGGTCAGCGTGCCGTCATCTCCGCCCGCTGCCGCCGGTTTCTGAAGCGTCATGCCTGCACGACCTGCCGCCGGACTGCCGGCCAGGGTGGCGCGAAGGTTCAACTGGTCAACAACGCTCTGACGGATATTGTCCCTGCCAGCCAGGAAATTCTGGAGGTTGATGAAGAAGCTGCCGGAGCCATCGGTACCGGCGGCGTTAGCTGGATCGAAAACCATTGGCGCCGGTGTGCCTGCGGGGGTGGCGTACAGGCCGTAATGGCGTTCAAACGTATCCGGCGCGAGGCCGGGGATGGTACTGCCAGCATTCGCTACGGTGTTGACGAGCGACTGAGCGGTTGCTGCAGACAAGCCCAGCTCGTTAACGAGACGTGTAGTATCGCCCGCTACAACGACCGGGGCATATACGGGAATTGCCGCTTCCGGAGCTCCGCCGGCTGCCAGCAGGTCACCTGCCAGCTCGAGCTGAGCCTCCTCGGAGAATGGCGTGATGCCATGCAGTGGCTGGTCGATAGCGACGACAACGTAACCCTGAGCCGCCAACGCCGTGCCAAAGGTCAGGGCTGCGCTACGATCCGTGGTGATGCCGTGCTGGTACATGACCACACCGCGTTCGTTGCCGCTGTTCGGGTATAGAACGAGCATCGGGACTTCCTGAGTGCTCTGTTCCAGCGGGAAAGGGAAGATGTAGTTGACCGCTGTCGATACGGAAGCATCGGCCTGCGGCAGGCTCAGGCCAAGCGCCGAGAAGGTGGTATTCAGAGATTCGGCCAGGGGTTGGTCTGCAACCCAGTTCACTGCGTTGCCGCCTGCGATGCCCGCGGGAGTATTGCCCAGATAGTAGGGGAGCGAGATGCTGCCCTGAACGGCCAGCACACCGGAAGCTCCGGGAATGCTTCCAGCAACTGCTGATACCAGGCCAACAGGCTGAATGGTGCCGTTGTCGATGGTGATCGCATCCGTAAAGCCGGCGCCATCGAATACGTTACGGTTAACACCAGGCAACGGTGTTGGGAGCTCCTCCCGGAACTGCGATGCGAGGGAGGTTGCCAGGCAGTCGATGGCTCCTGAGCCCAGATCCCCGGCGCCTGCGATCGGGCAGGGCCCAGTGGGCGCGAATACGGCGTTCAGAGGCGAGGCCGGATTCTCGGGAAGCGATTGTGGGAACTGTGCGACGGCAGCGTCCGCAGCGGCTGCAAGATCCGCGTATGCGGAGGCGCCCCCTTGACGAGCGGCCGTCACCGCACTGGTGCGTACGAACGTAGTGATCTGATCCGCGAACCAGGCCGCCGGCTCAGCAATGTATTGCAGTACTTTCGCATCATTTGACGTTGTGAAGCTGTAGGTCAGAGCTATCTCGCTTTCATTCAGCGAGCCACCCAGCGCCTTGATGTAGTTGGTAGCGATTGGCTCCCAAAGGTTGTTAACGAGAGTTCTGACAGGCAGAAGAGCCCCGTTGACGAGCCCTTTGCCGGGGTCATCCTCTGTTCCCTCGCCGGTGATGTTCGTATACAGCGGATCCTGAATGATCGAATCGCCATTGATGTCCTTGACCCCTGTCGTGACAAGAACCACGTAGCGCTTCTGCGGGTTCAGGGGTTCGAGCGGCAGGATTCGAATGGCCGAATTGCCGTCGAGAGATTCAACGTCTGCGCGAATCTTCGGCATGTTCTGGGGGCCGCTGATTGCGAGTTCGAGAGTTGGTGGCTCGCCAGCAGACAGCGCCCGTACCGGGTCGCCGCTGGCGTAAGCCAATTCAATGAGGTGAACTGTTTTTCCGGCAATAACGGTTGAGGCATCAAGCTGCCCGCTGGTCTGAATTACAGCAGGGGCAATGGTAGAAGCACCGGACAGCTCATTTAGCGCTGTGGTAACCGGCGGAGTAGTGTCATCAACACCAAAGGTTCCGTCTTTCTGCGTGGAGTCAAAAATCAAATCGTTGGGCAGAGGCAACTGGCCCTTCGCAGGGTTAAAGATGGGGTAGGTTTTTCCCAGTGAATCAGCAGAATACTGCGGCTTGGGATTATCATTACCCCCACTGTTAGAGCCACTGAAACAGCCCGTCAACCCAAGGGAAGAAGCCACGGCAAGACTTATTAGAGTTTTCTTGAACATGGGTGGAACCTTTTCCTGTTGTTGTGTCGTTATATCCGGCGTTGACGGAACCGGTCGGCCCCAGGATTCCGCGCACAGCCTTTTCTGATTTGTTGGTTGTCTGAAATTGTAGCCAGCACTTAAAAGCCAATTTCTGTAGCTTCGACTATAGCGACAGAGTAGCAAGTGTTGATCAGCCAAAAGTGTGATTCTGCGTCTGGAAACCCTCCTCGCACCCTTGGAGTGGCCCTCAATCAAAAATAGTGGCCGCTCCGCGGTTTGTCGAGTTCCAGTGGCCGGGTAATGCCTGTTTTAACAAATTGTTGCGAATTGGTTTTGCCGTCATAGCTATTTTCGCTGGCGTACATAGCATTTGCGCCTTCTGTCGCATCAACCGCTGTGTCGAATTTCTGGTAAACTCTCGCTTCCTTATATAAGCAGGGGGCTGCTTTGGTGGCTCCGCATACTTCCGATAATCAGAAAGCTGATGAGGCCACTATGACCACCGTGATCCGCCAGGACGACCTGATCGAAAGCGTAGCCGATGCGCTGCAGTTCATTTCCTATTATCACCCGAAGGATTTCATTCAGGCCGTGTACGAGGCCTACCAGAAGGAAGAGTCCCAGGCGGCCAAGGATGCCATGGCCCAGATTCTGATCAACTCCCGCATGTGTGCCCAGGGCCATCGCCCGATCTGTCAGGACACCGGTATCGTCACCGTGTTCGTGAACATCGGTATGGACGTGAAGTTCGAGTGCGACATGGCGCTGGACGATGTGATCAACGAAGGTGTACGCCGCGCCTACACCCATCCGGACAACGTGCTGCGCGCCTCTGTGCTGGCTGATCCTGACGGCAAGCGCCAGAATACCAAGGACAACACCCCGGCCATCATTCACTACAAGATGGTGCCCGGTAACACCGTAGACGTGCACGTGGCGGCCAAGGGCGGTGGCTCTGAAGCCAAGTCCAAGTTTGCCATGCTGAACCCGTCCGACTCGGTTGTGGACTGGGTGTTGAAGATGGTGCCGCAGATGGGTGCCGGCTGGTGTCCGCCTGGCATGCTGGGTATTGGTATTGGTGGTACCGCTGAGAAGGCGATGGAGCTGGCGAAAGAGGCTCTGTTGGATCCGATCGATATTCACGATCTGCAGGCCCGCGGTGCCTCCAATCGTGCCGAGGAATTGCGCCTGGAGCTGTTCGAGAAGGTGAACGAGCTGGGCATCGGCGCTCAGGGGCTGGGTGGCCTGACCACCGTTCTGGATGTAAAAGTCAAGGATTACCCCACCCACGCGGCCAACAAGCCGGTGGCGATCATCCCGAACTGCGCAGCAACCCGCCACGCACACTTTGTGCTGGATGGTACGGGCCCGTCCCTGCAGACCCCGCCGAGCCTGGACGACTGGCCGGAAATCACCTGGGAAGTAGGCGAGAATGTTCGCCGTGTGAATCTGGACACTGTAACTCCGGAAGACGTGAAAGACTGGCAACCGGGTGAAACCGTTCTGCTGTCCGGCAAGATGCTGACCGGCCGTGATGCGGCCCACAAGAAGATGGTGGATATGATCGAGCGCGGTGAAGAGCTGCCGGTGGATCTGAAAGGCCGCTTCATCTATTACGTGGGCCCGGTTGATCCCGTACGCGAAGAAGTGGTTGGCCCCGCCGGCCCTACGACTGCAACCCGCATGGACAAGTTCACTGACACCATGCTGGAAAAAACCGGCCTGACTGGCATGATCGGCAAAGCCGAGCGTGGCCAGGTTGCCATCGACGCCATCAAGAAGCACGGCGCAGTGTATCTGATGGCGGTGGGTGGTGCTGCATACCTGGTCTCCAAGGCCATCAAGGGTGCCAAGGTGGTGGCCTTCGAAGAGCTGGGTATGGAAGCCATCTATGAGTTTGAGGTGGAAGAAATGCCGGTAACCGTAGCCGTGGACTCCCGTGGCAGTTCCGTGCACCAGACCGGCCCGGTTGAGTGGCACGACAAGATCATTGCCGCCAAGGCGGTTTGATCTGAGTCTTTGTTAGTCCGGTGGCAGCCTTGGGTGTTCGGCTCAAGGCTGCCACTGAAAGTCCTTCATCTTTACCTTTCCTTTATACACTTCCACCCCTTCCAGCCTCAGTTTCTCTGTTTGAAGCTGGCAGGTTTCCGTGCCTTCAGGAAAGGCGATCTGGCCGTTGCTCCGGATAACCCGATACCAGGGAATGCAGTGGCCGGCGGGCAGTTTGCCCAGGGCCCGGCCAACGAAACGCGCCTGGCGTCCGAGGCCGGCCATGGCGGCTACCTGACCGTAGCTGGCCACTTTCCCTTTCGGAATCGCGGCCACTACCTGCCAGATTTTCTGCTCCTTTGTCGGTTCCTTTTCGGACTCGTTCATTCAGAGCTCCGGTATTGGCCGGGTTACAGGCGCAGGGCGCCGTCCACCTCGATCATGCGGCCAGAAACGTAGTCGTTCTCGAAGATAAACGCTACCGCTGAGGCGATTTCCTCTGGCTTGCCCATGCGTTTCAGGGGGATGCCGGCGGTCATTTTCTCCAGGGCTTCGGGCTTCATGGAGGCCGTCATTTCGGTTTCGATAAACCCTGGGGCGATGCCCATGCAGCGGATGCCGTAGCGGGCGAGTTCTTTGGCCCACACTGGCACCAGGGCAGATACGCCGGCTTTGGCGGCGGAGTAGTTGCTCTGGCCCATGTTTCCGGCGCGGGAGATGGAGGCGATGTTGATGATCGCGCCCTGGTCGCCGTTCTCGATCATGCGGGTGGCCGCTTCCCGGCCGCACAGGAAAACGCCGGTGAGGTTAACGTCGATCACGGACTGCCACTGGGCCAGTTCCATGCGCTTCTCGAGCTTGCCGTCCTTGAATTTCACCATCAGGCCGTCGCGCAGGATGCCGGCGTTGTTCACCAGGCCGTTGAGGTGGCCGAAGTCATTGATGATTGCCTGAAAGGTTGCCTCAACGTCTTCTTCTTTGGCGACGTTACAGACATAGGTTTTGGCGTCGCCACCGGCCAGTTTGCAGGCCTCAGCGGCTTCAGCCAGCTTGTCTTCCATCAGGTCGATGAGTGCCAGCCTGGCGCCTTTGGCTGCCAGGTATTCAGCCATTGCGCGGCCGAGGCCCTGGCCGCCACCAGTGATTGCGATAACAGAATCTTGAAGTTTCATGGTTTGCCCTAATTAAGTTCAGAGGTGTTTTACGTTCTCTGTGTGTCTGCATCGTTTTTATGGGGAGGCATTTTGCCCGTTTTCTTTTTTCTTTTCATCGTTATGCCCATTGCCGAACTGGCGGTATTGATTCAGGTCGGTAGCGTTATCGGCGTGTTGAATACGGTAGGGCTGGTGTTTCTGACGGCTGTAATCGGGGCCTGGTTGCTGCGCCAGCAGGGGCTGGCGACCTTGTTGCGGGCGAATGAACGGCTCAACAGCGGTGAGTTGCCGGCAAAAGAAGTGGCCGAGGGGCTGATTCTTGCGGTCGGTGGCGCCATGTTGCTCACGCCGGGGTTTATCACCGACACCTTCGGCTTTCTGTGTTTGTTGCCGGGCTCGCGACATTGGCTGGCATCGCAGGCGCTGAAGCGGATGACGGTGTCGGGGCAGAATCACGGCCGGAGTTTCTTTTTCAGCGCCGGAGGCGGTGCAGGGCCCTTCGGGCAAGGCCCATTTGGCCAGCAGCGACCATTCGATCGTGATGCCAACGGCAACATCATTGAAGGCGAGTACCAGGATCAGACCCGGACTGATAGAGGTCAGCTCCAGCAGGGGCAGTCTGATCAGGATGAGCAGGAAAAAAAGTAAATTTTTTTTCGTTGCGGGTGTTGAAAACCTTTCGCTCAACCCCATTAACACAGCACAGATTCGCTTCAGGCTGAAAACCGCTGTCTATCAGTGGCTTGGATGCCGGGGCAATTTGTCGGGTCCGGGTCTCCGGCCAGACATTTTTAACATGCAATTGTCATTGCCACATTAATCTGACTATTGGAGAAACAGAGCAATGAAAATTCGTCCGCTACACGATCGTGTTGTCGTACGCCGTAAGGAAGAAGAAGAGAAAACTGCGGGTGGCATCGTGCTGCCGGGTAATGCCAAAGAAAAGCCTTCCCAGGGCGAAGTGATCGCTGTGGGTAATGGCCGCATTCTGGATAACGGCGAAACCCGTGCACTGGCGGTCAAGGTGGGTGACACCGTGGTCTTCGGTCAGTATGCCGGTAACACCGTGAAGGTTGACGGTGAAGAGCTGCTCATCATGAGTGAGAACGATATTTACGGCGTGCTTGAGTGATCGCAACAGCGATAGGCACGAACGCTCATTAATCCGATTGGTTCAATTTTCGGTTTAACGAACAGGAATAGAAGACATGGCAGCAAAAGACGTTAAATTCGGTGATAGCGCCCGTAAGCGCATGGTAGCAGGTGTTAACATCCTGGCGGACGCGGTCAAGGTAACACTGGGCCCCAAAGGTCGTAACGTGGTTCTGGAGAAGTCTTTCGGCGCTCCGACTGTGACCAAGGACGGCGTGTCTGTGGCCAAGGAAATCGAGCTGAAAGACAAGTTCGAGAACATGGGCGCGCAGATGGTGAAGGAAGTCGCTTCCCAGGCCAACGAAACTGCTGGTGACGGTACCACGACTGCGACCGTACTGGCCCAGTCCATCGTAAATGAGGGTATCAAGGCCGTGACTGCCGGCATGAACCCGATGGACCTGAAGCGTGGTATCGACAAAGGTACCGCCGAAGCTGTTAAAGCCATCCGTGAAATGGCCAAGCCCTGCGACGACAGCCGCATGATCGCCCAGGTCGGTACTATCTCCGCCAACGGTGACGAAACCATCGGCAAGATCATCGCAGACGCGATGGAAAAAGTGGGTAAAGAAGGCGTCATTACCGTTGAGGAAGGCCGTGGCCTGGAAGACGAGCTGGACGTGGTTGAAGGCATGCAGTTTGACCGCGGTTTCCTGAGCCCGTACTTCATCAACAACCAGGACAACATGTCTGCCGAGCTGGAAGACCCGTACATCCTGCTGGTCGACAAGAAGATCTCCAACATCCGCGAACTGCTGCCGGTGCTGGAAGCAGTTGCCAAGGCTGGCAAGCCGCTCCAGATCATCGCTGAAGACATCGAAGGCGAAGCCCTGGCTACTCTGGTGGTCAACAACATGCGCGGCATTGTGAAAGTCAACGCTGTGAAGGCGCCTGGCTTTGGTGACCGTCGCAAGGAAATGCTGCAGGATATCGCCATTCTGACTGGCGGTACGGTGATTTCCGAAGAAGTCGGCCTGACCCTGGAAAACACCACTCTGGATGACCTGGGTACTGCCAAGCGTGTCAACGTGACCAAGGAAAACACCACGATCATCGGTGGCGCTGGTGCCGAGGCTGATATCAGCGCTCGCGTTGAGCAGATTCGCAAGCAGATCGAAGACAGCAGCTCTGATTACGACAAAGAGAAGCTGCAAGAGCGCGTCGCCAAGCTGGCTGGCGGTGTCGCCGTCATCAAAGTGGGCGCCGGCTCTGAAGTTGAAATGAAAGAGAAGAAGGCCCGCGTTGAAGACGCTCTGCACTCCACCCGCGCTGCCGTTGAAGAAGGCATCGTAGCTGGTGGTGGTGTTACCCTCATCCGCGCTATTGCGGCTCTGGACAAGGTAGACGCCATCAACGACGAGCAGAAAGCCGGTGTGAACATTCTGCGTCGCGCCATGGAAGCTCCGCTGCGTCAGATCGTATTCAATGCAGGCGGTGAGTCTTCTGTGGTGGTTGCCAAGGTAAAAGAAGGCGAAGGTTCCTTCGGCTTCAACGCTGCTACCGAGCAGTATGGCGACATGCTGGAAATGGGTATCCTGGATCCCGCCAAGGTAACCCGTTCTTCCCTGCAGGCAGCGGCTTCTGTCGCTTCTCTGATCATCACCACCGAGGCGATGGTTGCAGACGAGCCGGAAGACGAGAAAGCCGGCGGTGGTATGCCGGATATGGGTGGCATGGGCGGAATGGGAGGCATGGGCGGCATGATGTAATGCCGGCCAGATCCCGAACAGGTCTCAGTTTCTGAGGCCTGGCCCGATCTACCCCTGAAAACCCCGCGCTGGTTCACACTGGCGCGGGGTTTTTCGTTTTTTTGTCATGAACTTGCCCAATGGCTTTGTTAGACTCGGCTACCGGTTTTTAAATGTGCCAATTGCAATGACTGAATCCCGACCAAAATCCTTTCTCGGCCCTGGCAAAGTGGTTCTGCTGCTGTTGCTCGGTCTGCTGGTTTACGGGATCACGCTGATTGTTCTGGTTCCGGCTGGCTGGCTCTGGCAGCAGGCCTCGGCCCAGGTGCAGCTGCCAGAGCAGGTTCGGGTGCAGCAGGTATCCGGGCGTCTCTGGGATGGGGCCGCAGGGGTTGTTGTGGCTGGTTTTCCGGCGCGCCTGGAATGGCAATTTGGCTGGCCATCGTTGTCCGGGGTGACATTACCGCTGCAATTTTCTGTGTCTTCATCACAATCCCGCGTGGAAGGGGTTGCCCGTGCCGGTTGGCAGGGTAATTTTGAGGTCAGTGCCAATGGGGTGGTAGCGGTTGCCGAGTTCGAGCAGCTGATACGCCAGAGCGGTGGCGCCATGATTGAGGGAACCGTGTCTGTGGATCGCTTCGAGATGTCCTGGGCAGACGGTCGCCTGAAGTCAGCAGACGGGCTCGGGCGCTGGGATGGTGGTAGGGTTACCTGGCCGATGGGCAATCAGGTGGGCCAGGCCGTGTTTCCGCCCATGCAGGCAGACCTGGACACCGTGGACGGAGGCGTTTCATTGGTAGTGGCAGAGCAGGGTGCAAGCGGGCCGGCGGCTGATGCCAGCATACTCTGGGATGGCATGATGGAACTGCGGGTGTACAAGCGCATGGTCGATCTGGCGCAACAGCCCTGGCCAGATTCTGCAAGGCCGGGTGACGTAGTGTTCCGGGTCCGGCAGCCATTGCTGCCCGGAGGCCTGTAATATGATGAAGCTGTCGGTGGGGCGTCAGGAGCGGTTCTCGCGTACATTGGCGAATCTGCTGTTGCTTGCGCTGGTGCTTTACCTTGCGGTAGAGCTGGCGAAACTAACCTGGTTGATTGCCTGGAACGACCGGCCTGTACCGGAAATCTTCGGGCAGACGGCTGCCGGCGCTGAGGTCCGTAGCCGAGTGGTAGGGGCTCCGATCGCCGGTTATGAATTCTTCGGGCGACCGGAAAATCAGGCTGGCGTGGCCGATGTGGTGCGTCGATCGGCACCGGAAACCGGGTTGCGCCTGAGGCTGGAGGGTGTGCTAGTCGGGCAGCGTCCTGAGGACTCCGGTGCTATAGTTGCCGGAAGTAACGGCGAAACCGAATACTATCGGGTTGGCGACCAGTTGCCGGGCAATGCTGAGCTGGCGGAAGTCGAAGCTGGACGAATCCTGCTACGCCGGGGAGGAAGGTATGAATCCCTGGCGTTTGAGGAACAGATGGATACCGGAGCTCTGGTTGCGGAAGAGCCTGTGCAAACGGCAGAATCGCCGGATACCTACCTGGAAGACGCCAGAGCGCGGCTGGACAGTGAAGGCGTGGCTGCATTGGCAACCTACGGTCTGCAGCCTGCAGAGGATCGCGGCGGGTATGTGTATGATGGCTCGAACGCCATGCTGAACGCCGTGAATCTGCGTCCGGGAGATATCATTACCTCGGTGAACGGTCAGCCTCTGGGCGACATCGAGCAGGACAAGCAGCTGCTGGACAGTTGGCGCAGCCAGCCGCAGCTGGATATAGAAATTGAACGTGACGGAACCCTGCTGACGGTCAGTTACGCCATACCCGAACAATGGCGCTGACAGGGTACTCAAAATAACAGGACGATATCGCCAGATGTATAACCACAAGATCAACCTCCTCCAGGCAATCATGTTCGCGCTTTTATTGCCGCTGGCTTCGCTGGCTCAGGCGCAGGAAGAAACCTGGAGGCTGAACCTCAAGGATGCGGACATTCGGGCCTTTGTCACCCAGGTGGCAGACATAACCGGCTACAGCTTTGTGGTGGATCCCCGGGTTAAAGGGAAAGTGACGGTATTGTCCAGTGCCCCCATGAACAAGGACGAAATATACGATCTTTTCCTGGCAGTGCTGAATGTGCACGGTTTTACTGCGATCCCCGGAGAGGAAGTCGTCAAAATTGTCCAGCAGGTCGATGCCAAACAGTCTGCAGAGAACCTGAACAGGTTTCCGCAAACGCCTTCCGAGCAATTGATTACCCGTGTTATCCAGATTGATAATGCCAACGCCCTGGAACTGGTTCCGATTCTGCGTCCCCTGGTCGCCAAATACGGCCATTTGGCGGGCGTGGCTGCGGCAAACGCCCTGATTGTCAGTGATCATGCCTCTAACATCGCTCGCATTGAACAGATCGTGCGGGAACTGGACAGCCCCTCTAAATACGAAGTGGAAGTGATTCAGCTGCAGGAAGCCTGGGTTGGTGACATGGTGACCCTGCTGCAGGAGCTGGCACCGGAAGAGCTTGGCCGCGCTGGCGGTGAGAATGCCGCACGCAAATACAGCGTGACAGCCGACGAGCGCAGCAATCGATTGATTCTGCGGGGCGACGAAACCTTTCGGGACAAGATGCGCGGTTTGATTCTCCAACTGGACCAACCGTCTGCAAGTGGCGGAACCACCAAGGTGATTCGTCTTCGTCATGCCGATGCCAAGACCCTGACCGAAATACTCAAAGGTGTGATGGGTGAGGTAGTGAAAGAGGGTAGCGCTGGCGGCAGTTCGGGTGGCTCTGCCGGGAATCCGGGCAGCAGCTTTTCAGTCTTTGCCGACGAAGGGCTGAATGCTCTCGTCGTCCGGGGGGACCCCTCCCTGATGCAGGAAGCCGAGCAGATTGTAGCACAGCTGGATGTGCGCCGTGCCCAGGTTATGATTGAAGCGGCCATTGTGGAAATCAGTGATGAGCTGGGGGATCAGCTCGGGGTGCAACTGGCGGCTGGCGATGAGTCTGCAGGTTCGTTTCCTGTACTGGGGACTAATCTGACGAGCAGTCAGGGTATGGTTGGGCTTAACTCAGTAATTGGGGCGTTGGTGGGTGACACCATCCCACAACTCGCAGGTGGATTGACGGTCGGTGCGGGACAGCGCGATGAGGACGGCGTTACTTGGGGTGTTCTTATTCAGGCGCTTTCCTCCTCGGCGGCTGCAAACCTGCTGTCCACACCCAGTATCATTACTTTGGATAATCAGGAGTCCGAGATTATCGTCGGACAGAACGTACCGTTTCGTACTGGGCAGTCCACTGTCACCGGAGACGGGACCACCAACCCGTTTACTACCATCGAAAGACGTGATGTGGGCCTTTCACTCAAAGTGACGCCGACCATAAGTGCAGATGGCTTGGTGCGACTTGTGGTTGAGCAGACGACTGAAGACATTTCCACGACCGCTGTAGATAACGCTTCTGATCTGATCACCAACAAACGTGAGATCAAAACTACCGTGCTGGCGGATGATGGTGAGACCGTGGTGCTGGGCGGTCTGATCAAGGATGATTATCAGGTCAGCAAGAGCAAGGTGCCGCTGCTGGGCGATATCCCGGTACTCGGCCGGCTGTTCTCTTCTGAATCCGAGACCCGCGTTAAGCGCAACCTGCTGGTTTTCCTGCGCCCCACGATTATGCTGGGTAAGGCAGATGCCGTGGCGGCGACCACTGAAAAGTTTAACCGCCTCTGGGATGTGAACCTGGAAGTGCGCGAGAAGCTTGGCTTGCCCCAGGAAGAAACCGATCCGTCAGTCGATATGCTGTTTGAAGGCCGTCGGCAGTAATCAAATGGTTCTGGCCAGACAGCGTGGATAACCACGCTGTCTGATACTCCCGTTGGCGATGTGAAGTGGAGCAGTGCTTTCGATTGCCCTCAGAGCGGGGGCATAGGGCAGTCCAGTTGGTCAGCGACCAGTCTCATTAATTCGTATTCCTTAACTTCCACCTTACCGTCGTGGCTGATGCAATGTCCGCAGGCATCAATAATGGCAGGCTTCAGCAGTGGTGAGAGCTGGCTGAGAACATTCAGAGCAGCTCTCAGGTTCTGCATGGTGATCTTGCTGTGCAGGGTTTCGTCGTTTCCGTTGCCAAACCCTGAAATAGCCTCCTGATAGAGCCCTTGAGCCTTTTCCGGTGCTTCGGTGCCGGCCCGGGCGAACAGGCTCAGCACTTGTTCTATGGCGGGTTTGACTTGCCGGAAGCTTCGGTATTTCACGGGCACGACCTGCCCGGAACCACGGCCCAGATGCCGCCACAAAAACGTGGTGAGCGCGAGCTCAAACAGGGTCACCCGGTTGTCCGCCTGAACCAGCTTCTGAACGTTTGCGAGAAGGGTATCCCTCTCCTCCGGATCGAGCTTTCGCAATGCCGGCATGGCCAGTTCAAGCATTGGAAAACGTGCACGCTCGCCAAGTTCGAGCAGGGATGGCAGCAGTTTGCCAAGCAATTCGGGTTGGGCGCCCAGCACGGAGTGCTCTGGAATGAGAGCAAGCCTCTCGGTTTGCTCGACGTCCGCCAGTTCGTAAATCACCAGGCCATAGCAAAGCTGTACAGCACCAGCCCGGGTGTATAACAGGTTGCGAAAGGTCGATGGCAGCCTCTGCAGGAGGTTGCTGGCGAAGCGCTCGCTGTCCGCGGAAACCGTGCCAACGCGGCTGGATAGCGCAGGGCCTGCCGTCGGAGATTCGTTGCTCAGGGAGCTTGCCAGAGGGGACAGGCTGTACTTTCGGGTGCCTTGAGCGGGTTCGACCACCTGGCTTACCAGGTCTCCGATGCCTGCCTTCTCCGGACTGGTGCCTTGCCCCTGCAAACGTGATCCCGGTTCGGTATCCCTGAGCCTGCTGCGCAGGCGGGCCATCAGCCCTGGCTGGATGGCGTTGATCCGCTCGTCAATGGGAGGGTGGGAAGCCAGCAGGGAAGTGAATTTCATCCGTGCCGCCTCGCCGAAGCACATGTGGTTCATATCGCTGGCGTGGCTGGTGGTGTCCAGATACCCGCCTTTCATTCCGATTTTGAACAGGGCTGCGCCAATGCCTTCGGGGTTACGGGTGAACTGAACGGATGAAGCGTCGGCCAGCATCTCCCGTTGGCGTGAGACGGCCGACTGAATGAGCCGGCCAAAGAACACGCCGACATAGCCGATCACCATCAAGGCCAACCCGATAAGGCCCATGGCAGCCTGTGCCCGGCCGTCCCGATTTCGGCTGCGTCCACTGCTGTAGAAGCCAGCTCTCAGGAGAAACTGGCCAATCTGGCCGATCATCAGGATGCCGGCCAGCAGGGCGATCAACCTCACGTTGATGCGCATATCGCCGTTGAGGATGTGGCTGAATTCGTGGCCTACCACGCCCTGGAGTTCGTCACGGTTCAGCTGTGTCAGGGCCCCATGGGTGACCACCATCACCGCTTCACCAGGGGTATAGCCGGCGACAAAGGCGTTGATGCCGGTTTCATGGTCCATCACGTAGAGTTCCGGTACCGGCACGCCGCTGGCAATCGACATTTCTTCCACGATGTTGCGCAGTTTGCGTTCTTCCGGATCGCGGGTATCCGGATCAATAGCTCGAGCGCCCACCATTCGTGCTACCCGGGTGCCGCCTCCGGCCAGATCCACCCAGCGTACCAGGGAACCGATGCCAATCAGCGCGACCACCGCACCGGCGGTCGTCAGGCCGTGGCTGGACAGCAGCCAGTAATGGAAGGGCAGGGCTGAGGTCTGGCTGCGGGTGACCATGTAACCCACCAGGCAGACCGCCAGAGTAATCAGGGTGACTGCGGTTAGAAACAGAACGACCAACAGGCCAGTGTTGCGCCGGGCATTGGCCTGGCGCTGGAAGAAACCGGGGCTCGCCATGAATCAGGCCTCAGAAACTGACTTTCGGAGCCTGGCGGGCCTCTGGAGATTCGAGCTGCAGCTGGGCGGTTTCCTTGAACGCAAACAGGCCGGCCACGATATTGTTAGGGAACTTCTCGCGGAAGATGTTGTACGTCATCACGCCATCGTTATATGCCTGGCGCGCGAACGCTACGCGGTTCTCGGTGCTGGAGAGTTCTTCCATCAGTTGCTGGATGGTCTCGTTGGCTTTCAGCTCAGGGTAATTCTCGGCCACGGCGTAGAAGTTGGCGAGGGCTTTGGTCAGCAGGTTCTCGGCACTTCCAAGGCGTTGGATCTTGGTACTGTCGCCTGGGTCTCGGGCGGCATCTTTCTGAGCACTGACCGCGTTATTGCGCGCTTCCATCACCTGGGTGAGGGTGGACTTTTCATGGTCCAGATAGGCTTTGGCGGATTCCACCAGGTTCGGGATCAGATCGTGGCGGCGCTGCAGCTGGACATCAATCTGGGCAAAGCCATTCTTGAACTGGTTGCGCAAAGAGACGAGCTGGTTGTAGATAAACACCAGATAGAGGATGACAACGGCAATTACTACAAGACCGATGACAGTCGTTCCCATGACTACTCCTAAGGGCTAAAGGTTCAGGCGTTATTTTCCACGATCCGGGCGTGGAAAGTCTGTACGAAATTCTCAAAATCTCTGGGTAACAGGGGCTTGGAGAAGAAATACCCCTGAGCAAGCGCGCAGCCACGCTGGCTGAGGTAATACTCCTGCTCTGCTGTTTCCACACCTTCTGCGACGACGGTCAGATTCAGGCTCTTGCCAAGGTCGATGATGGTGTTGGCAATTCGGGTATCTTCCTCGTTGATCAGCAGGTCCCGAATGAACTGCTTGTCGATCTTCAGATGCTGTACCGGCATCTGCTTCAGATAGGTCAGCGATGAATAGCCCGTGCCGAAATCATCAACCGCAATACTGATGCCGGCCCGATGCAGCCGATGCAGCTTGGCGACCGCATCGGTGAGGTTGGTCATAAAACTGGTTTCGGTCACTTCCAGTTCCAGGCGTCCCGCCGGAATATTATGACGTTTCAGGGTGTTGAGAATATCGTCAACAATGGATTCCTGGCGTAGCTGAACGGCGGAAAGGTTCACGGCGATTCTGAGGTGAGTACCTTCGGATGCCCAGCGAGCGGCCTGCCAGCAAGCCTGATCCAGGACCCATTGACCAATCTCGACGATGGAACCATTCGCTTCCGCTACCGGAATGAAAAGGTCCGGGGGAATCATGCCGTGTTCAGGGTGTTCCCACCGCAGCAGTGCTTCTGCACCAATAACGCGCCGGGTCTCCAGATTGATCTGTGGCTGGTAGACCAGATGGAATTCGTGGTTTGCGAGGGCCTGGGCCAGGTCCTTTTCCATCTGTTTGCGTTCGCGAATTTCCTTGTCGATGCTGGCCACATAGAACTGGAAGTGGTTGTGCCCGGTCTGCTTCGCCAGTGCCATGGTTTGTTCGGCGCTCTGGAGCAAGCGATCGGCCTGGTCGGCATCTGACGGAAACAGGGAAATCCCCAGGGTGGCGGTCATGGAAATCCGGTGGTTGCCCGAATTGATGGGGGAGCCGATGGTAGCGAGTACCTTCTCGGCGGTTTCTGCTGCCTGGAAGCCATCGCGCAGGTGCTTTTCAACGATGACAAACTGGTCACTGCCCAGTCGGGCGACATTGAATCTGTCTGAGGAAAGATTGGCGGTCAGGCGACTGGCGACGGTTTGCAGGATGGTGTCCCCGGTACGGAAACCGCACTGTTCATTGACGGATTTGAAGTCATCAATGCCACAGACCATAAGCGCGATCGAGCTGTGTCCTTCTCTGGCCCGTTCGATAGCGCCCTGCAGATCTTCCATAAAGGCATCCCGACTGGGCAGGCCGGTCAGTGTGTCGTAGCGGGCAAGGCGGGTGACCCGGTCTTCGGCTTCACGATGTTTTTTCTGGGTGTCGCCGATAGCCACAAGCAGATTGTTGGTGGCGTTAACCCAAAGGCCAAGCTCATCGGCCCGGTGTCCTTCCGGAATCGACACCAGACGATCGTCCGGATGTGCCGGATCAACCTTTTTGACCGACTGCACAATGCGCAGCAGCGGGCGGGTCAGCAGCAGATGGAACACCACGAACAGTACGATGCCAAGAATGAGTGCCAGGGCAATGCCTGATGCAAACGTCACCATTGCTCGGCCGAGCCAGGTTCGAGCATAGGGGGCGGTGTCGTAGTGAACCTCAAGATAGCCGTAGACAAGATCCGGATTGCTGCCTCGCGTGAGACTCTCGCGGTATTCGCGAACCTGGCCGAATATCGGATCAGTTAAAGGGCGAAACGGGGAGTCCTGCAGAGGCCGTAGCCGATCACCCAGTTCATCACCGTCGGGATGGGTGATTTTGGCCATGTGAATGGGTTCCAGGGCGAACAGTCCATCCACCACCTGTTGGGCGAGCGTGTCATCAATGCTGAAAACGGCCTGGGTGGCAGAGTCTTCCACCATGGCAAGGGTCTGGGCTGCATCACGCTCCAGTTCAGCGGATACCCTCTTTGCATCCAGCACCACCTGTACCGCGCTCATCAGAATACCGCTCAGCAACGCGACGAGCAGTACCCATCGGAGAATGCGGTATCCGAGGTGGTTCTCTACTTCAAAGGTTTTTTGCATCCGCTGTTCTTGGCTCATCTGTCTGATTGGTTCTGTCGGACCCTGCGGCAGGATCTATCACGCGGCACATGACAGTATGGTTCAGATTCCTTTCAACTTCATGGAGTATGGACGATTTTTTCAGAGTTTCTTGTGGATGCGTGTGTCGATTTGTTTCGGTTTCGTCGCATTCAGATACAGAAACGCCCGCAGGGGTTCCCGTGCGGGCGTTTGGTCAACGGTCAGGTTGTTGCTACCTACCGTTGTTCCGGCTGGATCAGGCCAGGTTTTCGTTCACGAAATCCCAGTTGACCAGGTTCCAGAACGCTTCCAGGTAATTCGGACGGCTGTTCCGGTAGTCGATGTAGTAGGCGTGCTCCCATACATCAACGGTCAGTACCGGCTTGTCGGCGCCGGTCAGCGGAGTTTCGGCGTTGCTGGTATTAGCGATGGCAACACTGCCGTCAGCTTTTTTCACCAGCCAGGTCCAGCCAGAACCAAAGTTGTTGGCGGCCTTGTCGTTGAATTCTTTCTTGAAGTCTTCGAAGGAGCCAAAGGCCTTCTCGATGGCTTCTTTGGCAGCGCCGGTGGGTTCACCGCCACCGTTCGGGCTCAGGCAGTGCCAGTAGAAGGTGTGGTTCCATACCTGGGCTGCATTGTTGAACAGCGGGCCGCTGGCGCTCTTGATGATGTCTTCCAGAGACTTGTTGGCATTCTCAGTACCTTCAACCAGACCGTTCAGCTTGGTTACGTAGGTGTTGTGATGTTTGCCGTAGTGGTACTCAAGGGTTTCCTGAGAGATATGCGGTTCCAGTGCGTTTTTTTCGTAAGGCAGTGCGGGAAGTTCAAATGCCATGAGGTCGTTCTCCCTGGTTCTCTCTGTTTATGTGAGTTGACACTCTCGCAATATAAGGGCGGTTTGAGTTAAATCAACCCTTTGTTGTGAGAGAGCTTTTAAACTCGGGGCTGCCGGGCAGAAACTGAGCGCAGTTCCGGACCCGCCAGACCAGCTCTTCATAACTGTCTGCCAGAATGTTCACATGCCCGAGCTTGCGCCCTGGGCGCTCCCCTTTATTGTAGAGGTGAAGATGAGCGTAGGGCAGTTCCAGCATCCGTTCAATGTCGCCGTGCTCGCCGATGATATTAATCATGCAGCTCAGGCCGCGTGCCTGAACATTGCCCAGAGCGTGTCCGCTGACCGCGCGAATGTGATTCTCGAACTGGCTGGTCATGGAACCCTCAATGGTCCAGTGCCCGGAATTGTGGACCCGTGGAGCCATCTCGTTTGCTACCAGGCCGTCCTCGGTCTCAAACAGTTCCAGAGTCAGTACGCCCACATAGTTCAATTCGTTCAATAGTGCCTTGATGTACTTTTCAGCATCTTGCTGGATGTGGGGTTGCAGTCCGGGTGCCGGGGCAATGGAGTAGCGCAGTATGCCCTCGTGGTGGCTGTTCTCGGCAATGGGGTAAAAGGCCACATCGCCATCCTCACCGCGAACAGCGATGATGGACACTTCGCGTTTGAAGTTAACGAACTTCTCCACGATTACCCTGGGGTGGCCGATGGCGGTCCAGGCTTCTTCTGCCTGTTCCGGATCTCTCAGGACGGCCTGGCCTTTGCCGTCGTAGCCCTCAGTGATGGATTTGGCTACCACCGGGCAGCCAAGTGCCTCGGCAGCGGCTTTCAGGGAAGCGGCGCTATCAGCGATTTTCCATTCCGGCGTTGGAATGCCAAGCTGGCCGAACAGGGTTTTCTCTGCCTCCCGGTTCTGGCAAACCTGAAGTGCCCTGGGGCAGGGGTGAACCGGCTTGTGTTGGGCCAGCTTCTCCGCCACTTCAACAGGCAGGTGCTCGAATTCGTAGGTTACGCGGTCGACGCGGGAGAGGAAGTCGTCCAGGTAGCTGCCGTCGCGATCCACAATGACTTCCCCCAGACCAGCGCTGGGGCTGCCGGACATGTCGTAGAACACAAATTCCTTTGCGAGGGGGTATCCGGCAAGGGCCAGCATGCGCCCGAGTTGGCCGGCTCCGAGTACACCGATTCTCATCTGGTTCTCCTGCTCTTTATTTGGGGCGACGCCAGAGCGGGCCGGGGAGGGCTTTCCAAAACTGTTGAGGGCCATGGACGGCCCGAAACAAGCGCACAGCGAGGTGCTTGTAGCGTGTTTTGGAAAGCCCTCCCCGGCCCGCTCGCCTGGTCTCGGTAATAGGTTATTGATCCCTGGGGTCAGGGTTGTCCAGAATCGTCTGGGTCTGGTTTTTCCTGAAGTCTTCCACTGCCTGGCGAACCTTGTCGTCGAACGTGCCAACGATCTGTGCTGCCAGCAGGCCTGCGTTGGTGGCGCCGGCCTTGCCAATCGCCAATGTGCCAACAGCAATGCCGCCTGGCATCTGCACGATGGAAAGCAGCGAATCCAGGCCATTCAGTGCTTTTGATTGTACGGGCACGCCCAGCACCGGCAAAGACGTTTGTGAGGCAACCATGCCCGGCAGGTGCGCCGCGCCGCCGGCGCCACCGATGATGACCTTCAGTCCGCGATCGGCCGCGGTCTTGGCGTAATCAAAAAGCAGATCCGGTGTGCGATGGGCGGAGACAACCCGGGTTTCGTAGGGCACGCCGAGTTTGTCGAGCATATCGGCAGCGTGTTCCATGGTGGGCCAGTCAGATTTGGAGCCCATGATGAGTCCAACAAGCGGCTGCATAAGCAACAGTCCTGTGATAATTGGAAAGCCGGCCATTGTATGTTCTGGCCAGTTGCCGTGCAACACGGCAAGCCCGGGCGTCCGGGTGCCGGAGCGCTTTCTTTAAAAGCCTTCATTTTAACCTGTCCGTAACTGCAGGTATTATCGTCGGTTATACAATTAAACCATCCATTTCCAGGAGCTGTAATGGAACCCATCCGCCCGGACGAAGATGAGCTGAGAGCAGAACCCCCGATCGGCGCCGGGGAAGCGCGAACCCCTCGTGCCAGTAAAGAGCGTGAGACTGGGCGTGGGGCTCCCAAAGCCAGGCCGCCAGGTGCAGCTGCGGGCTCTGGCGGAGGCGGTGGTCGTGGTGGACGAGTTCTTGTCTGGGGGGCGATTTTCGGGCTTGCGGTGGCTGCTGGCGCAGGGTGGTATAGCCAGAGTCAGCGCATCGCGGCGCTGGAGAGTCAACTGGAAGAGGCGGATTACTGGGCGCGGCAAAGTAAGCTGGCGCTGGCCCGTTTTGAGGGCGAGCTTTCGGAAACCGGGGAATCCTTGCAGGAGCGGGGTGCCTCTCTGGAGGAAAAGATAGCGGCCAATGCGGAAAAGGTTGAGACCGCCAACAGTGAAATCCGCAAGCTCTGGGTGGTTGCTAATGAGCGCAACCGGAAACAGCTTGAGGAGCATGGTCAGCGGCTCTCGGTGCTGGATCAGAATCTGGCCGAGACCGGCAAATCGGTGTCAGATCTGGAAACCACGCTCGAGCAGGTTCGTACCACGTTTGCTGGAGATATCGCCCAACTGAGCCAGAAGCTGGAGACGTCTGTGGCTGCGCTGGAGCAGGCAAATAGTGAGGCGACGTCGCAACTGACCAGGCTGAGTCAGCAGATCGGTGATATCGATCAGGTGGTAGAGAGCCGTATCCGCCGGTTTGAGCAGGAGCAGAAACTGGGTATCGATGGTATTGAAAGCCGGCTGTCCTCCGTCGAGGCTCGAACGGACGGCCTCGCAGGAGCCGGTGATGTTCGGGCGCTGCGGAATCGACTGGCAGAACTGGCCCGGACCGTGGAATCCATCGATGCTTCCCGTGCCCAACTTACCTCACGCCTCGTGCGCCTGTCGGAGGAGGTCAATCAGCTCAGGGCGTCGAACTCAGGGCAGTAACGGTTGCCGGGGGTGAATGTAACGGTTTGTATTCATCCCTTGCGGTAGCTCTCATTTCTTGTGGTGGCCAGTTGTTATGATCGTCCCTACTCGATAAGGGATGAAGAGTGCATAACAATGAAAATCCGAGTGCCTTTCGTTAAAAGTGCCGCCGTTGTGGCGTGCTTTCTGGTGTTGTCTGGCTGCACCGTTTATCAGTCTATCGGCAAGAGTGTGGGTGGCTTTCTCCACCCGGTGTCGGGCCATGATTTCGTGCATATCGACACCGATCAGTGGGATCAGGGCAATGCCTTGTTGTATTTCTACCGTACCCACTCCCAATGGGCGGCGGATGAGATCGAGTCTCCCAGCGTCTATATTGACGACAAGCACTATTTCAACATTCGCAATAACAGCTTTACCTGGCTGGAAGTGAGCCCCGGTGAACGGCACATCGCCATGCGTCGGCCTTTGCTTGGGCTTGAAGGCCTGAACTCCTTCAGTTTGAGCCTGATTGCGGATGCCACTCTGAAGGTGGAGCCTGGCAAGATCTACTACCTGAGATACAACGAACTGGAGGAGCCCTCGCGTCCTCATCCGGACCTGGATCCGGAGCACCCGCTGGCCTCCGGCGAGCTGCAACTGGTTACCCGTGAATACGCCATGCAGTCGGACGAAATTGTGTCCACGCTGTTCCTGAACAGCGATCTACTGGCGCCGAACCATGCCGCAACGTCGATTGTCGAAGTTAACGAAGATACCGACTACGAGAAGCGGAAGCTGGCTCTTGAGCAGGAGCGCGAGCTGGAGATTGAGCGTCTGCAGCAGCAGGGTAAATATGAGGAGACCTCCTGGTTCTGGCCATTCGGGGGTGGGCCAACGGTACCGCTGGAAGCCGATCGCAAGCTGAAGGCGCTGGAGCAGGAGTATGCCCAACTGGAACTTGAGCGCGAGCGCAGGGAAGAGGCAGAATCGGGAGGCTGGTGGATCTTCTAGGCAATGTCTACACTGGGGATGGTGTAGTGAAGAGAGATAAAAAAAATGTCCTTCAAAGATACGTTCCGGCTGCGTATTGGCAGGCTGGCCGGGCAGGTTGGTCCGTTGCTTGAGGAATCCTGGCGGGAGGCTCGGCAACGCCTGGATGACCTTAACCAGGCGCTTGCCAGTCAGGCGGTGCCTGGCGAGCGCCGGGCGCGAGTGAGTGAGCTGGCTCTGAAGCGAAAGGGGCAGCAGGCAGGCCAGAAGTCTGCGGAAATACGGCACTTCCCTGAGCAGGGTAAAACAGTACAACGTTCTGATTTTGATCAATAAATGTTCGCCTGAGAGCGTCTCGGAAAAAAGTTCAGTATTTTTCGGAAAAACATTTGACACAGTGAGCGAAATGCTTAAAATGCGCGTCTCACTTGGTTGAGACAGCAACGCTGACTCAGCAGGCGCCAAGCGCAGCAAGTGACTGTTTTGAGCCTGAAGTAAAGTAAGGCAGCGAAAGTGGGTGGTTAGCTCAGCTGGGAGAGCATCGCCCTTACAAGGCGAGGGTCGCAGGTTCGATCCCTGCACCACCCACCACTTTCAAAACAGAGTTCAGATTCGGCAAAGCTGAATCGATGCGGAGCGGTAGTTCAGTTGGTTAGAATACCGGCCTGTCACGCCGGGGGTCGCGGGTTCGAGTCCCGTCCGCTCCGCCACCTTACCCTGGGTGGTTAGCTCAGCTGGGAGAGCATCGCCCTTACAAGGCGAGGGTCGCAGGTTCGATCCCTGCACCACCCACCAGATTCTAAAAAGCAGACCAATCTGGTCTGCTTTTTTTATTCCCTCAGAAAACGCCAAGCTCCTTTGGTGAGCCGCAAAAAGGCCGGGCAGGGTTACCCTGACCGGCCTCTTCCTGTAGTGCCTTTTCTGAATTACTTGCCGATCAGGGATTGGCCACATACCCGAACCACGTTCCCGTTCACGCCCGCAGACGCTGGGTTGCAGTACCAGGCGATAGCCTCGGCCACATCAACCGGTTGCCCGCCCTGAGACAGGCTGTTCATGCGTCGACCGGCCTCACGGATGGTAAACGGCATGGCGGCGGTCATCTGGGTCTCAATAAAGCCCGGGGCAATGGCATTGATGGTGATGCCGTTCTTCAGATGACGGGCCATGGCTTCGACATAGCCGATCACGCCGCTTTTGGCGCAGGAGTAGTTGGTCTGGCCGAAATTGCCTGCGATGCCGCTGATCGAAGAAATGCAGACGATGCGGCCGTTTTCCCGTATCAGTTTGCGCTCAGCCAGTTCCTCGTCAATCAGCTCTTCTGCGGTCAGGTTGACGGCAATGGTCATATCCCAGAAATGTTCGGGCATGTTGCCTAGGGTTTTGTCTCTGGTGATGCCGGCGTTGTGGATGACGAAGTCGACACCGCCGGTTTCCTTTTCGATAAAGTCTGCGATCAGCTTTGGCGCCTTTTCGTCGGTGATGTCGCAGGCGAGCGCCTTGCCTTTCAGAGCGCCGGTTACTTTCTGCAATTCCTCGAGTGCCGGCGGAATGTCGAGCCCGATGACGGTTGCCCCATCTCTGGCGAGGGTTGCAGCGATAGCGGCGCCAATGCCTCGGGACGCGCCGGTCACCAGGGCCACTTTGCCTGCCAATGGTGCGACCGGATTGGTGGCTTTGGCTTCGTCGGCTTTGCCGATGCGAACCACCTGCCCGGAGACGTAGGCTGAGCGTGGCGACAGGAAGAACCGAACCGAGGAATCCAGCTGGTTTTCAGCATTGGGTGCTATCCAGACCAGGTTCGCGGTAGCGCCCTTTTTGCCGATCTCTTTGCCAACGGCTCGTACGAAGCCTTCCAGTGCCTGTTGTGCAGCGGCCTGGGGCGCCTTGCGGCAAGTGTGCGGGTCCTGGCCAATCACCAGAACCCGGCCATTCGTCGCCAGTTTCCGGATAGTGGGGTGGAAAAAGTCATACAGGGCGCGCAATTCATCCGGTTTCTGCAGGCCGGACGCATCGAAAATCAGTGCCGAGAACTTGCCGGAGACCTCGCCGGTGATATCCAGTGCCTGAGCCTTGTTGCTTGTCTTGGCCGATTCGGCCAGGGTTTCCGGCCCGGTGGCGTGGTGCAGGGTGGCCGGGCTGGCGCCAACAATGCTGCCAAGGGTGGCGATGGCGCGGGCACCATTGCCGGCTCCAATGAGGACGTCGCCCTCAATAAAAGGCTGATCCACTCGCTTGAGGCGTTTCAGCGGGGCCGGTGACGGCAAGCCAAGAGACTGGGCGGCGGTTTTTCCCACCGGGGTATTCACGAGTTTGAGGTAGAGGTCAGACATGTTTTCTTCCTTGTGCATCTGGTTGATTGCAAATTAGCCTAAAGGGTAAGGAATCTTCCAGCTATTGTATTGACTGAACGCAGGTTGTGCGTTGTCAGAGTTGCCAATGAGAGACTGCCGTCAGGCGCTAGACTCATCAACAGTATCGGTGAACCGAAACAGAATCATCTGACTCACAAGGAAACACAGCGATGGCACAGGCAAAGAAAACCTCATCACCCGTGAAAGGGGCAAGCCAGGGCATTCGACGGGTTGCCGTTATTGGCGGTAACCGTATTCCGTTTGCCCGCTCCAATACTGCCTACAGCAAGATCAGTAACCAGGAATTGTTGACTTCGGCGCTTCGTGGGCTGGTGGATCGCTTTAATCTGGACGGCATGAAAATGGGCGAAGTGGTCGCGGGCGCCGTGATCAAGCATTCCAGGGACTTCAACCTGACTCGTGAATCGGTTCTCAGCTGTGGTCTGGCACCTGAAACACCGGCCTACGATATCCAGCAAGCCTGCGGAACCGGCCTGGAAGCCGCGATTCTGGTGGCGAACAAAATCGCGTTGGGGCAGATCGAGTGCGGCATTGCCGGCGGCACCGATACCACGTCTGATGCGCCGATCGGGGTGGGCGAAGGGCTCCGGGAAATCCTGCTGGACCTCAACCGTGCCAAGACCACCAAGGAGCGCCTGAAAATTCTTGGCCGTTTCCGGCCGAGCCATCTGGTGCCGGAGATTCCGGAGAACGGCGAGCCCCGTACAGGCATGTCCATGGGGGACCACTGCCAGGTGACTGCCAAAGAATGGAGTATCGCCCGTGAAGATCAGGATCGCCTGGCCTGGGAGAGTCATCAGAAGCTGGCAAAGGCCTACGAGGAGGGCTTTTTCGACGATCTGATGACTCCCATGGCCGGTCTCGATAAAGATAATATCCTGCGTCCGGACACCACGCTGGAAAAACTGGCCACCCTCAAGCCCTGTTTTGATCGGGAAAACGGCACCATGACTGCAGCCAACAGCACGGCGCTGACCGATGGCGCGTCGGCAGTGCTGTTGGCCAGCGAAGAGTGGGCAAAGGCCCATAACATGGATGTCAAAGCCTGGCTGACCTTCTCCGAAGTGGCTGCTGTGGATTTCGTCGACAAGAAAGAGGGCCTGCTGATGGCGCCAGCCTATGCCGTACCCCGGATGCTGGAAAGGGCCGGCCTGACCCTTCAGGATTTCGACTTCTATGAGATTCACGAGGCATTTGCGGCACAGGTTTTATCTACCCTGAAAGCCTGGGAAGATCCGGGATTCTGCAGGGAGCGCCTCGGGCTGGAAAAACCATTGGGCACCATTGATCGCGACAAGCTGAACGTGAAGGGTTCGAGTCTGGCCACGGGGCATCCGTTTGCCGCGACCGGAGGCCGTATTGTCGCCACGCTGGCCAAGCTGCTGGAGCAGAAAGGTAGTGGTCGTGGCCTGATCTCAATCTGCGCCGCTGGCGGCCAGGGCGTGACGGCAATTCTGGAGCGCTGATCCGGGCGGGATAGGTAATAACCGAAATCCTCTTTGACAGCTGGCGGCCAGAGCTATAGTATTCGCGCCACGTTGATCGGGCCTCTACCTGATTGATGAAAAGTTTGATGCGGGATGGAGCAGTCTGGTAGCTCGTCGGGCTCATAACCCGAAGGTCGTTGGTTCGAATCCAGCTCCCGCTACCAAAAAAGAAAAAGGCAGGTCAGTTACCTTCACTGATCTGCCTTTTTTGCTTTCTGGGCGGCAGATTATTCCCATGGCCATTATTGCCGGGTGATGCCCCTTTCTGACCAAGCAAAAGGAGCCCAAAGATGTCTTCCCGGCGACTTGGCGTTGTACGCCCCCTGCTGCAGATGGGGTTGATACCCCAGATTACCATCGGAATCATTGCCGGCGTTTTGCTGGCCGTGATTTGGCCTGATACTGCCCAATCGGTTTCTCTGCTTGGCCAACTGTTTATATCCGCCCTGAAAGCGGTTGCGCCTATCTTGGTGTTTGCGCTGGTGACGGCAGCCATTGCCAATCACCAGCAGGGACAGCCAACCCACATTCGTGGGGTGTTGCTGCTCTATGTGATCGGTACGCTGGTGGCGGCTGTGGTAGCGGTGATCGCCAGCTTTGTCTTCCCCACGGAACTCACGCTGGAGCTTCCGGAGGTCAGCGGCAACCCGCCTGGCGGGGTCGTCGAGATCCTGCGCAATCTTCTGCTGAGCGCGGTGACGAATCCGGTCAGCGCCCTGATGGAGGGGAACTTCATTGCTATTCTGGCCTGGGCCGTTGGTCTGGGATTAATGCTGCGCCAGGGCCGTGACGCCACCCGGCAAGTGGTGAACGACCTGTCCGATGCAATTTCCGGCATTGTCCGGGCCGTTATCCGGTTTGCGCCCCTGGGAATCTTCGGGCTGGTTGCCAATACCCTGGCAGATGCCGGCATCGGCGCGCTGCTGGAATACGGCCGCCTTCTGGCGGTCATCGTTGGCTGTATGCTGTTTGTGGCTCTGGTGACCAATCCGTTGATTGTCTTCCTCCACACCCGCCAGAATCCTTACCCCCTGGTATTCGCCTGTTTAAGGGGCAGTGCCATCACCGCCTTTTTTACCCGCAGTTCCGCTGCCAATATCCCGGTTAACCTTAACCTGTGTGACCGGCTGGGGCTGGACCCGGATACTTACGCTATTTCCATCCCGCTTGGTGCCACTATCAATATGGCCGGTGCCGCCATCACCATCTCCGTGATTACCCTGGCGGCTGCGAATACCCTGGGTATTCCGGTGGATTTCCCGACCGCACTGCTGCTTTGTGTGGTTTCGTCTATTGCGGCCTGCGGGGTTTCCGGCGTGGCTGGGGGTTCACTGCTGCTTATTCCGCTGGCGACCAGTCTGTTTGGTATCTCCACGGAAGTGGCCATGCAGGTGGTTGCCATTGGTTTTGTCATCAGCGTGGTTCAGGATTCCACCGAAACCGCATTGAACTCATCAACCGATGTTCTGTTCACCGCGGCGGCCTGCCGTTCGGCAGAGGCTCGTGAAGCAGCATGACCATCGGGCGCAGAAATCTGGTGTTTATCGGCATGCCTGGCAGCGGCAAAAGCACCGTCGGGGTGTTGGTGGCAAAACGCCTGGGCCTGGGGTTTATCGATACCGATCTGCTGATACAGGAGCAGGCCGGGCGAACGCTGCAGGAGATCGTTGACCAGGACGGCTATCTGGCCCTGCGCCGGATTGAAGAGCAGGTACTGCTGGCTCTTGAGGTTGAAGGTCAGGTCATTAGCACCGGTGGTAGCGCGGTGTACAGTGAGGCCGCGATGACACACCTGAGGCAGAAGGGCACCGTAGTGTTTCTCGATATTTCTCTGGATGAGGTGCGCAGACGTATCGGCAATTACAGCCTCCGCGGTATCTCCCGTCGGCCCGACCAGTCGCTGGAAGCGTTATTTGAAGAGCGTTTCGCCCTTTATACCCGCTACGCGGACCTGGCCATCAAGGGCCAGGGGTTGAACCAGGAACAGGTCTGTCAGGCGGTCATCGATGGGTTGCCACAGTAACGAGCAACTCCTGTCAGGGCAGATTCTCGCGCCAGTGTTTGACCCGGACCTGGTCCTTGATGGCGTCGATCACCTCCAGTATCAGGTTGATTAGCGCTTCGTTTTCGGCCTCTTCCTGTTGTTGGCCAGGTTCGGGCAGGAACACGTTGACGATATCTTCAATAAACGCATGGTTAGAAGTGGAGGCCAGGTCTTCGAGAATCTGGTGAATCACATTGGCGACAATGTCACCCACCGCATTCTCCAGTGTGTCCTGGATGGTTGGCCCCACCACTGGCAGGTATTTCAATCGGGATAGCTCCAGATTCTGCTTCAAGGCCTGGTCAACCCGGTTTTCCAGGTAGGCCCTCAATGCGCTGCGATTTGGTACGTAACCCTCCTTGGCTGCCACTGCCACCCGTTCTGAAATCCAGTCTGACAGCATTTCCCGCCGCGGATAAAGAATATCCTGCTGGATACGCTCAAACAGAGGCGAGCCCCGCCGAACTTCTTCCTGAACACCGCTGAGTACTTTCAGGACAATCCGGTCAGACAACTCCTCCATGAATGCTTCGTAGTAGAAATTAACGAACCGGAACAGCCGGGTGTTGGTGAAATCGATGATCTTGTACTGATGCAGCCGGTAGATAATAGAGATCACCCTCAGGATTCTCAGAAACCGGAGGCTGCCAACCGGAATGCAGCCCACCAGATCGTACCAGTGGATGAACGGATAGAAGTACCAGCGGTCATAGACTTTTGCCCTGATTGAATAACCCCAGCGCAGTACAAATTCGCTCAGGAAAATGGCCACGAAGATCAGGTCGTAGAAGATGAAGCGTTCATGAATGGGGTGGTAGGCAGATTGCAGTGCCGGCGCGTAGTCTTTGAGGAGATTCTGCACAGCCACGAAGTTGTAGATGGAATCCCAGATGATGAACGAAAGGTTGACGATCAACAGGCCGAGCATCAGAAAGTCGATCACGAACCAGATCAGCTGATGACTGGATTTCAGGTTTTCGCGGTTTACATGAAGCATCCGTAGGACCTGTCTATGGCTCTATAAGTGTCTGACAGGTTAGCCTATTTCTGGAACGGGTACGAGACTGGCGGTGGCAACGGAAGCGGCGTTATGCTGCTAATCTTAATACGGCGGGCATGGATAGCGCCCCGGTCTTGCGGGTAAACTCTCGCCCCTGTGACAGGGAACACTCACTTTATCTGGTCAGGGCAGCCATCCTTTGATGCGGTTATTCGGGACTCACATTCAAGCAGCAATCAGGTCGGTGATATGGCTGCTGTTATGGCAGGCGAGTTCTGTATTAGCCAACCAGGTTCGGGTGGAGGTCGAGGGGGATTACGACCAATTACAGGAGAACGCGGAAATCCTGCTGGGTGAGGTGCAGGACAGAACCGCTGACGGACTTCGCCGCTATGCCTCCAGCGCCGTCTCTCAGGTGGAAGAAGCAGTCCGGGCTCTGGGTTATTACAACCCGACCATTCGCTGGCAGGTCAATGAACAGGATGAAGCGTCGGCGGAGCTGGTGCTGACCATTATTCCGGGCGAGCCAGTGCGCGTGCGGTCCCGGCGTGTGGATATTCAGGGTCCGGGGGCAGACGATCCCGACCTGGTGCAAGACCTTCCGGAGCGCCCTCGGGAGGGTGACATTCTGAATCATGGTGAATACGACGGTTTACGGCAGTCGATACAGAACCGGGCAGGGCGCCTGGGCTATTTTGATGGTGAGTATGAGACCCGAAAGCTGAAGGTTGACCCGAAAGCCAACGCCGCCGATATCCTGCTTACCTATCGCACCGGTGAACGCTACCAACTGGGTGAAGTCACCTTTCTCGAAGGCCATGGTTTTGAGGAGCAGTTGCTGAGGCAATTTGTGACCACAGAGCCGGGCGAGCCGTTTCATGCTGACAAGGTGGCGCGGCTTAACCGGGATCTGTCCAACAGTGGGTATTTTTCTGGCGTCGACATTGATGCCTCACCTTCCCAGGCCGAGGATCGTGTTATTCCAGTGAATATCGGTCTGACCCCAAGGCCTCCCAGGTCGGTCTCTGCGGGTGTCGGGTTCTCGACCGATGTGGGGCCGCGTTTCCGCGGCAACTGGCGTGAGCACTATATTAACTCCATGGGGCACAAGAGAGGGGCAGATACCGAGCTCTCTGAACTGCGCCAGAGTGTCAGTGGTTGGTACGAACTGCCTCTTGACCCGCCCATGACCGATTCCATCCGCCTGGGCACCGGGTATCAGCGGGAACATGTGGAAGACGTTGAGTCCGAACGCCTGACCTTCGGTCAGCAATGGAACCATCAACTGGACAACGGTTGGATGCAGGTGTTGTCGATGCGCTGGGAAGGCGAGCGCTTTCGCATTGGTGACGGTGAGCGAGGAACCTCCAGCCTGCTTCTGCCGGGTGTGAGCTATTCAAAGCTGCAGGCGGATTCGCCACTGGATCCGTCCCGGGGATTCCGTTTACAGCTGGATGTTACCGGGGCCCACCGGGCTGTGCTTTCAGATGCGGATATTCTGCATGTCAATCTGCTTGCCAAGGGTCTGTACACCTTGGCTGACAACCATCGTTTTCTTGCCCGATTCAACTTCGGCGGTGTTGCCACCAATAATTTTTCCGATGTGCCGCCCTCTCTGCGGTTCTTTGCCGGTGGTGACCAAAGCGTACGAGGGTATGGTTATGAGACGCTTTCACCGGAGGACAGCGATGGTGTGGCCGTTGGCGGTCGATATCTCATTGTGGGGAGTGCTGAGTACCAGTATGAGTTTGCCAGGAACTGGCGTGTGGCCGCCTTTGTGGATGAGGGTAATGCCGTGAACGATGTCTTTGATCCGCTGGCGACCGGTGTTGGGGTGGGGATTCGTTGGGTCAGCCCCGTGGGACCGCTTCGCCTGGATGTTGCCAGGGGTTTGAATGAGGAGCTTGGCGGTGGCTGGCGGATTCACTTTTCCATGGGGCCGGAACTGTGACCGAGGCGCAATCCAGAAATACACAGGCCCCGGATGCCGAACCGGAAACCCGAAAATCCCGGCATTGGTGGTTCTGGCCGCTGGTGATTGTCCTGGTACTGCTGCTGGTGCCCCTGTTGCTGGTGGTTGCAGTTCTGCTGGCCCTGCGCAGTGAGACGGGAACCGCCTGGGTCATTGAACAGGTACCAGGCCTGCGGACGGAAGCTGCCGAGGGCTCGATGCTGGGGCAGTGGCGGGCCGATGGCCTGGTCTGGCAGGGCTATGGTGTTGGCGTTCAGGTGAGCGAACCGGAAATTGACTGGTCACCGTCGTGCCTTTTTGAGCTGACGGTATGTCTGGACACGCTCAAGGCGGCCAGTATCGCGGTTACTGTGCAGGAATCCCCCGACCAGGCTGATCAGCCACGAGGTGATATCCAGTTGCCTTCAGTCAATCTGCCCCTGGGTGTGAATATCCGTGAAGTCCGGCTCGGGGCACTGACGGTAAATGACAACCTGGTCTGGAATCGGGTCGAGCTGGATTCCCGGGCGTCGGGTGCCACCCTGAACATTGACCACCTTCTGTATGAACGCGGTGATATTCTGGTGACCGCCAATGGCCGAGCCGAGATGCGTCGGGACTGGCCATTGAATCTTTCAGTCAACGTTACCTTGCCACCACCGAGCGGAGACGACTGGCAGATTGCCCTGGATCTGTCCGGCAGCGCCCGGGATCTTCGTTTGGCAGGCGCCAGCAGCGGCTACCTCGATGCCCGCCTTGAGGGGGAATTGGATCCGCTTGATGTCGATCTGCCGGCTACCCTGAAGCTTCAGTCGCCGAAATTTTGGCCGCACAGCGCCGTGCCTGAAACCCTGACGCTGGGCCAATGGCGGCTGGAACTCGATGGTAGCCTGGCTCGGGGCTTCGATACCCGAACCCGGGCGATGCTCCCGGCGTCCACCGGGCCAGTGGAGGCGTCAGTTCAGGGTCTGGTGACCCTCCAAGGCGCTTCCGGCGTCGAGGTTACGATGATCGCGCGGGATCGGGAGGGCAATTCCGATGGCCGCTTCGGTGCGAACGGCAAGGTATCCTGGCGTGACGGTATTGATGCCAGCGCAGACATAACCCTGGAGGAGTTTCCCTGGTACGGCCTGATTCCGGGCCTGGAGCCGCCACCGGTTGTGCTGAAACGTCTGGATGGCCAGGTTCAGTATGGTAATGGTCGTTATCAGGCAGCGCTGGATGCTTCAGTGGCGGGGCCCCTGGGTGAAGCCGAACTGACATCCCGGCTGATAGGGGATCTGCAATCGGTGAGCCTTAGCCAGCTGGACATGACCACCGGTGCCGGCGCGCTTTCCGGACAGGCAGAACTGGTGTTTTCCGGGCCGCTGAGCTGGGAGGCGCAGTTTGAGCTCGATCGATTCAATCCGGGCTTTTGGGTGCCGCAACTGGAAGCGCGTTTGAATGGAACGGCGGCTACC
The DNA here is from genome assembly GCF_000475375.1 of Marinobacter sp. EVN1. NCBI lineage: Bacteria > Pseudomonadati > Pseudomonadota > Gammaproteobacteria > Pseudomonadales > Marinobacteraceae > Marinobacter > Marinobacter sp. EVN1. The sequence goes on from NZ_AXCB01000070.1 coordinate 135,178, forward strand.
CGAGGCCAGTTGCGGGAGGGGGCGCTGCCCGAATTATTCGCAGATCTGGATCTCAGCGGCCAATGGCGGCAGCAGCCGGCACAGGCAAAAGGAACCTTGTCCACCCAGGGGCGAGACTGGGTTGTGCAAAACTTCAACCTGTCCGTCGGGGATAACCGGCTTGAGGGCAGTGGACGGTATGGCGAATCTCTGGCGGGCGACCTGCGCTTTGATCTTGCCGCACCGCAACAACTGTTGGCTGGTCTGGGTGGGGAGGCTGCCGGACGGCTTCGGCTGGCTGGCTCGCCGGAAGCTCCGGAAGCTGAGCTCTCACTGACGGCGGGCAATCTGGCCTGGCAGGATCAATTCCTGGTTACCGAGGCGCAGCTTGAGGCGGGACTTGATAGTGACGGGGTGCTGGACCTTGATCTGTCGGGCACTGAGCTGCGTCTCGCTGGCCAGGAACTCGACAAGGTTGTAGCGTCCCTCAGCGGCACCCGGGAGCGCCACACCCTGGCTTTGCAAGTCGATCATCCTGAAGCTTCGGTTGAGCTGGAATTCGCGGGCGGGCTGGGAGAGAAACTACCGGATTGGCGCGGACAGCTGACCCGGGGTCGGATTTCCGTACCAGAGCCAGGGCAGATCTGGCAGCTGGATACGAGAGCGGATCTCACCTACGTGGCCGGGACTCTTGAACTTGGCAGTCACTGCTGGCGCTGGCAGCAAAGCTCGGTCTGTGCGGCTGACCAGAGACTGTGGCCAGACTCCCGCATTGCTTATGAAGTGCGAGGTTTCCCGGCCAGTGCTTTGGCACCGTTGTTTCCAGAGACTTTTCGGTGGCAATCGACTATAGACGCCGACATTGCCGTAGCACTCACGGATGCGGGTCCTGATGGCACTATCCGGATTGATGCTGGCGCCGGCGAGTTCGGGGTTCTGGTGCTGGACGACTGGCAGCCCATCACTCATGACCAGCTAGTGGTTGAGGCTAATCTTAAACCGGATGAGGCCAATGTCAGCCTGGATTTCAGCGGCCCGGAACTTGGCCAGTTTGACCTGGATCTTGCTGTGGATCCTCTGGCCAGTGACCGCACGGTTGATGGTGAATTCCGGCTCCAGGCCCTTAATCTTGCCTTCCTCTCGGCATTTAACGGTATTGAAGACATTCAGGGGCGGGTTAATGGCAGTGGTCGTTTGAACGGTCCCTTGATGAAGCCTGACGTCACCGGCGAGCTGGTGCTTAGTGAAGGGCGAGTGTTTGATCCTGGCCTTCCCCTGCCACTGGAGGAATTGCTTGTAGTGCTTGAGTTTAGGGGGCAGTCGGCCGATATCAGCGGGCGCTGGAAAAGCAATGATCGCAGTAAGGGCCAGGTCTCCGGGAGCTTGGAGTGGGCACAGTCGCCGCAAGTCGCGATCAACCTGAAAGGCGAACGGCTGCCGGTGACGCTGGAACCTTATGCCCGGTTGGAGGTGGCGCCGGATCTGGATATTGCCTTCAAATCTGGAGAGCTGTCGGTCTCCGGCCGCGTTGAGGTGCCCAGAGGCGAAATCGAAATCCAGAGCGTTCCCCCATCGGCGGTATCGGTTTCCGAGGATGAAGTCATCGTGGGTGTCGAACGGGAAGAACCTGCCATTCGGTCGATGCTGATGGATGTGACGGTGGTGGTCGGTGAGGATGAGGTGTCGTTTGCCGCGTTTGGTGTCACCGGCAACCTCGAAGGCACGTTGCGCATTGGCAACAACATGGATACGCGGGGTGCGCTGCAGTTAGTGAATGGTCGCTATGAAGCCTTTGGCCAGGAACTGGACCTGCGCCGGGCACGGATTCTCTTTGTAGGTGCGCTGACCCGACCCTATTTGGACATTGAGGCAGTCCGTGAAGTTGATACGGTGGTTGCCGGGATCCGGTTGTCCGGCCCGGTGGATGAGCCGGAAACGGAAGTGTTCTCGGAACCGTCGATGCCGCAGAGTGATGCCTTGTCGTACGTTATTCTTGGCCGTCCGCCCCGGGGCCAGGGGGATGAGGGGCAGATGAGCCGGGCTGCGTTGTCACTGGGTCTTACCCAGGCCAGCAAGATCACACAAGGTATTGGAAACGAGCTGGGTATCCGTAACCTGACATTGGAGGCGGAGGGTTCAGGGGAGCAGGCCTCCGTGGTGGCGAGCGGCTATATCACAGACGAACTAAGCCTCCGTTATGGTGTTGGCATATTTGAACCCATTACCACGGTAGCCCTGCGCTACGATTTGGGCCGCTACTTCTATCTGGAGGCCGCCAGTGGTCTGGCGGCCTCACTGGATATTTTCTATACACGGAACTTCTGAGTGGCCAGGTCAGTCCAGCTCGAAGGTGGCGCTGACGGTGGCCTGGATTTCCCTGGGGCCCACGCTTGAAACGGCGTCACCGACCATTTTCGATTCCGCTTGCATCATCGGTACCGGACGATGGCCGCCATTCACATTCAGACTGACCACTTCGCCACAACGTTGCTCGAGTTGCTTGGCGACAAACTCGCAGCGGCTTCTGGCATCGGCGATGGCCCTTGCCAGAGCCTCGCGTTCCAGCCCCTGCTCGTCTGAGTGGAAAAACTGGTGGCTGCCAAGATGATATTGCAGCCCCAGCTTGTTGGCTTCACCAATCAACGGATTCAGCAGATCCAGATCGTTGATCGAGAAGCTGACGGTCTGGCTTGCCACCGATACTCGCTTCGGATCCTGGCCTTGTTCCCGTACAGGAAGCATGCGAGTGTAAACGCTGAGATCGGCATCAGAATAGTCGTCCAGCTCATTACGATAGGCCGCAATGGCCTGGCGCCACTCGTCCATGGTGTCGGACACCTGTTCAGAGGCCTTTGCGGCATCCGGGTGCTCGGCCGTGACCGAGAACTGTAGTCTGGCGCTGTCTGGTTCGTAACGAACAATACCTTCGCCACTCAGGCTCACTTCTCCGGCACTGGCTGCCGCGGGTATTACGGTGACGGCGGCGGCGAGCGCAAGTGGCAGTCGACGTTTGATCATGGTCATTCTCCTTATGAGTGGAACTCCTGGCCTTCCCGGTTATCCAGTCGTTCCAGTTTCCGGGCCCGGGCAGCGTGCACAAAGTGGCTGAAGATGCGACGGTGCCCGGTGTGGTAAAGCAGGTATTCGGGGTGCCATTGCACTCCCATCAACCATTGTCGGCCGGTGTTTTCGATGGCCTGCACAAACAGGTCGTTGTCCACGGCCGTCACTCTGAGATTCTGTCCAAGGCGCTTGATGGCCTGGCTGTGAATGCGGTTGGCGCCAATCACGTGGCTGTACATCAGGCCTCCCAGACGGCTGTCCCGGACCAGGCGAACCGTTTGGAGGGGTAATAACAAAGGTCGATGTCGGGTATGTACCCGCAACGGGGTAACGTTCTGGCACAGGGACCCGCCGTGAAAGACGTTGATAAACTGTGCACCGCGGCAGATACCCAGCACCGGAATGTTAATCGCCTCCGCCTGGCGGAGAAGCTCGGTGTCGGTAGCATCCCGTTTCAGGTCATACCTGGCCGTCACCTGGGGTTGTTGACCATAGCGGCCCGGATGCACGTGGGTGCCGCCCGAGAGTACCAGCCCGTCCAGTAGTTCGACGTTGGTACGGTCGCCCGGGCGGATGTAGTGTGTTCTGGCGCCATGCAGGCGCAGGCCCAGGCTGATCAGCCGATGGGCCATACTTCGCCGGGCCGGGCCACTGATGCCGATGGTGAGGCCGGGGATGTCCGTTTCGCTTTCCCAGTCAGACATAACCGTGCTGATGCAGCCATTCATCGGTGGTCTCACGCCAGGAGCGGGTGAGATTGCGGAAGCTGAACTTCCGGGAGTCGTGGAATTCGCCCCGCAGGGCATCAAGATCCTGACGGTTGTTGGCAAGCTGCTCCAGCACTACCCAATCGTTCCAGACTGTGGAGAAGTGCCAATTGGGATTGTCGATATCACAATCCGGCAGCCGGTAGTGCAGAGTAGGACGACTTTTGATCCTGGGGTCCTGAACGTATTCGGACAACAGCGATTCGTTCAGATGAGCGAACAGTGGCAGAAGATCCAATGCCTTGTTCCGGGTAGGGTTGTAGTGCAGATAGTCCCTCATCAGTGTGTCCAGGTCAGGACGGTAATCGTCCGCCATCAGCTTGTCTGTGTAGCGGCTGCTCCAGGGCTCGATGTAGGTGGTGAACTTCCGGCTGATATCCAGCTGATGCCGGGACTTGAGCCAGTCATACAGCAGTGCGAACGCCTGCAGGTAACGTACCAGGGTCTCTGGTTCAAGATCGGGCAGTTCCGGGTTAAGTTGAAGCCCGAACGCAAAATAGATGGCCTCCCGGCTGCCTTCAGCACCCAGGTCTCGCAGTTCGTCTACCAGATTTTCGATCATGCCCAGAGCCGACATTGCGAGCGGTGGCCCCACAATCTCTAACGGCACAATCTTCTCGGCGGCAAAATCAATGACGTCCATGGCGTGGTTGCCGAGTTCCCGAATGGATTCCGGGAGCCGCTCGTCGGCAAGATCCAGGTCTTTGATAGGATCAGAGTCCAGCTCAATGGTGAATGCTCCGGCGTCCGTATCCAGTCGGGTGACATAACGGGATGTCAGCTCCGGCTCGCCCCCAAGCAATCGGGCGGCATGCTGGACCAGGGCCTCGTAGGTCAGGCCGGACAGTTCAATCTCAACCCCGACTTTTCGTTCCTGGCCGTCCCGGTTTGTCGTTTGTTCCGGCATCTTGCAGCGGTCGTGTGCGGTCATGGTTGTGTGTGGCTTCCCTGTGTCTGGTTTGCGTCACCATAACATACAGGCTGTTGGTCGCCCGTTACAGGAAGGAAACGAAACGTAGAGGGCTTTACACTGGATAAAACACTGTATATAGTCAGTTCACTGTATAAAAAAACAGGATCGAAATTCCGGAGCCCGACTGATGAAACTGACCGCAAGACAATCCCAGGTGCTGGACATTATCCGACGTTACGTGGATGAAACCGGCTACCCGCCCACCAGGGCTGAAATTGCCGCAGAGCTGGGATTCCGTTCCGCCAACGCGGCGGAAGAACATCTGAGGGCTCTGGCAAGGAAGGGCGCCATAGAGATGGTCCCGGGGGCCAGCCGGGGCATTCGCTTGCCGGAGGCCGAAGAGGATCTGGGCCTCCCTGTCATCGGGCAGGTTGCCGCCGGCAGCCCGATTCTGGCGCAGGAACATATTGAAGATCACTGCACGCTGCAGCCGGGCTTCTTCTCTCCTTCAGCAGATTACCTTTTGCGGGTACGGGGGATGAGCATGAAAGACATCGGGATTCTGGATGGTGACTTACTGGCGGTGCACAGTACCCAGGATGTCCATAACGGTCAGATTGTTGTCGCTCGTGTCGGAGAGGAGGTCACCGTCAAGCGTTTCCGCAGGGAAGGCAACAAGGTCTGGCTGATTGCAGAGAATGAGGAGTTTGCTCCGATTGAAGTCGATCTCGCGGAGCAGGAATTGTTTATTGAAGGTCTCGGCGTAGGCGTTATCCGCCGCTCCGATCTTCACTGAATACCGTATTCGGCAGCGCATGGCGCAGGTAGGTGAGTAATGGAACAGTTGAGCTTCACTCAGAACATGGCATTTCAGCCGGCAGCTGTTGTTGCGGCTGGCGCGGTTTCCTCTGGCCAAAGGGCACCGGCGGCCAGGGCAGCAGCGTCCGGTTCGGAGCGACGTTCAGCGTCTGGCTTCGGTGGCAATGTTACCGAGATTATTCTTCCGGAGGAGCAGGTGGAGAATTTCCAGTTGCTGCTGCCAATGCTCACACAACTCAACCAGGAGAAACGTTGGCTGGCGTGGATTGATCCTCCCCAGTCCCTGGTGGCCAAGTGGCAGAAAATGCACGGCATTGTGGCCAGTGAGATTCTTGTGTTGCGGTCAACGGCAGAATTCCCGGCACAAGAGTTGGCTGAGCGAGCGCTGGGCGCAGGCACCTGCCATGCCGTTGTGCTCTGGACTCACAAGCTGGGCCGTGCAGCGCTGGAAACCTTGCAAAAGGCATCTGCCAAGGGTAATAGCCACGGTGTGGTGTTGCGCCAGAGATAACGGGTGCTCAATGCAAGGTGTAGTGGGGCTGATTGTCGGCGAACTCGCCTTCGTCCTCTTCCCAGTCAATGTCGTGGCTGATGTTGCCAGCGGCCTCGATGCCAGCGGCAATCATCGCCTTGGCGACGTTCATGTCCCGGTCTTCCAGCATTTCTCTGGCCTCGTCAGAGAATGAGATGCGCACAAGTGGAGCTGCGTCGTCATCAATCCGGCGAAGCGCGTAGTCGCCGTCGGCGAGTTGTACAATTTCAAAAAACGAAGGTGACATTCATTCAACCTATATCTGCTGTCAGCGTATGTTAATGGATTGGCTCCGGCAGGCGGATTACCACTCGCTGTGTTGCTCGTCTATCTCTCTGGTCAATACGGTCATGGCAGCCAGTATCTTGTTCAGAGCCTGAATGGACCGATCTGGCCCCTGATCCGCCGAAACCGCAATGATGTTTTCTTCCGTCACGGTTTTCCGTGTCTTGGGCGGTTCTCCAGCGGCAGCCTCCAACTGATTCAGCTGTTGCCACCAGCTGCCTGGTGTTTCAGCCAGTTCCTTCAACATCCCGCCTTCCGCAATCGCATAGGGAAACAGCGCCTCCAGCTCGTCAATGGAGGCCGGTCTGTCGACCTTGTTCTGGTGACATCGGGCAATCATTACCAGCAGGAGTCCGCGAGCCCGCAGCAACAACTCAATGGCACCTTGCAGTTGGGCTTCTCGTTCTGGCGCAGTCGCCGCTTCGTCTTGTTCAACCCGGACTAGTAACGTTTTGGCCAGAAACAGCTTTTGCGAAACCAGGGTGTGCCATTGTGATGCCATGAGGAAACCTGCGAACGAAAAACCAGAGAAACAGGGCCGGTAAAACTTTGGGAGTTTATCATTTTTGGCTGTTTATTTCTCGCTCTATCCGCTTTGTGGAAATGCTCTTGTCACAAGAAACTACAAACAACCACTTGAAACGGGCGTTTGAAACTGGCACAAAGAGCGTCAAATTGGGTGAGTATTGACCACTCATGTGACTCACGCTGGAGGTTGAGGATGCGAAACCGATTTATTGCTGCCATCGCAGTTGCTGTTATGGGGGCGTCCAGTCCGCTGCTGGCAAAGGTAACACAGGCTGAAGCCGCGCGCCTGAACAATGAGCTGACACCGGTTGGTGCCGAGCGCGCGGGCAACGCGGCGGGCACCATTCCAGCCTGGGATGGCGGGCTTGCCACGCCACCGGCGAATTGGCGCGAGGGGTCTGTAGAAATCAATCCGTTCCCTGGCGATGACGCCCTGTATGTGGTGACGGGGGATAACCTTGATCTTTACCGGGATAAGTTGTCGGACGGCCACATCCGGATGCTGGAGCAATATGGCCCGGCATTTTTCATGCCGGTGTATGAAACCCGTCGGACAGCGGCGTTTCCCGAACATGTATACGAGAAGTTTCGCCAGAATGCCCTGACCGCCGAGCTGCTGGATAATGGAAACGGGGTAAGAGACACCATCATGACCAGCCCGTTCCCCATTCCACAGAATGGTCTGGAAGCGATCTGGAACCACATTCTCCGGTATCGTGGTGAGGAAGTGTCCTTCCGTAGTGCTTCAGCCACCCCTCAGGAAGACGGTTCCTTCAACCCGGTGGTCAATCACTATGATTATTTCTTCGCGTACAGTCAGGTAGGCGCGGATCTTGCCGATATCGACAACAAGATCTTCTACCTGAAAACCGAGACGATCGCCCCAACCACGCTGGCGGGCACCATCACCCTGGTGCACGAGACTCTGGATCAGGTTCGTTCACCTCGCCTTGCATGGCGTTATGACGCCGGCTCCCGACGCCTGCGCCGGTCTCCGAACCTGGCCTACGAGACAGACCTGCCGAATTCGTCCTCTCTGCGTTCGGTAGACCAAAAAGATATGTATAACGGCGCTCCAAACCAGTATGACTGGGAACTCAAAGGTAAACGGGAGCTGCTGGTTCCCTACAACGGATACAAGCTTCACGATTCCAGTGTTCGCCCTGAGGACGTCATCCGCCCCAACCACATCAACCAGAGTCTTGCTCGCTATGAGCTGCATCGGGTGTGGGTGGTAGAGGCCAAGCGTCGTACCGGTATCGGCCACATTTATGAGCGCCGTGTGTTCTACATTGACGAAGATAGCTGGCAGATTCTGGTTTCTGAGGAGTACAACGAGAAGGGCGAGCTATGGCGCGTTTCCGAGGCTCACAATATCAGTTACTACAGCGAGCCGGTCTTCTGGACCACCATGGAAATGACGTATGATCTGAAGGCAAACCGTTATTACATTGATGGTCTGGACAATGGTTACCCCGCCTATGATTTCGCGCCGGGGTATCGTGGTAACGAGTTTACCGCCTCTGCGGCCCGTCGCGCTGCACGGCGTTAACCGTCCGCTTGCGGGGCGCCATCGTTTCCGGTGGCGCCCTTTCGTTGGCCAGTCTGTCCCGCAGACCCCGGAGATTGCCAATGGCCAACCCTGAAAACCTCCTTTCCGATCTGGATCAGCTTCAAAACGAATTAACCCTGGCCCTGGACAACCAGGATTGGGAACGCTTGGGCCAGCTTAATGCCCGGGTCCGACCGACGGTGGAACCGTTGATGGCTGAACTCGAGCAGGGCCGAATTGATGCCGCACTGGTGCGAGAGCGACTGGAAGCGCTGAATCGTTTTGTGGCCGAGGCTGATGCTGCCGCTGTGAAGGCCCGCGACGAGGCGAAAGCCTCGTTGAAGGGGGTCAGCCAGAACCGTAACGCCGCCAAAACCTATCAGAACGTCTCCTCGAATCGTCAAAGATAGCGTCATAAAATTGACTCGGGCCGGCATACGGTCTTAAATACCGCACAAATCCATGAAGAGATTCCTGTGAATGTCCAAAAATAACAAAGTGCTGGTGCTGAGTGAGGATGAAACCAGGCGGCGAGATCTGGTCACCATTCTGGAGTTTGTCGGTGAAGAGCAGGTGATTTCCGGCGACGAGGCTTTGGCGCTTTTGGCGAGTGACGATGATCAGGCCTGGGATAGTGTTTCAGTGGCGGTCGTCAACGGCACCGAATCCGGCGCCTGTTCCGCCATAGAGCAGGTATGCCGAGCCATGACCGGTGTGCCAGTGTTGCTGGTTGGCGACCCTGAGCTCAAGGGTTTGTCAGAGGACGATGCGGCACGAGTGATTGCACGGATGGAATGGCCGCTGAACTACACCAAGTTCGTGGATTCCCTGTACCGCGCACAGATCTATCGTGACCAGTTCAGCCGCAACCAGCAGCGCGGCCAGCAGCGTGGTGTGCAGCTGTTCCGCAGCCTGGTGGGAACCAGTCGTAAAGTCCAGCAAGTGCGCCAGTTGATGGAGCAGGTGGCCGACAAGGATGTGAGCGTGCTGATTACCGGAGAGTCCGGTACTGGGAAGGAAGTGGTTGCTCGCAATCTGCATTACCATTCTTCCCGCCGCGATAAGCCCTTTGTGCCGGTGAACTGTGGTGCTATTCCGGCAGAGCTGCTGGAAAGCGAGCTCTTTGGCCATGAGAAAGGCGCGTTTACCGGTGCCATTACGGCGAGGGTAGGGCGCTTTGAGATGGCGGAAGGCGGCACCTTGTTCCTGGATGAAATTGGCGATATGCCCCTGAACATGCAGGTGAAGATACTGCGGGTTCTGCAAGAGCGCACCTTTGAAAAAGTGGGCAGTAACCGCACCCAGACCGCTGACGTACGGGTGATTGCGGCGACCCACAAGCATCTTGAGGACATGATTGAATCCGGTGATTTTCGGGAGGATCTGTACTACCGGCTGAACGTGTTCCCCATCGAAATGCCGGCACTCCGGGAGCGAGTCGAAGACATTCCACTGTTGATCAACGAGCTGATTTCCCGGATGGAAAAAGAGAAGCGTGGTTCATTGCGGATGAACTCGGCGGCCATCATGAGCCTGTGTCGTCATGATTGGCCGGGCAATGTCCGTGAGCTGGCGAACCTGGTGGAGCGTCTTGCCATCATGCATCCCTATGGCGTGATCGGAGTGCAGGAATTGCCGAAGAAGTTCCGCTATGTGGATGATTACGATGAGAATCGCCCGGTAGAGGATTCCGGTATGCCCTCTTCCATACCAGGGCTGGTGGGGCTGGATGCGCCAGCGTTGCTGCCGGTGAACGGCATTGATCTGAAGGATTATCTCTCCAATCTCGAAAAGCAATTGATTCAGCAGGCTCTCGATGAAGCCAGCGGCGTAGTCGCCCGCGCCGCCGAGAAGCTACGGATACGGCGCACGACGCTGGTGGAGAAAGTGCGAAAGTATGGTCTGAGGGACGACTCAGAAGAAGCCTGATGACACCGGGGTGGCCGGTAAAAGGTGGCGTCAAAGGTTTGTAACCTGCGACGCCATTGTTGTTTCTGGCCGACGGTAATTCGTCACCCCGGGTATCGTTGATTTCGTTACTATCTGAAAATAAACAATAAATACTAATTGGCACGCTGTTAGCTTTAACCTTTCCGAACAAAAGTATTGATGGCCCCGCCGGGCCTGTCAGGGGGAAAGGTTATGAGCCACGCACATGTCGTTATGGAGTCCCGCCACCAGCCGGATGCCAACGCTGCGGCTGATGTCAACGACAAGGTGACAGCACTGTTTCCACAGCAGGACGATGAGGCTGTAGATTCTGCGCTGGAACTGTTCAATCGCATGTCTCGTCAGATTACCGATTCCTATCGCACACTCGAGTCTCGGGTGAACCAGCTGTCCGGTGAGCTGTCTTATGAATCGCGACAGCGCCAGCAGGAGCTGGAGCAGAAAGAGCAGCTGGCAGATCGCCTGTCTACCTTGCTCAATGCTTTGCCTGCGGGCGTGGTGGTGCTGGACAAACATGGTACTGTCAGCCAGAGCAACCCGGCCGCCATTGCCTTGCTGGGCGAGCCGCTGGAGGGCGAGCGCTGGATTGACGTAATCCGCCGCTGTTTCGCACCCCGTAACGATGATGGCCATGAGGTGTCCCTGAAGGATGGTCGCCGGGTCAGCATTGAGATCCGTACCATGGAGAATCAGCCGGGTCAGTTGATCCTGCTGACCGATCTGACTGAAACGCGCCAGCTCCAGTCGCAACTGGCTCATGCCCAGCGCCTCTCTGCCATGGGCAAGATGGTTGCCTCCCTGGCCCACCAGATTCGCACACCGCTGTCTGCTGCCATTCTCTATGGTGGCCATCTGAGCCAGCCGGATCTCGATGAGGAGCTACGTCAACGTTGCGCCTCCCGGCTGATGTCCCGCCTCACCCATCTGGAACAGCAGGTTCGCGACATGTTGATCTTCGCCCGGGGCGAAACCCGACTGGCGGAAGAGCTGGATTCGTCGCGCCTGGTGGAGGCGCTGGAGTCTGCTGTGGATGGGCTCAAGCTTGCGCCAGGTGTGCAGGTGGCCCTGGACAACCAGGTGCAGACGCCTTGCCGGCTGATGTGCAATCGCGATGCCCTGGTCGGCGCCTGTACCAATCTTGTGAATAACAGTCTGGAGGCGGGGGCCGCCGACGTTTCAATCGTTGTTTCCGCCACCTCCGGCCGCCTGGAGATCCGGGTTTCCGATAATGGGCCCGGGTTCGAGCCTGGTGAGGCAGGTCGGATTATGGAAGCCTTCTACACCACCAAGTCCCATGGCACCGGCCTCGGGCTGGCCGTGGTGCAGGCTGTGGTCAAGGCCCATCAGGGCGAGTTTTCGATTTCATCCCCCGGACAGCAAGGTGCCGACGCGATAGTTCGGCTGCCGATTCTGACAGCCCGGTTTTAAAGAACAGGTTGGAGGTGCATAACATGGCAAAGGCCCAGATTCTGATTGTGGAAGATGACCACGACCTGCGCGAAGCTTTGGTAACGACGCTGGAACTGGCGAAATTCCAGGTGCGGGAAGCGGCCAGCGCTGAAGATGCGCTGGCAAGCCTGGCCCGGGCGCCGGTCGATATGGTGGTCAGCGATGTCAATATGCCCGGCATGTCCGGCCATGAGTTGTTGGCGGAAGTTCAGCGCTTGTATCCGGGGCTGCCCATGATGCTGATTACCGCGTACGGCCAGATCAGCCACGCGGTGTCTGCCATGCAATCTGGTGCCATCGATTATCTGGTCAAGCCGTTTGAGCCTCAGGTTCTGGTGGAAGCGGTCAGTCGGGTCGTGGGCGGAAGCCGCCAAAAGTCTGGCGATGAGCCGGTGGCTGAGGATCCGGTCAGCAAACGCATGTTCCAGTTGGCCGCGAAAGTGGCGGCCAGTGATTCCACAGTGATGATTTCCGGTGAGAGTGGTACCGGTAAAGAAGTGTTGGCCCGCTATATCCATCAGCAGTCACCCCGAGCGGATTTGCCGTTTGTCGCGATCAACTGTGCCGCTATTCCGGAGAATATGCTGGAAGCCATTCTGTTCGGTCACGAGAAAGGTGCATTCACGGGTGCCGTTGCAGCCTCCCCAGGTAAATTCGAGCAGGCCAATGGCGGAACCATCCTGCTGGACGAGATTTCCGAAATGGATCTTGGTTTGCAGTCCAAGCTGCTGCGAGTGTTGCAGGAGCGGGAAGTGGAGCGCGTCGGTGGTCGCAAGACCATTCAGCTGGATGTTCGTGTGCTGGCGACCACAAACCGTGATCTGGCGGACTACGTGCGCGAGGGCAAGTTCCGCGAAGACCTTTATTATCGATTGACGGTGTTCCCGATGCGGTGGCAGCCCCTGCGGGAGCGGCCGCTGGATATTCTGCCCCTTGCCCGTTCACTGTTGAAAAAGCATTGCCGCAAGATGAAGCTGACCGGCATCACCCTGGCCGAGGATGCCCGTAAGGCACTGATGGCTCATGCCTGGCCGGGTAATGTCCGGGAACTGGACAATGCCATTCAGCGGGCGCTGGTGTTGCATCAGGGTAATGTAATCCACGCCGGCGATCTTTGTCTGGAGCTTGGGATTACCGGTGCCGCTGACTTTGGTGCTCCCGCCGAGCCGGCCATTTCCGCCAGATCCATTGAGGTCCCAGCGGCCGACTTGCCAGACCCCGAGGCGGGGCTGGAAGCGGATTCAGCGGCTGATGAGGCGATTGGCTCACTGGGAGATGATCTGCGCCAACAGGAGTTCCGTATTATTATCCAGACCCTCAAGAAAGAGCGTGGCAGGCGCAACCGGGCAGCGGAGCAGTTGGGCATCAGCCCGCGAACGCTTCGTTACAAACTGGCCCAGATGCGAGATGCCGGTATCGATCTTGATGCGGAGCTGGCCATGGCCTGAGTCAGGGCCTTTGTTGTCGACCTTATACTCCTTCGGGCACCCTTCGGGGTGCCGTTTTTTTACCCGCCTGCCTGGTCTTCTTTTTCGGTCTGGTTTCACTCCTGTCAATTCTTTGTCACGTAGACGCCTTCCACTGTAAAACGATTTATTAACCTGTTGAAATAAATGGTTTAATTGTTTCTGGCCTGTTGCTTGCTTCCAGTTAATTTGAGTCAGCAACAAGTACAGGCCCGACGGGGCCACCGGGAGAGTGTGATGGTTCAACGTGCCGACATAAACAATGTTCTGTCTGAGATCCGGAATCTGCGTACCCAGATGATGCAGAACCAGAGGATTGAACAGGATCAGTCCGTACGTGGCCGCATCGATGGCCCACGACAGGTTCAGGAAACCCAGGAAGTTCCCAGCTTCAGCGATATGCTGGGCAAGGCCGTCAACAATGTACACGAGGTCCAGAGTCAGGCCAGCGAACTCAGGACGGCCTATGAAATGGGCGATCCAAACGTGGACATTACCCGGGTAATGATTGCTGCGCAGAAATCTTCCGTGTCTTTTGAGGCTCTGACCCAGGTGCGTAACCGGGTCGTGCGCGCCTATGAAGACATCATGAATATGCCGATCTGATAACGGAGCAACAGCATGGCAAGCGTACCCGCGGAAACCGCCGCCTCTGACCTGCCGGCTACCCAGGAGAGTGATACTCCTGAGAGCCGTAGCAATCCTTTGCTCGGGTTCAACCGATTGAATCTGCTGCGCCAGGTCGGGCTTATGGTGGGGCTGGCCGCCAGCGTGGCACTGGGTTTGGCTGTGGTGCTCTGGGCCCAGGAGCCCAATTACCAGCCGGTGGTGGGGGATCTGTCTGCCTACAACCCGCAGGACGTGACCACCATCCTCGACAGCAATGGTATCGATTACAAGATGGACCCCCGCACCGGAGCATTGCTGGTGCCGTCTGAACAGGTCTATAACGCGCGCCTCAAGCTTGCTGCTGAAGGCGTAACCGACCAGAAGACCATGGGTTATGAGTTGCTGGACCAGGAACGTGGTCTGGGAACGTCCCAGTTTATGGAAACCATCAGCTACCGGCGCGGACTGGAGGGCGAACTGGCCCGGACCATCGCCGCCATGCGTGGTGTTCGAAATGCCCGGGTGCACCTGGCCATTCCCGAGCGTTCGGTGTTTATCCGGGATGCCCGTGAACCGACCGCCTCGGTGTTTCTTGAAGTGTTTGCGGGCCGTCGTCCTGAGCCAGAACAGATTCGGGCCATCGTCAACCTGGTGGCCGGCAGCATCCCGATGATGAACCGGGATCAGGTCACTGTAGTTGACCAGAACGGCAATCTGTTGACGGGCGATGATGTTCAGGCCGAAACGGATCGGATGAAAGACCAGTATGAATACACGTCCAGGGTTGAAGAACGGCTGACCCGCCGTGTCGCGTCCCTTATTGGCCCGATTGTCGGCGAAGGGCGTTACCGCGCGGAAGTCACTGCGGACCTGGACTTCTCGGCGGTCGAGCGGGCCGAAGAGTTATACAACCCGGAGCAGCAGGCGGTGCGCAGTGAGCGCGAGTTGTCTGAGCAGCGTGTGGCGGGAGCCCAGGGTGGCATTCCCGGTGCGCTGGCCAATCAGCCGCCAGGGGCCGCCACGGTTCCGGAGCAGGCCAATGCGGCCCAAGGTGAAGATGGCGCCCCCGCGGCTCCGCCGGTGAATGTCCGGAGTGAATCCACCCGGAACTATGAACTGGATCGTACCGTCAGCTACACCCGTCAGGAGCTGGGTGCGGTCAAGCGGGTGACCGTGGCCCTCGCCGTGGATGACATGAAAGTGGTCGACCCTGAAACCGGCGAGGTGAGCTATCAACCCTGGCCAGAGGCCGAACTGCAACGGCTGAGCATGCTGGTGCGTGATGCGGTTGGCTATTCCGCGTCCCGCGGAGACAGCGTTACCGTCATGAATACGGCGTTTGCCCCTGAGGAAGCGGTGGAGTTTGAAGCTCCGGGCTTCTGGGAGCAGCCCTGGTTCTGGGATTTTATGAAGCAGGTATTGGCAGGACTGGTCATTCTGATTCTGGTTCTTGGCTTGCTGCGCCCCACCCTGAAGACACTGTCCGGTGGCGGTCGCCGCGAGCGTGGTGAAGGCGGAGAAGAGGGTGAGTATGGTGGCCTTGCTGATATTGAAGGCGGGCAGGCACTACGCGATGCCATGTCGTCTCAGGATGACCTGCTTTTGCCGGGCGCCACAGACAGCTATGATAGACAGTTGAATGCACTCAAAGGCCTGATTGCGGAAGATCCCGCCAGGGTTGCACAGGTTATGCGCCAGTGGGTGAATGTCGATGACTGAAGAAAACGGCCAGTTGCAGGGGGATGCCCCGAAAAAGCCGCAGCGCAAGATTCCGCGAGTGGAGCAGGCGGCGATCCTGCTGATGTCTCTGGGTGAAGCGGACGCTGCTGAGGTGCTCAAGCACATGGGGCCGAAAGAGGTTCAGCGGGTTGGCGTCGCCATGGCGCAGATGAAAGACGTCAGCAAGGACGACGTCACCTACGTGCTTAACCAGTTTGTGGACGCTGTCGGCGGCCAGACCGGTTTGGGGGTTGGTAATGACGATTATATCCGGGCGATGCTCACCCAGGCGCTGGGTGATGACAAGGCCGCGAGCCTGATTGACCGAATCCTGATTGGCGGCAATACCACCGGCCTGGATACTCTTAAGTGGATGGAGCCCCGGGCTGTGGGCGATATTATCCGTTACGAGCATCCCCAGATTCAGGCCATTGTTATCTCCTACCTAGACCCGGACCAGGCCGCTGAAATTCTCGGCACACTTGATGAAAAAGTGCGACTGGATGTGATGATGCGGGTGGCGTCGCTGGAAAGCATTCAGCCACAGGCCCTGCAGGAACTGAACGACATCCTTGAGAAGCAGTTCTCCGGTGGCGCGGCCTCCCAGACCAGTCGGATTGGTGGCGTGAAGCGAGCGGCCGATATCATGAACTTCATGGATCGGGGGATTGAGGGCTCGTTGATGGATTCCATCAAAGACATGGATCCGGATCTGGCGTCCACCATTGAAGACCTCATGTTCGTGTTTGATAACCTCAAGGATATTGATGATCGGGGTATTCAGGCGCTGCTTCGAGAGGTCTCCTCGGAGGTGCTGGTGGTGGCACTCAAAGGTGCCGACGAAGCCGTCAAGGAGAAGATCTTCAAGAACATGTCCAAGCGTGCTGCGGAGTTGCTGCAGGATGATCTGGAAGCCAAGGGGCCGGTCAAGGTCAGCGAAGTCGAAGCGGCCCAGAAAGACATTATCACTGTTGCTCGCCGTATGGCTGAAGCCGGCGAGATCTCGCTGGGTGGTAGTGGCGAAGAAATGATGTGATGAAAGATTCCGATCAGGACAGCAAGCGCATACCGAAAGAACAGATGACCGCCTGGGAACGGTGGGAATTGCCCCTGCTTGATGAGCGCGGAAACCAGGTTGTCGAGGAAGAGGAAGTCAAGCCGCTGACCGCGGCCGACCTGGAAGATATTCGCCAGGCTGCCCGCGAGGACGGTTTTCAGGAGGGCCGGCAGGCCGGTTACGCGGAAGGCTTTGAGCAGGGTTGCGCAGACGGGCGCAAAGATGGCTACGCCGCAGGCGAGGCGGAGGGGCGGAGCGAGGGCGAGCAGCAGGCTGCGGAGCAGACGCGTCAGGAAGTTGCCTCCCGGATGGAACGGCTGGAGCATCTGATGGGTGAGCTGTTGTTGCCCATCGAGCGCCATGAAGACGAGCTGGAAGCGGTGCTGGTCAACCTCACTACCGTATTGGCCCGGGCGGTGGTCTTCCGTGAGCTCAGCATTGATTCCTCCCAGATTCGCCAGGTGGTGCGTCGGGCTCTGTCGTCACTGCCCTCTACCGCCGATAATCTCCGCATTCATATTCACCCCGACGATATCGAGCCGGTACGGGAAGTCACAGAGCGCCTGGAATCACCGGCGGTCCTCATTGAGGACGACTCTCTCATGCCTGGTGGCTGTAAAGTGGAATCGCGCCATAGTCTGGTGGATTACACCGTGGAGAAGCGCTTCCAGCGGGTGGTTCAGGCTATGCTGGAAGAACAGCTGGCGGAGCCTGTCGGTCCGGATCAGGAGGAGCTGGCACCCAGTATGGGGGAGCTGACCGATTTTCACCGGGATGTGCTGAGTGATTCGGGCATGACATCACCGCCAGAATCCGAGTCTGACGAATTCAACGACCAGGGCCAGGACGATGACATCACGCCTGGCTGAACGGTTACGGCAGCTTCAGGGGGCCATCAGCGACGAGCCGGCGCCAGAATTGTCTGGCCGGCTTACGCGCATGGTGGGTCTCACGCTGGAGTGCGTGGGTTGCCCGATGGTGGTGGGGGACCGTTGTCTGATTCAGGGTGATAGCGCCACCAGTGTTGAAGCGGAAGTGGTGGGGTTTGAGGAAGATAAGGTTTACCTGATGCCGCTGACCGCCATCGAAGGTCTCAAGCCCGGAGCCCGGGTGATTCCTCTGGCCTCGGCCAGCAGGGTGCCGGTGGGCCCGCAAATGCTGGGGCGAGTGGTCAATGGTGCCGGCGACCCGTTGGACGGCAAGGGACCGTTGCAGGCAGAGGCCAGAGTGCAGCTGACCGGCGACATCATCAACCCATTGAACCGGGCTCCGGTGCGTCAGTCCATGGATGTGGGAATCCGTGCAATCAACGCGTTGCTGACCGTAGGGCAGGGGCAGCGTCTCGGCCTGTTTGCCGGCAGTGGTGTCGGTAAGAGTATGCTGCTGGGAATGATGACCCGGTTCACGGATGCGGACATTACCGTGGTTGGGTTGATTGGTGAACGGGGCCGGGAGGTCAAGGAATTCATAGAGGACATTCTCGGCGATGAAGGCCTGGCTCGTTCCGTGGTTGTAGCCGCTCCGGCAGATGACTCGCCGTTGATGCGCCTGCGCGCTGCCATGCTCACCACCCGAATTGCCGAATACTACCGCGATCAGGGTAAGCGCGTTCTTCTTTTAATGGATTCTCTCACCCGCTACGCCCAGGCACAGCGGGAGATCGCCCTGGCCGTTGGCGAACCACCGGCGACCAAGGGGTATCCGCCCTCGGTTTTTGCCAAGCTGCCGCAACTTGTCGAGCGCACAGGCAATGGCCGACCCGGCGGTGGTTCCA
The DNA here is from genome assembly GCF_000475375.1 of Marinobacter sp. EVN1. Taxonomy (NCBI): domain Bacteria; kingdom Pseudomonadati; phylum Pseudomonadota; class Gammaproteobacteria; order Pseudomonadales; family Marinobacteraceae; genus Marinobacter; species Marinobacter sp. EVN1. The sequence continues at coordinate 153,640 of NZ_AXCB01000070.1, forward strand.
TTACCGCGTTTTATACCGTTCTGACGGAAGGCGACGATCAGCAGGATCCCATTGCCGACGCAGCCAGGGCCATCCTTGATGGTCACATCGTCTTATCCCGGCGGCTGGCGGAAGAAGGCCATTATCCGGCGATTGATGTGGAGGCCTCTATCAGCCGGGTAATGCCCCAGGTGACTGATTCTGAGCATTTCTCCCGGGCCCAGAGATTCAAGCAGGTTTACTCCCGTTACCAGCAGGCTCGTGATCTGATCAGTGTGGGTGCCTATGTGAAAGGTTCCGACCCGGAGACTGACTTTGCCATCCAGCACATAGGCAATATGAGCCAGTTTCTGCAGCAGGGGCTGAATGAAAGTGCTCCCCTCACGGAGGCGATTGAGCAACTGATGGCGGTAGTGCCGGAACGACGTTCACCGGAACGAAGAAAGACGGCGGTGCCGAACCCCGCCGGCAATCGGGATAATGTCTGATGCTGCGATCGAAACGGCTTGAAGTTGTCCTCTCCCTTGAAGAGCGGAAAGAACAGGAAGCGTTGGAGCGCCTTGGTGAGGCCCGTAAGCAGGTGGAGGCGCATCGCGAACAGGTGGAAAACCTGGAGCGCTATCAGCAGGAGTATCGTGACCAGATCCGCGCGAGCCAGCAGGGTGTTGTTCCTGTGGCGCGGCTGCAGGCCTGGCAGGCTTTTATTGCCCAGCTGGACCAGGTGATTGCCCAGCAACAGCGGCAGCTGCAACAGGCGGAACAGGTGTTTGAAGCCAGGCGCCGGGAGTGGCAACAGGCCTGGGAACGTCGCCGTGGTATGGAAAAATACATTGAGTCCTGTCGGCAACAGGAACAGCGGGAACAGGATCTCAGAGACCAGAAACTGGCGGACGAAGCTGCCGGTCGGGCCTTTGCCCGGCGACAGCGATAATTGTAGTCCCCGGTGATCTGCATCAGATAACCCGGATGCAATTTCCGTTTATTTGACTATCCTTTACCAGATAAGCTTGCCATCAATGGCTGGCAGCGAAGGAAAGTCATTGGTGGAATGTGCCGGGAGGTTCAGGAATGCCTATAGAGACACGCCGGAGCGATGACGGCAAGACCCTCACGATCTGCGTGGAGGGTCGGTTCGATTTCAGTACCCATCAATCCTTTCGGGATGCCTACGAGCACAGCGAACCCACCGTCAGCCACTACGTCATTGATCTTTCAGACACCACTTACCTCGACAGCTCTGCTCTGGGCATGTTGCTTCTGTTAAGGGATCATGCCGGCGGAGATGGCGCCCGCATCTCAATCGAGAACTGCAACAGCGATGTCCGGCGAATTCTCTCCATTTCCAACTTCGAGCAGTTGTTCAGCATTCGCTGAGGCGATTCCCTTGAAGGTACTTCTTGCCGAGGACAGTGCCAGCGACAGGTTGATTCTGGCGCGGCTTGTAAGCCGCCTGGGCCATACCGTGATTGAAGCCGAAGACGGTACCGAGGCGGTGGATCTGTTCCGGGAGACCCAGCCGGATCTGGTGTTGCTGGACGCCCTGATGCCGCGGATGGACGGAATGGAGGCCGCTCGTCAGATCAAGGCTCTGGCAGGCGAGCGCCTGGTGCCGCTCATCTTTCTCACCTCCCTGTCGGGGGCGGGCGATCTGGCCCGGTGTCTTGAAGCCGGCGGCGACGACTTTCTCGTCAAACCCTACAATCGCGTGATTCTTGAAGCGAAGATCAACGCGTTTAATCGTATGAGGGGGTTGCACCAGGCATTGTCGGACCAGCGTGACCATATTCGGCGCCAGAATCAGCAGATGCTGGACGAGCAGCGCACGGCGCGGCGGGTGTTCGATAACATTGCCCATACCGGTTGTCTGGATGCCCCCAACATCCGCCACCATGCATCCCCCCTCTCGGTTTTCAACGGCGATGTATTGTTTGCTGCTCAGCGCCCCGGGGGCGGCACTCTGGTGTTTCTGGGTGATTTCACCGGGCACGGATTACCTGCCGCCATCGGCGCCATGCCGGTTGCTGAAATCTTCTACGGGATGGCAGCCAAAGGCTTCGGCGCCCCGGATGTCCTCCGGGAAATCAACCGCAAGCTTCGGCGAATACTGCCGGTAGGCATGTTCTGTTGTGGTTTGATGGTTGAGGCTGACTTCAAACACAACAGCCTGCGTGTCTGGAATGGTGGCTTGCCGGATGGCTGGCTGTTGCGTGCCGCAGGCGACCGTGTCGCCATTCCGTCCCGGCATCTGCCGCTGGGTGTCCGGGAGCCGGACCAGTTTTCGGCCTCCATGACCGTGCTGGATGCGGCACCGGGCGACTGGCTGGTGATGATGACCGACGGGCTCCCCGAGGCGCCCAATAGTGGCGGTGAAAGCCTGGGCGAGGAAGGTGTCTTGAGCGTTCTGGCGGGTCTGGAAGCAGGGCAGGAGCCGTTCGAGGCCCTGCTGGAGAGAATGCAGCAGCACACCGGGAAGCCAGAGCTGGCTGATGACCTGACGCTCTGCTGCCTGCAAATGGTCCGGGCGGAGGCGCCAGAGGCAATGCCCGACAAGATTCCTGAATCGGCGTTGACGGGCCCGGCGGACTGGCGCTGCGTCTATGAGCTGAGGGAACAGACTCTGGCAGACTTCAACCCACTGCCGCTTTTACTGCATATCTGTATGGAAGTGCCCGGACTGAGGAGCCGAAGCGGTGAGGTCTACACCCTGTTGTCGGAACTCTACAACAATGCTCTTGAGCACGGTGTTCTGGCCCTGTCCTCAGAGTGGAAAACGTCACCTGGCGGTTTCAGCCGCTATTACCAGGAGCGAACGCGCAGACTGGGGAGCACCGATGGGCATTTCATACGGTTTTCTCTTGAGCATCAGCCCAGGGAGGGCGGAGGTACGCTTACCGTTGTCTGTGAAGACAGTGGTGATGGTTTTGATTTTGCTGAATATTCTGACACAGTGATGCAACAGCAGGCGGCTTCAACCGGCCGATACGCGGGCCGGGGGCTGGAAATCCTCCGGCGTATGACGCGAATTCTCAAGGTTCACGGACGGGGCAATCGCGTGGAAATCGTCTATGATTGGTGGTTCCCCGACGCGGCCATAATCAGTGGCGCCTGAGTGCCGACAAACGAGGATAGCGAATGAACGACAAACCCCATCTTGACGTGGAGGCGCTGGCCGAACTGCAGGATGTGATGGAAGACGAGTTTGATGTCCTGATCCAGACCTACCTGGCAGACTCCCGTTCACGCATTGACGGCCTGAGGGAGGCGCTGGCAACGGCCGACCCGGAGCACTTCGCCAAGACCGCGCACAGCTTCAAGGGCAGTTGCATCAATATCGGTGCTCCCAGGCTCGGAGGCCTGTGTTTTGAGGCCGAGCAACTGGGCAAGGACGCCACTCTGGAACAGGCCCCTGCAGTGCTTGAACAGATTGAGGCCGAGTTTTCGGAGGTGGCTAGACGTTTGCAAAACTTTGGCCAGGAGGCCTGAACGTCAGCCCGTGTGAAGGTTTGGCACCGCTTTTGCAGCTCTCAGGAAAACGCTCCGAACAGGGGCTACCTGAGATCTAAAGCGGCAAGAGGTTGCCATGCAACAGACCATACTTCCCCAGGCACCGGCGAAAACGAGTCAGCCAGAGGTCGGTGCAGCGAAATCGCAAGGCCGGAAGGACCCGGAGGCCGGTGACAGTCGTTTTGACGAGCTGTCCAGGGCCGAGCAGAAGCGGATGGATGCCAAGCGCGCCGAACGTCGGGATCAGGCTGATGCCGCGCAGGAACGCAAGGCGGCCGACCGGGCCGATGAGAAAGCCGAAGCCTCCGGTACCCGGCCAGAAAAAAATGATACGCCCACTGACCAAAAGCAGGTAGCGGACTCCGATTCACCGGCCCGTCCTTCCTCGGCCAGTGACACCAGCAATACCGGCGATACTGAGGCAGACGATGCCCTGGTCGTTGCCGAACCGCTGATGCCCCTGACATTCGCCAATCTTCAGTCGCTGTATCCTGCAGCCGCCAACCAATCCGGTACGGGCGGACCTGAGAGCCTGGCATCAAATATGGCGCTCACAGGAACTCAGGCCACTCCCGGACTGATCAAGGGCCTGCCGGGGCAAACATCTGCCGGGGGAGGCAGCACCGCTCTGGCTCCGGGCATGCAGCTAACCGACCTGCTTGCCGGTGCGACAAGCGCTGAGAGCGCCCGTCCCGTTGATCCGACCAGTCTGCTCTCCAATCCCAGATTCCAGAGTGTAATGGATACCGCAGCGCAGCAGGCAGCACAGCCCGGAAAACTGGCTGCGGACGCCAACATTCCGCTCCGGGGCTACACCACCTCGGTGGATGTGCCGGTTGGACAGGCGGAGTGGGGCGACAAGGTCATGGGCAAGCTCAGTTGGCTGACCGCCCGCAATATGTCGGTTGCCGAATTACACCTCACGCCTCCGGATATGGGGCCAATGGAAGTCAAGGTAAAAGTCCACAACGATCAGGCCAGCGTCACCGTGCATGCGGCCAACCCGGTGGTGAGGGAGCAGCTCGAACAGCACTCCCACCGGCTCCGCGACATGCTGGGTGAACAGGGGTTGTCCCTGGGGCAGTTTGATGTCTCTGACCAGGGCGGTCAGCAGGCCGGTGGCGAGAGTGGTGAGGCCGGTGAGGGCGATGGTCGGTCTTCTGGTGGATCATCCCTGGCCAGCCACGATGCTGATGCAGAGTCGTTGAGCACCGGCCAGCTTGATCTGGGCTGGCGGGGTGAAGTGGACGTCTTTGCCTGAGTCCGGATGATTTCTGACCAATTCAGCCTGCTGTCTTCCGACTTCTTTGCCCATCCCCTCCGGCAACGCTAAACTGCGGTTCTGAATACAGGGGATGGGCTGTCTGGCCCGGCCTTTGCATCACATCAGCGAAAGGTTGTTCGGAGCTTTCCGGACGCCAAAAAAGTGACAAGCGAGTGTTATGGCCGAAAATACTGCGACCGAAGCGCCTGCCAAAAAAGGCAAGCTGAAACTGATCATCATGCTGGTGATCATCATTATCCTGGCGGTGGGCCTTTCCGTGGTCGGGACACTCTGGTTCCTGGGCGGAGGATTGCCCGGCGCAGATGACGCCGAAACCACGACTTCGGCAGAGCCCGCGTTTGTCGCCAGCAGTTATACCGAAATTGAGAAAGCCCTGGTGACCACCGTTCAGGCTCAGGGTCGACAGCGCTATGCCCAGGTCTATGTATCATTCGAAGCCAAAGATCCTGCTGCACTGGCCGCCGCTGACGTTCATATGCCGCTTATCCGCAGCCAACTGGTGATGGTGCTGGGCAGCAGCGACTTCATGCAGTTGCAAACGCCGGAAGGTCGTCAGACGCTGGCCGACAGCATGCTGCAGACTGTGAATCAGGTGCTGGAGCAGGAAGGGGAGCCGGCAATCGACCGGGTATTGTTCCGGAATTTTGTGGTTCAGTAATCGTACCGGGCGGATAACCAACAGTTAGGGGCAGGAACAGGTATGCAGGATTTACTGTCACAGGACGAGATCGATGCCCTCCTCCACGGGGTGGATGATGGCGACATCGATACCTATGAAGAGACCGATGATACCGGCGTAAAGAACTACGACCTCGCCAGCCAGGATCGGATCGTCCGTGGCCGCATGCCAACGCTCGAGATGATTAACGAGCGTTTTGCCCGCTATACCCGTATCAGTCTGTTTAACCTGCTGCGCCGCAATGCCGATGTCTCCACCGGCGGTGTCCAGATCATGAAATTCGGTGAGTACATCCATACCCTGTATGTGCCCACCAGCCTTAACCTGTGCAAGGTTCGCCCGTTACGCGGTACATCCCTGTTCGTGCTGGATGCCAAGCTGGTGTTCAAACTGGTGGACAACTTCTTCGGTGGTGAGGGTCGCCATGCCAAGATCGAGGGCCGGGAATTCACCCCTACCGAAACCCGCATTGTGCAAATGGTGCTGAATCAGGTCTTCCACGACATGAAAGAAGCCTGGCATGCGGTCTTGCAGGTGGAATTCGAATACCTCAGTTCGGAAGTCAACCCGGCCATGGCCAACATCGTCAGCCCGAGCGAAGTGGTGGTGGTCAGTACCTTCCATATTGAACTCGATGGAGGAGGCGGCGAACTTCATTTTGCACTGCCGTACTCGATGATTGAGCCAATCCGCGATGTGCTGGATGCGGGTGTGCAGAGTGATATTGATGATGTCGACGAACGCTGGGTAAACGCCTTGCAGGAGGACATCAAAGAGGTCAATGTGCCAATCAATACCACCGTCTGCCGGCGCCGCATCTCTTTGCGCGACATTGCCCGGATGAAAGCCGGGGATGTGATTCCGGTAGAAATTCCCGAGCACCTGACGGTGACCGCCAATGGTATTCCAATCTACAAGGCAACGCTGGGCACCCGCGACGGTAAGTTGGCGCTGAGGATTCACGACCGGGCCAAGTTGCCCAAGGTAAAGAAACAACTGAAGGTGGGACGCAATGGCTGACGACGACAAGAAAGACGAGCAGGAACTCAGCGAAGACGAAAAGCTGGCGGCCGAGTGGGAAGCGGCAATGGACGAGTCTGGCGATGCAGAGGGCTCCCGGGAAGACGAGTGGGCAGCGGCTATGGCTGAGGCTGAAGGTGGCGACGACCAACCTGAAGCGGAACACCAGGACGTGCGCACCGCTCCCATGGAGGAGTTTGGTGCGGATCAGGGCGCTGGTGGTGGCGAGTCTCCGGACATCGACGTGATCCTGGATATCCCCGTCACCATCTCCATGGAAGTGGGCAACACCCAGATTCCGATACGCAATCTGCTCCAGCTGAACCAGGGCTCGGTGATCGAACTGGATCGGCTGGCGGGCGAGCCACTGGATGTGCTGGTCAATGGCACCCTGATCGCCCACGGTGAGGTGGTCATGGTGAATGAGAAGTTCGGTATCCGGCTGACGGACGTTATCAGCCCGGGCGAACGAATCAAACGGCTGCAGAAATAATATGGCAAGACTGATTGGCTGGTTGCTGCTTTGGGCACCGTTGCCGCTGTTGTCTGAGGAAGCGGCAAAGGCGGGAGATACCGCTGCCTCTGGCGGGCGTGCCCCGGATACTGTGGCGACGATACTGAGCCTGGGAGCAGGCCTGCTGGCGGTGGTGGCCATCATTTACGGTTGTGCCTGGCTGATCCGGCGGATGAGCGGCATGACCGGTATGAACAACAATGCCATTAAAGTGGTGTCCGTACTGGCCATCGGCGCCAGAGAACGTATCGCGCTGGTGGAAGTGGGGCAGCAGCAGATTCTGCTTGGTATCACACCCAGCACGATCAGAACCCTGCATGTGTTTGATGAACCGGTGGTGGATGCCGGCAATGCCGGTTCCAGTGACTTCGCCCGCAAGCTGCAGTCCATGATTGGCAAATCCTGGTCAGCGCCGGAAAGGAAAGACTAACGTCATGGTGGTGGCCATTCTCAAACGCGGTTTTCCCTGGCTTACCCTGATTGCCGGCCTTTGTCTTCCCGCCCTGGCCCAGGCTGATCTGCCCGGCATCCCCGCATTTACAGTTGAACCAGGTGAGAACGGCACCGAGGAATATTCGGTAACCCTGCAGATCCTGGCGCTGATGACCGCGCTGACCTTCCTGCCGGCCATGCTGATGATGATGACCTCGTTTACCCGGATCATCGTGGTCTTTGCGATTCTTCGTCAGGCTCTGGGGCTACAGGCCACACCCTCCAACCAGATCTTGCTGGGGCTGGCGCTGTTTCTGAGCATTTTTATCATGAAGCCGGTGCTGGAAGAGGCGAACCGGGTGGGCCTGCAACCATACCTGCAGGAAGAGGTGACTTCACTGGAGGCGGTGGAACTGGCCAGCCAGCCGTTTCGCAAGTTTATGCTGGAGCAGACTCGAGAAGACGACCTGGCGCTGTTCATGAGGATTGCCGATGTTCAGTATGAAACACCGCAGGACGTGTCTTTCTGGATTCTGATGCCGGCGTTTGTCACCAGTGAACTGAAGACGGCGTTCCAGATCGGGTTTATTCTGTTTATACCATTCCTGATCATCGACATGGTGGTGGCCAGTGTTCTGATGGCCATGGGTATGATGATGCTGTCACCCATTATCATCTCGCTGCCGTTTAAAATCATGCTGTTTGTGCTGGTGGATGGCTGGGCCCTGATCATGGGAACCCTGGCCGCCAGTTACGGGATCTAGGAGGTATCATGACTCCGGAAACGGTTATCGACATACTGCGAGAAGCGCTCTGGCTGATTGTTTTGCTGTCTGCCGTCATCATCGGGCCGGGGCTGGCGATTGGTCTTGTGGTCAGTACCTTCCAGGCTGCCACCCAGATCAACGAGCAGACCCTCAGTTTCCTGCCTCGCCTCCTGATCACACTGATCGTGATCATTGCCGCCGGGCCCTGGATGCTGACCACCTTGCTGGACCACGCCAACGGGCTGATCTCCCGCATTCCCTATCTGATCGGCTGAGCCCATGCTGCCGGCGGAGTTCAGTGCAGATCTGATCGGCCAGTGGGTGGGGCAGCATATCTGGCCATTGTTCCGGCTGGCCAGTTTTCTCATGGTCATCCCTGTTTTCGGTACTCAACTGGTGCCGGCGAGGGTGCGGCTGGGACTGGCGTTACTGATGACCATCCTGATTGTGCCCATGATCCCTCCCGTTCCCCAGGTGGAAGCGCTCAGTGCCGACGCGGTCGTCATCACGCTGCAGCAGATCCTGATTGGTGTCGGCCTGGGCTTCGCGCTGACCGCACTCTGGCAGTTATTTGTGATCGCCGGGCAGATGATTGCCATGCAGATGGGCCTGGGCTTTGCCTCCATGGTAGACCCCACCAATGGTGTTAACGTGCCAGTGCTGGCTCAGATCTACACCATCACCATTACTTTGCTGTTTCTGGTGATGAATGGCCATCTGGTGGCCTTCGAGGTGTTCATCGAGAGTTTCTACACCTTGCCTATTGGCCTGGAAGGGCTGGGGCAGGATGGTGTGTGGGCGCTGGCCCATCGCATTTCATGGATGTTTGCCTCTGCCATGTTGCTGGCATTGCCGGCCGTGACTGCGGTTCTGATTGTGAACATCTCTTTCGGTGTAATGACCCGTGCGGCGCCTCAGATGAACATCTTCGCCCTCGGCTTTCCGATTGGCCTGATTTTTGGGTTGTTTGCTATCTGGGTCTTACACGCCAATTTCCTGCCACACTTCGATCAGTACACGCGGGAAACGTTTGATTTCATGCGCGCTCTGCAAGGGCAACCCTGACCATGGCCGAAGAGAACGACAACAGTCAGGAAAAAACCGAAGAGCCTACCCCCCGACGCCTGGAGAAGGCCAAGGAGGAAGGCCAGACGGCTCGTTCCAAGGAACTCGCCACCATGGCGGTATTGCTGGCCGGTGCTGGCGGGCTTCTGATTTTTGGTACGTCGCTTGGCGCTTCTATTGAGTCCATCATGCGCGACTCCTTCGTAATCGAGCGCTCAGCGATTTTTGATACCCGGCATATGAGTGTTCAACTGATACTGGCGGCCAAAGAGGCGGCCTGGGCGCTGTCACCGATACTGGTGATGTTGCTGATTGCCGCCATTGCCGGCTCCATTGGCATCGGCGGTCTGCTGTTCAGTGCCAAGGCCATCGCACCGAAATTCAACCGGATGGATCCGATCAAGGGCCTGGGACGAATGTTCTCCATGCGCTCCCTGATCGAGCTGGTCAAGGCGATTGCCAAGGTGGGCCTGGTGATGGCGGTCGCCATCCTGATTCTGAACCTTCGCACCGAAGACTTGCTTGCGATTGCCGAAGAGCCGACCGTACCTGCCATGGAGCACGTGCTGTGGACGCTGGGCTGGAGTTTCTTCTTCCTGTCCTGCGCCACCATTGCTATTGCCGCCATCGATGTGCCTTTCCAGATCTACGATCACCAGAAAAAGCTCCGTATGACCAAGCAGGAGGTCAAGGACGAGTACAAGGACACCGAGGGCAAGCCGGAGGTCAAAGGCAAGATTCGCCAGCTCCAGCGGGAGATGGCCCAGCGCCGGATGATGCAGGACGTTCCCAAGGCCGATGTGGTGATTACCAACCCGACCCACTATGCCGTGGCATTGAAGTACGATCAGAAAACCATGGGCGCGCCAGTGGTGGTGGCCAAGGGGGCAGACGAGGTGGCCTTCAAGATTATGGAAATTGCCAGGGAGAACAAGGTCGAGGTCCTGCGAACACCGCCACTGACACGGGCGGTGTATCACAATACCGATATTGGTGAAGAGATTCCGGACGGCCTGTACATGGCCATTGCTCAGGTGCTGGCCTACGTCTTCCAGCTGCGTCAGTTCCGCAAGGGCCGGGGGCCGAAGCCCGGCATGCCGGACTTCCCGATTCCGCCCGATATGCGGCGTGATATCTGAAGCCCTCTATTCCGGGGATCGGAATAGAGGCAGGATATTGCTTTCCGCGGGGTCAGCTGGATTCGTGCTCGTGAATCCGCTTGCCCCAGGCTTCCCGTTCGCCCGGCAGGATCAGGTTAAGGATGATGGCAACCACTGCGCACAGGGCGATGCCTTCCAGTTGGCCCAGCGCCATGTTGCCGATACCAAAGACCAGGGTCACGCCTACGATCACCAGATTACGGGACTGGGACAGATCCACCTGATGTCGGATCAGGGTATTCAGGCCCACAACGGCGATTGAACCGAACAGCAGGCAGAGGATGCCGCCCATAACCGGTACCGGAATGGTCTGCAACGCGGCGCCGAACTTGCCGACAAACGCCAGAACAATGGCAACCACCGCCGCCCACCACATAACTTTCGGGTTGAAGTTCTTGGTCAGCATCACCGCACCGGTTACCTCGGAATACGTGGTGTTGGGAGGACCGCCAAGCAGCGAGGCAGCGCTGGTGGCCAGACCATCACCCAGCAGGGTACGGTGCAAGCCCGGTTTTTCCAGATAGTTCTTGCGGGTAACGTTACCGATGGCCAGAACGTCGCCGATGTGTTCGATGGCTGGTGCGATGGCGACCGGAATCATGAACAGGATAGCGCCCCAGCTGAACGCCGGTGCTACGAAGTTTGGCATTGCCAGCCACTCAGCCTGCTGGATCGGCGTTGTGTCAACAATGCCCATGATGGCAGAGAGAAGGTAACCCACGAGGACACCGAACATGATCGGGATCAGCCGGAAAATGCCCTTGGCCCAGACCGACATGATGATGGTCACGGCCAAAGAGATCATGGCAATCCATATGGCAGTGTTGTAGGGCACCAGCTGAGTCTGGCCGTCACCGGTTTTGCCTGTAGCCATAAACACGGCTACCGGAGCCAACCCCAGGCCGATGGTCATGATGACCGGTGCAATCACCACCGGAGGCAGCAGCCGGGTAATGAAGCCGGTGCCACGCAGGCGAATCGCCCCGGACAGAATGATATACAGAATGCCTGCGGCCATCAGGCCACCGAGGGTTTCTTCCAGGCCAAAGCGGCCTTTGGAGGCCAGCACCGGCGCGATAAACGCGAACGATGAAGCCAGGAAGATCGGGATCTGGCCACCGGTGACAATGTGAAAAATCAGAGTGCCCAGGCCGGCAGTGAACAGCGCGACGTTCGGGTCCAGGCCGGTAATCAGTGGCATCAGTACCAGGGCGCCAAAAGCCACCAGCAGCATCTGGGAACCGGCAATAGCCTGTTTCCAGACCGGATCGTTGTTATGGTCCTGCATGCTCAGACGTCCTTCTGCTTGGTGCCGAAGATCTTGTCGCCGGCATCACCCAGGCCCGGCAGAATGTAGCCTTTCTCGTTCAGGCGCTCATCCACCGATGCGGTGTAGATGGACACGTCCGGGTGTTTTTCCAGAACCTTTTCCACGCCCTCCGGCGCAGCCACCAGAACCAGAGCCCGGATTTCGGTGCTACCGGCCTTTTTGAGCAAATCGATGGTGGAAATCATGGAGCCGCCGGTAGCCAGCATCGGATCGATGATCAGGGCCATGCGCTGATCCAACTCGCCTACCAGTTTTTCCAGGTAGGTTTCCGCTTCGAGGGTGTCTTCGTTGCGGATCTGGCCAACCACGCTCACCCGGGCCACCGGAATCAGGCTCAGGACACCGTCCAGCATGCCCAGACCGGCACGTAGGATGGGCACGATGGTTACCTTCTTGCCGTGGATCTGCTCCACGGAGACCGGGCCGGCCCAGCCCTCAATGGTTTTTTCCTGAAGATTGAAGTCTTTGGTGGCCTCGTAAGTCAGCAACGCGCCAACTTCCTGTGCCAGCTCTCGGAAGTTTTTGGTACTGATGTCGGCGCGGCGCATGAGGCCGAGCTTGTGGCGGATCAGAGGGTGCTTCACTTCATGGATCGGCATGGGGTCACCTGTGTGTTCGGGTTTCTGGCTTGAATCGGGATAATGCAAATGGCGAAAGGATACCGTATCTGGGCCGCTGCGTCAGGCGTTGAAAGGTGCTCAGACGTCAAATTTTGCAAGGGCTGGTACGGTTCTTGCGATACCACCCGGAAAGCGACCCCCGGTGTCAGATTTTCGACCCGGAAAATGCCCGCAGGCACAGATACGTGGAGACAGACCCGGCATGGACAGAGCTCTAGTCCTTAACAACGTCAAATCCCTGACGCGGGGGAACCTCGGCATCCCCCTGATGCTGATGGGGCTGCTTGGCATGATGATTCTGCCCATGCCGGCGTTCCTGCTGGATGTGTTCTTCACCTTCAACATCACTCTGTCCATCGTCATTCTGCTGGTCTGTGTGTACGCCATGCGGCCGATGGAATTTGCCTCCTTCCCCACGGTATTGCTGGTGGCCACCCTGTTGCGGCTGGGCCTGAACGTGGCGTCCACCCGGATTGTATTGCTGAACGGCCATGAGGGCGGCGATGCTGCCGGTAAGGTGATCGAGTCCTTTGGTGAAGTCCTGATTGGGGGAAACTACGCTGTTGGTCTGGTGGTTTTCGCCATCCTTATGATCATCAACTTTCTGGTTGTCACCAAAGGTGCCGGCCGGGTGTCTGAGGTCAGTGCCCGCTTCACTCTGGATGCCATGCCTGGCAAGCAGATGGCGATTGATGCCGATCTGAACGCCGGGCTGATCAATCAGGACGAGGCCAAGTCACGCCGTTCGGAAATCGCTCAGGAAGCGGACTTTTACGGTTCTATGGACGGCGCCTCGAAGTTTGTGAAAGGCGATGCCGTTGCGGGGTTGCTGATCCTGGCTATCAACATCGTTGGTGGTGTGGCTATCGGCATGATGCAGCACGGGTTGGATTTTGGTCTGGCAATGGAGCGTTATGCCCTGCTGACCATCGGTGATGGTCTGGTTGCCCAGATTCCCTCGCTGTTGCTCTCCACGTCGGCCGCCATCATGGTTACCCGGGTAACGTCCAGCCAGGACATGGGTGGCCAGATCATTCAGCAGATGTTCAGCGCTCCCAAAGCGTTGGGCATTGCGGCCGGTATCCTGATTCTGCTTGGCCTGATTCCGGGGATGCCCCACATCGCGTTTCTCGGCCTTGGTTTGCTGGCCGCTGGCGCAGCCTGGTTTATCTGGAAGAAACAGCAGCAAACGGTTGAGGATGAAGGTGGTTTTGTTGGCCGCGGCGGCATGGCTGGTGGTGCGGCCCGGCAGGGTGCGGAAATTTCTCCGGATCGTCCGGGCAGCGAGGGGCAGGCACTGCCGGCGCCGGGGGAAACCCGCGAGCTCGGATGGGATGACGTGGCCACGGTGGACATTGTCGGGCTGGAAGTGGGTTACCGGCTGATCCCGCTGGTAGACAAATCCCAGGGTGGACAATTGCTCAGTCGGATCAAAGGGGTTCGTAAGAAGCTTTCGCAGGATCTGGGCTTCCTCATGCCTTCGGTGCACATTCGCGACAACCTGGATCTTATGCCGAACGTCTACCGGATTACCCTGATGGGCGTGACCATTGCCGAGGCCGAGATCCATCCGGAGCGGGAGCTGGCCATTGATCCGGGGCAGGTGTTTGGCAAAGTTGAAGGCATTGCCGGCAAGGACCCCGCCTTCGGCCTGGACGCCATCTGGATTGAGTCCGACAGGAAGGATCAGGCCCAGACCCTGGGGTACACCGTGGTGGATGCGAGTACCGTGGTGGCGACACATCTGAATCAGATCCTGCAGAAACACGCTCATGAACTGATTGGCCACGAAGAAGCCCAGAAGTGGCTGGACCAGTTGGAGAAGATTTCGCCCAAGCTGGCGGAGGAACTGGTGCCGACCACGATTTCCATCAGCATCCTGTTGAAAGTTTTGCAGAACCTGTTGAAAGAAGAAGTGCCGGTGCGGGATATGCGCTCCATTGCCGAGGCCATCGTGAACGTGCATCCAAAGAGTCAGGACCCGAAAGTACTGACCACGGTAGCCCGCCAGGCGCTGCGCCGGATGATTGTTCAGAGTATTTGTGGCAACGACGCCGAAATCCCTGTTATCACGTTGGATCCAGACCTGGAACAGTTATTGCTGAAGTCTGTTCAGCAGAGTCAACAATCCGGCGGTCAGGATGACATTGGTCTGGTGCTTGAGCCCAACATGGTGGAAAAGCTGCAACGATCCCTTCAGGACAGCGTGCAGCGCCAGGAAATGCTCGGCAAGCCCGCCATCCTGCTGGTTTCGGGGCCCTTGCGGCCAGTACTGGCGAAGTTTGCCAGCTACGGGGTAGAGCGTTTGCATGTGCTCTCTTACCAGGAAATCCCGGATAACAAACAGATCACGATAGTCGCTTCTGTGGGTCAATAAACCGACGGAGCATCGCGGGGAGCCAGAGTGCTTGCCGGTGGGAGGATGAAACAGCATGAAAGTAAAACGGTTTTTTGCGCAGTCCATGGCTGAGGCCCTGAAGCAGGTAAGCCACGAAATGGGGCCGGATGCCGTTATTCTGTCTAACCGCCGGGTTGATGGTGGTGTTGAGATCGTGACGGCACTCGACTACGACGAAAACATGGCGCGTCAGCGTCTTGGCGATAGGGCGGTTGAAGCCACCAACGGCTCCCGGCTGGCAGAGATGCAGGCCGAGCAGCATCGTCGGCTGGAAGAGGAGCTGAACCGGTCCCGCAGTCGCATTCGTGAGGTTCGGGAAAAGCGCGCAGGAAGTGGCGCCTCAGGTGGCGTGGCGTCGTCCTTGTCTTTCGAGACTGCCGATTTTCCGGCGTCACGTCCCAGTGATGAAGCGCTGGCAAAGCCGTTTGCGGGTAGCGAATCCGGCGCCGGTGGCTATGCCGATGAACTGGCCAGTATGCGTGCCGAAATCAGCTCTCTGCGTGATCTGGTCAGTGGTAAGGCTGCAACTGCCACGCCGACCGGCAACAGCGCAGTTCAGCAACGATTGGCCGAGCGCCTGCAGGAGTTCGGTTTGGGCGCGGAGCTGGCCGGCTCTCTGTCCCGTCGGCACCGGGCCGGGCGTCTGGAGGACGGCTGGAAGCAGTCACTGAAAATGCTGGCGACCGGCGTTCGTACCGGTCGCGAAGACTGGCTTGATGCCGGCGGTATCTATGCCCTGGTCGGGCCAACCGGGTCTGGCAAAACCACCACCATTGGCAAGCTGGCGGCCCGCTACGTCCTTGAGCATGGTCCGGATTCGTTGGCACTGGTGACCACCGACCGCTATCGTGTGGCCGCTCATGAGCAGCTCTTCGTGTTCGGCCGCATCCTGAATGTGCCCGTGCGTGTGGTGGATGAGAGCCATTCCCTGGATGACATTCTTGATGAGTTATCGGATCGACACCTGGTGCTGATTGACACTGCCGGCCTGACCAGTGCCGACCGCGGTTACCAGGAACAACTGGCGGAGTTGGCTCGCAGCGATCACAATATCCGTACACATCTGGTGGTCTCCGCCACCAGTCAGCCACGTATCATGAAATCCGTGTGGCATTGCTATAAGATGGCAAACCTTGCAGGCTGCATCATGACCAAGATTGATGAGGCCCTGACCCTGGGCGAAGCGCTCGGGTTCGTTATGGAGACCAGCTTACCGGTGGCCTGGTACACCGATGGCCAGAAGATACCGGAAGATCTCCAGAGGGCGGAGGCCATTCCGTTAGTGCGCCTGGGCGTAGAACGGCTTAAGGCCGTGCAGAGCGCACAGACAGTCGCCGAAGGTGCCTGAGCCTCGTTGGCGACCAGAATAAAACACCGGCACGCGTGCCCGTACAAGAACGTAGTAAGAGACTGATAACAGTATGAGCAGACCACATCCGGTTCAGGTGATTGCGGTTTCCGGCGGCAAGGGCGGTGTCGGCAAGAGCAATGTTTCGGTCAATCTCGGTATCGCCCTGGCCCAGAAGGGGCGCCGGGTTGTCTTGCTGGACGCGGATCTCGGGCTCGCCAACATCGATGTGTTGCTCGGCATTACCGCCAATCGAAATCTGCAAGACGTACTCAGCGGCGATTGTGATCTGAAAGACGTGCTGGTGAATGGCCCTGGTGGTATCAAGATTGTACCGGCTTCCTCCGGCACTCAGCGTATGACCCAGCTCAGCGCCATGGAACATGCCGGCCTGATCAACGCTTTCAGTGAGCTGGGCGACCAGATTGACGTTCTGATTGTGGATACCGCCGCAGGTATTTCTGAATCGGTGGTCAGCTTCCTCAGGGCCTCGCAGGAACTTCTGCTGGTGGTCTGCGACGAACCTACTTCCATTACCGATGCCTACGCGTTGATCAAGCTGATGAACCGGGATTATGGCACCAACCGCTTCCGTATCCTGGCAAACCAGGTCCGCAATGAGCAGGAAGGCCGCCATCTGTTTGAAAAACTGACCCGGGTCACCGAGCGTTTTCTGGATGTGGCACTACAATATGTAGGTATCGTGCCTTACGACGAGGCCGTCAAGAAAGCCGTCCAAAGACAGAAAGCGGTATTGGATGCCTATCCGAGGGCGAAAGCCTCGCTGGCTATCCGGGCTCTGGCCGAAAAAGTGGACAGTTGGCCTTTGCCGTCCTCTCCCAGGGGGCATCTCGAATTCTTCGTGGAGCGGCTCGTCGAAGTCTGATCTGAATCCAGTCCTACAAGAAAACCGGATACATGACATTGGCGAAAAATCTGGGAATTTACCATCAGGCCGGCGCCAGGAGCCCTTCAGCCCTGATTGAAGAGCATGCGCCGCTGGTCAAGAAAATCGCCCTTCATCTCATGGCCCGGCTGCCGCCATCAGTGCAGCTGGAAGACCTTATGCAGGCCGGTATGATTGGACTGCTGGAGGCCGCGCAGCGCTATTCTTCCGGCAAAGGTGCCACCTTTGAAACCTACGCAGGGATTCGCATCCGCGGCGCCATGGTGGATGAGATCCGCAAAGGCGACTGGGTGCCCCGCTCAGTGCATCGCAACGCCCGGCGAATCGCCAGTGCTATCAAGCAGGTGGAAGATCGTACCGGGCGCGAGGCCCAGGATGCCGAAGTAGCTGAAGAGCTTGGCATTGGTCTGGACGAGTATCATGCCTCACTCGCCGACGCTAACAGCGGTAGACTTTTTAGTCTTGATGAGCTCAATGAATCCGGCGAGCTGCCGATAGAAGAAGCAGAAGCGAGTGATAATCCGCTGGACGGTATTGCTTCAGGCGCTTTCCAGCGAAGTCTCGCAGACGCCATTGAGCAGTTGCCTGAGCGTGAAAAGCTGGTATTGAGCCTGTATTACCAGGAAGAGCTCAACCTCAAGGAAATCGGTGCGGTGCTAGGGGTCAGTGAGAGCCGGGTAAGCCAGATTCACAGCCAGGCGGCGTTGCGACTTCGCAGCCGGCTGGCCGAGTGGCGGGATGGTGACAACGACTGATCGGCCAGGTGCTGTGTTTCTCTTTCAGCAAGCTGTGTAGCTTTTGGTAAACGATGCTTTACAACGTGCGCAAACACCACACAATAAGCGCTTAAGGTAGCAGCCTGCTAGACTTCCAAAAGGCTGAATGAATTCCGGGTGTTACTGACTGGAGGTCCCATTGGACAAGAACATGAAAATTCTCATTGTGGATGACTTCTCCACAATGCGACGCATCATCAAAAACCTGCTGCGAGATCTCGGCTTCACCAATACGGATGAAGCAGACGATGGCAACACCGCGTTGCCCATGCTCCGAAGCGGCAAGTATGACTTCCTGGTGACTGACTGGAACATGCCCGGCATGTCGGGCTTTGACCTTCTGAAGGCTGTCCGTGCTGATGAAAACCTGAAGAACCTGCCGGTTCTGATGGTAACGGCAGAGGCCAAGCGGGACCAGATCGTGGCTGCGGCTCAGGCCGGGGTGAACGGGTATGTGGTCAAGCCTTTCACGGCAGCCGTGCTGAAGGAAAAGATCGAGAAAATCTTCGAACGAATCCAGTAACCAGAGGTCGGATGGCTCGCCATGAGTGATACCAAACAGAACCATCAGGGCCTTGATCCGGAGGTGGCGGAGAAGCTTCAAAAGCAGGCCTCCGACCTGGCCGAGAATGTAAACGCCGGGAATTATGCCAAGGCGATGACCCTGATCAATGAACTGAGCGAGGTTCGCGATCAGAGTCTGTATCGGGAAGTGGGGCGACTGACCCGCAGCCTCCATGAGGCAATCCGGAACTTCCAGATAGACCCGCGTAATGCCGAGCAGAAAGAAGTGCTGTCGAAGATGAGCGACGCTTCTGACCGTCTGGCCTATGTGGTTCAGATGACCAGCCAGGCGGCGAACCGCACCATGGATCTGGTTGAGGAAAGCATGCCGGTGGCTCACGCCATGCGGGATGAAGCGGTTGCCCTGCGGGATGAGTGGCAGCGTCTGCGCCGTCGTGAAATGGAGCCTGCGGAGTTTCGGGAGCTTTACGGTCGCATCGACAAGTTCTTCGCTGGCCTGACGACAGACTCCGACAGTCTGTACCAGAACCTGTCGGAAATCCTTCTGGCTCAGGATTTTCAGGATCTTACCGGTCAGGTTATCCAGAAGGTCACCGCGTTGGTGAAAGAGGTGGAAGACAACCTTCTTGGTCTGGTGGTGATGGCCAGCCACGTTGATCAACTGACCGGCACAGTGCATCAGATTGAAGAAAAAGAAGAATCGGCCGAAAAAGGGGTAGGGCCCCAGATCAAGGCCGATGAGCGGGAAGATGTAGTTTCGGGACAGGACGATGTGGACGATCTGCTGTCCAGTCTCGGATTCTGATAATAAAGAGGGTGACGCATGGCGTTAGATGCTGATGAAGAGATCCTGCAGGACTTCCTGGTAGAAGCCGGCGAGATACTCGAAAAGTTGTCGGAGCAGCTGGTGGATCTGGAGCAGCATCCCGATGACAGCGATCTGCTGAACGCCATTTTCCGTGGCTTCCATACCGTGAAAGGGGGCGCAGGCTTCCTTCAACTGGAGGCACTGGTTAATTGCTGCCACTCTGCGGAGAACGTGTTTGATATTCTCCGGAATCACAAGCGCAAGGTAACACCGGACCTGATGGACGTGGTGCTGGAGGCGCTGGACAACGTTAATGCCATGTTCGAAGAAGTCCGCAACCGGGAAGAACCGACGCCCGCGCCGGACGAACTGATTGAAGCTCTGGATGCACTCGCCAAACCCGAGTCCGAGGATGCACCGGCGGTGGAAGCACCAACCCCGGCACAGGAGCCGTCGTCTGCGGATGTCGGACAGCAAGGGGATCAGGGCGATATCACTGACGAAGAGTTCGAGCAACTGCTGGACGCGTTGGCGGATGAAAAATCCGATGGCCAGAAACCGGTCGGCAACGAGCAGGTGAGCACCCCGGCAGAATCCGCCGGCGGCTCAGACAGTGATGAGATTACCGACGATGAATTTGAGGCCCTGCTGGATCAACTCCACGGCAAGGGCCAGTTTGCCGGCGCGCCTGCGGAAGATGAAGCGCCCAAGGCAGATATCGACACCAGCGGTGGCTCGGAGAAATCATCCGGTGACGCCGATCTGATTTCCGACGACGAATTCGAGAACCTGCTGGACGAACTGCATGGCAAGGGTGCAGGCCCAAGCGCGGGGGCTGCCGCAGGTGAGCCCAAGCCTGCGCCGGCTCCATCAAGCAAGGCCGAACCAGCCCCGGAACCAAAGAAAGCGGAAGCCAAAGCCGAGAGCAAGGCCGCTGCCAAGCCGGCCCCTGCACCTGCCCGTGAGGCCGCACCAGCGGGCGAAACCACGGTTCGGGTTGATACCAAGCGCCTGGACGACATCATGAACATGGTGGGCGAACTGGTGCTGGTGCGTAACCGCCTGCAGCGTCTGGGTTCCGAAAGCGAAGACGAACACATGCACAAGGCAGTGGCCAATCTCGATGTGGTGACCACGGATCTGCAGGCTGCCGTCATGCAAACACGGATGCAGCCGATCAAGAAAGTTTTCGGCCGTTTCCCCAGAGTGGTGCGCGACCTGGCCCGCAGTCTGAAGAAAGAAGTGAATCTGGTCATGCACGGTGAGGAAACCGACCTGGATAAAAACCTGGTTGAAGCTCTGGCCGATCCCCTGGTGCACCTGGTGAGAAATTCCGTGGATCATGGTGTCGAGGCACCGGACGTACGGGAAAAGGCCGGCAAACCTCGCGCTGGAACCGTGACTCTGTCGGCGGAGCAGGAAGGCGACCATATTCTGCTGTCCATTGTCGACGACGGAGCCGGTATGAATCCTGATGTCTTGCGCCGCAAGGCGGTCGAGAAGGGCCTGTACGATCAGGATGCGGCAGACCGCCTTACCGATAACGAATGCTTCAATCTGATTTTTGCGGCCGGTTTCTCCACCAAGGACCAGATTTCCGATGTCTCTGGTCGGGGTGTCGGCATGGACGTGGTGAAAACCAAGATCGGCCAGCTCAATGGGCAGATCAATATCATGTCCGAACAGGGCAAGGGCACCAGCATTATCATCAAGGTGCCGCTGACTCTGGCCATTATGCCAACGTTGATGATCATGCTCGGTGACCAGTCTTTCGCGCTGCCGCTGGTGAATGTGGTGGAGATTTTCCACCTGGATCTGACCAAGACCAACATTGTCGACGGCAAAGAGTGCATTGTCGTGCGGGACAAAGTGTTCCCACTGTTCCACATCAAGCGCTGGCTGGTGCACGGTGCGGCAGGTCAGGGCGAGCCGGAGAATGCGCACGTGGTGATTGTGGCCATGGGGACCAAACAGGTCGGCTTTGTCGTTGATCAGCTGATTGGCCAGGAAGAGGTGGTGATCAAACCTCTGGGCCGGGCCCTGCAGGGGACGCCAGGAATGGCCGGCGCCACCATCACCGGTGATGGCCGTATCGCCCTGATTATTGATGTGCCGAGCCTCCTGCAGCACTACGGCTGAGCAGGAATTTCCGGGATTGTGTAGGAGAAATGGATGACAGTTTCTGTCCTGGTCGTGGATGATTCGGGCTTTTTTCGCAAACGGCTGACGGAAATCCTGACGGCCTCGGGCCAGATTAAAGTGGTAGGCGCCGCCACCAACGGGCGGGAAGGTGTCGAGCTGGCAGAAAAACTGCGCCCCGATGTGATCACCATGGATTACGAGATGCCGGTGATGGACGGCATCTCTGCCGTGCGCGAGATCATGCGCAAACATCCCACCCCGGTTTTGATGTTCTCGTCCCTGACCTATGAAGGTGCCCGCGTTACCCTGGATGCCCTGGAAGCCGGGGCAGTGGATTTCCTGCCCAAGAACTTCGAGGAAATTGCCAGGGACACCAGTCAACTTCAGAAAATCCTTATCCAGCGTATTCTGGATGTGGCCGGTAGCCGCCCGGGTGCCCGATCGGCGCCTGTGGCCCCGAGGCCGGCGGCACCGGCTACGGAACCTCGCCGTGAACCTGTCGAGCGCGCTGGTTCGCGCCTGCATCGCCCGGTAACGACGGAACCGCGTAAAGACCCTGCGACCTCCGAGCCGGTTCGTAAACCCGCCAGAAAAACGGCCGCCAGGCACTACAGTGTGGTAGCCATCGGCACTTCCACCGGTGGCCCCGTTGCGCTGCAAAAGGTGCTCACGGCGTTACCGGCTTCGTTCCCCGCGCCTATTGTGCTGGTTCAGCACATGCCCGCCAGCTTCACTCCGGCCTTTGCTGAGCGGCTCAACAAGTTGTGTCGCATTGAGGTGCGTCAGGCCGAGGACGGCGATGTGCTTCGTCCGGGACTGGCCCTGCTGGCGCCCGGTGGTAAGCAGATGATGATTGAAAGTCGCGGCGGGCAGGCGAAAGTGCGGATTCTTCCGGGTGATGACCGCTTGAATTACAAACCCTGTGTGGATGTTACCTTCGGCTCTTTGGCCAGGAGCTTCCCAGGCAAAACCCTGGGTCTGATCCTCACTGGTATGGGTTCCGATGGCAAGGAAGGCTGCAGGATGATGAAGCAGTCCGGTTCCGTGATCTGGTCCCAGGACGAGAAATCCTCCGTCATCTATGGCATGCCGATGGCTGTGGCCAAAGCCGGACTGAGCGACGAAATTCTGGCGCTGGAAGATATTGGCGCGCGGCTGGTTGAAGGTGTGAGCTGATGGATGTTCTGAGCCTGCTCGGAATCATCCTGGCGTTCGTGGCCATCCTGGGTGGCAATCTGCTGGAAGGTGGTGCTGTCAGTTCACTGTTCAACGGCCCGGCCGGGTTGATCGTGGTGGGCGGAACTCTGGCGGCAACCATCCTGCAAACCTCCTGGCCAATGCTCAAACGTGCCTTCGGTCAGGTTCGCTGGGTGTTTATTCCGCCCTATATCTCGTTGGAAGATGGCATTGGCAAGGTCATCGACTGGAGCGTCAAAGCCCGAAAACAGGGCCTGCTGGGCCTGGAAGGGCTTGCGGAGAGAGAGCCCGAGCCGTTCGCCCGGAAAGGGCTGCAGTTGCTGGTTGATGGTGCAGAGCCCGAGTCCATTCGCAGTATCATGGAAGTGGACCTGGAAACCCGGGAGCAGCGCGATCTGGAGTCGGCCAGGGTCTATGAGGCCATGGGTGGGTATTCCCCCACTATCGGTATTATTGGCGCGGTGATGGGCCTTATTCAGGTCATGACGAACCTGGAAGATCCCCAATCACTGGGGGGCGGCATCGCCACGGCCTTTGTGGCGACCATCTACGGCGTTGCCCTGGCCAACCTGTTGTTCTTTCCGGTGGCCAATAAATTGCGGGGCATCATCAAGGAACGCACCCGTTATGAGGACATGATGATCGATGGCATTATCGCCATTGCCGAGGGCGAAAACCCGAAATCCATCGAATTGAGACTGCGGGGCTTCCTGCAGTAATTCCGGGCCAGGGCTTCCTATGCGCCGTCGCAGACCACCCCAGGATGATCTCCACAACAAGGAACGCTGGCTGATTTCCTACGCGGATTTCATCACGCTTCTGTTTGCCTTTTTCGTGGTGATGTATTCGGTATCGTCCGTGAATGAGGGCAAGTACAAGGTGCTGTCGGAAACCTTCACCGGTGTCTTTAACGCCCCCCAGCGCTCATTGCAACCGGTCACCGTAGGCGGCCAGCCGGTCCGGGCGCCGCAACAACAGCATGAAGATGTTATTCCGCCGCCGGTTACCGAGGCGCCCCGTAATCCGGAACTGGATGCAGAGGGTCGCACCGAGGCTTTGCGAACCATGGCCAACCAGCTTGCCATGGAATTCGACGAACTGATCAATCAGGGGGTAGTGAGTCTGGAAACCAGCAGCGAGTGGATTGAACTCAATCTGCCGAACAGCATGCTCTTTGGCAGTGGTGATGCTGAGCCCCATTACGACTCTTTTGAAGTCATTGAAAAGATCGCCAGTGTACTGCGCAACCGCGACAATGCGGTCAAGGTGGAAGGCTTTACCGATAACCAACCCATTCGTACCAGCCGCTTTCCGTCCAACTGGGAACTTTCGACCGCCCGTGCAGCGGCTGTCGCCCGGATGTTGATGATGGAGGGCATCGAGCCAGAGCGCCTGGCAGCGATGGGTTATGGTCAATACCAGCCTGTGGCCCGCAACGATACCGAGGAGGGCCGGCGGCGTAACCGCCGGGTGGTTCTGCTGATCTCCCGGGATGCAAGCATCCGGGGGGCGGTGCGCTGATCACCTGCCGGTGGCAGATGCGTATGGCTGAGCTGGCACACTTCCTGTATTACCTGTTGTTCATCGTCCGAATCGGCAAGGGGTTGCCGCAAAACCATCGATTCGGCTTTCAAGTTACCCGTATCCTTGCCGATAAGTTGAACAGAGGCCGGCGCATGACGCCAGGCTGAGCCGTTACCGGAGAACAAAACGTGCGTATCTGGGCTGTAGCCAATCAAAAAGGTGGAGTGGGGAAGACAACCTCTGTGGTCGCCCTGGGCGGACTGCTGGCCCAGCGCGGCAAGCGTGTGCTGGTGGTTGATCTGGATCCGCACGGATCGCTGACCAGCTGGTTTGGTTATGACCCGGATACCATTGCCCACAGCGTATTTGACCTGTTTCAGCATCAGGGCAAGGTTCCTGAAGGCCTGCCGGCGCAACTGATCACCGATACCGGTTGCCCCGGGCTGTCGCTGCTGCCTGCCAGTACTGCACTGGCCACCCTGGAGCGTCGGATGATTGGCGTTGAGGGTATGGGGCTGATTGTCTCCCGTGCCCTGGCCCAGTTGTGGGATGATTTTGACTACGTGATTCTCGACAACACGCCGTCGCTGGGTGTGCTCATGGTGAATGCACTGGCCGCTGCCCAGTACCTGGTGATTCCGGTACAGACCGAGTTTCTGGCCATCAAGGGCCTGGAACGAATGCTGCACACCCTGCAAATGATCATGCGCTCCCAGAAGAACGAATTACCGTACATGATCGTTCCCACACTCTATGATCGCCGGACCCAGGCTTCGGTCAAGAGCCTTAATCTGTTGCGCAAGACCTATCAGGATACCCTCTGGCGTTTCGCCGTACCGGTTGATACCAAATTCCGGGATGCCAGCCAGGCCGGGGTTATTCCCTCGCAACTGGATGCGGAAACCCACGGTGTCCGGGCCTACGATCATTTGTTGGACGACCTCCTGAAGCGAACCGGTTCGGTGAAGGAGCGTCAGCATGGCTGACAGAAAAATGACGCAACTGGCAGCGCCGGAAGCGGCCATTGCCAGTTATCTGGATGAATTGCTGCACACCGCCACCAGCACTGCGTTGCAGGAAGAACAGGTACAGCCTGAGCCGGAGCCGTTAGTGGCGCAACCGGAACCGGAGCCGCCGAAACCGGTAAAAACCGAAGCAAAGCCTGTCACCAGAGCCCGTCCTCGCCCGATCGTTCAGGCACCTGTGGTGGAACAGAAAGCGCCGGAACCGGTTCAGACGGAGGCGCCGGTAACGGCCACGGGCAACGATGGCGAGGTGCCGCCGGCGCGCCCGGACTGGTCGGAAGAGCCGTTCGAGTGCCTTATTTTTACGGTGGCCGGGCTGCAGTTGGCAGTGCCACTGGTTCTGTTGGGCGCCATCCATCGTATTGAAGAAGAGATCAGGCCAATTCCTGGCAGTCCCCGGTGGTATATGGGGATACGGCCTGATCGGGACCACAACCTGCGGGTTGTGGACACCGCCGAGTGGATTATGGCTGGACGGGTACCGGCTGGGGCCCGGGACAATTATCGGTTTGTGATCCGGCTGGATGACAGTGAGTGGGGGCTGGCCTGTGACGATGTGGCCCAGTCTTTCACGCTGCGACCGGATGAAGTGCGCTGGCGCACAGCGCGCAGCAAGCGCCCCTGGCTGGCGGGCACCGTGGTTGACCACATGTGTGCGTTGATCGATGTGCGCACCATGGCGCATCTGCTGGTGCGGGCAGAGCGTGAACACCATCTGGATCTGAGTTAAACAGGTCCGTTACTCAATGAAACCGTGTGAGGCTGGCACGGTTTGTGCCCTTAACTATAGTATTGGGCACTGATGATGAATTTTTGACGATCAGGTTGCCCGCCGGGCAGCCGAGAAGGAGAGAGTGCTATGGCATCCCCGAGCGGACAGCAAAATCAGGCCCAGGACGATCAGGTACTGCAGTACGTGACTTTCCGCCTGGATGACGAAACCTATGGCATCAACGTGATGCAGATCCAGGAAGTACTGCGTTACACGGAAATCGCGCCGGTTCCCGGAGCCCCGGATTATGTGCTGGGGATCATCAACCTGCGGGGTAACGTGGTTACGGTCATCGATACCCGTCGCCGGTTCGGGTTGGCGGACGCGGAAGTGACCGATGCCACCCGGATTGTGGTCATGGAGTCGTCCAGCCAGGTGATGGGCATTCTGGTGGATTCTGTGGCAGAGGTGGTCTATCTCAAGGCCAGTGAAATTGAAACTGCACCGAACGTGGGGAACGAGGAAAGTGCCAAGTTCATCCAGGGCGTGTGCAACAAGAACGGCGAGCTGATTATTCTCGTCGAATTCGACAAGATGCTGTCAGACCACGAGTGGGCTGAAATCGCGTCGCTGTAACCGGCTTTTCACAGCGCAGTGATGGACGTCTCCCGTGGTCACCAACAACGGAGACGTCCACTATGAGTTTCACCATTCCCTCCTGGCTCCCCTGGGGCCTGACCGCTGCAGCCATCACCCTGGTTCTGGTTCAGGGCATTATCCATGGCCGTCGTATCCGGGCCTTGCAGGCTTCTGTCAAACAACGTTGCGATACCCTTGGCCGTGAACTGCATGCCACTACCAGTGGCAGCCTCGGCGTGGGGCAGCGCCTGGTAGCCTGTGAGCGGCAGATTCATGAGCTCAAGAACACTCTGGAAGAAATGCGGCAGAATGATCCGTTGCGAATTTCCTACGACGAAGCCGCGCGACTGGTTGATCTTGGCGCGGATATCGACGATCTTATGAATACTTGCGGAATTTCCCGTCCGGAGGCCGAGCTGGTATCTGCCCTGAAGCGGCGACAGGCGGCCTGATCCGGCGTTTTATCGGATGCTGCTGAATGAAGAAACTCTATCAGAGGGCCGTTGAGGCCCTCGCTGTTGTTTCCCGCCCCGATTTTGTTTCCGGTGCGGATCTCGTCCCCTCCATCACCGGCCACTCAATCCCCCGAGAAGAAACGGTTCGACACCTGCTGAGCCTGATGCCAGAGATCGAGCCCGATCAGGTCGTCATGCACGTTGGAGGCGGCTCAGGTTATGTGACCGCCGTGCTGGCGGATCTGGCTCACCGGGTGGTCTATGTTGACCGCAACCCGGCACTGGTGGAGAAAGCCCGCGAGCGCTTTTTCAAGCACGGCGTCCATAATGTGGATGTCGTTGAGGCCTCGGCAGATACCGGGCTGGAACTGGACTCGCCCTGTGACCTGATTCTGTGTACGACCTTCATCCAGGACCCCAAGGCGCTTCTGCCGAACCTGCGCGAGGGCGGGAACCTGGTGTGCCTGGAGGGTCGGGCGGGGCCGGTGCCCAGTGTCGCCATGTTCCAGCGCAAAGGCGACAAGCTGGAGCGGGTCAGAACCCTGGGCTGGGTGGATTTCAACCGTAACTCCGAACAGATTCTGATTGATCTTGGCGTGGTCTCCGAAGCGGCACTGGCGGATGCCCGCACCGAGGCAGCGACCAAAAACGAACGGGTGCTGGATGTCCTGCGTCGCCGGTTGAATCTGGAAGAGATTGATCTCTACCGGTCTCTTGCCCAGCAGCGGGGCATGACGTTTACCGATGGTGATGACGTACTCAGTCATCTGAATACGGACCTGTTCCGGCGTTTTTCCCGAACCTTTCTGGATCTCTCCCGGGTGATCCCGGTGTCGGAAGAGGACAGCACGTTGACCGTGGTCACCGACGACCCGGATGCACGCACCGATCAGATGGAACGGCTGACACCCAAGCATCGAATTGTCTGTCTGCTGGTGACACCGACGGACTTCCGGCGGATCTGGTCGGCGCTGGATCTGACGGTCAAAGGCAGCCGCTTTGTGGCGGAGCATGGCGTGTCGGTGGGCAGCACCGAAAAAACGGAGACATCGGGCAAGGATCTGCTCGGCAAGGACAGCAACAAACATATCAGCCCGTATCTGGTGTCGGTGTATGAGGCTATTCTGCTGGATGCCGTCAGCGAGAAGGCCAGCGATATTCATATCGAACAGTATGAGAACCGGGTGCGCATTCGCTTGCGGGTGGATGGCGATCTGCACGATTTACCGCAATACCAGTTGTCGGCCCGGGAAATTCGAGGCGTTATCAACGTCATCAAGCTCCGGGCGGAGCTGAATATCGCCGAGCACCGGTTACCCCAGGGTGGGCGTTCCAGGCTACAGCTCGGAGACACCTCCTACGATTTGCGGATCCAGACCCAGCCCTCACTGCACGGTGAGAACGCGATTATCCGTCTGTTGCCGCAAACCGGTCGAGCAATGACCATCGCTGAGTTGGGGATGTCATCGGCCATTGGTTCCCGTTATCAGCGCCTGCTGGATAACCCGGCTGGACTGGTGCTGGTGGTCGGGCCGACCGGGTCTGGTAAATCCACCACACTCTATGCGGGCCTGCAGACCCTGGCTGATGATGGTCGCCGTAAGGTGATTACCGTGGAGGATCCCATTGAGTACTCCATCGACAACATCCAGCAAACCCGAGTACGTTCTGAAATCGGGTTCAGTTTTGCCGATGCCATGCGGGCGTTTGTTCGGGAAGACCCGGATGTCATCCTTGTCGGTGAAATCCGGGATCAGGAGACCGCGCTGGAAGCCATTCGCGCCTCTCAGACCGGTCACGTGGTGCTCTCCACACTGCACTGTAATGACGCCGTGGATTCCCTGCAGAGACTTTACGACCTGGGCGTTCATCCCAACTCCATCGCCGGCGAATTGTTGGCAGTGATTGCGCAACGGTTGGCGAAGCGAATCTGCAAGCATTGCCGCAAGCCGGCCAGGCCCGATCCTGCCATTATGGCGGAGGTTTTCCCGGACGGTGCGCCGGCGGATTTCCGGTGTTTTGAAGGGGAGGGTTGCGACAAGTGTAACGGCCGGGGTACCCAGGGTCGGGTTGCGATTGTGGAGTACATGGAGGTGGACTCGGATATCCGTAATGCCATCTCCAGTCAGCCGCCCATCGGGGAGCTGCGCTGGCGAGCGCTGGATGCCGGCCTTGTGACCATGCGGGATAGTGCCCTGGATCATGTCATCGAGGGCATCATTCCGCTGGCTGAGTTGCCCCGAATTCTGCCCAGGGAGCGCATGGCTCCGGAAGTTCGTGGTGGCCGCAGGAGTATCGGATGAAAAATACCAGATCCAACAACAAGGCAGCCCAGCGCGAGCCGGCAGAAGTAACCTATCGCGAGGAACTGGACAAACTGATGTCCATGGATCCGGGCCCGATGCCTCCTGGCTGGCTGATGTCGCCCCGGGGCGTCGAGAAGTTTCTGCTGGGCGATGAAAAACTGGGTATAGAGCGTAAGTTTGTCGCCGACCGGGCCATGGTGGTCCGGATCATCATTTCCCTGTGTACGTCCCGGGGGTGCTTGCTGGTGGGGGAGCCGGGTACGGCCAAATCCTGGCTGTCGGAGCTGCTCGCTGCGGCGATTTCGGGTAATTCCACGCTGACCTTGCAGGGCGGCGCCATCAGCCAGGTCAGCCAGTTGCTCTATAGCTGGAACGAAGCTCTGCTTCGTACCGAGGGCCCCAGCCGAAAGGCGCTGGTGCCAACCCCGCTGTTGCGGGGCATGATGGAGGGGCAGCTGGTCCGGTTTGAAGAAATCGCCCGCTGCCCGCAGGCGCTGCAGGATGCCATGCTGTCTGTACTTTCCGACAGGGTCGTGGTGATCCCGGAATTGCCGGGGGAAGACGGCGTTATTCTGGCACGGGAAGGCTTTAACCTGGTGGCCACCTCAAACAGTGTTGATGAGGGTGTTCACAGCATGAGTGCGGCCCTGAAACGACGGATGGACTTTGAGGAAATCCGGCCGATACGGCACCTGAACGATGAGATCGATGTGGTTCTTCGGGAAGTGGCCAGAGCCAACCGGCGTGCCGGAATCGATGTGGCGCTGGAGCAGTCGGTGGTGGAAGTGCTGGTGACCATCTTCCACGAATTGCGTAACGGGCAGACTCTGGACGGGCGAAGCACCGACCGGCTGGCAGGGGCGGCCCTGTCCACCGCCGAGGCGGTATCCGTGGCCCACGCCGCCAGCCTGAATGCGTGGTATTACGGTGGCGGCGCCATGACCGTTGAACACATGATGCACCACGTTATAGGCTCGGCCCTGAAGGATCAGCCGGAGGACCGCCGACGCCTGAAGCATTACTTCGATACCACTGTGGCGCCACGCAAAGGTGAGCATTGGCAACAGGCCTGGGCGTTACGTTCCCTGATCCACTGACGGGTTATCTTCTTCTGGCCGGGCATCTCCGGGTGTCCGGCCCCGGATGTGGAAAGCAAACGCCAGAATCTCCGCGATCACCCGGTACAACTCTTCCGGAATCTCTTCATTCAGCGACAGACGCGCCAGAATGCCGGCAAGCTCGGCATTCTCGTACAACGGAACATTGTTGTCGCGGGCCATCCGGATGATTTCCTCGGCCAGTTCCCACGTGCCGGTTGCCGAGATAACCGGTGCCCGTTCACCGTCGTACTTGAGGGCGACAGCGGCCGGGATATTGTTCTGTGCGTTTTCGGTCATGCCTTGGTATCCACCAGTCGGTGCTCCAGCCGGGTTTGCATCTGCTGAGGGCTGCCCCTGCGACAATCCAGGTCAGCAACTTCCAGCCCGAGGTCGTTCAGGCTCTGGCGCAGCAGCGGCAGCTCGCGATGCACGGTTCTCAGGGTGGTCTGGTTTTCAGCCCAGACCATAGCGCTCACGGACGGCGGCCGGAAGGTGACATCGAAATGCAGCGGGCCCGCATCGTCCAGATCCATAGACAGGGACAATCGCCACTCACTGGCGCTGGTCCGTTCCGGTCGTTTGTTGCCGTCTTTCTCCTGTGAGTACTGTTCCAGTCGCAATTGTGCCGTTCGGGGTTCCTGTTGCGGCGTTAACCATGGCAGTTCAATCAGCAGAGTGTTCACGGGCACGCCAGGTTCGCCGCCGGCTCTGGCATTCAAGGTCTGGCTGTGCAACTGGTTTACCGTAATCCGGTTCAACATGCCTGCAAGCAGTCGCAGGGTCTGCCCGACCGTGGCAGGTTCCCCGGTGTTCTGAGAGGCCGCGGGCGCTGGTGCCCTGGGAAACTGTAATGGCGCCTGTAGCAAATCCTGGCTGGCCAGGGGGGTCAGCCGGTTGAATTGCTCCGGCCCCTGATTCTGGCTGGTGAGCAAAGCCGACACCACCTTTGCGAGTACCAGTTTAAGATCCGGTTGGCTGGCGGCGGAAGGGCCGGTCTGTAGCAATCGAGCCTCGGAAAACAGGCCGCTTTCAGACAACCACTGCCGCACCTGAGTGGCCATGGATTCGGTCTTGCCGGCGCCTGGCGCCAGGGCGTCAGCCTTGGGTAACTGGTTGATCAGCTGTTGCAAGGCCTGCTGTGCGGGCGCTGGCAGAGGCTGTGCGCTGGTGGTAGATGGCAATTGCCCGGGTGGGGGTGGCAGTTTCAGGCCCTGGCTCAGGGCACCGAACAGTTGTGTCAGTCCAGCCTGAAGGCTCTGTTGCCAGGGTAGTCGCTGGGCCAGGGCCCGGGCTACGGCACTCTCCTGGCCCGGCGCCAGCTTGCCTATCAGCTGCAATTCGTTACCGGCCCGCATGACCTTGATCAGATCGCCCACGGACAGATCCGGTGGCTGGTTGCCGGCAGCGACTTTCAGGGATTGTCCGCGCAGTTCCAGCAACAGCTCATGGCCCCCGCCTTTCTGCCTCAGGATCTCGGCCACTTTGGCCAACGCTGTCTCCCGATCAGCCAGCTGTAACTGGGCCAGTTGTTGTCTGGCCGAAAGCGCAGCCCCGGGCGCCGTGCTGGTGCCGGGAGTAACCGTGGCCGGACTCCGGGGGGGCTGGTCCGGCGCGGGCTGTTTCGGGGGTAAGGGTGGTGGTCCGCCGTTCAGTTTCATTGGTGTCGATTTGATGTCGGGCAAGAGTAATATGCTGGCGCTTTCGTTATAATACGCCGCGCTGGCAGTGAATGCCCTGATTTCATGTTGGCACCTGTGTGTCCTTCATTACATGCACCTGATGCCTGCTGCGCATCCATCGCTCTGAAACGGAGCCCTGATGTCCGAGCCGTTACTACAGGCGATAGATCTTGAGTGTGAACGGGACGAGCGCCTGTTGTTCCAGAATCTGTCCTTTTCCATACTGCCCGGTACGGTTACCCGTGTCGAGGGCCCCAACGGTACCGGTAAGACAACATTGCTGCG
The DNA here is from genome assembly GCF_000475375.1 of Marinobacter sp. EVN1. NCBI lineage: Bacteria > Pseudomonadati > Pseudomonadota > Gammaproteobacteria > Pseudomonadales > Marinobacteraceae > Marinobacter > Marinobacter sp. EVN1. The sequence continues at coordinate 185,821 of NZ_AXCB01000070.1, forward strand.
AATCCTTGCTGGCCTGAACGACGCCTGGTCGGGTCAATTACTGTGGTGCGGCGAGCCCAGGGCCGGGCAACGCGAGTCTTTTCTTCGTAACACCCTTTACATTGGCCATCGGCCCGGCATCAAACCATTGCTTACCCCGGTCGAGAACCTGAAAGCGCTGATGGCCGGTCGTCGGGAGGTGAGCGACGAGGTGCTGGTTCAGGCACTGGCAGGTACCGGGCTGGCAGGATTTGAAAACGTACCATGCCGGAATCTGTCTGCCGGGCAGCAACGCCGTGTGGCATTGGCCAGGTTGCTGATTGCCGACGAGCCACTCTGGCTGCTGGACGAAGTCTTTACTGCGATTGATGCAGACGGTGTCCGAGCGATTGAGTCGCTGCTACAGCAACGTGCCGCGGAAGGGGGGGCGGTGCTGGTGACGACCCACCATGAACTCCAGTTGCCAGGTATGAAACGCATCACCCTGGGTGCCGGAGGTGTGCATGAATGCTGATCGGCGGCCGGCACTGAAGCCGGTGTCTGAATCGGTTGGCCCGATAGCCGCCATGGCGGCAGTTTTTGCCCGGGATGTCCGGGTGGCTTTCCGGCAGCGGCAGGATCTGCTGAACCCGTTGCTGTTTTTCATCATGGTAGTAACCCTTTTTCCCCTGGGAGTCAGCCCGGAAGTGGCATTTCTGAAACAGTCCGGAGCCGGTATCCTTTGGGTAGCGGCTTTGCTGTCGGTGTTGCTGTCGCTGGACCATCTGTTTCGTCACGATTTTGACGATGGGACCCTGGAGCAGCTGGTACTGCAGCCTCAGCCTCTGTTCCTGCTGGTGCTGGCCAAAACAGCCGCACACTGGGTGTTGACGGGCCTGCCACTGGTGCTGTTAGCGCCGGTTTTAGGCGTTATGGTGCACCTGGACGGGAACTCTATTGCAATTCTGTGTCTAACGCTCCTGATCGGCACCCCGGTACTGAGCATGATCGGAGCTATTGGCGCCGCTTTGACCCTGGGATTGCGCTCGGCAGGCGTGCTCTTGTCACTGCTGATCATTCCGCTGTACATTCCCGTGCTGATTTTTGGTACCGGCACGGTAGCGGCGGCAGCTGAAGGCGCGCCGGTTGGCGGATACCTGGCTCTGATGGGCGCGTTTCTGGTTCTGGCGGTAACCCTGTCGCCTTTCGCCTCGGCAGCGGCCCTGAGAATCAGTCTTTCGAACAGCTGACCGGTTCTTTGGGGCCGGCAACCAACCAAACGATAACAGTGAAGATGGTGACCAACTGATGTGGCAATTCTTTCACAAACTGGGTTCTCCCAAATGGTTCTTCGGGATTGCAACCCGGTTTATGCCGTGGTTGCTGGCGATCGGTATCATTCTGCTCCTTGCCGGCCTGGTCTGGGGGCTGGCGTTTGCTCCCAAAGACTATCTGCAGGGCAACAGCTATCGCATCATTTTTATCCACGTTCCCACTGCCTTTCTCGCCCAATCCATTTACATCATGATGGCGTCCGCCGCCATCGTTACGTTGGTCTGGCGCATGAAACTGGCGGATGTCTTCGTGAAAGCCGTGGCGCCGGTTGGCCTGGTGTTTACCTTCCTATCGCTATTCACCGGCGCCGTCTGGGGTAAGCCTACCTGGGGGACCTGGTGGGTGTGGGACGCCCGGCTGACTTCCATGCTTATTCTGCTTTTCCTCTATGGCGGTGCTATCGCCCTCGATCGGGCCATCAATGACGAAAAATCCGCTGCCAGGGCGGTAGCGGTGCTGGTGCTGGTGGGGGTGGTAAATATCCCGATTATCAAATACTCCGTGGAGTGGTGGAATACACTGCACCAGCCGGCCACGTTCAAACTCACCGAAAAGCCCTCTATGCCCGTTGAGATGTGGGTTCCGCTGCTGCTTTCGGTGCTCGGTTTATACCTGTTGTTTGGCTGGCTGGCGTGTCTGCGCATGAAAACCGAAATTGTCATGCGGGAGCAAAAAACCCGCTGGGTGAGAGAGCTGGTGATGGCGGGGAGAGGCTGACCGATGGCGTTTGATTCTTTTTCAGCATTTATCGCAATGGAAGGCCATGGTCCCTATGTCTGGGCCTGTTATGCCGTGTTCGCCGTTCTGCTGGTGGGCCTGATGATCTGGTCGTCCCGGCATCATCAGGCGGTTATGGCCAGCTGCAAACGCCGTTACCAGCAGCAGGATAGCAGCACCAGTGCCCGGCCAAAACAGGCCGCTACGTTCGCCCGTGTCGAAGTTTCCCAGGAATAAACAGCAGGTAATCCATGCATCCGATCCGAAAAAAACGACTGACCATTGTGCTCTTTCTGGTGGCCGGTATTGCCATTGCGGTAGGCCTGACCACCTATGCCCTCCGACAGAATATCAACCTGTTTTACGATCCTACGGAAATTGCAGCGGGTAACGCGCCGGTTGATGTCCGGATCCGGGCCGGTGGCATGGTTGAAGAGGGCAGTGTGGCAAGGGATACCGACAGCCTGAAGGTGAACTTCCGGGTGACCGACTATGCCGCGTCGGTGCCGGTACAGTACGAGGGCATACTGCCTGATCTGTTCGCCGAAGGGCAGGGCGTGGTTGCCATGGGGCGGCTGAATGAACAGGGCGTGTTCGTGGCCGATCAGGTTCTGGCCAAGCACGATGAGAACTATATGCCACCGGAAGTGGCCGAGGCGCTGGAGCGCTCTTCCAAGGGGCAGCACAAGTCTGCTGATGTGGAAAAAGCCGCGGAAACCACGGCGTACTGAGCGCTCAATTCATTTCTGACGTTGGAGAAACCCGATGTATCCGGAACTCGGACAGCTTGCACTGATTCTCTCGTTGCTGCTGGCAGTACTTCTCTCCGTGGTGCCGCTTGCGGGCGCTCTGACCGGGCGTGACAGCCTGCAGGCATTTGCCCGGCCACTGGCGTCCGGCATGTTTGTGTTCACCGCCCTGGCGTTTGCGATCCTGACCCACGCCTTTCTGGTGGATGACTTCTCGGTGGCCTATGTGGCCAATAACAGCAACAGCATGTTGCCCTGGTACTACAAGTTCAGCGCGGTCTGGGGCGGCCATGAGGGCTCGTTGCTCTTGTGGATACTGATGCTCATAGGCTGGACGCTGGCCGTTGCTATCTTCAGCCGTAAACTGCCTTCGGTGATGGTCTCCCAGGTGTTGTCGGTTCTGGGCATGGTCTCCGTTGGCTTCCTTCTGTTTATCATTCTGACCTCCAACCCGTTTGACCGTCTGCTGCCGAACGTACCGGCAGATGGGCAGGATCTGAATCCGCTGTTGCAGGACATCGGCCTGATCATGCACCCGCCCATGCTCTATATGGGTTATGTTGGTTTTTCGGTGGCCTTTGCGTTTGCCATTGCGGCACTGATCAACGGCCGACTGGATGCGGCCTGGGCTCGCTGGTCGCGCCCCTGGACCACGGTTGCCTGGTCCTTCCTGACTGTGGGCATCGCCCTGGGCAGCTGGTGGGCCTATTACGAGCTTGGCTGGGGCGGCTGGTGGTTCTGGGACCCGGTTGAAAATGCCTCACTATTGCCCTGGCTCTCGGGTACCGCCTTGATGCACTCGCTGGCAGTCACGGAAAAGCGCGGGGTCTTCAAAAGCTGGACCGTGTTGCTGGCTATTGTCACTTTCGCACTGAGCCTGCTGGGTACCTTCCTGGTTCGTTCCGGTGTGCTCACCTCCGTTCACGCCTTCGCGTCGGATCCGGAGCGAGGCAGTTTCCTGCTGGCGTTGCTGGGCATTACCATTCTGGCCAGCCTGACACTCTATGCCTTCCGGGCGCCGGTAGTGCATGTCCGCTCCCGTTATGGCTCCCTGTCCCGGGAGATCTTCCTGCTCCTGAACAATGTCTTGCTGGTATCGGCCACGATGCTGGTGGCCATCGGCACGCTTTACCCGCTGGTGCTGGATTATCTGGACCTGGGCAAGCTGTCTATTGGTGAGCCGTTCTTCAATACCACCTTCAGTCCTCTGGCGGTGGCAACCGGCCTGCTGCTGGGCGCGGGGATTTTCTCTCGCTGGAAGAAAACCGACGGCGGCTGGCTGGCCCGCAAACTGCTGTGGCCGCTGGCTGTCAGCCTGATTGCCAGTGCCGCGGTGATGATCGGCTACGGAGGGTTTGCACCCTGGGCCTTCCTGGGTGTGTTTGCGGCCATGTGGGTAGCGGTGGCCACCGCCTGGGATCTTTGGGATAAATCCGCCTCCCGCAAAGGGCGCTGGCATGGACTGAAGCGCCAGTCCCGCAGTTACTGGGGCATGGTTCTCGGGCATCTGGGGCTTGCCATGGTGATGGCCGGTGCGACGGTGGTTTCCAACTACGGGATTGAGCGTGATGTGCGCATGCAGCCGGGTGACCGCGCTATGGTGGGGGATTATGAGATTGTATTCACCGACATTGGTGAGCGTCGTGGCCCCAACTTTACCGCCCAGTACGGCAGCTTCAATGTTTACCTGGATGGGGAGCTCGTGACTGACCTGCATCCGGAAAAGCGGCAGTATCCGGTTGGCATGAGTGTGATGACCGAAGCGGACATTGATGCCGGCCTGTTCCGGGATATATTTGTAGCCATTGGTGAGCGTATCAGTGACGATGCCTGGGCTATCCGGCTGCAGTATAAACCGTTAGTGCGATGGCTTTGGCTCGGATCCCTGGTGATGGCCATTGGTGGTTTCCTGGCGATTGCCGACAAGCGATACCGTATTCGTGTGCGCGATGAGGAAGCCGTGAAAAGCGGCGAGCCGGCAGCGCCGGGTAAAGTGGCGGAGGCGTCCTCATGAAGCGGGTATTGCTGTTCCTGCCGCTGGTGATTGCCGTCGGCGTGGGGATATTCCTGTTTGCCGGCCTGGGCAAGGACCCCACCAAACTGGAATCCGTGCTGATCGGCAAGCCCGTTCCCGAATTCAGCCTGGAGTCTCTGGACAATCCGGAGGTTCAGCTGGATCCCTCAGTGTTCCAGGGCGAAGTATCCTTGTTGAATGTATGGGCCGAGTGGTGCCCCTCTTGCTGGGATGAGCATGAATACCTGATGTATCTGGCCCGGGAACAGGGAGTTCGCATTGTGGGCTTGAACTACAAGGATCAGCGGGAAAGTGCCTTCCGGTTCCTGAACCGGCTGGGCAATCCCTACGAGACCATTATCTTCGATCCGAAGGGAACGCTGGGTTTTGACCTGGGCGTGTATGGCGCGCCGGAAACCTTTGTTATCGACGCTGAGGGAGTGGTGCGCTATCGCCACGTAGGTGTTGTGAACCAGAAAGTCTGGGATGAAGTGCTCTTGCCGGTTATCGCTCGGGCCCGGGGGAACAGCTGATGCGTTTGTTGCCTGCTTTCTTTGCCGTGTTGATGATGCTCTCGGTGCCGGCAGTTGCCGAGGTGTTTGAAGTCTATGACTTCGATACCCGGGCTGAAGAACAGCGTTATCAGCAATTGATCTCAGAATTGCGCTGTCCCAAGTGTCAGAACCAGAACATCGCCGATTCCAATGCGCCGATCTCCAAGGATATGCGAGACGAGGTCTACCGCATGATGCAGGATGGGGCCTCCAATGAACAGATCGTGGGTGCTCTGGTCGACCGTTTCGGCGAGTTCGTTCAGTACAAACCGCCGGTGGATAACCGCACCATTCTACTCTGGGCCTTTCCGGCGATTGCCACCATTGGCGGTTTTCTGATTGTGGCCGGTGTGGTGTGGCGTGCCCGCAGGCGTGAAGACGAACCGCCCCTGAGTGCGGAAGACCGGGCCCGGGCAGAGCAGATTCTGGCCAGTCAAAGTGACAAGGCTGATCGCCGATAACTCCCATTCATTTCGAGACGTGACGATATTTCCATGACCGATACCTTCTGGATTGCCGGGACCGTACTCATTCTGGTGGCCCTGGCCTTTGTGCTTTATCCAGTCTTTTTTCATAAACCCCGGGCCCGCCTGGAGGCAGATCTGCGAAATCAGAATCTTCTGGCCTATCGCACCCGGCTCAAAGAGCTGGAGAACGAGCATGAGGCCGGCATACTGGATGACGAGAGCTACAAGCAGCTGAAGGAAGAGCTGGCGGGCGCCATGCTCGATGATGTACCGGAGGAGCCCGTTACCCAGCGACGAGTACCCGGGCGGCGTAGCGCCATGGTTGTCGCCTTGCTGGCGATCCTGGTCTTGCCGGTGGGCACCTATTTCGGGTATCAGGAATGGGGTTCCATGGATCAGGTGGAGCAGTTCCTTGCGATGCAGGAAATGAATGCCACGCAAGGCGACCAGACGGCCCGCATGGCGGCATTGGCCGACCAACTGCGCAAGCGACTTGAAGAAAGCCCGGACAATGCCGATGGGTGGGCGATGTTGGGGCAGACCTACATGCGTCTTGAGCGCTATGAGCAAGCGGCCGAGGCCTATCGCCGTCTTGCCGATGTGGTATCCGAGGACCGAAACGCCAGCGCGGTGGCCCTGGGGCTGGCTGCACAGGCTAACTATTTTGCCAGCGAAGGCGAGATGACCCCGGCGGTTACCGATGCTATTGCGGCTGCCCGGGCCCTGAACCCGGATGAGGTCAATGCACTGGGGCTGATGGGCATCAATGCCTTCGGTCAGCAAAACTACCGGGAAGCCATTGAATACTGGCAGCGTATTACCGAGGTAGCGCCGGACCATCCACAGCTCGGGGCCATCCGTGGCGGTATCGAGGAGGCCTACCGACGCCTGGGCGAGACCCCGCCTGAGGGAGTTGCCTCCGAGCCTCAGCAGGCTGCTGGACCGGGCGTGTCCTTACGGGTATCGCTGGACGAAGGTTTGCGCCAGCAAGTGGCTGACAATACCGTGCTGTTCATCTTTGCGCGGCCAGCGGCTGCGGCGGGCGGTGCACCGGTTGCTGTTGCCAGGATGACAGCCGGCGATTTGCCCGCCGAGATCCGGCTGGATGATCGTTATGCCATGTCCCCTGAATCTGCGATTTCTGCACAGCAAGATGTGGTGGTGGTCGCCCGTTTGAGCCGCTCAGGCAGTGTTAATCCGCAGCCGGGAGACTGGGAAGGCCGGGTTGAGGCAGAGGTGCTGCCCCCGGCGGAAGCGGAACCACCTGTCGAGTTGGTGATTAACCAGGAACTGACCAACTGAAATTGAAAAGCCCGTCACTTCGACGGGCTTTTTTCTGGGCCGGAATCAGCGCGAGAGAGACGCGGGATACAGCGGCGGTAGGTCTGGCGATGACGCTTCGTTGTCCCAGGCGGTGTTCCGGCGCAGGCTATCCAGTGCCTGTTGCAGTTGTTGCCTCGCATTCTCTTCGTGGGTATGGTGCTGGCCCGAATACAGTCCGGCCTGAAAGCGGTCAAAGGCGGTTTTCAGTGCGCGGTCTTCTGTCAGTTTGAACAGATCCGAAACGGAATCAAATGAGAGCCTTGGGAAGCGCAGTCGGGCCCAGCGCAGCAGCAGCGTAGACGTTTCCCCGGAGCCTCGTTTGACCGCAGCCTGAAGTGCTTCAAACGCTTCACGTTCGTTGTCGATGCCGCCATCGACGGGTTCTTTGGAGCCCGGTGCTGAGGTTTGACGAGCCCGCCACCAGAGCGCCAGGGTCAGCAACCAAAGGGCCGCAAACACAACCGTAGCCCAAAGCCAGAGGCGGTTTCCGTATGGTTCTGAGCCCTCGGTTGTCTCCGGGGTTACCGGTGAACCTGTGGGCCCCGCTGAATCGTCCGTTATCTGTGCGGGCGGCGCGGAGGTGGCGTTATCGCCGGTAATCCGGAAACGGCGCTCCGGCAACACGGCGTGCTCCAACTGGTCGGTGTCGGTGTTCCACCAGGGTATACGAAGCGCGGGCAGGGTGGTTTCGCCCGCCTGGACAGGCACCAGGGCGGTCACCTGCTGCAGTGTGGCGCGAAGTCCCTCCGGAGTGGTTTCGGTATTGCGCAGGGGCTGTTCCGGGTAGCTGCGGATGGCGTCCGGTAGCTCCCGGGATATAGGCGGCAGGGCTTCGGCGGGCAATCCTAGCGCCTGTAGGGTCACTTTCCGGCTGAGATTGCTGCCGACGGCGAGTTCCTGGGTAGAGGGCAGGCCTTCGTCGCTCAGGGTCAGACTTCGTGCTGGTAACCAGGGCTGATTGTCCGGATATCCGGCAGGTACGGGTTTGACCGGTACGTCATAGAGTTGCTGCCGGTCGCGAAGGAAGCGCAACTGGCCCGAGGCATCCCTGGCCTGGCCCTCAAACCGGATAGGCTCCAGGCTGAGAGTGCCCGGTGTTTGGGGAAAGATGGCGTAACGCCGCTCAACCACCCGATACCGGATTCCGTCGCGATAGCGGGTAAACTCACGCTGTTTGCCCAGTGACTCGATGATGGCGTCCGGGTGCTCAGGCTCCGACAGCTCTCCCCGGATCAGGTTGCCGGAGAAGAACAACTGTATGGTCAGTACCAACTGTTCCTGAACGTACACTTCCGCCTTGTCTGCGGACAGCTCGATAAAGCTGTCACGGCTGGCCGCCGGTTGATCCGGCGGGGTGCCGGAAATAACCTCGATGTCGACCGGGTCGGAAACGGAATCTTTGAACGTCAGTTCGGGAATTGTCAGTGTACCGGTGCTGGTCGGGGCGAGCTGATAGGTCCAGGTTATTTCGCCTACCATTTCGTTGTTGACGGTTTGCACGCTGTAGCGCTGGTTGCGGGCCAGAATTTCGAAATCCGGCTCGACCTTTTCGATATCTGGCGAAGGCAACTGTGACAGATCGAAGCTGAACAAATTGCTCAGATTAATGTCGATTTTCATGGAGCCCTTGACGGTCAGGGTCAGTACCTCACCTTCGTAGAGCTGGGTTCGATCCGGTTCCACCACCAGTCTGTCGGCAGCGTGACTGACGGCTGACAGGAACAAAAGAATGAGTGTCGCGGCAAGGGAGAGAACGCGCGTTACCATGGTGTGTCGCCCTCATCGGGTGTTGTCTGTCGTTGTTGGTACTGTTGCAGGAACTTGCGTTGCAGTAACCCGCCGGGGTTGTCCGGTATACGGCGCAGCCACTGTTCCTGGCCCTGGCTCAGGGGCTGTTCTGATATTTCGGCGGGCGCACTGGCACCACTCTGGCGCTCTCCGGAAGGCCCGTCCGGGCCTGCCTGGGCATTCCGCTGTTGCTCCTGTGAGCCATCCTCTGGTTGTGTCTCTCCGGCGTTATCCTGTGAACTTTCGCCGTTCTCGGAGGGCTGCTGTTGCTCGCCAGGCCGGGGATCCTGATTCTCGCCATTGTTGTTTGCAGAATCCTGCCCGGCGCTGTCCTGGCTGTCATTGCCCTGGCCCTGGCCTCTGGAGCCATTCTGCTGTCCGGGATTCTGATCGTTGTTTTCCCGGTTGTTGTCGCCTTCTCCCTCGCCCTGAGACTTCTGTTGCTGGTTCAGGAGTTGCTCTACCAGTTGCCGGTTGAAGCGCGCATCTTCGAAATCCGGCTGCTGTTCCAGTGCCTGTTGATAGGCGTCAATGGCCTGTTCCAGTTGGCCGGCCCGGGCCAGGGCGTTGCCCCGGTTGTAGTCGCCGGCGGCCCCCGGTTGATTGGCAAAGGCTTCCGCGGCGTCATTGTACTGGCCATCGCGATAGAGTGCTGAACCGCGCCAGCCCGGCTGTTCAAGAACGGTGGCGGCCCTGGCCGGATCCTGCTGGATAAGATCCGGCCCACGCTGGTCTTCTCGCAGCCAAAGGCTGCCCCAGTCCAGAGCCTGAACCGGGCGCGGAGCGCCTGCCAGCGGAATCAGCGCGACGGCCAGAATGGCAAAGGCTCCCCGACGCCAGCCCAGAATGAGTAACGGCAGCACCAGCCAGAGCAGCCAGTAACCGTCGTCCTGCCAGCGATTAACGGTCATGCCGTCCTGTTCGTTCTGCCATTCATCGGTTTGTGATGGCTCCAGCGCCAGGGCGCGAATATCCCGGTCATCCAGCGTCAGTTCGTGGCTGGTTCCGCCGTTGATGCTGGCCAGTTGGGCCAGGGAGTCTGGTTCGGCCTGGCTGATGACAATCCTGCCGTTGTCCCGAATGAATCCGCGCTTTGCCAGGGGAATGGGACCGCCTTCGCTGGTGCCCACCACCAAGGTGTTCAGGGGATAGGGAGTATCTGTCAGTTGCTGACGGATTGCACTGTATTGCTGTTCCGGTACCGCCTCGGAGATCAGCAGTATGCGACCCTGGCCCGGTGCGCCCTGGTCCAGCAGGTCGACCGCCTGACGCACGGCCAGATCGGCGCGGTTGCCCTGGGCAGGCATGATGGTGGGGTCCAGCACGCTGAGCATGGCCTCAATGGTGCGGGTGTCGCCGGTAAGTGGCGTTACCGTGTGGGCGTCGCCGGAGTAAACCACCAGCGCCGTCAAACCGCCTTTTCGCTGCGTGAGGATGTCGCGGACCTTGCGCTTGGCCAGCGTCAGCCTGTCTGGTTCTACGTCGGTGGCCAGCATCGAAAGCGACAGATCCAGAAGAATGACCAGGCTGTCCTGGGTTTGTTTCAGGGGGGTGGGTGCCTGTCGCCAGCTTGGCCCGGCGAGGGCAATCGCGAGCAGAACCAGCGCCAGACTCAGAGGCAGCAGTGGCGAGCGGGTGGTGCCAGTGGTCTCGTTGGTCCGGGAACGAATCAAGGGCTGTAACAGGTGAGCGGGGATGTATCGGGCCCATCCGGTCTCACCCTGGCGAAGTTGATGTCGGGCCATAAACAGGACCGGAACCGCCAGCAACAGAATTAACCACAAGGGGCGCAGAAAATGGAAGTCAGCCATGGCCAGCCTCCGTAGCGGTGTTTTGCTGATATCGGTTGGATGCCAGTCGCAGGGCAGTCAATAGCAGCCAAAGCCCGGCGGCGATGCCGGCCGGCCAGGCGTAGAGTTCTGTCACCGGCCGGTAGAACTGGCCATCCTGTTCTATCGGTTCGAGCTGATTGATGCTGTCGTAGATCATTTCCAGCTCTGGCAGGCTTCGGGCCCGGAAATACCGGCCACCGGTCTGTTCTGCCATGCGTATGAGCAGTTCCTCATCAAGATCCCTTGAGGGGTTGACCCGCCTTGAACCCAGCAGCCCGCGCTGGATCATGGTATCGGCGCCGATGCCGATGGTGTAAAGCCGCACGCCGGCTGCCTGGGCAATTTCCGTGGCCTTGTCCGGGCTGACCTGGCCAGCGGTATTTGCCCCGTCTGTCAGCAGGATCACCACGCGTTGTTCCTGTGGGCGTTCGCGCAGACGTTTCACCGATAATCCGATGGCGTCCCCGATGGCGGTGGCCCGGCCAGCCATGCCCAGGCCTGCCTCGAACAGCAGGGTCCGTACCGTTTCCCGGTCGAAGGTCAGTGGCGCCTGAACGTAAGGTTCGGTGCCGAACAGAATGAGCCCCAGCCGGTCGCCCTCACGCTGGTCTATGAAATCATCCAGCACCCGTTTCACCGCCTGCAAGCGGTTGATGCTGCGGCCCTGAAGCACCATGTCCTGTTCGTCCATGCTGGGAGAAATGTCGACCACTAACATCAGATCGCGGCCGGTTACGGGCATCTGGATTTCTTCGCCAACATGCTGAGGGCGGGCCAGGGCGACCACCAGGCATAGCCAGGCCAGCAATAGCAGAAGCTGGCGCCAGAGCGGCGTTGATCTTCCCCGGGAGCTCACGCCCGGCATTCCGGACAACCAGTGCCCGACCGGAATGACCGGAGCATCCACCGGTTCGCTCTGCCGCTTGCGGTTACCAAGTAGCAGCGGCAGCAATGCCAGTAACAGCACCCACGGGTAAGCCAGACTGATCATGACTGGGCCTCCAACCAGGTTCTGGCGAACGCCAGCGCCTGTTCAGTCTGTGCGCCGGGCCGTGGTTGCCAGGTGCTTGTGACCATGGCCTCAACGACGGGGCGGGAGGCGATGCGGTCTTTCGGCGCGGTTGCCAGGAGAAAGTCGATCCACTGCTGCCCGGTCATGGCCTCTGGATGCTTTTCCGGATGGCTCTGCCGTGCTGCTCTTTTGAGCAGGGCGTTGAGCGCCGCGAACCATTCCGGCGCAGGCCGGGCATTGGTTTCAAGCTGCTGCAGTTCGGACCAGGCGCTGCGTTTCCAGCGGTGCTTTCGGCGCTGACGGCGCCACAGCCACGCAAATGCCAACACAGCGGCAATCGTCAATATCGCCACCAGCCACCAGCCAGGGGCGGGGGGCCACCAACCACCGGTAGCTGGTAACTGGATATCACGAAGCTGTGCCAGGGGATCCTGAGGGTTCATCCGATGCGACCTCCGGGGCCTAGCAGCAGGCGCAGGGCCGTAGCCGGATCCTCTCCGGTCGACAGCGTTGCAGAAGCCACGCCGGATGCCCGAAAACAGTCGGCCAGACGTTGCTCATGGGCGTCGATTTTGCCTTGCCAGGCCTGCTGGAAGCGAGGATTGGAGGCATCGAACCAGATCGGGCCGTCCGGGCCGGCAACGGCAAACCGGCCGGATGAAGGCAGGGCCTTTTCCAGCGGATCCTGAATCCGTATGGCGCTGACCGAGTTGTGCCGGCTCATGGCGCCCAGCAGGGTGGTGGTCTGCTCGGTGATATTCATGAAGTCACTGATGATAAAAACGCGGGAACCGGTGTGTGTGACCCGGCGGGCTTCTGCCAGCGCTGTGTCCAGCCCATGGCCGGAGTTCGTTGCGGGGGTTGGTGGTGTTTTGCCCTGGTGCTGGTGGTTGGCCAGGTGATCCAGAAGGCGCAAGACGGACTTACGGCGCCGGGCGGGCCGGAGTACGGCCAGGTCCCGGTCATTGAATACCAGCCCCCCCACCTGGTCACCTGCCCAGAGTGCCAGCCAGGCCAGCAGAGCCGCAACCTGGGCACCCCGGACCTGTTTGTAGGCGCCGGCACTGGCAAAGAACAGGGTCGGCCCGAGATCGACAATCAACAGTACAGGTCGTTCCCGCTCTTCCTCGTACAGCTTGGTGTGTGGTGCCTGGCGCCGGGCCGTTACCCGCCAGTCTATGCTGCGAATGTCATCACCGGGTTGGTACTGGCGCACTTCGGAAAACGTCATTCCGCGCCCTTTCTGCCGTGACTGGCGTAGCCCGGCCTGGCGTGACCGGACCGGTTTTACCGATGGCAGCTTCAGAGCTCGTGCATCTGCCTGCAGGCGCACCAGCTCCGGCAGAGTAATGAGAGTGGCTGGGCTGAAATCTGCCATGACGCTGTGATGGTCTCCTGTCAGCAACACCTCAGGCGGCAACCGGCACCCGGTCGATCAGCCTCTGCAACACGGAATCGGCGGTCATGCCTTCGGCCTCGGCTTCAAAGGTCAACAGAATCCGGTGGCGCAGCACATCGTAAGCCATGGTCTGGACATCGTCCGGTGTCACGTAATCCCGTCCATCGAGCCAGGCCAGTGCCCGGGCGCATCGGTCCAGTGCGATAGTGCCGCGGGGGCTGGCGCCGAAGGCGGTCCATCGAGCCAGTTCAGGGTCCAGGGTCGCGGCATCGCGGGTGGCCAGAATCAACGCCAGCAGGTACTGCTCCACAGGTTCCGCCATGTAGATATCCGAAACCGCCTGCCGGGCGGCCATCACCTGTTCCTGGGTTAGACGAATGTCTACGTTCGGGATTCCCTGACGGTAGTCGCTGCGCGCAAGGTGCAGAATCTCACGCTCGGCATCGGCAGAGGGATAGTCGATCACCACATGCATGAGGAAGCGATCAAGCTGGGCTTCCGGCAGCGGGTAGGTGCCTTCCTGTTCAATCGGGTTCTGGGTCGCCATCACCATGAACAGTTTGGGCAGGGGAAAGGTTCTCATGCCAACACTGATCTGGCGTTCGCCCATGGCTTCGAGCAGGGCCGACTGGACTTTCGCCGGTGCCCGGTTGATTTCATCGGCCAGCACCAGGTTGTGGAAAATGGGGCCGCGCTGGAATTCAAAGATGCCGGTCTCCGCGCGGTAGATTTCGCTGCCGGTGACATCAGAGGGCAGCAGATCCGGAGTGAACTGGATCCGGTGGAAGTCGCCCTCCAGATGGTCGGCCAGTGCTTTCACTGCGGTGGTTTTGGCCAGCCCCGGCGCGCCCTCAACCAGAAGATGGCCATCGGCCAGAAGGGCAATCAGTAGCCGGTCGACCAGTTTGTCCTGGCCAATAATACGCTTGGCCAGTTGTGCTCTGAGATCACCGAACGTTTGCTGTAACGACATGAAATAACTGCTCTTGATGTATGAATGCCTGCGTAAGTGATTGCCGCAGTTTTGGCGTCTGGCCGGCAAAAATCAAGGGTTTGACTATGCTTATGTGACGATACCCTGATTACGTTTCTTTCACACAAACCAGAGGTCGGATATGAATGCGCTGACAATCGCCAGCAAGGATCAGTTTTTCGAACAGTTGGCCGATGCGTTCTCAGAAAAGATTGCAAAAACCGAGGCAAAGAAGATCGCGGATTTTGCCAGACAGCATTACGCTCATATTCCTCTGGAGGAGTTGGCCAGTCGCCGCTTCTCGGATACCTACGGTGCCGTCCTGGCGGCGTGGCAGTTCCTGCAAAAACGCAGTGCCGATGAAACCCCGGTTTCGGTGTTCAACCCGGACCTGGAAAGCGACGGCTGGCAGTCCACCCACAGCGTTGTTTTCATTCTCCATCCCAATATTCCGTTCCTGATTGATTCCCTGCGCATGGCCATCAATCAGCGGGAAATCGGCACCCACTCCATTCAGCATTCCATCCTGCGAGTGGAACGGGATGACAATGGTAAGCTGAAGAAACTGCACACCACCAAAAAGGCATCGAAGGACGCAAGCTACGAAGCGTTCATCGTGCTTGAAATCGACCGCCACAGTGCCCCGGAAGACCTGCGCGACCTGGAGCAGACTCTGCAGAAAGTGCTGCATGAGGTACGCATTGCGGTGGGTGATTTCCCGATTGTGAAAGAGAAGGTCAGCGAGATCGTCAAGGAGCTGGATGCCACCACGGCTGGAATCAGTGAGGAAGGTAAGGAAGAAGCCCGGGCTTTTCTGACCTGGCTGGTGGATGACCACTTCACATTCCTGGGGTACGACGAATACGACTTTGCCAAGGACAAGCAGGGCATGGTTGTACGCCGGGTGGAGAACTCGGAGCTTGGTATTCTTCGGGTCAACAACGAACGCCCGGATCGGGTCCGGCTGAATGAGCTGCCACAGCGTACCCGCCATGAAATGACCCGTTCCGATGACATCTTCATCTTCGCCAAATCGGCGCAGCGGTCTCGCGTGCACCGGCCGGCCTATCCGGATTACATCGCGGTCAAGAAATTCAACAGCAAGGGCGAAGTGGTAGGTGAGCGCCGCTTCCTCGGTCTATACACCGCTCGGGTCTACAACGAGCGCCCCGATGAGATTCCTCTGTTACGGCGCAAGTTCCAGAGCGTGATGAAGCGATCCGGCTTCCTGACCGACGATTACGCTGGCAAGGAGCTGGAGCAGATCCTGACGCTGTATCCGCGGGACGAGCTGTTCCAGATTGAAACCGACGAACTGCTGCGTGTTGCCAAGAACATTCTGTACATCCAGGAACGTCGCCGGATTGAGCTGTTCATGCGGGAGGACGTTTACGGCCAGTTTGTAACCTGTCTGGCCTTCTTCCCCAGGGACATCTACAACACGGAGCTGCGCCTGAAGGTGGAACAGGTGCTGCTGGATCGCCTGGAGGCCGAGGACATTGAGTTTGTTACTCATTTTTCCGAGTCGGTGCTTGCCCGGGTACAGTTCACCATCCGGGTGCCACAGGTGGAAAACCGCCAGTTGCCGCTGGCGGAGATCCGCGACAAGGTTATTGAGCTCGCCCAATCCTGGCGCGACGGCCTCTACGAGGCATTAAGCGAAGCCTATGGCGAAGAGCAGGGCAATGAGCTGTATCGCGTCTGGGCAGGCGGTTTCCCGGCCAGCTACACTGACATGTTTTCACCCCGCCGGGCGGCCATCGACCTGGAGCACATCACTGCCTCTGCCCGCGACGATGATCTGGCCATGAGCTTCTATCGGGCCCTGGAAGAAGACGAGAACACGCTGCATTTCAAACTGTTTTATCCGGACGAGCCGCTGCCACTGTCGGATGTGATGCCGATTTTCGACAATCTCGGTTTCCGGGTGATTGGCGAGCACCCGTTTGAGGTGATTGATCGAACGGGTAAAACGGTTTGGATTCATGACTTTACCCTGCAATCCCACACCGGCAATATGGTGGATATTCACCGTATTCGCCCGATTTTCGAAGAGTTGTTCCGCCGGGTCTGGCACGGTGAAGCCGAAAACGACGCCTTTAACCGCCTGTTGTTGTCCTCCTACATGAGCTGGCGTGAGATCGCGTTGCTGCGTACTTACGCCCGCTACATGCGCCAGATCCGGTTCTCCAACAGTCAGACGTTCATTTCCAACACGTTGGTCAACCACGTCAACCTGACACGGATCCTGCTGGAATACTTTGAGATCCGATTCAACCCTGAGCGTTTCAAGAGTAAGGGTAAAAGCGAGGCGGCCCAGCAGAAACTGGAAATCGAATTCAACGCCGGCCTGGATGAAGTGGAAAACCTCAGTGAGGATCGCGTGCTACGGCTGTATCTGGAGCTGATGCAGGCGACGTTGCGCACCAACTACTACCAGCCGGATGGCGAGGGCCAGCCCAAGCCCTACATCAGTGTGAAATTTGACCCGTCGCAGATTCCGGACATGCCGCTGCCATTACCCATGTTCGAGATCTTTGTGTATTCCCCTCGTGTGGAGGGGGTTCACCTGCGTGGTGGCAAAGTGGCCCGTGGTGGTTTGCGCTGGTCGGATCGGTTCGAGGACTACCGCACAGAAATCCTGGGCCTGGTAAAAGCGCAGCAAGTGAAAAACGCCGTCATTGTGCCGGTGGGCGCGAAGGGTGGCTTTGTGGCCAAGCGTCTGCCCGATCCGTCTGACCGGGAGGCATTCCAGGCAGAGGGTATTGCGGCCTACAAAACATTCATCCGGGGCTTGCTGGATATCACAGATAACCTGGTGGATTCCGGCATCCAGCCGCCGGAGCGGGTAATCCGCCATGACGAAGACGATCACTATCTCGTGGTGGCGGCTGACAAAGGCACCGCCACCTTCTCCGACATCGCTAATGGCCTGGCCGCGGAATATGGCTTCTGGATGGGAGATGCCTTCGCCTCCGGTGGCAGTAACGGTTATGACCACAAGAAAATGGGCATTACTGCCCGGGGCGCCTGGGTCTCCGTGGAACGGCATTTCCGTGAGATGGGCATCAATCCGGCCGTGGATGAATTTACCGCCATCGGCATCGGTGACATGGGGGGCGATGTGTTTGGTAATGGCCTGCTGTGCTCGGAAAAAACCCGGCTGGTGGCCGCCTTCAACCATATCCACATCTTCATTGACCCGACCCCGGACGCCGAACGCAGCTACAAGGAGCGTAAGCGCCTGTTTGAAATGCCGCGTTCCGCCTGGACCGATTACGACAGCAAGTTGATTTCAAAGGGCGGCGGCGTATTCAGCCGCAATGCCAAGTCCATTCCGGTCAGCCCGGAAATGAAAAAGCTGCTGGGCATCAAGGCGGACCGCGTTCCGCCCAATATGCTGATCAGTCACATCCTCAAGGCCGAAGTGGACCTGCTCTGGATTGGTGGTATTGGCACTTACGTGAAGGGCAGCGGTGAAAGCCACTCCGACGTGGGCGACAAGGCCAATGATGGCCTGCGGATCAATGGTGCCGAGCTGCGTTGCAGGGTTGTAGGCGAGGGCGGTAACCTCGGCTTCACCCAGATGGGGCGGATTGAATACGCCCTGAAGGGTGGTCGCCTGAATACCGACTTCATCGACAACTCGGGCGGCGTGGACTGCTCTGACCATGAAGTGAACATGAAGATCCTGCTCAACCGGGCGGTAGCCATGGGCGATCTGACTGGCAAGCAGCGCAACATCATGCTGGAGGAAATGACTGATGATGTTGCCTCGCTGGTGCTGAAGAACAACTACCGTCAGACCCAGGCCATCAGTATCGCCAGCGAGGATGCCGCCACCCGGCTGGAAGAGTATCGTCGGCTGATGAATACCTTCGAGAGCGAAGGCAAGCTCAACCGGGCACTGGAGTTCCTGCCGGATGACGAAACTCTGTCAGAGCGCAAGCTGGCCAAGAAAGGGCTGACGCGGCCGGAACTGTCGGTGCTGATCTCCTACGTCAAAGGGGATCTGAAGCAGGTGCTGATCGACAGTAATCTGCCGGACAATCCTCTGCTGGCGGGTGAGATGTACAAGGTCTTTCCGCGGGATCTGACCAAGCGTTTCTCGAAAGAGCTGGGTGAACACCAACTGCGACGGGAGATCATCGCAACCCAGATCGCCAACGACATGGTTAACCACATGGGCATTACCTTTGTGGAGCGCCTGAACCAGTCTACCGGGGCGGACGCGGCCTCCATTGCCCTGGCCTGGATTATTGCCCGGGATGTGTTCCGCATCGACAGCTGGTGGGACAAGATTGAAGCGCTGGATTTCCACGTTTCCGCGGATCTGCAGATGGAGCTGATGCAGGATCTGATGCGTCTGATGCGTCGGGCTGTGCGCTGGTTGCTTCGTAATCGCCGGGCAGAGCTCAATATCCAGAGTCACATGGAGCGGTTTGCCGACAGCGTCTGGGCCATTACCTCGGGTCTGCCGGAATACCTTGGCGACCAGGCTCGTGCCAATTGGGAAAAACGCAATGATCAGCTGATGGTTGCGGGCTTGCCGAAGGAACTGGCGTCGGTGCTGGCAGGAACCGGCTATCTGTATTCCTCTCTTGGTATTATCGAGGCACAGGAAGCCACAGGCATGCCGCTGAAAACAGTGGCCAACCTGTACTACGATCTGGGTGACCGTCTCGACCTGACCTGGTTCGCCAATGCCATCGCAGCGTTGACGCCAAGTTCCCATTGGCAGGCCTTGGCGCGGGAAAGCTTCCGGGAGGATCTGGACTGGCAGCAACGGGCTCTGACCACCGGTGTGCTGAAAACCGCTGAAAGCCCGGAGAAAGTCACCGATAGTGTGAACGCCTGGGAGCAGCGCAACCAGCACATGATTGATCGTTGGAACGCGATGCTGGCGGAACTCAAAGGCGTAAGGGAACCAGAATACGCCATGTTCTCGGTCGCACTGCGGGAGCTGCTGGACCTGGCGCAAAGCACCATGCATCAGAGCCCGGAAGACGTAACGACCAACTGACTATTGCGTTATGTCGTTGATTCCCGTTCAATCCCGCAGCGGGAATCAATGGCAGGAGCAACAAGATAATGGCACCACTGAAACATCTACTGGACAAGAACCGGGCCTGGGCCAATGGCATCAAGTCGGTGGACCCGAAGTTCTTTGACCGGCTCTCGAACCAGCAGGCACCGGAGTACCTGTGGATCGGCTGTGCCGACAGTCGGGTACCTGCGAACCAGATTGTGGACTTGCTCCCCGGTGAGCTTTTCGTGCACAGAAACGTGGCCAACGTGGTTGTGCATACAGATTTCAACTGCCTGTCGGTGCTCCAGTTCGCCATTGAAGTGTTGAAAGTTAAACACGTATTGGTAGTGGGGCATTACGGTTGTGGTGGCGTGCGCGCGGCATTGCTGAACGAAGGCTTTGGCCTGATTTCAAATTGGCTGCGCCATGTTCAGGACGTGCGTGACCGTCACCAGTCCGTACTGGGCGCCATTCCCAATGTGCAGGACCGGGTAGACCGCCTGTGTGAGCTGAACGTGGTAGAGCAGGTAGGGCATGTGTGCCAGAACAACATCGTTCAGGAAGCCTGGCGTCGCGGCCAGCCATTGACCGTGCACGGTTTCGTTTACGACGTGGCCGACGGGTTGTTGAGGGATATGGGGCTCTCGATCGCCAGTGAGGCAGACCGGGAAACGATTCGTCAGTCCAGCCTGGATGAGCTGATCGAACGACCGGTCCGCTCCGGGCGCCAAAAAATATAATGCGAAGATTGTCAAAAACTGTCAAAAAATCGTGATGTCCGTCACTTCCTGACCCGTGGCGTCATCACAGTAGTGACCTTCTGCGTCTGTTACAGTAGCAACTGTAAGCAGTAAGGGAGGTAAACCATGAAAGAACTGATGCAGAAAGCCCTGCAGGCACTGGGAACCCGCAGAAACGAAAGTTCTGCCATGGATAGCGCAAGGGCTGAGGCCAAGCGCACCGAAGCACGCACCCCGGAAGATTGGGGAATGTCACCTGAAGACGCCCTGCGTGTGGGTACGGTTGCACGTTACAAATAATATCTGGCTCTTCCCGGGCGGCCCCAGAGGCCGACCCCGATAGCGACAGCCCCGACTGATGTCACAGGGCAGACTCGGGGCTTTTTTCCGGTTAGCATACGCGGCTCATGATTCTGGCAATGGTCCGCTACCCATGTCTGCACTGCCCAATACCCACGAAGTTCTGCTCCGCAATGCGCATCTGTTGAATGGACGCCCAGCGCTGTTAGGCGTCTCGGATGCATCGCTTTTGCCCCGATGCCCGGTTCCCGGTATCGCGATGACCGAGCACGCCGGTCTTTGGCAAATCCTGTCCCATGACACTGACTGGGCTGGCTGTTTTGGTTACGAGCCTGATCGGCAGCAGCAGGGCTCTTGCGATACCGTGGTGGTATTTTTGCCTAAAGCCCGGGCTGAGTGTGAGCTCCGCCTGGCTTTGGCCCGTTACCTCGGCAAACCAGGTGCGGCACTGGTGGTTATTGGCGAGAAGAAGGAAGGCATTGCCGGTGCCATAAAGCAGTTTTCCGTCGTCGCCGGGGAGGTTGTAAAGGTCGACAGCGCCCGCCATTGCCAGGTCTGGTGCGGCAGAAATACCCAACCCCTGACCGAATTCCGGTTGACTGACTGGCTCAGCTGGACGGAGCTTTCCTGCGCTGGCGTGGCGCTCTCTGTTGCCGGCTTGCCAGGCGTTTTCAGTCTGGGTCGACTGGACGATGGCACCCGGATGTTGTTGGAAACCCTGGCTGAGTCACCCCTGGGTGTCGATCGGGTGCTCGATTTCGCTTGCGGTGCAGGCGTTATCGGATCCTGGTTGCATGGTTTTCATCAGTTGGCGGGGAAGAAGCCGATTCGAGTAGATGGGACCGATGTTCAGGCGCAGGCCGTGTTCTGTGCCCGGGAAAGTTACCGTAAGGCAGGGGTAAACGGTGAGATTTTTGCCGCTGATGGCCTGGCTGCCGTTCAAGGTAACTGGCCGGCTGTGATCAGCAACCCGCCTTTCCACACCGGTGTAAAAACCGATACATCCATGACCGAGCAGTTCCTGGCCCAGGTGGCCGCGCATCTCGCGCACGGCGGCGAGCTGAGGCTGGTGGCCAACAGTTTTCTGCCGTATGAAGCCCTGATTCGACAACACATCGGCCCGGTTGAGAAACTTGCGCAGGACCGGCGGTTTACCGTTTACCGGGCATTTCGGAAAAAGTCGGGCTGAAAAACAGACAGAAAAAAGCCCCTGGGGTAAGGGGCAAAAGATCTTGTCCGGAAAAATGCGGCCGGCCAGCCGGGTCAGGGCTGGGGCATGACCGGAAAGGTGTTCGGCGTGAACACCCCTAACTTAGGTTTAATTTCTAGAATAAACAGCCTAAAAGTGTTTATTTTCCCGAAAGCTGCCAACGGAAGCCCAAAATGACAACTGCCAGACTCCAGACACCTGCCGGTGAACTCCGCCTGATCCGGCCTGGCGGAACGGCTGGGCTGCGCGCCTGGGACGCTGCCGACGAGTTGTTGTTGTCGGCTGCGGAGCCTTATCTGGCAGACGGTTTGCGCGTGCTGGTGGTGGACGACCAGTTTGGTGCGCTGACCCTCGGGCTTGCCTGCTATCAGCCGCAGACAGTTGCCGACAGCGCGACGCTCGCCCACTCCCTGTTGACGAACGCTTCGCTCAATCCGGCGTTGCCCGACTGCCCCGCGGTTTTGAACTGGCGTCGGCCACCCTCAGGGCCCTTTGATCTGGTGCTGCTCCGTATTCCCCGTCAGGCCGGTTATCTGGCCTGGTTGTTGCGGTGGCTCAACAGCGTGCTGGCGGAAGACGGACAAATACTGGCGGGCGGTATGATCAAGCATCTGCCCGATCGTAGTGTTGATGTGTTCGCCAGTGCGGTGGTCACCGAACAGGTGTTGCCTGCCCGTAAAAAGGCGCGGGTAGTGGTGTGTCTTGGTGGCTCGGCCACATTGACGGAATGGCAGGAGCAATGGCGTGGCTACCCGGTGGCAGGATTGCCCGGGCCGGTCGAGGCGCTGCCCGCAGTATTTGCCAGAGATAAGCTGGATATTGGCACGCGGGAGTTGTTACCGCTGATTCCTCAGGCGGTTAGTCGAGTGCCCCCGGCCGGGCGGATTCTGGATCTGGCGTGTGGAAATGGCGTGCTCGGGTTGTCTGCGCTTGCCGGCAGGCCGGGCGCCGAAGTGCATTTCAGTGACGTATCCAGCCAGGCCATTGCCAGTGTTGAGCATAACCTGAGCCGGTATGAGGGCGGCGATTGCGTGCACTTATGGCATCAGGACGGCATCGCCGATGATTTGCCTGACTATCAGCTTATTCTACTGAACCCACCCTTCCATGAGGGTGGCGTGGTAGGCGATCACATCGCACTGAGACTGTTCAGGGATGCCGCCCGGCATCTGGCGCCGGGCGGCCGCGTATTGATGGTGGGCAATCGCCACCTGGGGTATCACCGTTCCCTGAAACAGTACTTCAGCAGCGTTGAACAGAGAGCTGCAAGCCCGAAATTCGTGGTGTTCGAAGCCCGGAATGGCGCGGTGTGAGTCTCAGACCGTCGCCGGGCGATCGTAGCCGAGGCGCGCGAGGGTATCCACGATGGTCTGGGTTTGACTATCAATCTCGATGTTGACCTTTTGCCCCTTAGTGGCCTTCCCAAACGTGGTGGCACGCAGGGTCTCCGGGATAAGGTGGACGTTGAAGCGGTTACCTTCCACCTCGCCAATGGTCAGGCTGGCGCCATTGATGGCAATGTAGCCTTTGGGGAAGATGTACTTCGCCCAGGTTTCCGGTAGTTCGAACCAGAGGGTCACGTTGTTTTCCGGCCGCAGAATATCGACGATGGTTGCGGTAGTGTGGATATGGCCACTGAGCAGATGGCCGCCGATTTCATCGCCGATTCGGGCGGCGCGCTCGAAGTTGATTTCGTCGCCGGGTTTCAGGTCGCCGAGGGTGGTCAGGCGCAGGGTTTCCTGCATGGCGTCGAAGTACAGCCGTTGGCCTTCCTGGCGGGTAACCGTCAGGCAGGTGCCGTTGATGGC
The DNA here is from genome assembly GCF_000475375.1 of Marinobacter sp. EVN1. Taxonomy (NCBI): domain Bacteria; kingdom Pseudomonadati; phylum Pseudomonadota; class Gammaproteobacteria; order Pseudomonadales; family Marinobacteraceae; genus Marinobacter; species Marinobacter sp. EVN1. The sequence continues at coordinate 209,029 of NZ_AXCB01000070.1, forward strand.
AACCGAGGCACCGATGGTTACGCCCTGAACCCGATCTTCCGGGAAATCGATCAAAAAGGTACTCAGGCCCGGCGCCGCGATCACGTTTTCGACCCGTGCAATGCCCTGAACGATACCGGTAAACATACATAATCTCCTGAAACCCGTTGATTGGCGCAAGCATACCGGTGCCTGTCAGTGTTGCCAAGAAGCCAGCAAGCCGCGTATGCCGGCAAAGCCGACATTCAAGAATTGTTCGTAAAGGTCGATACTTGCATAAAGAACCTGAAGAACAGTGAGCTCAATGGCGGAAAATACAGCAGTAGACAAGACAGATCCGGCCAATGCATCCGGAGCGGTCCTTCGCCCCGGTCGGGCCGCTGATCCGGTGCCGGCAACACCGGAATCTGCCCTCAATGCCGCGCAAAGAACCGCTGCTCTGCAGGCTGACGATGACCAGGGCCCGAACGCTGAATCTGGCAGCGAGCAGCCCGGGGCGCAGGAGTCGCAGGATCGGACTGCCGAGACCGGGTCGGAGAATCCGGATATCGAGCAGGCGCTGGCGGAGTCGCGACAGCGCAAGCTGCGTCTTATGCTAAGGCAGTGTGACCGGGTTCTGCTGATGGACTTCAACTTGCTGGCTATGTCGGACTGGCCGGATAACTATCAGATGGCAGCTGCGCGGCGTAGCCGGGACCTGTGGATCTTCAGTGCCCTTTTTGCTGCGACGTTTTTCCTCAGTGGTTTGACCGGTTTTGTGCCGGCCTGGGTAGCCGGTGGAGGTTTTGGTGCTTTCGTGATTATTCTGTTGCTGGGAGTGCCGTTTATCCGTCGGATTTACACGTCCAGCCCCTCCTATATGGATTTAATCATTCGCCGTCAGCGCATGCTTCGGGATGCCCGCAAACATGCGGCCCACCTGGAGGGAAAGGACGGACTGATATGGCAGTGTGCGCGTATGGCAGAGTACAACCCGACACTGCGTCATACCCGCTTCAGTGAATTGCTCAGACTGTCTGAGCAACGGGTGTTGCCGCGTTATCTTACCCGGCGGGAACATGTTCGGCTGTATCTTATCTATCTGCTGGAAGCCGAGAAAGCCTATGGCAAAGTCCAGCAAGCGTTTTTCGACGGCAATCAGGACGCGATAGACCGGGGTTGGCAGGCGGTGGCGGCGGTTCCTGAAGACCGAGCTTGACATGACAGGCCTTCAAACGTATGTTTCAAACAGACGTTTGCTAGAGGCTCTGACGACAAAATGGCGCAGTCTGATACCGTTGACCGCATTCTTGACGCTGCCGAAGAGCTGTTTGCCGAGCGTGGGTTCTCGGAAACATCGCTTCGTATGATTACCAGCAAGGCTAAGGTAAATCTGGCCGCTGTCAATTATCACTTTGGGTCAAAGAATGCCCTGATCCACGCCGTGTTCGCCCGGTTCCTGACGCCGTTTTCGGCCACCCTGGATACCGCCTTTGATGAACTCGAAGAGCGTTGTGATGGCCAGCCGCCCACGCTGAACCAGACCCTGTGGGCGCTTACGGAGAGTGCCGTGCGCATGCCTCAGCGTAATGAGAAAGGCATATCCATCTTCATGCGCTTGCTCGGTCTTGCCTATACCCAGTCTCAGGGCCACCTGCGTAAATTCCTCGAACAGGAATACAGTGAGCCATTTGGTCGTTTCATGCGCTTGCTCAAAGAGGCCACGCCCGAGTTGTCCTCGGTTGATCGCTACTGGCGCATCCAGTTCATGTTGGGAGCGACGGCCTTCACCATGTCCAGCAGTGATGCCCTGATTGATATTCTCGAAAACAAGCTGGGCGTTGAAACCACGGTTCAGGAAATTGCCGCACGCCTGGTGCCGTTCCTGGCCGCAGGCATGAAGGCGCCAGACAAAATGCTGGTGCCGCCTACCGCTTCAGGCGTTTCGGTTGCCTGAACTCCCCCGCCTCGGGTAGTCTTCCCTCTGGTTCGCAGCCGGAGGGAAGTCGTTACCAATGCCCGATAACAAGCCCCCCGGGGTTACCCTGTCCATTGATATCGCCAATCAGTTCCTGACACTGGCTACTCAATCGGGTGATATCATTGCCCGCTACCCGGTATCCACTGGCCTGAATGGCCCCGGCCAGGCCGACGGCAGTGGCTGTACCCCTGTTGGCAAGCATTATGTCCGCGCCCGAATCGGGGCAGGGCAGCCATTAAATACGGTGTATCGCGGGCGCCGTCCCACTGGCGAGATCTACAGCCAGAGTCTGGCATCAGCGAATCCGGGGCGCGACTGGATTCTTACCCGTATACTCTGGCTTTGTGGCTGTGAATGGGGGCGAAACCGTGGGCCGGGGGTAGACACCTTTCGTCGTTTTATCTATATCCACGGCACGCCGGACAGTGAACCTATGGGGGTTGCCAGATCCCATGGCTGCATCCGGATGCGCAATACCGATATTGTTGAGCTTTTTGACCGGGTTCCAGCGGGGACCCCGGTCAGTATCTATTAACCCGCATAATTCAGAGGGACAGGATGATTGGCGAAGTTTTGGGTGTACTGAATGGCTGGATAGAGCAGTTCGGGTTGCTGTCTGAGGGTTGGCGGGCCGGTGTGCTCGTCTTCCTGCTCGTGCTGGGTACGGCGGCGGTTGCCTACATTGCCAGTCATGTGATTTCTGCGCTGGAGCGCAAATTCGCCAGCACTCATAACCTGTGGGACGATGCTATTCTGCACGCGGTCCGTCGGCCTGTCGTGGCTTTCGTATGGCTCCAGGGGGTGTATTGGGCTGCCGAAGTGGCACACCATTTTTCCGAGGCTGAGGTCTTCAAGGCCAACGGAACGTTGCTTCAGATCGGTTTTGTCTGGGTGGTGGTCTGGTTTTTTATCCGGCTGATCAAACAGTTCGAGAACATCCTCACCTCTCCGATCAAGATGCGCAAGCCGATGGATTACACCACGGTCAATGCCATCAGCAAGCTGTCGCGAGCGGTCGTGATTATTACCGCCGCGCTGACCGCCCTGCAAACCCTGGGCTTCAGTATTTCAGGCGTGCTGGCATTTGGTGGTGTCGGGGGCATCGCGGTTGGTTTTGCCGCGAAAGATCTCCTGGCGAACTTTTTCGGTGGGTTCATTATCCATTTGGACCGTCCGTTCAAGGTGGGGGATTGGGTTCGATCCCCGGATCGGAGCATTGAGGGTACGGTTGAGCATATCGGATGGCGACTGACCACCATTCGCACCTTCGACAAGCGCCCGCTTTATGTCCCCAATGCGGCGTTTACCACTATTGCAGTGGAAAACCCATCACGTATGACCAATCGCCGGATCTACGAGACCATCGGCATTCGCTATGCCGACGTGCATTCCATGAAAACCATCGTGGACGAAATCCGGGAGATGCTGAAGAATCATGAAGAGATTGATGCCAACGAGACCTTGATTGTTAATTTTCTGGCATTCAATTCATCGTCACTGGATATCATGGTGTACACCTTTACCAAAACCACCCAGTGGGTGCGTTTCCATGAGGTGAAGGAAGATGTGTTACTGAAAATCAGTGACATCATCGAAAACCATGGTGCCGAGGTGGCCTTCCCGACGCGCACGCTGCATCTGCCGGATGGGGTGCGGGTAGACGGGCGTGATTCCTCAAAACGTGAGGACTCAAACGACAAGTCCTCGGACAAGGATGCTGATTCCGGAAAATCCGGAAAAAACATCGATCATGATGGCGGTTACGGTGAAGCCGATTCAGATTCCGGAGACGGGGAATGACAGTAACGAATGACAATGTACCGGTAGGCATTATCGGTGGTACGGGGCTGACCAGCCTGAGCAATATCCAGATCACCGGAGAAGAGACCGTGACAACTGCGTGGGGTGAGCCCTCCTCCACGCTGGTGCGGGGGCAACTGGGTGATCAGCCTGTTATCTTTCTGGCGCGTCATGGTAACCCGCACCGCATTCCGCCCCATCAGGTCAATTACCGGGCCAACATTCAGGCGTTGCATGATGCCGGCGCTCGGGTGCTGGTGGGAGTAAACGCGGTTGGTGGCATACATGCCAATATGGGGCCGGCCCACATCGTGATCCCGGATCAACTGATCGACTACACCTGGGGCCGGGCCAGCACTTTCTTCGAAGGCGAGCTGGAGGAAGTTACACACATTGATTTTACCTGGCCCTACGATCAGGAAGCGCGTCAGGTGTTGATTGATGCTGCTCGCGCGGCGTCGCTGTCATTTTCCGGGTTTGGCGTCTATGGCGCGACGCAGGGGCCCAGGCTGGAGACGGCGGCGGAAATCCGCAGGATGGAGCGGGATGGCTGTGACATCGTTGGTATGACCGGCATGCCCGAGGCAGTGCTGGCGGCAGAGCTGGGCTTGCGGTACGTCAGCCTCGGGCTGGTGGTGAACTGGGCTGCGGGTAAAACCGACCACATTATTACCATGGCCGAAATTGAAGAAGCGATTGCCCAGGGCATGTCCGGCGTTCGGCAGATTCTGGAGCGTTCAATGGCAAGTCTGGGGCAGCTTGCGCTTACCCCTCAATCTTCTTGAAGAAAACCAGGACGCCGACGGTGGGGGAGTCGATGAAGTGGATTTCCTCACTGCGCATCCGCCGCGTTTCACGAATCCAGGTCACCAGTTCTACTGGTGCCGGACGAAGTTGGTAAGCGGTACCGGTGCCTTCTGATGCTGAACCACCGGTTTCGCTATCAAGTGTATTGCCAGAGTTCTGATCGGAAAACTCCGCAACCGCTTCGGTCTGAGGCGGTGTTTCAGGCTCTGCCGGCACAGCCTCGGGATCGTCGCTGACGGCCCAGTGGTTAAGCTGCACATTAACGTGCAAGTAGCGTTGGCGGTCAATGGTGATCTGGCCTTCCACCGCTCGTTGGCCAGACTCGGCCAGCCAGTCACCGATTGCGACACGCAGAGGTTCGCCCTCGTAGTCGGGCGGAAAAGCTTCATACCAGCCGGCACTCGCCAGTACCCGGTAGTTACCGCTTCGCTCGAGCCGGTTGGCCGCCTCGCCCAGGTGCAGTTGGTTGCGGGGTACCAGGTTGAGTTCGGTTACCCGCTCCCCGGATTCCTGCTCCACCCAAAGGGTTTTGCCGGCCTCTTCGACAGGTTCCACCGACTTGTTCGCCATCTGCTCTTCAATGCCGGCCGGGTCCACCAGACGCTGTAAAATCACCAGCTCTGCCCGGTAGTAGTCGTTCGGGACATTGCCTGAAGCGCCCTGGGCCCAAAGGGTAGCCGGTGTGAATGCAACTGAGGCGAACAGCGCCGCACTGGCCAGGGTTTGCCGGGAGCATAAAATGTGAGCTTGCAAGGGCGTTACTCCACCTGAATCCTTTTTTATCACGATGCTTTTGCCGGGGCCTTGCCGGGCGCCAGTTCTTCGAGCATCGCTGCGATGGCGTCGAGTTTACCATCGGTTGAGTCATCATTCAGCCGGAAGCGAAAGCTGTTGGCGCCTTCGAGCCGGTATCGATCCGGAGCGGATTGCACTTTTTTAACCAGTTCGAGAGGGTCGACCGGTGTCGTTGCCCCGAACTCAAGCCGCACCCATTCCTTACCGGCATCCACTTTCACGATGCCTAGAGTCTCTGCCTGCAAACGTAGCTGTGCCTGGCGCATGAGGTTCTTGGCCGGGGCTGGTAATAATCCGAAGCGGTCAATCATCTCAACCTGAAGTTCTTTTAATGCCTCACGATCCTTCACGCTGGCAATGCGCTTGTACAGCATCAGGCGGTTGTGGACATCTGGCAGGTAGTCGTCCGGAATCAGGGCCGGAATGCGCAGGTTCATCTCGGTGCCGTGGCTGAGAGGCAATTCGGCGTTGGGCGTGCGGCCGTCGCGAATCGCTTTTACGGCTTCGTCCAGCAGCTGCATGTAGAGGGTAAAGCCGATGCTTTCGATCTGACCGCTCTGTTCTTCACCCAGCAGCTCGCCAGCGCCCCGGATTTCCAGGTCGTGGGTGGCCAGCATGAAGCCGGCGCCCAGGTCCTGGGATTCGGAAATCGCATCCAGCCGCTTCCTGGCATCGGCGGAAATGGCCTTTGGCGGTGGTGTCAGCAGATAGGCGTACGCCTGGTGATGAGACCTGCCCACGCGGCCCCGAAGCTGGTGCAGCTGCGCCAGGCCAAATTTGTCTGCCCGTTCAATAATAATGGTGTTGGCGCTGGGGATGTCGATGCCGGTTTCCACAATAGTGGTGCACACCAGTACGTTGAAACGCTTGTGGTAGAAATCCGACATGATCTGTTCCAGCTGGCGCTCGCGCATCTGACCATGCGCCACACCCACCCGCGCCTCGGGAATCAGCTTGCGCAGATCTTCCGCGGTTTTCTCGATGGTGGCGACATCGTTGTGCAGGAAATAGACCTGACCGCCCCGCAGGATTTCCCGGAGAATAGCTTCTTTCACCATGGCGTCGTCGCGCTGGCGCACAAAGGTTTTCACCGACAGCCGGCGGGCTGGTGGGGTGGCGATAATGGACAGGTCGCGCAGGTGGCCCATGGCCATGTTCAGGGTTCTGGGAATCGGTGTGGCGGTGAGGGTCAGCATATCCACCTCGGCCCGCAGGGATTTCAGTTTTTCCTTCTGCTGAACGCCAAACCGGTGTTCTTCGTCGATAATCACCAGCCCCAGATTCTTGAAGTTGATATCGCCTTGCAGAAGCTTGTGGGTGCCAATGACGATATCTGCCTTGCCTTCCTCTATGGCAGTGATGGCCTTGCTGGTCTGGCTGCCGCTGCGGAAGCGACTCAGAAGCTCTACAGTTACCGGCGTATCCGAGAACCGGTCACGGAACGACTCGTAATGTTGCTGGGCCAGAAGAGTAGTGGGTACCAGCACGGCCACCTGTTTGCCAGACCAGGTGGCCAGAAAAGCCGCGCGCATGGCGACTTCGGTTTTACCGAAGCCGACATCGCCGCATACCAGCCGGTCCATCGGGCGTTCGCTGGTCATATCCTCGAACACCGATTCGATGGCCACCTGCTGGTCCGGCGTCTCCTCAAACGGGAAGCCGGCGGCAAAGGCTCGATAGGCCTCTTTCGGGTCTTCAAACTGGAAGCCTTTCCGGGCTTCCCGGCGGGCGTAAACATCCAGCAGTTCTGCGGCGGTGTCGCGGATTTTTTCCAGCGCTTTTTGCTTGGCGTTGCTCCAGCGTTCCGTTCCAAGCTTGTGGAGTGGTGCATGTTCCTCATCGGTGCCGGCGTAACGGGAAATCAGGTGCAGGCTGGACACCGGTACATAGAGTTTGGAGCCCCCGGCGTATTCCAGGGTCAGGAATTCGTCGGATTGGCCGCCGGCGGTGAGTGTCTCCAGCCCCTTGTAGCGCCCCACGCCATGGTCGATATGCACGACCGGTGCGCCAATTCTCAGTTCAGACAGGTCCCGGTATCCGGCATCGTCGGTTTCGGTTGGTTTCTGGCGCCGGCGACGCTGTAGCACCCGCTCGCCAAACAACGCCGTTTCGGTAATCAGTGCCAGATTCTGGCCGGGCAACACCATGCCCTGTTCCAGTGGGGCAATGGTGATGGCCAGAGTGGTGCTCTCGTTTTCGAGGAATTCCGACCAGTTCTGCACGGTTGACAGCTTGAGCTTGTGATCGGCCAGGTTGTCAATCAGCGCCTCCCGGCGCCCGGACGATTCAGCACAGATCAGGATGCGCCCGTGGAACTCCTGGATAAACCGTTTGAGGCGCCCAGCCGGATCAGCGGCGCGCCCGTCCATGGCGACATCCGGGAGAGATTCGGTACCGCAGTTGCTGGCGCCCGCGCCGTCTTCGGCCTGACTGCTGCAGGTAATGCGGGGGTAGTGTTTGAGTTGCCCGAACACTTCATCCGGCTGCAGAAACAGCTCGGATGGGGGCAGAATAGGGCGCAGGCGATCGTGACGGCGGTCTTCGTAACGGGCCCGGGTTTCCGCATCAAAGGCATTGACGGCATCATTGAGACCGTTGGCGGTGAATACCAGGGTGCTGCCCGGCAGATAATCAAACAGCGTGGCGGTTTCATCGAAAAACAGTGGAAGATAGTACTCAATGCCAGGCGGTGTGATGCCGTGGGTAACATCCTGGTAAACCGGCGCGTCTTTGTCGGCATTGGGGAAATATTCAAACCAGCGATTGCGAAAGCCTGAGCGGGCTTCCTTGTGCCAGGGAAATTCGTTGGCTGGCAGAAGTTCGATGCTTTCGGTTTTATCGATGGATCTCTGGGTTTCCGGGTCAAAGGTCCGGAGGGTTTCGATTTCGTCATCGAAAAGATCAATGCGGTAGGGCAGGTTAGAGCCCATGGGGTAAATGTCGAGGATGGCCCCCCGTACCGCATACTCGCCGTGTTCATACACGTTGTCGGTATGATGATAACCGGCTGCCTCCAGTTGCATTCGCCAGCTGTCGATATCCAGGGTCTGGCCCACTTCCAGTAGCAGGGTATTGCCCTGCAGATAGCTCGGGGGGGCAAGCCGGTGCATCAGCGTGCGCGCCGGAACTACCAGAATGCCGTGGCGTGTGCCGGGTAGCCGGTGCAGGGAGCGAATCCGCCTCGAGGTAATGTCCTGGTGTGGCGAAAACAGATCGTAGGGCAGTGTTTCCCAGTCGGGGAGCGACAAAAGCTCAATGCGATCGGAGGAAACGGTGGCGCCGTCTTCATCCGTGGGCAGCCCCAGGAAAAACCGGATGGATTGCTCCAGCTGGATGGCTTCGCTAGTACTTTGGGTGATGACCAGTGTCAGACCTTTATGGGCGCGGGCGCTCTCGCAGATGGCCAGGGCGTCGGCACAGCCATTCAGTTGCCCCCATTTTCTGTGGTCGGCAGCCTTTTCAGGGGCAGCGGGGGCGATAAGCGGGGCGTGGGCCTGGCCTTTGGTCATGGGGCAAGCGTTCTCCTGAATAAATGCATCATTTGCCGGGGCGGCGCTATTCTATCGCCCGGTTGTGACAGTGTCATGGTCGGGGCAGACAAACGGCTATTTGCCGTATCGCCTTTTAAGTTGGATAATGTGCGCCCCAAATTATTTCCAGTGCTATACGAGGTTCCAACCGTGAGTCACGAACAGATCAACCAGCACCTGTCCAACTGGACTGATCGGGAGTCTACCGCAGAAGCGATGATCCCGTTGATCGGCCGCCTTTACCGTAAAAACAACGTTGTTACGTCCGTATACGGCCGTGCGATCATCAACCAGTCTGTTATCGATATCATCCGCGCCCATCGTTTTGTGCGTCAGGTTGAGGACAGCGAGCTGTCTGTTCACGATACGCTGCCCATTCTCGAGGCGATGGACAAGCTGGAGCTTGGCCGCGCTCACGTGGATATTGGCAAGCTGGCGGTCAAATTCAAGGCAGAGGGCGGTGACCTCACCGAGTTCCTGAAACAGGAAATCGGCCCGGTGGTTGGCAAGTACGCCGAAGAGGCGGCCAAGGATGCCAAGGAAGAAACCAAGGATGTGGTGCTTTACGGCTTTGGCCGGATCGGCCGACTGCTGGCGCGGATCCTGGTTGAAAAGGCCGGTGGCGGCAACAACCTGCGCCTGCGTGCGATCGTTGTTCGCCAGGGTGGTGCTGACAACGATCTGGAGAAGCGTGCCAGCCTGCTGCGTCGTGACTCCGTGCATGGTCCTTTCGATGGCACCATCATGGTCGATGCCGAGAACTCTGCGCTGATCGCCAACGGCAACTTTATCAAGGTGATCTACTCCGATGGCCCGGACAAGGTGGACTACACCGAGTACGGCATCAACAACGCCATCGTGGTCGACAACACCGGTAAGTGGCGCGATGAAGCGGGCCTGGGCCTGCATCTGAAGTCCAAGGGTGTCAGTCGCGTGATTCTGACTGCGCCGGGCAAGGGCGACATCAAGAACATCGTTTATGGCATCAACAACGACTGGATCACCGACGAAGACAAGATCCTGTCTGCTGCTTCCTGTACCACCAACGCCATCACTCCGGTACTGAAGGCCATCAATGACGAGTACGGTATTGAGGATGGCCACGTTGAAACCGTTCACTCCTACACCAACGACCAGAACCTGATCGACAACTACCACAAAGGCAGTCGTCGTGGCCGCAGCGCCCCGTTGAACATGGTTATTACCGAAACCGGCGCGGCCAAAGCCGTTGCCAAAGCACTGCCGGAGCTGAAAGGCAAGCTGAGCGGTAATGCTATCCGGGTGCCGACACCGAACGTGTCCATGGCGATCCTGAATCTGAACCTGAAAAGCGATGTGGATGCCGAGCAGGTAAACGAATATCTGCGCGATATGGCGCTTCACTCCGAGCTGCAGAAGCAGATCGACTTTGTGAACTCTCCGGAAGTGGTTTCCACCGATTTCGTGGGCTCCCGCCATGCCGGTATCGTCGATGCCCAGGCTACCATCGCCAATGGCAAGCGTTTGATCCTGTACGTGTGGTACGACAACGAATTCGGCTACAGCGCCCAGGTTGTGCGTTGTGTGAACCAGATGGCCGGCGTAACCTATCCGATCTTCCCGAAGCGCGCCCGCGACTAAAGTCGTAGGCCGGTCTCGGCAGTTGATTGGCAGAAAGCCCCGGTAGCGCCAGCTGCCGGGGTTTTTTGTTACTTTGGCCGTACAAAACCATTTTTGTTACCGGTGGAAATAGGTTTCCTTAATCTCTATAATTGGCGCGATTTTGGGTATGTCTGGCACCCCGTTTCTCATCTTTTCCTGCGTCAAATGGCAAACAGCAGCAACTGCTATGGCATTTGAATCTCAAGGTGCAGCCGTTCGGCGCAATCCGGACAGGAAACCAGGGCCGCAGGGGCCGGGCGTTACAAATCCACAGAATAGTTTCTGATGATTGGATGAGGCTAATGATCAAGATCAAAAAAGGCCTGGATCTTCCCATCAGCGGCGCTCCCGAACAGACCATTACTGACGGCAAGCCGGTTCGCCACGTGGCGCTCATCGGTTTTGACTATCACGGCATGAAGCCGACGATGGCTGTGAAAGAGGGAGACCGTGTCAAGCGCGGTACGCTGCTGTTCACGGACAAGAAGACCGAAGGCGTTCGTTATACTTCCCCCGCTGCAGGCGTGGTGAAAGAAATCAATCGCGGTGAGCGTCGCGTTTTCCAGTCTGTCGTGATCGAAATTGATGGCGACGATGCGGAAACCTATGCCCGCTACAGCGATTCCGACCTCGCCGGCCTGGAACGCCAGCAGGTGGTTGATAACCTGGTAGAGTCTGGCCTGTGGACAGCTTTCCGTACGCGCCCCTACAGCAAGGTTCCTGAAATCGACTCTGCGCCGAATTCGATTTTTGTGTCTGTTATGGACACCAATCCGCTGGCGGCAGATCCCACCGTTATCATTGGCGAAAATAGCAAGGCTTTTGAAAAGGGCCTGACTATTATCTCCCGCCTCACCAACGGCAAAGTGTTTGTGACTGGCAAGCCCGGCTCTAACGTTGCCGTGCCCAAGGCTGACAATATTGAAGTGCACCAGTTTGATGGCGTGCATCCGGCAGGCAATGTCGGTACCCATATCCATCACCTGGATCCGGTATCGGCCAGCAAGACTGTCTGGTCTATTAACTACCAGGATGTGATCGATATCGCCAAGCTGTTCGAAACCGGTGAAGTGCCGGTCGAGCGCATTGTTGCTATTGGTGGCCCCAAGGCTGTGAAGCCGCGCCTGGTCCGTACCCGTCTGGGTGCCAGCCTGCCGGAACTTCTGGACGGGGAGGTTGCCACAGACTGTGAAGTCCGTGCCATCTCCGGTTCCGTGTTCGGTGGCCGTCGTGGTGATGGCCCCTGTGCCTACCTGGGGCGGTTCGCCAACCAGATTACTGTTCTGGAAGAACACAGCAAACGCGAGTTCATGGGCTGGTTGTCGCCGGGTCCCAACAAGTTCTCCGTGCTGAACATCTACCTGTCCAAGCTCAATCCCGGCAAGCTGTTCAACTTCACGACCACGACCAACGGTAGTGAGCGTGCGATGGTGCCGGTGGGTGCCTATGAACAGGTGATGCCTCTGGATATTCTGCCAACGCAGCTGCTGCGCTCTCTGATTGTGGGCGACACTGAAATGGCACAGAAACTGGGTGCCCTGGAGCTGGACGAAGAAGATCTGGCGCTGTGCACCTTCGTGTGCCCCGGCAAATATGAATACGGTCCGATTCTCCGTGAGAACCTGACCCGAATCGAGATCGAGGGCTAATACGATGGCAATCCGACAGTTTCTCGATGGAATCGAGCACCACTTTGAAAAAGGCGGCAAGTACGAGCGCTGGTACGCACTGTACGAAGCCGTTGATACCATTTTCTATTCGCCTGCGAGCGTGACCAAAACCACCGCTCATGTGCGTGACGGCATAGACCTCAAGCGCATCATGATCACGGTGTGGCTGTGTACGTTCCCGGCCATGTTCTTCGGCATGTGGAACATTGGCTTCCAGGCCAACAACTTCCTGGCTTCCAACCCGGATGCGATGATTGCCGACGGTGGACTGCGTGAGGCATTCATTACCGCACTGGCGGTAACCGGAGCCGGCGCTGGCTTGTGGGATAACTTCGTGTATGGCATGGCTTATTTCGTGCCCATTTACGCGGTTACCTTTATTGTAGGTGGCTTCTGGGAAGTCCTGTTCGCGACCGTGCGCAAGCACGAGGTGAACGAAGGTTTCTTCGTCACTTCCGTTCTGTTCGCGCTGATCTGCCCGCCGACCATCCCGCTCTGGCAGGTGGCGCTGGGTATCACCTTCGGTGTGGTTATCGGTAAGGAAGTGTTCGGCGGTACCGGCAAGAACTTCCTGAACCCGGCACTGACCGGCCGTGCTTTCCTGTACTTCGCTTATCCGGCACAGATCTCTGGCGATACCGTCTGGACGGCGGTAGACGGCTTCAGTGGCGCTACGGCCCTGAGCTGGGCTGCCTCTGGTGGCCTCGAAGCACTGGAAGCCCAGATTGGCTGGATGAACGCTTTTGTGGGCACCATTCAGGGCTCCATGGGTGAAACTTCCACTATCGCCATTCTGATTGGTGGTCTGATCCTGCTGGCCATGAAGATCGCCTCCTACCGGATTGTCGGTGGTGTGCTGATCGGCATGATCGGTATGTCGCTGCTGCTGAATCTTATCGGTTCAGAAACCAATCCGATGTTCGGCGTACCGGCACACTGGCACCTGGTTATGGGCGGCTTTGCCTTCGGTATGATGTTCATGGCAACGGATCCGGTATCTGCCGCCATGACCAACACCGGTCGCTGGTGCTTCGGCATCCTGGTGGGCGTGATGACGGTGCTGATCCGTGTGATCAACCCGGCCTTCCCGGAAGGCATCATGCTGGCGATCCTGTTCGCTAACCTGTTTGCGCCGCTGATGGACCACTACGTGGTTCAGGCCAACATCAAACGGAGGCTTGCTCGTGGCTAAAGCAAAAGATACCGTCTCCAGAACCCTGATGGTGGCGTTGGTACTGAGTATTGTGTTCTCGGTTGTGGTTTCCACGGCTGCGGTCATGCTCCGTCCCGCGCAGATCCAGAACCAGAATCTGGACATCAAAACCAACATCCTTTCTGCCGCCGGCATGCTTGAGCCAGGCTCAACCGCGCAGGACATTGAAGAGACGTTTGCACGCTTCGATGTCCGCCTGGTCGACCTGGACAAGGGCGATTTTGTAGAGCCGTCTGCTGTGGGTGTTCAGGATCCCATGAAGTACGACATGTACAAGGCTGCTTCCGATCCGGAGATGTCGACCAACATCCCGTCGTCTGAAGACAAAGCTGGCATCAAGCGTCGTCCGAACGTTGCCAAGGTCTACACCCTGAGCGAGAACGGCGAGCTGGTTCGTGTGGTGCTTCCGATTCACGGCTACGGTCTGTGGTCTACCCTGTACGGCTTCGTTTCCCTTGAAGGTGACCTCAACACTATTGAAGGTTTGGGTTTCTACGCCCACGCGGAAACGCCGGGCCTGGGTGGTGAAGTTGATAACCCGCGCTGGAAACAGCAGTGGGTAGGCAAGGAACTCTACAGTGACGATCCGACCGAACCTCAGATCCGTCTGGTGAAAGGTGGAGTCAGCGCCGATGCCAAGGACAAGGAACACAAGATTGACGCGCTCTCTGGTGCCACACTGACCAGTCGTGGTGTCGAGCAGCTCGTGAACTACTGGATGGGTGAGCGCGGCTTCGCCCCGTTCCTGAAAAAACTTCGTGAAGGGGAGGTCTGATCATGGCAGGCTCAACAGCCAAACAGGTTCTCTTCGAACCAATCTTCAGTAACAACCCGATCGCCCTTCAGATCCTTGGTATCTGTTCGGCGCTGGCGGTAACCACCAGCATGAGCGTGAGTATCGTCATGTGTCTGGCGGTTACAGCCGTTACCGCATTTTCCAACCTGGCGGTCTCTCTGGTAAGAACCCAGATCCCGGGAAGTATCCGGATCATCGTGCAGATGACCATCATTGCTTCCCTGGTCATCGTGGTAGACCAGATTCTCAAGGCCTATGCCTATGAAATCTCCAAGCAGCTATCGGTATTCGTTGGTCTGATCATCACCAACTGTATCGTTATGGGCCGCGCGGAAGGTTTCGCCATGACCAATCCGCCGCTGATGAGCTTCCTGGATGGTATCGGTAACGGTCTGGGTTATTCGGTTATTCTGCTGTTCGTGGCGTTCTTCCGCGAGCTGCTGGGTGCCGGTTCGCTGTTCGGTGTAAGCCTGATGCCTGTCGTTAACGAAGGCGGCTGGTACGTACCGAATGGCCTGCTGCTGCTGCCGCCGAGTGCGTTCTTCATCATCGGCCTGGCAATCTGGGGTCTGCGTACCTGGAAGCCGGAGCAAGTAGAAGAGCCTGACTACAAGCTGTCTCGCCATACCGTCAAGGAGGCCTTTTGATGGAACACTATCTGAGCCTCCTGCTTAAGGCGATCTTTGTTGAAAACATGGCATTGGCGTTCTTCCTGGGGATGTGTACCTTCCTGGCCATCTCCAAGAAGATCGAAGCGGCGACTGGTCTGGGTATCGCCGTTGTGGTGGTACTGACCGTCACCGTACCGGTGAATAACCTGCTTTATAACACCATCCTGCGTGAAGGTGCCCTGGACTGGGCCGGTCTGCCGAATGTGGACCTGAGCTTCCTGGGCCTGCTGACATACATCGGTGTTATCGCCGCGATCGTACAGATCATGGAAATGGTGCTGGATAAATACATTCCGGCCCTGTACGCGGCGCTGGGTGTGTTCCTGCCGCTGATTACGGTTAACTGCGCCATCCTTGGTGCGTCACTGTTCATGGTTGAGCGTGACTACACCTTTGGCGAGAGTCTGGTGTATGGCTTCGGCGCTGGCGTTGGCTGGGCTCTGGCCATCATTGCTCTGGCGGGTATCCGTGAAAAGCTCAAGTACAGCGATGTTCCGAACGGACTGCGTGGCCTTGGCATCACCTTCATTACCGTTGGTCTGATGTCACTGGGTTTCATGTCGTTCTCAGGCATCTCCCTGTAATTCACCCGGTGATTCGGTTTAACGAAAAGGCGAGACCATGAATACAGAAATTATTCTCGGCGTGGTCATGTTCACCGTTATCGTTCTGGCGCTGGTTGCGGTTATCCTCGCAGCCCGCTCCAAGCTGGTAAGCACCGGTGACGTGACCATTGAGATCAACGACGACCCCGAGCACACGCTCAAGACCGCCGCTGGCGGCAAGCTGCTGGGTACTCTGGCCAACAGCGGCATCTACCTGTCCTCTGCCTGTGGCGGTGGCGGTACCTGTGCCCAGTGCAAGTGCAAGGTTCTGGACGGCGGTGGCGCCATGCTGCCCACGGAAAAGACCCACTTCACCAACCGCGAAGAAAAAGAAGGCTGGCGTCTGTCCTGCCAGGTTCCTGTGAAGCAGGACATGAAGATCGAAGTGCCTGAAGAGTTCTTCGGTGTGAAGAAGTGGGAATGTGAGGTTATCTCCAACCACAACGTGGCCACCTTCATCAAGGAACTGGTACTGAAGCTACCGGAAGGCGAGGAAGTGGACTTCCGCGCCGGCGGTTACGTGCAGCTGGAGTGTCCTCCGTATGAAATTCCGTTCAAGGATTTCAACATCGAGGAAGAGTTCCACGAAGACTGGGACAAGCACGATATCTGGCGCTACAAGGGCGTGAACAAGGAAGAAACCATCCGGGCCTACTCCATGGCGAACTACCCGGAAGAAAAAGGTCTTCTCAAGTTCAACATCCGTATTGCCACGCCACCTCCTGGTACCGACCATCCGCCGGGTATCATGTCCACTTACGTGTTCAACCTGAAGCCGGGCGACAAGGTTACCGTGATGGGGCCGTTTGGTGAGTTCTTCGCCAAGGATACCGATGCGGAAATGGTATTCATCGGTGGTGGTGCCGGTATGGCGCCGATGCGTTCTCACATCTTCGACCAGCTCAAGCGCCTGAACTCCAAGCGCAAGATCAGCTTCTGGTACGGTGCGCGTAGCGTACGCGAAATGTTCTATGTGGAAGACTTCGACGGTCTGGCTGCAGAGAACGACAACTTCGAGTGGCACGTGGCGCTTTCAGACCCCCTGCCAACCGATGACTGGAACGGCCCTACGGGCTTTATCCACAACGTGTTGTACGAAAACTATCTGAAGGACCATCCTGCTCCGGAAGACTGTGAGTTCTACATGTGTGGACCCCCAATCATGAACGCGTCTGTGATCAAGATGTTGAAAGATCTTGGTGTAGAGGACGAGAACATCATGCTGGATGACTTCGGAGGTTAATCAGACCGCATGACATCCCGCATGTTTCGACCCGCCAGGGTAGCCGTGGTCAGCGTCTTTATGGCGCTGGCTCTGGCCACCCTGGCGGGTTGTTCGTTTCAGGAAGAAGAAAAAGTCTGGGAGATCTCTGGCGGGATTTTCGGGACGACCTATCACATTAACGTCGTATTGCCAGAAGATGAGCAACGGCTTCAGACTCTGGCCAAGGGCATCGAGAGCACGCTGGATCAGGTGGACAATGCCATGTCGACCTGGAAGCCGGATTCCGAGCTGTCTCAACTGAACAGTCTGCGGGACCAGTCGGAGTGGATTGAGCTTTCGCCGGCATTGTTCGAGGTTATCCGGCGGTCAGTCGAGATTGCTGAACTGACGGGTGGGGCGTTCGACGTGACCATTGGCCCGGTAGTGAATCTCTGGGGGTTTGGGCCCAAGGCGCGGCCTGAACAGATACCCTCCGACGATGAACTGAACACCGTACTTGGTGGCACCGGTTGGGAGCACCTGGAGTTCGATGAATTGGCCAGTGCCATTCGCAGCGAGAAACCCCAGTACATTGATCTGTCGGGTATTGCCAAGGGCTATGGCGTGGATGCGGTGGCCCGTTACCTCGACAGTGAAGGTGTTGGCGCTTACCTTGTGGAAGTGGGCGGCGAAGTGCGTACCAATGGACGCAAGCCGGACGGTACCGCCTGGCGTCTGGCTATTGAGCAACCGATAGAGCAGGGCCGGGAAGTAAATAGTGTGGTGGCGCTGGATGCTCAGGCCATGGCCACGTCCGGCGATTATCGTAACTATTACGAATCGAACGGCCAGCGGTACTCCCATACAATAGACCCTGAGACGGGAAAGCCGATTGGTCATCGACTGGCATCGGTTACGGTTATTGCAGATGACTGTATGACGGCAGATGCTCTGGCAACCGGCTTTAATGTGATGGGTTTTGACAAGGCCATGGGCCTGGCAACCCGTGAAAACATTCCCGCATTTTTTATTGTGAGGGGAGACAACGGCTTTGAAACCCATCAAACACCGGCGTTCTCGTCTTACCTTGTCCAGTAAAGGAGGGCAGTAATGGGTACCTTTCTTTTGGTGTTGTTTATTGTGGTGCTGCTGATTGCCGGTATGTCGATCGGTGTGATTTTCGGTCGAAAGCCGATCAGCGGAACCTGCGGTGGTATTGGCGCTCTGGGAATCAGTACTTCCTGTGAGATTTGCGGGGGCAATACCCAGAAATGCGAAGAGAGCCGGAGCGGCTCGGATGAGCCAGTAAAAGCGGAAGACCTGGCATACGATGCCACCAAGGCCGACAAATAACCGCTCCAGGCCAACAATACATTAATAACTATAGCTACGCTTTCAGAGTGTAGATAAGGAGTCAGTGCGCGCATGGCAGAGCATCATTACGACGTGGTGGTTATTGGCGCCGGTCCTTCGGGAGAAGGGGCGGCAATGAATGCGGCGAAGCACAACAGGCGCGTCGCCATCATTGAAGACAAGCCTACGGTTGGCGGTAACTGCACCCACTGGGGCACCATTCCGTCCAAGGCACTGCGTCACTCGGTCAAGCAGATCATCACCTTCAACACCAACCAGATGTTCCGGGACATTGGTGAACCGCGCTGGTTCTCTTTTCCGCGGGTATTGCAGAACGCCCAGAAGGTGATTGGCAAACAGGTGAAGCTGCGCACTCAGTTCTATTCCCGTAACCGGGTAGACCTTATCAACGGCCGTGCCGCATTTGTCGACAAGCACCGGTTGGAAATCCGTGGCAACAAGTCTGTGGAAACCATCCATTTCAAGCAGGCCATCATTGCCACCGGTTCCCGCCCGTACCTGCCGCCCGATGTCGACTTCCGTCATCATCGGATCTACAACTCAGACTCCATTCTGAATCTGTCCCACACCCCGCGTACCCTGATTATCTACGGTGCCGGTGTCATTGGTTCGGAATACGCCTCCATCTTTGCTGGACTGGGTGTGAAGGTAGACCTGATCAACCCGGGCAGTCGCTTGCTGTCGTTCCTGGATGATGAAATTTCCGATGCCCTGAGTTACCACCTGCGTAACAACGGTGTATTGGTTCGCCACAATGAGCAGTATGAATCCGTGAAAGGTGACGATCACGGCGTTGTACTGTCACTGCAATCCGGCAAGAAGATTCGGGCCGATGCCTTCCTGTGGTGTAATGGCCGTAGCGGCAATACCGAGAATCTGGGGCTTGAGAACGTGGGCCTGACACCGAACAGCCGGGGCCAGCTGGCGGTAGACGAGCATTACCGTACGGAAGTCGAGCATATCTATGCTGCCGGCGATGTGATTGGCTGGCCAAGCCTGGCCAGTGCCGCTTACGACCAGGGGAGGGCGGCCTCGTCTGACATTACCCAGGACGAGTATTTCCGCTTTGTGGACGACGTGCCTACCGGCATTTATACCATTCCGGAAATCAGCTCAGTTGGTAAAACCGAGCGCGAACTGACCGAAGCCAAAGTGCCATACGATGTCGGCCAGGCGTTCTTCAAGGATCTGGCGCGGGCGCAGATTACCGGCGAAGCTGTGGGCATGCTGAAGATTCTGTTCCACCGGGAAACCCGGGAAATTCTGGGGATACACTGCTTTGGTGACCAGGCCGCTGAGATCGTTCACATCGGCCAGGCCATTATGAACCAGGAAGGGGAAGCCAATTCCCTGAACTACTTCATCAATACCACCTTCAACTATCCGACCATGGCGGAAGCCTATCGGGTAGCTGCCCTGAACGGCCTGAACCGTATCTTCTGATCAGACCGTTGCCCACCAGAGCCCTGCATCAGGCGGGTTCTGGTGAGGTTTCCCGGATCGGCAGGTTCAACACCGCCTTGGCCCGGTTGTCGAAAAACATACGGGTGCTGGTGGGGTAATCGGTGATAATACTGTCGACCCCCATCTCTTCCAGAAGCAGCATGTCGTGGATACGGTTAACCGTCCAGGTAGAGACATGCATGTTCCGCCGATGTGCCGTCTCGACCATGCCTTTGGTCAGTATTTTCCAGTTCACGCAGAAATATTCGCAGCCCAGCCGGGTGGCCAGGTTCAGTGGCTTGGGAAACTTGCGCTCGGCCACCAGGCCGATGCGTATGTTTTTGTCGCGCCGCCGGATTTCTCGCAGAAACCAGGGATCGGACGAGGTGATGGCGGCCGTCTGGTACAAATCCCGGCGCTGGATGATCTCGGTCAGGCGATTGCACAGGATGTTCAGCCTGTGCCGTGCATCCTTTTTCACTTCCAGTTGAAGGTGCTCAATGTCATCAAACTGATCGAGCAGATTCTCCAGCGAGGGAATGCCGGTTTTCCGGGACCATGAGCTGGTATTGCGGCGCGCATCCATCTCGGCCAGTTCGGCGGCGGTATACTTGCCGACACTGCCTTTCTGGCCGGTGGTGCGGTCCACGGTCAGATCGTGCACCAGTACCGGGATGCCGTCTTTAGACAGCACCAGATCCAGCTCAAAATGCCGGATACCATGCCGGTGGGCATGGATGAAGCCAGGCATGGTGTTTTCCGGAGCCTCTCCTTTGGCTCCACGGTGACCATAAACGATCATTCTGCTGTAGTTTCCCTGAGGCGTTGGTAGATGGCCTGGCGTTTCTTCCAGGTCTCGTGGCACAGGCGAATATCTTCCAGGTAGGCTGGCAGTTCGCTCATCAAAAGCGCCTGCGGGCCGTCTACCAGAGCTTTCTCCGGTTTCGGGTGGAAGTCCACCAATACCATGTTTGCACCGGCAATGACGCCCTGTGCAGTTGCGTGCATCACATCAAGAATACCATCCGGTGACTGGTCCCGGCTGCCCACGGAGTGTGATGGGTCCACACACACCGGCATGCGGGTCAGGCGTTTTACCGCAGGCACATGGGCAAAATCCACCATATTGCGGTGGGGCAGGCCGGCCTCGGTTTTCATACCGCGTAAACAGAAGATGACGTTGGCGTTGCCCTCGCTGGCCAGATACTCGGCTGCGTTCAGGGATTCATTCAGGGTGATACCGAAACCACGCTTGAGGAGCACCGGGTAGGTGCTCTGCCGGCCAATGGCCTTGAGCAGTTCGAAGTTCTGGGTGTTGCGGGTGCCTACCTGCAGCATCACGCCGGTTGGCCGCCCGAGTTTTTCCAGGCAGGTGTCGATTTCCTCGATATGGCTTTCATGGGTGATTTCCATGGCAATCACCTTGATGCCATGCTTGCCTGCTTTCTCGAACACCCAGGGCAGGCAGCCCTTGCCGTGGCCCTGGAAGGAGTAGGGGTTGGTGCGCGGCTTGTAGGCACCCATTCGGGTACATACCTCACCGTTGTCTTCCAGCGCCTGCAGCATCATTTCCACATGCTCGGGTACGTCCACCGCGCAAAGGCCGGCGAAAATGTTCAGGTTGTTCTGGCTGAACTCCACGCCGTTATAAGTAAACCCACTCTGGCGTTGGTCATCCTTGTGGCGCCCAAGAATCCGGTAATCCTCGGAAATCCGGATGGCGCGCTCCACCGCCGGCAGGGCTTCAATTTCTGCTTTTTCCAGGGATTTGGTGTCGCCCAGCAGGTAGATTTCGGTCAGTCGCTGGCTGGCACCCTGAATTTCGTGTACCCGGATACTGACGCCCGGAAGGTTTTCCAGGTATTCCATGGTCTGGCGATAGGCTTCACTATCGAGCGCGGTGTTGGGGTGAAGAATGGCTAACATGGAATCTCCTTGAATCAGGATGCGGATTCTTCCGCCCGGTGCCGGGCCTGCATGAACTCGCGATGATTAAGATGCAGCAGGTCTGCCATGCGGCGAATAAGGTGTTCCTCGTATTTGTCGATACGGCCGTCGGCAAAGGCAACCCGCCAGATACTCTCCAACAGGGACTGCTTCTGTTGCTGATCCAGATGATCGTTAATCTGCCCGGTAAACTGATACAACGATGTGGCGTCTTCGGCGTGGGCGAGGGCATCGTGCAGGATTTCCTCAGCCTCTTCCCGGGTAATCTGGTGAGCCTTCACCGCACAGTCGACAATGGTCTTCAGTTCCCGCTCATCTTCCTGGTTATCGACCCGTGACAGTTGCACCATCAGGGCGGTGGCTGCCACGGCCAGTTGATGTGTATCCGGCTCGACCGGTTCTGACTCGGCAACGGAAAACAGTTTCTTCAGGCGTTCGATCATGGTCAGTTACTTCGTTTCAACAAATGTCAGGCCGCCTGCGCAAGCTGGCGGACCCGGTGCTCCAGTTCGATCTGGTCTGCCGCAAAACGGCGAATGCCATCAGCCAGCTTTTCGGTGGCCATGGCGTCTTCGTTGGATTCCCATCGGAACTGCTTCTCGTTAATCTGGCCCGGCTTGTCGGGCGAGGAAGCCGTCTCCGGGTTGAGTTTCCTGGCCAGAGTGCCCTGATCATCCTTCAGCTCCTGCAGCAGTGCCGGACTAATGGTGAGCCGGTCGCAGCCGGCCAGCATTTCGATTTCGCCGGTGTTGCGGAAGCTGGCACCCATCACTACGGTATTGAAGCCATTGGCCTTGTAGTAATTGTAGATGCGTGAAACCGAAAGTACGCCAGGATCTTCCTCGGCCGGATAGCTGTCGCGCCCGGAGCTGGCCAGGTGCCAGTCGAGGATACGGCCCACGAACGGTGAGATCAGATGGGCGCCGGCCTGGGCACACGCCACTGCTTGCACAAAAGAGAAAAGCAGCGTCAGGTTGCAACGGATGCCTTCCTTCTCAAGCTGCTCTGCTGCGCGGATACCCTCCCAGGTGGAGGCAATCTTGATCAGAACACGACTGGTATCCACACCCTGGCGGTCGTAAAAATCCACCAGCCGGCGGGCACGTTCCAGAGTGGCTGAGGTGTCGAAGGACAACCGGGCATCTACCTCGGTGGAGACCACGCCCGGAATCAGCCCGAGAATTTCCTTGCCGGCCAGCACCGCCAACATGTCTGTTGCGACCGTCAGCTGTTCGGCATCCGAGCCACCGTGTTGTGCAGCATGGGCCACGGCCTTTTCCAGCATGGGCCGATACGCCTCAGAGGCCGCGGCCTTCAGCAACAGAGAAGGGTTGGTGGTGGCGTCTTCCGGGCGCCACTGCCGGATAGCGTCGATATCGCCGGTGTCGGCCACAACCGTGGTCATGGTTTTAAGCTGTTCGAGTTTGCTGTTCATTCGTCCTGTCATCCCGATGGTTCGGTGTTATTCGGGCATTCATCCACAATGCCCTTTTAACTCCTACAATAACGGCAGCTTACGACAGTAACAAGACAACAAAAGGTATGGTGGCGATCAGGTTTCCAAACTGGGTTCCGGTTCTCTGACTTTCGCCAGCGCCTGTTCGACCACTTCCAGCCCGGAGCCGGGTTTGTTGGCATTCTCGCTCAGGTGACGGCGGAATTGCCGGCCGCCCGGCTGCCCGAGGAACAGGCCCATGATATGGCGGGTAATGTGGGTGAGGTACACGCCCCGGTCCAGCTCCTGCTGAATGAACGGGAACATGGCCCGGAGCGCCTCATGGCGACTGGTAACGGCCGGTGGCTCGCCGAAAAGCTCAGCGTCTACCTCGGCCAGCAGCCAGGGATTGTGGTAGGCCTCTCGCCCCAGCATCACACCATCGGTGTGGGCCAGGTGCTCGTGGCATTCCCCGAAGGTTTTGATGCCGCCGTTGATGATGATTTCCAGGTGCGGATAGGCCTGTTTCAGACGATACACCCAGTCGTATTTGAGCGGTGGAATATCGCGGTTCTCCTTCGGGCTCAAGCCTTCAAGAACGGCGATGCGGGCATGCACAATGAACGTTTTGCAGCCGGCTGCTGACACGGTTTCAATAAACTCGCACAGCTCCTCCCAGGATTCCCGGCCGTTAATGCCGATGCGGTGCTTTACCGTAACCGGAAGGTCGGTGGCCTCAATCATTGCGGCCACGCCCTCTGCTACCTTGTCTGGATGACCCATCAGGCAGGCGCCGATCATGTTGTTCTGCACCCGGTCGCTGGGGCAACCCACGTTCAGGTTAACCTCGCTGAATCCGAACTGTTGCGCCAGCCGCGCGCAATGGGCCAACTCGTTAGCGTCGCTGCCGCCGAGCTGAAGCGCCAGCGGATACTCTGAAACATCGTGGCGCAGAAAACGCTCGGTATCGCCATGGATGAGCGCACCTGTGGTGACCATTTCCGTATAAAGCAGCGCCCGCTTGCTGAGGATGCGGGCCAGGTAACGAAAGTGCGGGGTGGTCCAGTCCATCATGGGGGCAACGCAGAAGCGACGGGACAGGGCCTTGGTGGTGGCTTGTTCAGAAGTCATCGTATTCCGGATACAGAAAAATTCGGAGTGGAGTCTAACACGAAATATTATCAGCCCTGCCTCCGTAGTATCCTAAATCCGGCTCTCTATACCTGCATGGAGTAATCCAATTTATCGGAACGACTGGATGATACTGCCACCGCCAAGATCCCCAGCCAGCTTCTTTCGGGCCCTCTGGTTCTGTTTGGTTGCTGTGGTGGCTGGTACCCTGACACTCTCTCAGGCAAATGCCACGCCATGGACGTTCTCGCTCCAGCAAGGTCGGATGGACCTGGCGCTGCCTGACTATGAAATCGCCGGCTGGACAGCGACGGGCATTCACGCAGATATCGTCAATTCCGTTGAAGCAAGTAACAAGCAGGTCGGCGTTACCTTCCGCCCGGGGTCCCGGCTGACAATAGCCCGCATTGCCCGGCAATCCGGAAGCACCCCCGCAGAGTTAATTGATGTCCAGCTGAATCTCGCGGATACCGAGGTAACCGTTGATCTTGGCGCCCCGGGTGCTATGCCGGAACGCACCCGCATCTCCGGAAATGTGCGCATCGACGTAGCGGAAGTCCGCCACCCGAGCCTGAAGCCCCAACGCTGGTGGTTTCAGGGCAAGGCGAGCGGAACGCTGGCAGATCTGGAACTTGAAGGGACGCTGAATGCCAGCTCCGGCCTGACAGCCAATCTCGTCTTGCGTAGCGGGTCGGAGAGCAACTTTACAGCCGACATCCGCACGACCATGGCTGCGCAGAAAGCCGGAGAGGCGCTTGCGGCCACGCTCCTGAACTGGCCGGAATTGCTCTCGCTGGACAACGGTGAACTGACACTTCAGGCAAATCTCAGGGTGGAGTCCAATCAACCACTGGCGGCGGATGCCTGGTTGGATTTTAAGGATGTGTCCGGGGTAATGGACCGTACGGCGCTCACCAACCTGAGTGGGCGCCTGTTGTTTGCCCTGGAAGCGGACACATTAACCGCCGCCCTGCGAGACATCCGGATAGGCGAAGTCGATTCCGGAATCGGCATTGGGCCGATTCAGCTCCTGGCGGATTACGAAGCGAACCTGGCTGCGCCGCTCAGGGGGCAGCTTGCCGTTCAGCAGGCGACAGCCGAGTTTCTGGGTGGCCGGCTTCGCGTAGCGCCGCGCACTGTGGACCTCTCGAATCGTCCCTGGCATGTTCCCATTGATGTCTACGATCTTTCGCTGGAGCGACTGCTGCAGGCGTATCCGGCAGAGGGCTTCTCAGGCACTGGCACCTTGACAGGCCGCATTCCGGTAGCGGTGACCGACGCTGGTGTGCGAGTAGACGAGGGCGCACTAAGGGCGGTATCGCCCGGTGGCAAACTCATCATGCCGGCCGAGCGACTGCAGGCCATGTTGGGTAGCAGCGATGCCATGGATCTGGTGGTGCAAGCTTTGCAAAACTTTCACTATTCGGTGCTGGAGAGCACGATAGACTACGATGAAGAGGGAAAATTGGCGCTCGGTCTGAGGCTGGAAGGTGAGAATCCGGATCTTCGTGGCGGGCAGCCGGTTGTGCTCAACATCAATCTTGAAGAGGATATCCCCGCCCTGTTAACCAGCCTTCAGCTGAGTGGCAGAGTGAACGAAGCCGTGACCGAAAGGGTTCGGGAACGGTTACAACAATCCGGGCAGGAGGCAGTGCCATGACAAATCTATGGCGTTGGTGCCGGCCACTGGCGGCCAGAACATTGCTGGTTTTAATGTTGCCGCTGGCGCTATTTGCGTGCACACCCACTGTGCAGATGGCGGCACCAAAAGAACCGATTACCGTCAACCTGAACGTAAAGATTCAGCACGAGATCTACGTGAAGGTGGACAAAGAAGTAGACGAACTGTTCAGCGAACAGGGGCTGTTCTGAGTAACACCGGACAATGCCAACGGCTGACCAAGGGGTTGAGTATGAAACGACTGATACAACTGGGCGCCTTTGTGTTGGCGCTCGCCGTAGCAATACCGGCGCTGGCCATGGGGCTGGAAGAAGCGAAACAGAAACTGGACACGGCTAAACAGCAGGGCCTGGTGGGGGAAACGCCAACCGGCTACCTGGACGTAGTGCGCGCAGAAGGCGATGCCCAGGCTGTGGTGAAAGCCATTAACCAGGCCCGCAGGGGCGAATACACCCGCATTGCCGAAAAACACGACATTCCGGTGACTCAGGTAGAGACGGTGGCCGGTCAGAAAGCCATTGAAAGAACGCCTGCAGGCCAGTTTGTGTTGATCAACGGCAAATGGGTGAAGAAGTAAGTCTCAATCGGCCGCTGGTGCCTGTTGCCGAATGGGAGTGGAACCGGTGCTGGCCGACCAGAGTGGATAGGGAATACCTGCCAGCCGATTCATCACAAAGGCATGGACCAACAGCAACGCCACCCCCGCCATGAGCACTGGCAACTGCGCCGGATTGGGCATCAGGCCCAGGGAAACGATCAGTGCCGTGGCACCGGCCGGGGGGTGAGCAACCCGAAACACCACCATCAGGCAGCTGGTAAGTCCCAGCGACAATGCCGCCGCACCCACCCTGGGCAGATCAACGCCGGTCATGAATGCCGAAGCCTGACCCTGCAGCCCGAAAATATACAGAGCCAGCAAGCCCATCAGAGCGCCGATCAGGTGCCCGCAGAGTGTGTTTCTGGGAGACGCCGGTTGCGCCATGGGCACATAGAACAGAATAAAAGCCGTGGCACCGAGGGAGGGGAAAATGAAAGCCTCCTGCGTAACCAGCGCCACAAACGACACCAAAGCAATACTGAACCCGCCATTAACCAGGTTGAACACCGCCATCACCGTGGTACGGCTGTACGTGCTCGCCAGGCGCTCCAGGTGCAGCGCCTGAACCAGGCCTTTGGCCAGTTGCCAGCGGAGTTGCTCGTTCCTGCGTCCCATACTGCCTGTTCATGCCCTTATTTGGTGCGTTAAAGGGGGCGGGATGATAGGCAGTGACGGATATCAAGGCAAACAGGGATTTTCGATAATGGTTAAGAGCTTGATGAATAACCCGAGCTTTTATCAGAAAGAAAACGCATAAAAATACCGGGTTCCCTTTCCGCTAATAACACCGTATTTTCTGGGAAACCGTTGAACAAAGAGTGCGGCATGGGAAGCAACTGGCTGATAGGCATCGATCTGGGGGGCACCAAAACCGAAGTCATCCTGATGGACCGGCATAGCCAGGAGCATTATCGCCAACGCTTACCGACCAGCGTCGGCAACTATCAAGCCACCCTGCAAACCATCCACGCCCTGGTACAAAAGGCCGAAGCCCACGCCGGCACCACCGGAATACCCGTGGGCATAGGCATACCCGGCAGCGTTTCGGGCAAAACCGGCCGCATTAAAAACGCCAACTCCACCTGGCTGAACGGCCAGCCCATGCAGCAACACCTTCGTGAACTCCTGCAACGGCCCGTAACCCTGACCAACGATGCTAACTGCCTGGCGCTTTCCGAAGCCACAGACGGAGCAGGGCGCAACCACCACACGGTATTCGCCGCCATACTAGGCACGGGCTGTGGCGCAGGCATCACCGTGAACGGCCAGCTGCTGACCGGCCCCAACGGCGTAGCCGGCGAATGGGGCCATAACCCGTTACCCTGGACACCGGAAGCTGAACTGCAACAGCGCCCCTGCTTTTGTGGCCGGTATGGCTGCAACGAAACCTTTCTTTCCGGAACCGGGTTGTCACTCACTCACAAACTGCACACGGGACAGCAACTGCCCGCCCACACCATTGTTGCAAACGCACGAAATAGCGACCCGCAAGCCACCGAAACCCTGAAGCAATATCTGGAGCACCTGGCCCGGGGCCTGGCCGCCGTTATCAACGTGCTGGATCCGGACATCGTCGTGCTGGGTGGCGGCATGAGTAATGCGGAACAGATCTATCGGAGACTGCCGGAAAAGCTTTCGAGCTATGTGTTTGGGGGTGAGTGTGATACGTCGATTGTGAAAGCCGCCCATGGAGATTCCAGTGGGGTGAGGGGGGCGGCTTGGTTGTCCGATTTGCTATAGGCTATCGCAACCTGCAGAGGAAATTGGCGGCATCCATATGGCAATGATCGCTGATTGAACCCTTCAATGAGAATAGCTTGGGAGATCTCCGAAATTCGAAAAGGCGGTATAGCTGAAACTGGCTTTGGAAGTCGGACGAAAACGAAACTTCATTGCGAGATGCATAAAACGGAGTTTCTTTCGCAAATGCCGTAGTTTTGACCTCAATGAATCGTTCTTTCCCAGATGTTTCGAACGATAGGATATCGTAACCCAGTCCGTCTCCCTTAGATTGAGAAGCGTGTTCTATACGATTTGCTAAAGTGATTTCGCCCGCAGATCTGAGGCGATACTCTTCGTATTCAAGTACCAGTAACTCGCCCGCGTTTCCTAGAGCTGAGTTTCTGGCCTCCTGCGCAACATAGTCTCTTCGGGAGGCTGCGCGCTGTGGATGGTACGCGGATGATGGCTCCCTGATTTCTGCAGATGTCGACGGTGCCTCAACGACAAGTCTAGAAAACTCTACTGAGCTCGGAACGGTTGCTGGCTGTTCGACAGCTGCTTGGGAGATACGATCGAATTCTGGATGTGAAGCAATCCAGTCCTCAACGTAAATCGCGAGCGCTTCTTGATAGTTACTTCTGGGTTTGTAGCCAGGTATCCAAAAGCAATTCAAATCCCGGAGTACTGCGCTAATGTTCTGGTGCTTCAGCTCAACAGCAGCATTGCTGCGATTATTGAGGTTCTCTAGTAGCTTTCGGCGGTGGGCACTTTTGTTATACAGCTGACCTGCAAGCTCGAGGGTCAACATCTTCATGTAATCTGCCACTGTAAGTGCTATTTCTTCGTTGCTCCAACGATCTGCCCTTGGCATAAAGAATCCTCTAAGACTGCAAGCTCAAGTAGGTGGAGCTATCTTGACCGAGTAATATTCATATGACAATTCGCGAAATAAAACGCTCTCAGTTATTCCAAGCCAAGCTGCTTTCTCATTGAGTCGACCGCGGAGGTCGCGTTAATGACCGTTGTTACATACAACATAAACGCCCAAAAATTCTTCACCCAATACCAGTCCCTGACCTTCGAACAGGTCCATAGCCACTGGCTCCCTCATTTGGATAATGTAACCGGCCTCGCGCTGGATGTGGGCGCCGGCAGTGGCCGCGATGCGCTGGCATTGGCGGAGCTTGGCTGGGACGTGGTGGCGGTGGAACCCGCTGTAGAGTTGCGCCGGCTGGGCGAGTCGGCAACGGCTCACCGCAGTATCCAGTGGGTGGATGATGCCCTGCCGGATCTGAGCGAGATCCGCAAACTCAGTTACCGGTTTGATCTGGTGCTAGTGTCTGCCGTTTGGATGCACCTGCCCCCCATACACCGGGAGCGGGCGTTCTGGATTCTGACTGAGCTGCTGGCGCCGTCCGGCATGCTGGTGATCACCCTGCGCCATGGGCCGGGGGATGGTGAACGGCAGTTTTATGAAGTCACCAAGGCCGAGCTGGACAGCTTTGCTCTTCGTCGCGCGGTTATGTCGGTGCCTTTGGCGGATTCACCTCGGGCCGATCAGTTAAACCGTTCCGATGTGTGGTGGGAGACCGCCGTTTACCTGGCTGCAGACAAACCTTCCAGTTAAAGCATAAGCTGTTTCACCAACTCCCCCGCCGAAACCTCCCTGCACCCACTTACATTCTGTCCGCTCCATAACGGTGAAAAATCACCGGATCCTGCGGCTTCAGCCGCTGCCCTGAGTGGTGCGATGGCGTTGGTTGCCAGTGGAAATGCCGGTGCGAGCTCTGATATTGGCCCGAGTTCTCGCATTACCCGGTTAACAATGCCCCGTGCAGGGCCTCCGGAAAACAGGTTTGTCAGGGCGGTATGCCTGGCCTGCGGGCTTTTGAGTGCCTGCCGGTGCAGGGGGCGGGTGGTTGCCTCGGGACACAGCATAAACGCCGTGCCAATCTGCGCTGCCGCTGCGCCAAGCTTCAACGCGGCCTGTACTCCCTCTGCAGTTGCAATGCCACCGGCCGCGATAACGGGAATGTTCACGGCGTCCACAATCTGAGGCAACAGGGCGAAGGTGCCCATTTGTGTGGTCATGTCCTTCGTAAGAAAAATCCCTCGATGACCGCCCGCTTCCAACCCTTGGGCGATAATTGCGTCTGCGCCGTGTTGTTGCAGCCAGATGGCTTCCTCCACAGTCGTGGCGGTAGAGAATATCTTTGCCCCGGCTTGCCGGACTCTATCCAGCAATGCCGGCTCTGGTAGCCCGAAGTGGAAGCTCACCACTGCCGGGCGGGAGGCTTCAACAATAGCTGCGGATTCTTCGTTGAAAGGCATGCGGCCGGGGCCGTTGCTGATGGTGGCTGGATCTATCTCGAATTCTTGGTAATAGGGCGCCAGTGCCTGCCTCCATCCGGCCTCCTGCGAGTCATTCGGGGCGTGCGGTGTATGGGCGAAAAAATTGAGGTTATAGGGGCCACCCTGGGTGGCTTCATTCAGTGCCTGAAGTTCTGTTTTCAGTGCATCGGGGCCGAGCATGGCGCAGGGCAGAGAACCGAGGCCGCCGGCGTTGGTAACCGCGGCTGCCAGGCGGTAATCCTGAACGCCAGCCATGGGGGCCTGGATGATGGGTTTTTCTACGTGCAGTATGTCCAACAGTGGATGCGGCCATGATCGGGGCATAATGTGGGATCCTTAAAGGCGGTTTTCCGATGCTCAGTCAGCTTTTGCTGTGTTGATGTCGACGGAGGGACTCCAGTACTTCGGCTTTGATTCCTTCGCGTTCAAGTTGTTCGAGCACCTTGGCGAGTTGATCAGCGAGCACAGCATGTCGCTGGTTAAGGTAGTGGTAGAACGTAAAAGTCGTCACGGGCTTTCGGATCGGCTTTAGCCGATGCCAATGTTCGTTTGTCAGCGGTGATATGCCCTCAACATCCGAGACGAAAGCCACGTCAACTCTCCCTAGCTCCAGAAGGGAGCGGACCTGATCGTAATCGTCTGCAAGGATAGGCTCCATGCCGAGCTCTCTGGCTTTGTCCTCGGCGATGATGGCCCCCCGGAGTACAGATACCCGAAGAGGTTGATTCTTGGGTGAGTGTGGCAGGTCGTGGGTTTCTGTCTCCCGGACAACGGCCAGAAGCTTGCCCTGGAGAAGAGGGAACTCAACCCTCACGAGGTTTGGGTAATTCGATGCGACGGCATCAACCCGGTAGAGGTCGCCATCCAGGCCGCCATTGTCGGCCAGCAGAAGAGCGCGTTTGGTGGGCACCTCCATCACGGAGACACCGACACCCAAACGTTGGTAGGCGATTTCCAGGATTTGCCTTGCGGCTGTTGCGCTGGGCACACCCTCAATGGTTGCCAGTCTGACTTCTGCCGGCAACCCGTTGGCCGTCGTATGGGGCGCAACGAATGCCAGAGAGGCAAGCACTGCGATCAGTAATCGGCGTATTGCTTCCATAGTCTTTCCCCTCGGCTCCTTTCAAGGGTGTCCCTACATGTTAGTTCCGATCTGGACGTCTGGCTGTTTTTTTCGGTTACTGAACTTTGCGACCAGTGTATTCCGAGAAGTCCGGCTTCTGTGGCTGGTGCTGGTCGTCGGTCATATAGGCAGAGGTCAGCACGAACTCTGCGGTGGCCCGGTTGCAGGCAACGGGGATGTTCCAGAGGGCGGCTATGCGCAGCAGGGCCTTGATGTCAGGGTCGTGGGGCTGAGGTTCGAGAGGGTCCCAGAAGAATACCAGCAGGTCGATTTCACCTTCAGCAATCTTGGCGCCGATCTGTTGGTCGCCCCCCAAAGGCCCGCTCAGCAGACAGTTGAGATCGGTTCGTCCGAGGCTTTCACTCAGTAGCCGGCCAGTGGTGCCGGTGGCGTACAAACGCAACGGGGCAAGGCGGGTGCGGTTCTCGTTCGCCCAGTCCACCAGTTCCTTCTTCTTGTTGTCGTGTGCCACCAGGGCAACGGATTTTACGGCCATGTTGCGTCCTTAATCTGTGAGGTTCCGTCAAAAGGGGCAGAGTGTTTCATAAACGCGTGGCCCGGGAAATAGGACGATGGCGGCATCACACCGGCACCGGCTACGTCAATAGCCAAACACGGGGCATTGGCCGGCATTGAAGGCATGGAGGATTATGCTGGCCGGGGGTACGCTGGCGGGATAACAAGGATTTGCGGAGCGTGTGGTATGGCGGGTGGTAATGTACAGAAGAAGTCTGCGAGGAAGGTATACATCACCGGTGGTGCCAGCGGAATTGGCTTTGAACTGGCGCGGTCTTATCTGCGTTCAGGGGGAGAGGTTACCCTGTTTGATATCCAGCCCATGGAATCCGCTGTGGAGGGGTTGGCAGCCATAGCGGGGCCGGCATCCATTCGAACATTCGCCATGGATGTGACCAAACCGGGCGGAGTGAGAGAGGCCTTTGCCTCCGCGGCGGAGTCTTCACCGCCAGATCTGGTCATTCACTGCGCGGGAATCGCCATTGCGGCCGATTTTGAGGCCATAGACGACGATGCCTATGCCCGGGTGATCAACATCAACCTGGTAGGTACGCGCAATGTGGTGGCCGGTGTCCTGCCCCATTTGAAAGCAGGTTCGCAGCTGGTTCTGGTTGCATCCATGGCCGGATTGGTGGGGTGTTATGGCTACGCGGCTTATTGTGCTTCCAAATACGGAGTGGTGGGGTTAGCTGAGGTGTTGCGCATCGAGCTGGCAACGCGGGGCATTGATGTCTCTGTGGTGTGCCCTCCGGAAGTGGAAACGCCGATGGTAGAGGCGGAGCGCTTGAATCGCCCCAGGCAAACCGAAGCGCTGAAGTTGATGGCCGGCACCTTGCCTTTGAATGTCGCCGTGGCGCAGATCCGCAAAGGTATCGATCGCCGTCGGTTTATGATTATTCCGGGTTGGCGGGCCAGGGGGCTTTGGTTTACCAACAAGCTGCTCCCGGGGTACTGGACGCGAACGCTGGCCGACTATCTTGTCAGCAGGTCGTCGCATTCGTAGGTTGTTGATGCAGGTGATCATTTTTTGGCCGTTTGATGTATGACCTTTGTCAAGCCCATGGTACCCTAGGCACCTTCTTTCTTTGCTGCCTGTTTGGCTTGTTGGTTGCGCTGCCTCCATGACGTTTTTCAGAGTTCTGACGGTTCTTTCACTCCTTTTCCATGTGCCGGTTTTATCCGCCGAGAGTCCGAGAAATGTTGGATTTTACTATGGCCACGAGTCACCGATAGGGCCACTTTTTGCCTACGACTGGCTGGTGTTGCAACCGGATCAGGCCACAGATGCCCGGCTGTCTCTGCTTTCCCGGGGAGGGACTGCGCCCCTGGCGTACGTTGCGGTTGACGAGATTGCCAAATCTCACGCGCTTTTCCCGCAAGTAGATCCGGCCTGGATCGTTGGTCGCAACAAGGCCTGGGGGAGCGTGATTCTGGATATCCGCAAACCCGAAGTCCGGCGGTTTCTCGTGGATAAGCGCGTTGTGCCGGCGTTGACGCGAGGCTTTGAAGGGGTTTTTCTCGACACGCTCGATAGTCACCTGATGGTGGAAGCCGGCAAGGTAGACGCATTGAGCTTCGCGCAAGCGCAGGCTGATCTGATTGCCGATATCCGAGATAGGTACCCTGAAGCTGTCATGATTATTAACCGCGGCTTTCATCTGCCGGTCCGGGCGCTTGATCAGGTGGATGCGCTGGCGTTCGAGTCCTACTTCGAGGGCTTTGATCCAGAGTCGGGTCGCTATCGGCCGGTTCCTGAGGAACATCGGGAATGGCTGGATGCTCGTATTGCCGAGTGGTCGGCTCGATATCCCGAAAAGCCCGTTATTGCCATTGATTACACAGCGACGCCACAGTTGGCTCAAAAAACGGCCCATCGTCTTCGCGATCGGGGCCTTTTGCCGGTGGTCAGCAACCAGGCGCTGGATCGATTAGGCCCGACGTCGCCAGAGACGATACGCCGACAAGTGCTGGTGTTGCATGACCTGCCGCCGCAGCAAGCGGATCAGAGTCAGGCCCACAGCCGTCTGGGCGTTATTCTGGAATACCTCGGGTTTGTACCGGTATACCGCTCTGCTCTGGAACCTCCCTTATCCGAACCCGTGCTCGACCGGTATCACGGCGTGGTTGTCTGGTGGGAAGCGGGCACGGCTCATAACCGCCTGTGTCAGTGGCTGGGTAATAGCGTCCGAGACCAGTTGCCGTTGGTTTTAATGGGGTTAATGCCCGCAGCTCCTGCCTGCCAGCGACTCGTTTCTGGCCAGCGCATGCGGGTCCCGGAGGGGATGCTGCAGGTTTCTGCAGTTCAGGAGACGGTTGGCAGGTTTGAAGGTAGCCGTCTGCCGGCGCGGGTTCCTCTGGCGATGCCGCCCGCCATGGATACCTATGAGCCATGGATTCTGATAGAGGACAAGAACGCGCGATCCTACTCCCCGGTATTTATTCGCCCGGAAGGGGGCGTTGCGCTGAGCCCGTTTTTGTTTGAGCCAGGGCCAGACAATGCGGCGTATTGGCTGTTTGACCCGGTACGGTTTATGGCCGATGCATTGAAGCCGGAGATTCACCCTGGCGTGGATGCAACGACGGAAGCCGGTCGACGCATCGTCACGGCCCACATCGACGGCGATGGAGCGGTTTCCCGGGCTAACCTGCCTGGAACCCCGCAAGCCATCAAGGTGATCCTGGACAAGATCATCCGCCACTATCCCATTCCCCATACGGTTTCCGTCATCGAAGCGGAAGTCTCGGAGCGCGGGGTCTATCCGGCAGAGAGTCGGGAGGCGTTGGAGACTACGAGGCAGATTTTCCGGGAGCCGAATGTCGAGGTGGCTTCTCATACGTTCAGTCACCCGTTTTTCTGGCGCATGATGGAAGGTGGGGAAGCGCCGACGGCCGAACAGGCCGCCTACGGATATGCCATGGAAGTGCCGGGTTACGAACCGGATCTGAAAAGGGAAATCCCGGGTTCGGTGGCCTTTGTTAACGAGCTGACTCCTGACGATAAAGCGGTTCGTGTCTTTCTGTGGAGTGGTGATGCCCGGCCCGGTAAAACGGCGTTGCGAATGGTGAGGGAGTTGGGTCTGGTCAACGTCAACGGTGGCAATACCCGGCCGTTGAAATATGATTCTACCCTCGCGGCGGTCTGGCCGGATGCCCGCCTGGTGGGGGACGAGCTGCAGGTTCATGCGCCCGTGCTGAACGAAAATGTCTACACCGATCTCTGGACAGGCCCGTTCTATGGTTATCGTAACGCCCGGGAGAGCTTCGACCTGCTGGATGCCCCATACCGGTTGAAACCCAGCGGGATCTATTATCACTTTTACTCCGGCACCTACCCGGAGTCGATCAAGGCCCTTCATGAGGTCTATCAGCATGCGCTGGACAAACCAAATTCACCGCTATACCTGAGCGAATACGCAACGCGGGTCCAGGCCCGCTATTACAGCGTTACGACCAGGGACGACGATGGCGTATACCGCTGGAAAGGGGTATACACGCCAACGACCGTAACACTGCCCGATTCTCTGTATCCGGATATGAAAAATAGCACCGGAGTTGCCGGTTTCATCAGGCATGGTCAGCGACATTACGTTCACCTCACAGGCCCCGGCGCAGCGCTGGCGGTGAGTGAGGTCGCCCCTCAGGGCGTATATCTGGAGTCTGCCAATGCCAGGTTGACCCGTTGGGAGCGCGAGCAGGTTTCCGGGGCGACTTCGCGCGTTACTGTCTCGGCAAATGGCCATGTGCCGGTGGAGTTCCGTTTTGGTGGCGCTGAATCCTGTCGAGTGGTAAGTGAGCACCCGGCCACCCGCCTGAGCCCGGTGGCTTTCAGGTTGTCCGGTAAAGCGGTGTCGAACGTTGTGGTGGAGTGTAGCTGAGTGAGGCGAAGCTCTTCCCGTCCCAATCTGTTTGGGGTTCAGGCGTTGGCGGTGATGGGCGTGCTGGCCATTGCGTTGCTGTACGTAGTACACCCGAGGGAGGCGTTTTTTGACCAGATCGGCAGCCTTGAGGAGCCGGATGCGCTCTCCCTGGCTTACCTCACCGTGTTGCTGAATTCTGATTCCGATAATAAAGAGTTGCGCTATCGGCTTGCACAGATGCAATCGGATGTTGGTGAATCCGAACAGGCCATGGCAACGTTGAGACCCTTGCTCCATGAGCCGACAGTGTCGCCGAAAGCCGTGGAGCTGGCCTTGACATTGGCCATTCAGAAACTGGCGGCAGCGACTGATGAGCCTACCCGCGCTGAGCGAAAGGCTGACCTGCTGGTTCTGGTTGAGCGGCTGATTGGGGGCGCAGGTGCCCATCCCCGAGTACACAGAAGCGTAGAGACGGTGCTAGGTTGGCTCACGCCGGGTGAGCAACTGAGTTTGCTGCCGACGTTGATCTCATCAGCGGAGGGGCAAGACCGGTTGTGGTTAGTGATGTCGCTAGGACATGCTCAGGTCGCTGCAGGGAACCCGGCAGACGCTGCGGAAACCCTTGCCGGAATTATCGACCAGTTACCCGCTGAGGAGCAGGGCAAAGCGGCCAGGGAACTGGTGCGACTATACCTTGCCTCAGGTCAACCCGTCCGCGCGCTGGATACCTTTCAGGCCCGGAATCTGATGTCTCCGGGAGCCGCGGGACTGCAAGAGGCCATTCAGTTGGCCCGATTGGCGGGCAAAGACGGTCTCGAACGACAATGGCTAGAGTCGTTGATGCGACAGTATACGGCCGATATCACCGAACTCCGTCGTTTGCGAGCCCTGCAGTTGGGCCAGGGAGATCTGGCCCAGGCGGCAATGACGGCTGAGCGCGTTGCCGGGATGCCGGCGGCCGTGGTTGAGGATCGAATCTGGGCCGCAAGGGTGTGGGAGTGGCGAGGGCAGCCGGAGAAAGCCCTGGCCCGCTGGCAGTCGCTTTATCTTTCTGCCGGTCACCCCGAGGCACTGCAGCGCGCAACAGCGCTTGCTCAGGAACTGTTTCGTTGGCCTGAACTGGTGAAAACCCTCGAGACGGCGAGGGCAAGAGGCGAGCTTGGGGCCGATGGTTACCTTGTGCTTGGTGATGCCTATACCAGAGCGGTGGAACTGGACAAGGCGGTTGCGGTGCTTGAGGAAGCACAGCGAAAGTATCCCTCCGTCGCCGGGTTCAAGGACCGCCTGTATCAGTTGTACGTTAACAACAATCGTTATCTCGACGCCATTGCCCTGTTTGAGCGGCAGGATGTGCTCAGTGAGGGAGACCGATTGGTTCTGGCCAATCTGTATTGGCGAACCCGGCGCGTAGAGCGGGCGTTCGAAACCCTGTCGGTATCGTTCCAGAATCCGGATTTCGCTGCAGAGGCAGAGCTGATGCGGCTGGATCTTCTGACTATGCTGGGGGATGTCGACAAGATTCGGGCTGAGTATTCGCAATTGATGGCTGGTTCCTGGCGGCAGCATGGACCTGGTGTGGCGGATCGGCTGATCGGCCTGGCCGCGCAGTTCGGGGATTATGAGCGTGTTGCGGAACTCGCCCGTTACCGGTTTCAACGTACCGGGAATGCCCGTTACATTCCCATTCTTGCCGATGCACAGGCGAATACGGGGCAGTGGGAGGCGTTGGAGCGTACGCTGGCACAGTGGCGG
Organism: Marinobacter sp. EVN1; assembly: GCF_000475375.1. Taxonomy (NCBI): domain Bacteria; kingdom Pseudomonadati; phylum Pseudomonadota; class Gammaproteobacteria; order Pseudomonadales; family Marinobacteraceae; genus Marinobacter; species Marinobacter sp. EVN1. Next base: position 246,631 of record NZ_AXCB01000070.1, read on the forward strand.
TCAGACCCGGCCCACCGTCAGGATGGCCTTTACTGGACATTCCGGGGGCGACTGTTTGAGCAGCGGGGCAAGGCTGGTGACGCAGAGAAGGCCTATCGACAGGCGCTGCGTCTGAATCCTGGAAGCGAGGACATCCTCAGCGCGTGGGGCTGGCTGTTGGTGGCAGAACCTCAGCGCAAGAGCGATAAGCTGAATGCCATTCTGACAGAACTGTCATCACAATCCGGGCAGCGACAGTATGCGTTGCTTGCGTATGGATACTCGGCACTTGGGCAGGATAAGCGGTCCAGGTATTGGTTACAGAAGTGGCGAACGGAGAATGCCGTTGAGCCCCGCGCCCTTGAGGAGCAGGCGGGTCTCGCCCAGAGTCTTGGCGATCAGGCGAGTGCTTTTCATCTCAGACGTCTCGCCGCTCGACAGGTTCCTCGACGCGTCGAGCCAAGAACCCCGTCACGGCAAAGAAGCCCTGATGAGTTGTCCTCCGGATACAGGGCGCAACCGGTGTTTGGTTCCGAGAACCGTGCTGCCCAGTTGGGCTGGCAGCAGGAGCGCATCAGCGACATGGCTGTGAATCATTGGTTCGGCGCGTGGGACTACAGTTCGGAACGCTATCGGCTGACCGGGCGAGCGGCCCGCGTTGATACCAGCGACGACACGAGATTCACGAAGGCTCCCGAACCGTCCAGCGAGGCCATGATTGAACTTCAGAATAACGCCACAGATTGGTTGTTTACCGCTGGGCTTGGGCACGTGGGGCGTCTTGACGGCGATGAACTGAGTACCAGGTTTGAGGCCCGGTTCCAACCACTGGGCCGGTGGCAGATGGCAGTGGGGTATCATTCGGGAGAGCGCTCGACCGATTCGGCAGAAGCTTGGTGGCTGGTTTCCAGGGACAGCACTTCGTTTGAGGGCCTTTACCAGCCAGACAGCCGAACAACCGTTGGGGCGCGGTTAGCATCACTGTCATTTGATGCCGGTTCACAAAGCAGTGTGGCGGAGGGACAACGGCTCGAGGTGTTCGGTAGTCATCTCGTGGCTCGCCGTTATCCGGACTGGAGTGTACGGGCGGAATATGTGTTGCAGGATCTGAATCGACTAGAGCGCCTGGAAGGCGCAGTGCAATCGCTGTTTGAACGACCACTCCAGACCGGTGAATTGCTCACCGAACACTACGAGCGCGTGTCTGTCGGTATGCGGTGGCAAGAGCATTCACCTCACTCGTTGCTCGAGCAACAGGCTCAGCCAGGCTGGTTCCTGGATGTGAACACCGGCTATGTTCTTTCCACCGATACCGTCGAGTACGGGCTTGGCGGCGGTGTAAGCTGGTCGCTATTCGGGGATGACGAGATCGCGCTATCTGCCGGTTATGCGTCGGATAGTCTGAGTGGAGACAGCTCGCTGGACGCACGTGTTACCTATACCTTGTTTTTCAAAACTGCGGGAGAAAACCGATGATTCTTTTTCGACCTCTGCTGCTGGGGCTACTGTTTGTCGCCCTGAGCGGTTGTTCTACCCTGATCACGGAATCGGGTGACACGCCTGTCAGCCTGGCGGAGCAAGTGGCGGTTGTGCCTTTTGTGAATCTCTCGGAGACCCCTCAGGCTGGTGACCGGGCCGCCAGTATCGCGGTTGCCATTCTGCGGGCGGAGGGGGCTGGCCGGGTAGAGCTGTACTTGCCCGAAGACCAGAACCCACTGATGTATGAGAGTCAGGCTCGTCAGGCTGAAGCGATGGACATGGCGGATCGGGACGGGGCTGATCTTATCGTCACGGGAACGGTGGAAGAATGGCGTTATAAGGCGGGTTTCGACAGCGAACCCGCGGTTGGCGTGACAATGATTGTCAGACGCTCTGGCAGTAACGCTATCGTCTGGTCCGGAACAGCAGCTCGCACGGGATGGGGGCGGGAGAGTCTCGGAACGGTTGGGCGTGAGGTGCTTCAGGATCTCATTGATGCCATGCCTTTGGTTCGCGGCGAAGACTGATACTGATGCAGGACACCCGGGCAACTACGACAGTGGCACAATCGGGGCCCGCCACCGAGGTGCATGGCTGGCTGAAATGGCTGGAAGTCGTTCTGGTCACAGGTCTGTTTCTCGCGGCAGGCTTCTGGCTGCGACCTGACGACCCGCTCCACGTTGGCAATACGTTTGCGTGGCCGGTTCTGGCGCCCTTGTTGATTGGCCTGCGCTACGGCTTTTTCCCGGCTCTGATGTCGAGTCTGTTGGTGCTGCTTGTGGCTGGGTGGCACTATGACAAGGCCGCTGCCACGGCCTACCCGTGGGGATGGGCCGCCGGCATGCTGGCATGTGGGCTGCTGGCCGGGGAGTTTCGGGACTACTGGGAACGTCAATTGCGCCGGGCCAACGCAGTTAACGAATACAGTCTCCAGCGCCTGGAAGAATTTACCCGCAACTTCTACCTGATGAAGGTGTCCCATGATCGTCTCGAGCAACAGTTAGCCGGGAGCTCCGGCAGCCTGAGGGAAGCGCTGAGACGACTGTATGGCGAACTGTCCCAGACCCGCACCGAGGGTTTGAATGAAGAAAGCGCGGCCCTGATGTTGCGGGTTCTGGCTCGATACGGCCAGCTCCAGACGGCCGCCATACTGGCAGTGGAAGGAAACCGAAACATTGAACCGAAGGCGCTGGCAACGGTTGGTGACTATGAGGCGGTTTCGGAGTCCGATCCGCTGATTCGATATGCCATGCAGGAAAGAACACTGGTGTCGGTGCAGACAGAGTTCCGCAAACACCTGAAAAAACTGGATACCGATCTGCTGGTTGTGATCCCCCTCATTAGTTCTACCGATGACCTGGTGGCGCTCTGTGTGGTGGAGTCCATTCCATTCTTCAGTTTCCAGAACCGGACGCTTCGTTTGATGGCGATTCTTGCCGGGCATATGGCGGATATGCTGTGCCAACGGGATCAGACGATGGCAGGTTCTCATGAGTGGCAGAGCCTGTGTTCCCAGGCGCGTCGCGCTGCTAGAGATGCAGAGGCCTTTGGCTTGCCTTCCGTGCTGCTTAAGCTGCAGGTGAACGAGCAGGATCTGGCAACCCTCGCGGACAGGATGACCGGCTTGCTGCGGGGGCTTGATGTGATTGCCGTTAACCGAGCGAACGAGAGCCCCAGCGTGGTCCTGTTGATGCCACTGACCGATGAATTGGGGCTTGCCGGGTATCTGCATCGACTGGAACTGGATATCCGGGAAAATGCGGGCCGTTCACTGTGGGATTTTGCCAGTCAGCAGTCACTGGTGGTAAAGACGGAAGCCCAGGTCGCCGAGTGGCTGGCTCGCGAAGGTGGCGCGATTGACTAGCTACTGGTTGTTACCGTTTGGACTGGTCTCAGAATTGGGCGGTGCGGTTGCACTGTTTACCGGTGAGGATTCGGTTCGGGCAGTGGGTGGTTATGTCGTTGCCCATGCTTTGTCCTGCGTGGTGTTTACGCTTGCTCTGCTGGTCCTCATGCCTCAACGTTACCGAAAACAGCGCTGGCGGCCCGCAGTCTTTCTGTTTTCGCTGCAGTTTGCGATTCCCCTGGTGGGCAGTCTTGGCGTGTTTGTCGGTATTCTGCTCGCGCTGTATCTCCCGCGCTCGAACCGAGAGCTCCCGTGGCAGCAGGTGCCCATCCCTGAGTTGCCTTTCAGGCCTACCGATATGGGCAGTCAGGTTGTCTATACCGAGGGTGGTTTGCGCCAGGTTCTGAGAGAGGCGAGTGATCCGGGTAAACGCCTGAAAGCTTTGTTGGCCAGCCGACAGATGGAAGGCCGGGAGGGAGTTGATATTCTCCGGGAGGCACTCAAGGATCCGGTTGATGATGTCCGGCTGCTGGCGTATTCCATGCTGGAGCAGAAGGAAAAGGCACTGGTGCAGGAGGCTGAGCGCCTGCAGAGCCAGGTGACGGAAGCCGCTGACCCCAAAGCGCTCGAGCGCATGAATCGCCGTCTGGCACAAACCTGGTGGGAAACCGCCTATCTTGGATTGGCTCAGGGCAGTCTCAGGCAGTACTACCTGGAAAAGTCGCGGGACCTCCTGGTGAAACTGGTTGCCACCTATGACGAGCCCTCGGACTGGCAGCTCCTGGGGCGGGTGGAACTGGCGTTGGGGCGGCCCGAAGAAGCACGTGATGCCTTCGAAGTCGCTATTGATAATGGCGCCCGTCAGGAACACATTCTGCCTTATCTTGCTGAAATCGCGTTTCTGGCCAAGGACTACCAGCGGGTCAGGTTCTATCTGGCCCGGTGCGCCCATGGTCACAATCATCCGGCGATCACTCCTCTTCTCGAAGCCTGGTTATGAGTTTGTTCAAACGAAAGCAGCCGTATATCGCGGACATCGCATTGCTGTTAGAAGGCACCTATCCGTTTATACGGGGAGGCGTGTCTTCCTGGGTACACCAGATGATCTCGGGACTTCCGGAATACCGGTTTGCCCTGGTTTTTCTGGGGGGCGATCCCAGCCATTACGGAAAGCAGCAATACACCCTGCCGGATAATGTCACCCATCTGGAGTGCCACTACCTGATGGACACCCAGGTTCGGGAAAAGCCGAGGCCGAGGGACGGAAACAAGCGGGCCTTCCAGAGTCAGCGGCGGCTGCACGAGAGTTTCAAGGCCAATGAGGCGGTGCCCGAGGAGGTGCTCACGCAGGTATTCAGAGACCTGGGTGAGACAGGGGGGATTACCCGCAAGGATTTTTTGTACAGCCGGGAGAGCTGGCAGGTCATTGAAGACAGTTTCCGTGCCTATTGCATCGAACCCTCTTTTGTTGACTATTTCTGGACGATCCGGACGATGCACGCGCCGCTGTTTACGCTGGCAGAGATTGCGAAGAACATGCCAAGGGTAAAGATGGTGCACTCTATCTCAACCGGGTATGCCGGTCTGCTCGGTGCAATGGTGAGCGACCGATACCGTATACCTTACCTGATCAGTGAGCATGGCATTTACACCAAAGAACGAAAGATCGATCTATCCCAGGCACAATGGATTGACGATCCGGAGGATCAGGTGAGTGCGGCACTTAATGACCAGTTGGGCTATATCCGGCGTCTCTGGATACGCTTCTTCGAGGTGGTGGGAAGGCTGGCTTACCAGAAGGCCGACAGCATTGTCTCGCTGTATTCCGGTAACCAGGCTCGCCAGCACCAGGACGGGGCTTCGCCGGAAAAAACCTGCATTATCCCGAACGGGATCGATCCTGAGCGTTTCAGGGAACCACGGGAGCAGCGGTCGGAGGCCATTCCCAAGGTGCTTGGGCTGGTTGGCCGCGTCGTCCCGATCAAGGACATTAAAACCTTCATTCGGGCGATGAGAAGTGTCTCGGAACAAGTGCCCGAGGCTGAGGGGTGGATCGTCGGGCCAGAGGATGAAGACCCCGCCTATGTCGCTGAGTGTCGCAATCTTGTGACCAGCCTGGGATTGGAAGGCCGCGTTAAATTCCTGGGTTTTCAGAATGTCAGCGAGATTTTGCCCCAACTGGGTTTGATGGTGCTTACCTCGATCTCCGAGGCGCTGCCGTTGGTCATACTTGAGGCCAATGCCGCGGGGCTGCCGTGCCTTGCCACGGATGTCGGCGCCTGCCGTGAACTCATTGAGGGAATGAGTGAGGAGGATCGGGCTTTGGGTGCCTCGGGCGCTGTCGTTCCGATCGCCGACCCTGAAGCGACAGCCAGGGAAGCGATTCATCTGCTGACGGACAGTGAGGCCTGGCGGGCAGCCCAGGCCGCGGGGTTGGAGCGGGTATCACGCTATTACACTTTGGACAGTATGTTTGATCAATACCGCCGCCTCTATGAGGCGTCGTTAGAGCCGGCGAGTGGGGGAAAGCGCTAGTGGCGGGTATCGGTTTTGAGCTGAGGCGAATACTCCGGCGGGAAAGCTTTGTGAACCTCCTGGGTGCCTATGGTCTGGCGGGCATCATCAGTTCGGGGCCCTGGGTACTGTCGGTACTCGGGGTTATGATCATAGGGGTGCTGAGTTTTGCGCTCGAGGCAAACCAGGGATTCGTGGTCCAGTTTCTGGTGTCGGTCACCTATCTGATGGCGTTCTCGCTGATTCTCTCCGGGGTATTTCAGCACGTTTTCACGCGTTGGGTCGCAGACAGGCTCTACGAGTCCAAGCGTAATCTGATACTGCCCAACCTCATGGGGGTTATCTGGGTCTCAACCGCCGCGTCTTTCATGCTCGGCGTTGTTGCTGCTATCTGGTTTATGCCGGGCACCAGTTATCTATACCGGCTCCTGATGCTGGCGAATTTTGTGGTGCTGTGTAACCTCTGGCCGGTTACTATCTTTCTCTCCAGCATGAAGTCCTATCGTCGTATTGTTGTTGTTTTCGCGCTTGGGTATCTGGTCGCTATCGTTGCCTCGGTGCAGCTGCGTGATTTCGGCATTGAAGGGTTTTTGCTCGGATTGCTGCTGGGCCACAGCCTTTTGTTTTTCAGTTTCTTTTACACCATCATCCGCCAGTACCCGGGTACCACGCTCATCCGGTTTGACTTCGCCAGGCGTGCCCAGATCTTTCCCACCCTGATCTTTACCGGGCTGCTCTTCAATGCTGCGGTATGGGCCGACAAGCTGATCTTCTGGTTCGTGCCGGAAACCTCAGAGCCGATTATCGGGCTTTTGAGAGCGTCGATTATCTATGACATTCCCATTTTTCTTGCCTACCTTTCGATCATCCCCGGTATGGCTGTTTTTCTGGTGCGAATGGAAACCGATTTTTCCGAAGCATACGACCGGTTTTATAACGCCGTCCGTGAGGGCGATACCCTGGAGCGAATCAACCGTTTTCGGGATGACATGGTTCTGGTCGCCAGAAACGGCATTTATGAGATCATCAAAGTGCAGGGAATGACGGTGATCATTCTGTTCCTGTGGGGAGAGGAGATTCTCTCCGCCCTGGGTATCTCCACACTGTACCTTCCACTGTTCCACATTTTCCTGATTGCGGTGGCCATGCAGTTGATTCTTCTTGCGATACAGAATGTGCTGTTTTACCTCGATGCCCGGGGGATAAACCTGATTCTTTGCGCCCTGTTCCTCGGTACCAATATCGTGTTCACGCTGATCACCATTGAGTTGGGCGCCGCCTTTTACGGATACGGCTATGCGGCGGCTACCCTGGTCTCAGCTCTGGTTGGACTGGCGCTGCTGTCCCGCAAGTTCGATGAACTTGAGTACGAAACCTTCATGCTACAGGGGCGTTAACACACTTGTGTAAGGGCATCATTCAGGTCCTGTATCAGATCGGCTGCATCCTCAAGCCCCACTGACAGGCGCAGCATGCCATCGCCAATGCCCCGTTTGAGGCGCTCTTCCCCGCTCAGGCCGTGATGGCTGGTGGCGCTCGGTTGGCTCACCAGGCTTTCTACTCCGCCCAGGCTGGTGGCAAGCAGGAAGACTTTCAGGGAATCCGCCACTTTTTCGGCTGCCTGCTGGCCACCGTCCACTTCAATACTGAGCATGCCGCCGAAGCCGGTCATCTGCTGTTTGGCCAGGTCGTGGCCTTCGAAGGAAGGCAGGCCGGGGTAGTGTACTTTGGTGACTTTCGGATGTTGTTCCATCGCTTGAGCGACTGCCATGGCGTTCTCGTTGTGTTGGCGCACTCGTAATGGCAGCGTGCGCAAGCTGCGGGAGAGCAGGGCGGCGGTTTCCGGGGCAATCAGCTGGCCCAGGTTCTTGCGCCAGGCGACCACGGGTCTTGCCAGGCTTGCAGAGGTCATCAGGGCACCGGCGGTCAGGTCGCTGTGGCCACCCAGGTATTTTGTGGCGCTGTGCAAGACCAGGTCTGCGCCCAGTTCCAGCGGTTTCTGGTTGATGGGGCTGGCGAACGTATTGTCCACCGCCACCAGTGCGCCGTGCTGGTGGGCCGTTTCAGCGATGGCGCGAATGTCCAGGATCGCCATGTTCGGGTTGGCCGGGGTTTCGAAATAGACCAGCTTGCCCGGTTCGTTCAGTGTTTCCGCCAGTTGGTTCTGCTCTTCACGGAACAGGAAGGTCACTGGAATGCCCAGCGCCTGGCAGTGATTCTTCAGTAGTTCCTGTGTGCCCCCATAAAGATCGCCTACGCACACAATCCCATTACGGCCATGGGCCAGCAGGGTTGCCGAAATTGCCGCCATGCCGGAGGCGAACCCCAATGCTGCTTCAGCATTTTCGAGCCCGGCCAGTCCCTGTTCCAGTTCCTGGATGCTCGGGTTGGTGCCCCAGCGAGTGTACAGGTTACCGTCGCTTCGCCCCTCAATCACATCCAGCAAGTCTGCCGTGTTTTCAAACCGGTAGGTGGTGGTGTTGTAAACCGGCGAGTAGGGGCTGCCGAAGGCATCCTTATGGCGGCGATTGTGGATGATGCGAGTCGCGGGGCCTTGGTTGTTCGGGGTGGTCATGGTGGTTCCTACGCATTTGGTGGCCGGAGAGTGAGCTGCATTGTAGACTGTTGCGTATCCTGACGATAACCGAGTTGCTCAACCGAAAGAAGGAAGACGCTTTGTCCATCAAATTGACCCAGTTCAGCCACGGTGCCGGATGTGGCTGCAAGATTGCTCCGGACGTTCTGGACCGCATCCTTCACACTGATGCTCCCGAATTTCACGATCCGCGACTGCTGGTGGGCAACAGCAGCCGAGACGATGCTGCGGTTGCCGATGTGGGTAACGGCCTTGGCATTATCAGCACCACCGATTTCTTTATGCCGGTGGTGGACGACCCGTTCGATTTCGGCCGTATTGCTGCCACCAATGCCATTAGCGATGTCTATGCCATGGGCGGAAAGCCCGTGATGGCTATTGCCATTCTGGGCTGGCCGGTCAATGAGCTGGAACCGGAAATTGCCGCCAAGGTAATCGATGGTGGGCGTGCCGTGTGTGCCGAGGCAGGTATCGCCCTGGCCGGTGGCCACAGCATCGATTCACCGGAGCCGATATTCGGGCTGGCGGTGACTGGCCAGGTGGCTGTTGACCGTATTATCCGAAACGATACCGCTCAAGCGGGCGATTTGCTGTATCTCACCAAGCCACTGGGCGTCGGCATTCTCACCAGTGCTTCCAAGAAAGGTAAGGTTACTCCTGAAGACCTGGCCGTGGCGGTGGAGAACATGGCGACCCTCAATAAGGTTGGCGAAGTGTTTGCTGAGGTGGATGGTGTCAATGCCATGACCGATGTAACCGGCTTTGGTCTTGCCGGGCACTTGCTGGAAATCTGCCGGGGCAGCGGCTTGAAGGCAACGGTAAGTCGCAAGGCTGTGCCTGTGCTGCCAAACCTGAAGCCCTATATTGATGCCGATTGCATCCCTGGTGGCACCCACCGCAACGCGGCGGCGTTCGGCAAGGCGATTTCCGGTATGACCGACGCCGACAAACTGTTGTTCTGTGATCCGCAAACCAGCGGTGGCTTGATGGTTAGCGTGGCCGAAAAGAGCCGGGAAGCCTTTGAGGCCCTCGCCCGAAAGCATGGGCTGGATCTGCAGCCTCTGGGGCGTCTTGAAGCCGCGGGGTCCGACGAAAGCCTGGTGTTTATCGAAGACTGATCCCGTCGCACTATAAAGCCGCACCGGAGGTTCTCCGCTGCGGCTTTTGTTTTTTCTGGACAAAGCTATCAGCGAAACACCAGTGGCAGGTAGTTAAATCCACCCGTGGGAAACATCGCCCGCTCAGGCTTTTGGCCCTCTGCCGGCGCTATAGCTTCGATCTGCTTCAACAACTCCTCCATGAAGATCCTGAGTTCCATTCGTGCAAGGGGGGCGCCGGGACAGACATGGATGCCGGCGCCATAGAGCAGGTTCCTGGCTGCGTTCTGACGTGGGCAGAACTGGTCCGGGTTACCGAAAACATCTTCGTCCCGGTTGGCAGATGCCCAGAGAAGGGTGATTTTCTCGCCGGCGGGAATGGTTCTGCCGCCTATCTCGACCTCTCTGGTGGTCACTCGGCGGTTGGAAATGAGAGGGGCGTCCATTCGCAGGATTTCGTCAATGGCTTCAGAAAGCTTCTCTGGCGCGGCCTTAAGGTCATTCAGAAGCTCGGGATGATGGGCCAGATAGTTGGTCAGTATCGAGATGCTCGCAGAAATGGTCGCGAGTTCGCCGACTGTCCAGTTGCGTAAGAGGCTGACCAGCTCTTCGTCGGTCATGGGTTGGCCATTGATTTGCTCACGCATTAACCGGGTGGTGACATCATCTGGTGCAGGCTCATGGGGCTGGCGCCGGGAATCCAGAAGGTCTCGGATGTACCCGTCAAACTCTTCAGCAACGTCGGCCATGGCGGCACGGTCGCGGGCGAGGGTTGCCCGGTGATTTTTCATCACCCACTCGGCCAGCGGTTGATGCAGGCTATCCGGCCAGCCCATAAACGCGCACTGAATCTGTAGCGCAAAGGGGCGGCTTAGAGCATTGACCACATCCAGCGGCTTGTTTTTGTCCAGGGTCTGTACCAGCGCCCGGGCCACATCCCGGCATACCGGTTCAAAGCGCGCCATGGGCTCCGGCGCAAAATAGGGTTCGATGGCCTTGCGGTAGGGGGTATGTTCGGGCGGGTCCATGCCATTCGGTACGGACAAGTGGGCGGAGACGGCGTTGCTGAAGGTGTGGTGATCCTCCAGTACCTGCATGACATCGGCATGGCGAAACAACGTCCACTGCTGGTAATCACTCCAGGCCACCGGGCATTCCTTGCGCATGGCATCGTAGGCGCGGATCTGGTCCTTCTGAACCTCGGCTGATCTGGGGTCCCAGTCTTCGTGGTGCTGCTCTGCCATACGGCCTCCTGATCTGTCGGTTAGCATTGGGGAAATGCTACCACCGGAGGCCGTTCTGCCTTTGGAGAAATATCAAGTCCTGATATTTGTAAAGGAAAGTGCTTATGGGTTTCGGGTAACGCCAATCACTTTCAGGTGGATGGGCTTACGACCTTTCATGGGCCATTCGATGCTGCTGCCAATGCTCAGCCCCAGCATGGCGGCGCCGGCCGGTGCCAGTATCGAGACTTTGTGATCAGCGTCGCCTACCTCATGGGGGTATACCAACTCCACTTCGTGCTCCTCGCCGGTGTCTTCGTTCAGAAAGCGCACTCGGGCGTTCATGGTCACCACGCCCTCCGGCATCTCGGCCAGCGGTTTCATGTCGGCACGGCTGAGTTCGTCCTCCAGCCCATCGGCTACGTCAGACTGGCCGGCGACCCGCTCAAGCAAGGTGCTGAGGCGGTTGTAATCTTCTTCTGCAACAGTGATAGGTGGCAATTCAGCCATAGGAATCTCCAGGTAAACAATCGATTGTTGGTTAGGCGCTGAATCCGGATGGGAAAGAGGAGGATTCAGCGAAATCAGAGGCGGATGGCAGCCCTGCCGGTGTTCCCGAAGGAGGACCGCAGTGCCAGAGAAATCGTGTAATTGCCTGAACGAAGAGTGTTCACGGGAATTGCACTTCGCCTTTAGAGTTGAAGAAACTCTGAATTTACCCCCGGGTGAGGGAAATGGCAACTGCGAACTTGCCGAAGATCTGTGCTAGTGTCTTGCACCTGTGAACGGGCTGGTGTCTGGTAGTCGGGAGGTGGTGATGCCAATGGTGGTTCAGGCTTTGATTCCTGTCTTCGTGCTGATCATGCTGGGCCATGGCTTGCGCCGCGTGGATTTTCCCGGAGGTGATTTCTGGCCCCGTGCGGAGCGCTTCACCTATTACGTGCTGTTTCCTGCCATGCTGGTGTTCAAGCTTGGGCAGGCCCGGCTGCCTCCTTCCGCCTACGGTGATACGGCGATGCTGATTGTCGCCATGCTGCTGGCTATGACGCTGGTGCTGGTGGCTGCACAGTGGCTCTGGGGCTGGTCCGGGCCGGTGTTTTCATCGGTATACCAGGGTGCTATCCGCTTCAATTCCTATGTGGGCCTGGCTGCGGGTGGCATGCTCCTGGGCGATGATGGCCTCTCGCTCACGGCCATCGCCGTGGCCATTATGGTGCCGCTGTTGAACCTGCTGTGTATTCTGATGTTCGCGATGGTAGCAGGACGAGAGCGAATCAATCTGGCGGCGGTGATTCGGGCGATTGTCACCAACCCGTTGATCGTCGGCTCGGTTATTGGTGTGCTCTGGAGCTATTTCCAGGTAGGGTTTCATCCCTTGCTGGCGGGCATACTGGAGCCGTTGAGTAATCTGGCGCTGCCGATGGGGCTGATGTGCGTGGGAGCTGGCTTGCAGCTCAGTGCCCTGCGTGGCGGTTCGGTTCCGTTTATTGTCTCCTCGGCTCTTAAACTGGTGGCGTTTCCACTGATGACCGCGGGCCTGGCCTGGATGCTCGGGCTGGAGGGGCTGCTGGTGCAAGTGGCGGTGCTGTTGGCGGCCTTGCCTACTGCCACGTCCGCCTACATCCTGGCGCGCCAGCTTGGCGGGGACGCGCCGCTGATGGCAGGGATCATCAGCGGGCAAACCCTGTTGGCGATGGTCTCTATTCCGGTGCTACTGAGCCTGCTCTGGTAAGCACTTGAGAACCGCATCGGCCACAGATTGCTGAAACTCGATGTAGCCTGCCGGTGTCGATTCAATGTCGGTTGCCAGCGGGTCCCAGGTGCTGAAGGTGACGTTCAGCCCTTCGGTAATGGAACGCCACCATTGGCGGTTGAATTGGGGTTCGGTCAGCAGGCACGGGTGATTGGCAGCTTCGAGCTTGGCCTGAACATCGGCGATGTGTCGGGCGCCAGGGGAAAGTTCCGGGTTCAGGGTCAGAACGCCTTCCAGCGTCAGCCCATAGTGCTCGGCGTAGCGGGTAAAGGCATCGTGATAGGCGAACAGGCTGATGTCATCCAGGCCGGCAAAGCTCGCTCGAATACTCTGCTCTTTGTTGAGCAGTTCGGTTTGAAAACGCTCCAGGTTGGCATTCAGTTCCTCGGGGTTTACGCCCTCAAGTTCGCTCAGTACATTCCGGATGCCTTTCGCCATGTCCAGTGCCAGCATCGGGTCTACCCATATATGTGGGTCTTCGCCGTCGCCGTGATCGTGGTGATGGACATCGGGTTCGTCATGATGCCCGTGATCATCGTGCTCTTCATGCTCAGGCTCATGGTTGTGCTCATCATGATGCTCGTCGTGCTCAGATTCAGCGCCTTCGCTTTCCAGGAAAGCCACCGACCGGCCAGCGAATTCCTTGCCACCGAGCAGACGGTTGAGGAAGGTTTCCATATCCGGGCCGACCCAGAAGATGACATCCGCCTGTTCCAGGGCACGCCGCTGAGAGGGCTTCATGCTGTAGTTATGGGGGCTGGAGCCGGGTGGTACCAGCGTTGATACCTCCACGCTGTCACCCGCGACAGCTTTGACCAGAAGTTCGACAGGTTTAATGGACGCAACCACATTGGTTGCGGCGGCGGGTGTTGCTATAGCCAGGGCTGAGAGTGCAAGGGCCAGGCGGGTGACATTCTGTGGCATGGTGTATCGAATCCTGCGTGCATGTGAAACGTTATAATATAACAGTTTGTGTCGGGGATGCAAAAGCCGCCCATGCGAAACCTCAGGATGGCCGCTATAATGCGCCCTTTATAAATCGGCCACTTATTTTCAGGATGGTTTCATGACAGTACGCACCCGAATTGCCCCGTCGCCCACCGGCGATCCACACGTTGGTACCGCCTACGTGGCCCTGTTTAACCTTTGCTTTGCCCGTCAGCACGGCGGCCAGTTCATTCTGCGCATCGAAGACACCGATCAGGCCCGCAGTACCGCTGAATCCGAGCAGGACATTCTGACTGCGTTGCGTTGGCTGGGTCTGAATTGGGACGAGGGTCCCGATGTTGGCGGCCCCCACGGCCCGTATCGCCAGTCTGAGCGCAAGCACATGTATGGTCAGTATGCTGAGGATCTGGTCACCGCTGGCCATGCGTTCTATTGCTTCCGTACACCGGAAGAGCTGGATGCCATCCGCGAAGAGCGTAAGGCTCAGGGCCTGAATCCCGGCATCAAGGGCGATCTGGAGCTGCCGGAAGACGAGGTGAAGCGCCGTCTGGATGCGGGTGATCCGTACGTTATCCGCATGAAAGTGCCCGATGAAGGCGTGTGTGAAATTCAGGATATGCTCCGGGGTACCATTGAGATCGATTGGGCCCAGGTGGACTGCCAGATTCTGTTGAAGTCTGATGGGATGCCCACCTATCACCTGGCCAACGTGGTTGATGACCATTTGATGGGCATTACCCACGTGCTGAGAGGTGAGGAATGGATCAATTCCGCGCCCAAGCACAAGCTGCTGTACCAGTACTTCGGCTGGGATATGCCGGAGCTGTGTCACCTGCCGCTGCTCCGCAACCCGGACAAGAGCAAACTGTCCAAGCGCAAGAACCCCACCAGCATCAACTTCTACGAGCGTATGGGCTTCTTGCCGGAGGCTGTGACCAACTACCTGGGCCGTATGGGCTGGTCCATGCCGGACGAGCGTGAGAAATTCACACTGGATGAGATGATCGAGAACTTCGATATCCAGCGCGTGTCCCTGGGTGGCCCCGTGTTTGACGTGGAAAAACTGCGTTGGCTCAACGGCCAGTGGATTCGTGAGGAGCTGAGCGACGAGCAGTTCATGGCGCGGATGCAACAGTGGTGGTTTAACCAGGACGACTTGAAAGCCCTGGTGCCCCATATCAAGGGCAGGGCAGAAGTGTTTTCCGATGTGGCGCCAATGGCCCAGTTCATGTTCAGCGGCATGCTGAATCTGAAGCCGGAGGACTTTTCCCATAACAAGCTGGATGAGAGCCAGGTCAAACGGGTGCTGCAGTTCGCCCTTTGGAAGCTGGAAGCTCAGCGCCACTGGAGCAAGGACACCATCTTTGCCGACATCAAGGCGTTGGCGAAAGCCATGGACCTGAAGATGGGCGATTTCATGTTCTCGATCTTTGTGGCCATTGCCGGAACGCCCAATTCCTGGTCAGTCATGGACTCCATGGCGTTGCTTGGCCCGGACATGACCCGCTCCCGTTTGCGTCATGCCCTTGAGGTTATGGGCGGCTTTTCCAAGAAAGAGACCAAGAAAGTGGAGAAGGAATACGCCGCTCTGGGTGTTTGATGAGCGGTTTGTTGGTTAATTGAACGATGAGAACAGGGATGTTCAAAAAACTTTAAAAAAAGCGGAATCGGGTGTTGACGCCCCAAGGGCGGATCCTTAATATACGCATCCGTTGAGGGGCCATAGCTCAGCTGGGAGAGCGCAACACTGGCAGTGTTGAGGTCAGCGGTTCGATCCCGCTTGGCTCCACCAATTTCTAGTCCCCTTCGTCTAGTGGCCTAGGACTCCGCCCTTTCACGGCGGCAACAGGGGTTCGAACCCCCTAGGGGACGCCAATTAGGCTTGACGGTTTAGTCCACCGGATAGCCATCAAAAAAACCGCCTTCGGGCGGTTTTTTTGTGTCTGAACGAATGAGCAGCGGGATTCGCGCCGTTTAGGGCGCCAATCCCGGATGGTCGGTTCAGACTCGTATGGCGATAGCGCCTTTGCCCACTCCCTCGTAGGCTTTTACCCGGATTTCCTCTCCGGAGAACTCCGCTTTCAGTTTGTCCGCAATGTGAGCGGCAATCAGCTCTACGGTTGTGTCCGTTTCCAGCATGTATACTCGGTGCTCAGGCAGTGTCAGGGCAAACTCCCCCTGGTTGGCCTCATATTCGAAGGTGATGTAGGCAACGCCATCATCACCTACGAACCGGCGAGCCACGTCTTCTTCCGTGCCCACATAAATATCCCGCCAGAGCTTGGCCCAGCGTTCTTCCAGGTCGTAGGCCCGGTGCCCGTTGCGGTCGATGCGGATGGGGGATCGATGCCCATGGGCAATGCGCTGACAGTTGCCCAGATGTTTTTTCAGGCCATGAACGTAGTGGTAGTAAGCGCCCTCAATGATTTCTTCGCGCAGGTTGATGTCGACGGAGATGACATTACCGGGCAGAACGGCTTTAAGCTCTTTTTCCAGCAGGGCGGCCACGGCAGACGGGACGACCCGGTCCGAGGACAGCCAGACAACGGCTTCGTCCGGCGAGCTGTGCTCGATGTGACCGCCGCCAGAGAGTGCCCAGCGGAAAGTGTTGGGCGTGTCCTCGCTCCATTGCAGGCCTTCGTATCCGCGGGGAATCACCAACCGGTGGTCCACGCGTTCGTCAATCACCCTTTTGATGGTGCGCTTGACGTTGCTGAAGTCAAAGACCATACCCTGTTCGTCCAGTTCTCCTCCCAGCACCACATCGGCAATCCAGCTTTCGCCAACCAGGCCTCGAGCGGGATCCAGATAGGCGAAATCAATCACAGTGAGGTTGTCGACAAAGAGATGGTTCATGGAGGGTCCGGCGTGGTCAGGTTGCATGATGGCGGAATTCTAGCAAAAATCGCTGCATTCAGCAGTTTCAGGGGGAGCATCATAAACGCGAATCATAGCATCAAGGATCCGCAGTTTCCGGCATTGGTGCTGGCAGCCGGCCAGGCGAGACGAATGGGGTGTTACAAGCAGGCCTTGAAACTGCCAGGTGGCGATTCATTGCTGGGGCACGCCATTAGTCAGGCGCGGCAGCTATCGGCGCAGACGTGGGTGGTTACGGGCGCAGGCTACCCTCTGGTGCGCTTTCGCTGCAATCGGCAACCGGCGCACTGGGTGGTTAACGAGCGTTGGCGGGAGGGCTTGTCGACGTCGTTGATTGCCGGCCTGCAGGCGCTTTCTCCCGCTGCTTTGGGTGTGTTTGTGCTGTTGGCAGACCAGCCCTTACTGGATACCGAAGGGCTCCGACGGCTGTCCGCAAACGCCCGGCGGAAGCCAGAGGTGCCCTGGGCAGCCAGTTATGGCAAGCGGGTAGGCGTGCCAGCCTGGATTCCGAAATCGCTCTGGGGAGATCTGTTATTGCTTAAGGGCGATGCGGGGGCGGGGGTGGTTCTGAACCGGGCCGGAACCCGTCCGGTTGAAATAGCCGGGGTGCAACAAGACGTTGACACCCCTCAGGACTGGCAGCAGGTCCGTGGGCAATTAGCCGAACAGGCCGGATAACCAGGCGATTCCTACGCTGAAAATACCCAGACTGATGGCCAGGCCAACGGTATAGATGCGCGAGTTGGCCGAGCGCTGCTGAGACACGTACAGATCGATGGTGCGCTGGGCAATGTCCTCGGCGGTCTCCCGGGAAATCTCGTGGGCCTGCTGAATGGCTTCTGACTGCAGGGTTTGCCAGAACTCGGTGTCGATGGTCTGTACGCTGGTGATGTGATCCTTCAACTCCGCCATGTGCTCGGAGGTGAACCCGGCGTTTTTGGAGAGTTCTTTTTTCAGGGAGGTAAGTTCGCGGCCCAGGTTCAGGTTCACTTCGGCCGCCACTTCGTCTCGCAGATTGCGGGTGCGTTCATCCAGCATCTTGCTGAGTGACTCCAGGCGCTCCTCAATGGTGGCTTCCTGCTTGCTGCGGGTTTCGTCCAGCGCACGCTTGAGGTGATCGAACTGCTCGTCGAAAAGGGAGCTGAGCAGTTCATGCAGCCGGTTGTTGATATGAGTCTTGACCGCCGAGCGGGCAATCTGCTCAATCAGGTCGCTGGTCAGAGGCACCACATTCGGGGCGCTGTGACCGTTCAGGCTGCTTTCTGCTTTCGGCGACAGTTGCACAGAGGCGTCCTCCGGAAAGTCCATGGGTTCGTCATCTGGCTCTTGCAGGTCATGGCCGTTCATTTCAACAGGTGCTTCCGGCACGTTCCCCTGCTCGACGTCACTGGCCAGCTGCTCCAGCATCAGGTTGAGGCCTTCGTTGTGAGGCGGCTTGGTAAGGATGTTGTACACGCCAAAGTTGCGCGCTTCCTCCATAAAGGACGAGGATTTCTTGGAGGTGCACATGATGATCGGAATGCCGGCCGTTTCCGGATTGTTCTTGATGGCCTTGGTGGCTTCCACGCCATTCATGCCGGGCATAAGGTGATCCATAAAGATCACGTCTGGCCGGTCGTGGCTTTTCAGGAAGTCCAGCGCTTCTTCTGCCGATCCTGCCATGTTCACTTCCATGTCCCGACTCTCGAGCAGTTTGCTTAGCGCAAACCTGGCAACTTTGGAGTCGTCCACCAGCAGAGCATTTTTGATTGCCATGTCACTACCTCAACCTGTTACTGCAAACGCGTGGGTGCTGCGACCGGGTGATTACCAGCCTTCCAGTTGCGGGCACTGGGTTGCCCGATAACTCTTTTCCCGATAACAGACACCGGGTTCCGTGGTGCGGGCGGTAAACACTTCGCCGGCCGCGGTTGTCAGGCGAACCTGTCCATAGGGTTCACCATGGCGGAAAGTGGCCTCGATGGAGCTGCCGTTAGGGTTGCGCAGCAGGCCTTTGCCGTGGAACTTGCCTTCCATGTACTGGCCATCGTATTTCTTTCCGTCAGCAAAGACTTCCGAGCCCTTGCCATGAAATTCGCCGTTGGAGAATTCGCCCTCGTAGGAGCGTCCGTCCGGGTAGGTGAGGGCGCCCTGGCCGTGGAATTCATCATTCCGAAAGCCACCAACGTACAGCATGCCATCGGCGGTGGTCAGGGAACCATGGCCATTCATGCGGCCCTGCTCCCAGTTTCCGGTCAATATGTCGCCGTTGGCCAGGGTAAGCGTGCCCTTGCCGTGGAACTGATCGTTCTTGAACTGGCCGGTATAAGTCGTGCCGTCTGCGGAGCGCCAGCGCCCCTCACCGTGCCGTTCGCCTTGTTTCCAGTCGCCCTCGTAGCGGCTTCCATCGGCGTACCAGGCGGTACCGGAACCATCAAACTCGGCGTCCACGAAGTGGCCTTCATAACGCAGGCCGGTGCTATCTTCCCAGGTGCCATCACCAGTGGTGACGCCGCCGCGCCATTCACCATTCTTGTAGCTTACCGTGGTGAAGGCTTCCAGTTTGCCGACCAGCGTGAGTTCGTCGCCGGCCTCCAGTGCCACGGAATTGCTCCAGGACTGGTATCCTGGCTTTTCGATAGTGATGTCATAGCGGCCGGGGTCCAGCTCCAGGTCCAGGCGGGTGGCGCCATAGGATTTGCCGTTGATCGTAACCTGATCGCCCACCACGTTGGAGCGTAACACCAAGGTGCCGGTTTTCGGAGGCTCGGGCGCCGGTTTTGTCTCCGGCACGTCGCGTTGGGAACGCATAGCCGAAACCGGTTCGGCCATGGCCAGCATTTCCGGGTTTTCGGGCATTGGTTCAACGGTGAACGGTTCGCTGTTTGCTGCTGTTTCGGTCTGTTCGCCGGTGGCCTGAAGCGCGTTGTCGACGGGCTGCGGCGTCTCCGGAGTGTCTACCAATGGTGTCTCGCGGGTATCAGCAAACAGCGGCTCTTCAGCCTCAGGTGCCGGTGTTTCGGCTTCAATCCGGGTTGTGGGTGCTGTCGCGGCTGAGGTTTCCGGCGCGGTGGCATGTTCCACGGTTTGCGCCAGAGCCGGAGCAGTGGTGTCGGTGGTGACCAGATCCTTGCGAACCGATGCAAATCCGGCGGTAACCAGAAGCATGAGTGCAAGTGCATTGATGAACAGCAGCGGCCTGAAATCGACCATGACAAAACCTCGTGATCCAAGTGTTCCGGATGCTTTGTTATGGATTCATCTTAACCACTGTCTGCAACGTTATGTAACAGAAAGTGTCTGAACTTGATCAGAATGCCGGTCGTATCACACTTTGTCCGGAAGCTGATCATGGTTAAGTTGCTCCCAGGACTTCATGTAAACATCGGCTTCATATTGATAGGGTGACCGGAACGGGGTCAGCACAAAATCGAAAATCAGGAAAAAGGAGCCGATCGACAGCCAGGCGATCATCAGGGTGCTGATGGTCGTGGCCTGTTCCTCCGGATTGGAGTTGACGAACTCCTGCAGTAAAGGGATCAGGTCGCCGGCCATGACCACCGGATTGAAGCTGGCCAGCACAAAGGGCAGCCAGAAGGCAATGAAGATGGGGAAAAAGCCGTAAGACCACAGCACACGCCGTAACAGGTAGATAGCAACTTCCCGCCAGAATCGCTGTCGAATCTCGGGAACTTTGCGGATTCGCTCGAGATACTGGCGCCGTTCGGCCCACCAGGCGGCAACTTCAGGGGCGTCGATGTGGGATTTTTCTGGGCTGCGGTCTGTCATGGATTGGCAGGCTACCTTGTTGAGTCCGTTCCGTGCATGATATCCGATACTACGTGTTACCCTGTAATTCTCCAATTGTTCTATACACAGGATTTTTTAATGGCTGCAGTGACTGACAACGCAATCCATCCGGCTTTTGAGAAACTTCGCAGTCACCGGATCGGCACCCTGAACCTTGAGGTTGAGGAGTATCGCCACAAAAAGACCGGTGCACGCCATCTACACCTGGCAGCGGACAACGACGAGAACGTATTCTTCGTTGCCTTGCGAACGTTCCCGATGGATTCGACCGGTGTCGCCCACATCCTGGAGCATACCGCCCTGTGCGGCAGTGAGCGTTATCCGGTGCGTGATCCGTTCTTCATGATGATTCGCCGCTCCCTGAACACTTTCATGAATGCGTTCACCAGCAGCGACTGGACCGCTTATCCCTTTGCCAGCATGAACCGAAAGGACTTCGACAATCTGCTGTCGGTATACCTGGATTCCGTGTTCTTCTCCAAGCTGGACCCGCTGGATTTTGCACAGGAAGGTCATCGCCTGGAATTTGACAAGCCGGATGACCCATCCAGCGACCTGGTCTACCGGGGTGTGGTCTACAACGAGATGAAAGGGGCGATGAGTGCACCTACCTCCCAGCTCTGGCAGAACCTGACCAGCCATCTGTTCCCGACCACCACTTATCACTACAACAGCGGCGGCGAGCCGGATCATATTGTCGATCTGAGTTATGACGACTTGGTGAAGTTCTATCGCCACCACTACCACCCGAGTAACGCGATTTTTGCGACCTACGGCAATATCCCGGCCCGGGAGCACCACGAGAAGTTTGAAGAGCTGGCGCTGAAACGGTTCGATCGGCTGGATATTGAACTGCCGGTGAAAGACGAGAAGCGCATGTTCGCGCCGGTCCGGGTAGAGCAGGGCTATGCGGTAAATGAAGGTGAGGGCACCGACAACAAGACCCACATTGTGATGGGGTGGTTGCTGGGCCACAGCTTCGACCTGCAGGAAAATCTTGAAGGCCAGTTATTGTCTGCCGTCTTGCTGGAAAACAGCGCATCGCCGTTGATGCGGGCGCTGGAAACCACAGACCTGGGCCATGCGCCGTCTCCCATGTGCGGGCTGGAGGATTCCAACCGGGAAATGACCTTCGTTTGCGGTATTGAGGGCAGCGAGCCGGAGCGCCGGGCGGATCTGGAACAGCTGATTGAGTCTACGCTGCAGAAGGTGGTGGATGACGGTGTCAGCCAGGAGCGCCTCGAGGCCATCCTGCATCAGCTGGAACTGCACCAGCGGGAGATTGCCGGAGACCAGTTCCCCTACGGCTTGCAACTGATCATGAGCGCGATTGCCCCCATGGTTCATGGTGGTGATCCGGTGGAACTGCTGGATCTCGAGCCGGTATTGGCGACATTGAGGGAAAAGATCAAGGATCCCGAGTATGTGCCCGGGCTGATCCGGCGCAAGTTGCTGGAGAACCCGCACCGGGTAACCCTGACCTTGCGCCCGGATGAAAAACTCGAAGGCCGTCGTCAGCAGGCCATCAAGAAAGCCCTTGCCCGGCGCAAGGCGGAGCTGTCCGACGATGATATCAGCCATATTGTGCAGCGTGCTCAGGCACTGGAAGATCGCCAGATGCGCAAGGATGATGATTCCATACTGCCCAAGGTTGGGCTGGATGATGTGCCGCTGCAGATGCCGGAGCCGGAGGGACGGTACGATGCCGAAACCGGTGCGACCGTTTATTCCCGAGGCACTAATGGCCTGGTGTATCAGCAGGTGGTGCTACCGCTGCCGGCTCTGAGCAAAGACGAACTGTTGCTGTTGCCTTATTACACCACTCTGATTTCCGAAGTGGGGTGTGGAGAGCTGGATTACTTGCAAATGCAGGATCGTATTTCTGCGGAATCTGGCGGCATCGGCGCTTCTTTTACTGCCAAGGGGCAGATTGATGATGTTCAGGCCATGACCGGCTATCTGATTTTCAGTGGCAAGGCGCTGAGCCGAAACAGCAAAGCGCTGACCCGCCTGCTGAAGGATGTCTACACCGGGGCCCGTTTTGACGAAAAAGAGCGTGTTCGTGAGATCATTGCCCAGATCCGGGCTCGCCGTGAGCAGGCGGTGACGGGAAGCGGGCATGCCCTGGCCATGGGCGCAGCGGCTCAGGGCGTCAGTTCCGGTGCCTGGTTGTCGTACCGTCTGGGTGGTCTGGCTGGAATTCGTGGTACCAAGGAGCTTGATCAGCAGCTCAAAGATGAAGCCGGCCTGGCCGATTTCTGTGGCAAGCTGGCCGCGCTGCACAACCGTATTCGCAGCCAGAACCGCCAGTTCCTGCTGATTGGTGAGGACGACCAGTTGTCGCCCATGCTGGATGAGTTGGGCACTTGCTGGAGCGGAGTGTCTGCAGAGGGTGAGGGTAACTGGTCCATGGAGCCGGTCAGCTACAACACCCGGGAGGCCTGGCTGACATCTACCCAGGTCAATTTCTGTGCCAAAGCCTATCCGACGGTTGCGGTGGATCATCCCGATGCGGCTGCGCTGACGGTACTGGGAGGCTTTCTCCGGAACGGTTATCTGCACCGGGCCATCCGTGAAAAAGGCGGGGCCTACGGTGGTGGCGCCGGCCAGGACAGCGTGAATGGTGTTTTCCGGTTCTTCTCCTATCGCGATCCCCGCCTTGCGGAAACCCTGGATGACTTCGATGCAGCGCTGAACTGGTTGTACAGCGAAGCGCATGAGCACCAGGCTCTGGAAGAGGCGATCCTGGGTGTGATCGGTCAACTCGACCGGCCCCGCTCGCCAGCCGGAGCGGCTCGCCATGCTTACCACAACAAGCTGTTCGGGCGCACGCCGGAGCAGCGAGCACGTTTCCGAGAGAGGGTTCTTGGTGTCACTCTGGACGAGCTTAAGCGCGTGGCCAAGACCTGGCTTGCGCCTGAAAAGGCCAATGTGGCCGTGGTGACAAGCCCCGACAACCGTGCGGTTGTGGAAGGGCTTGGCATGGACATTCAGGAACTTTGATCTGACTGGCAGAGGGCCATTGGCTCTCTGCCGGGTTTCCTGCCTCAGCGGTGCCGCTTCAGGCCCGTTGTCACCATGATTCTGGTCGAGATTTCCTCAACGGAATACGCCGTAGTATTCAGATAGGGAATCCGCTCCCGCTTGTACATTAATTCGATTTCTTCAATCTCATGCATGCATTGTTGCAGCGACGAGTAGCGGGAGTTTGGCCGGCGCTCGTTACGAATGGTGGCAAGGCGTTCCGGTTCGATGGTCAGGCCAAACAGTTTTTCCTTATGGGGCCGGAGCGCGGCGGGCATCTTCTGGTCGTCCAGATCTTCTTCGGTAATCGGATAGTTGGCGGCCTTGATGCCATACTGCAGGGCCAGGTACAGGCAAGTGGGCGTTTTACCGCTGCGGGATGCTCCGATCAGAATCAGGTCGGCCTCGTCGTAATGCCGGGTGCGGGCACCGTCGTCATTGTCCAGCGCAAAGTTGACTGCGTGGATCCGACGCTCGTAGCTGCCCGCGTTATTGATGGAGTGGGATTTGCCTACGGAGTAGGAGGACGACGAGTTGAGTTCCTGCTCCAGAGGGTTCAGGAAGGTTCCGAAGATATCTACCATAAAGCCGTCGGCCCGGCTGATGATTTCCCTGATGCCGCCATTAACGATGGTGTCGAATACCAGCGGCCGTTCCCCATCGATTTCCGACGCTTTGTTGATGCGGCTGACAAGATCCCGGGCCTTCTCCTCATCGTCGATATAGGGCACGGTAACCCGCTCAAACTCGATTTTTTCAAACTGCGCCAAAAGGGCATGGCCGAGCGCTTCTGCCGTAAGGCCAGTGCCATCAGAGATAAAAAACGCCGTTCTTTTCATGGTCGTATCCGGTCTGGTTTGAACTTGTTCCCGGGAGTCTTTGGTTGCCTCCCTAGGTAATTTCCGCAGCTTACAGTATCATACACGCCAGATTCGAGACTCCGCGCTACACAGACTCAAGGGAGACACGCTTTGGAAGATTACATTATCTGGTTTGACCACCTGGGAATGTCCGACGTAGACCGGGTTGGAGGCAAGAATGCTTCCCTCGGTGAAATGATCAGTAATCTCGCCAATGCTGGTGTTACCGTCCCTGGCGGTTTCGCTACCACTGCTCATGCTTACCGTGAATTCCTGGCCACCGACGGCCTGAAAGACCGCATTGACGAAGCCCTGGATGCCCTGGATGTCAACGACGTTAACGAACTGGCGCGGGTTGGCTCCCAGATTCGCCAGTGGGTAATCGACACCGCGTTTCCGGAAGTGCTGGATAACGCCTTGAAAGAAGCCTATGCCAAGCTTCAGGCCGGTAATGACCAGATGGCTGTCGCGGTGCGTTCTTCCGCCACCGCGGAGGACCTTCCTGATGCCTCTTTCGCCGGCCAGCAGGAAACCTTCCTGAACGTGGTGGGCCTGGAGCAGGTTCGTACCTCGGTGAAAGAGGTGTTTGCCTCGCTGTTCAATGACCGGGCGATCTCCTATCGCGTGCACCATGGTTTTGATCACAAGCTGGTAGCGTTGTCTGCCGGTATCCAGAAGATGGTTCGCAGTGAAACCGCTTCCAGCGGTGTTATGTTCACCCTGGATACCGAGTCCGGTTTCCGCGATGTCGTGTTTATTACCTCCTCATACGGCCTCGGTGAAACCGTGGTGCAGGGTGCCGTGAACCCTGACGAATTCTACGTACACAAGCCGACCCTGGAAGCCGGACGTCCGTCGGTATTGCGCCGTAACCTCGGCAGCAAGGCCATCAAGATGGTTTACCATTCCGAACCGGGTGAAGGTAAGTTTGTTGAAACCGTGAAGGTAGAGCAGGAAGACCGTAATCGTTTTTCCATCACCGATGCGGAAGTGGAAGAACTGGCCAAGCAGGCCATGATTATTGAAAAGCATTACCAGCGCCCGATGGACATTGAGTGGGCCAAAGATGGTGATGACGGCAAGATCTACATCGTTCAGGCCCGGCCGGAAACGGTCAAGAGTCGTGCAGCTGCCAATGTGATGGAACGTTATCTGCTGAAGGAAACCGGCAAAGTACTGGTGGAAGGTCGCAGTATCGGCCACAAGATCGGCAGTGGCCCGGTGAAGATCATCACCAGCATTAACGAAATGGACCGGGTACAGGCCGGCGACGTGCTCGTCACCGATATGACCGACCCGGACTGGGAGCCGGTGATGAAGCGGGCTTCGGCCATTGTTACCGACCGTGGCGGCCGTACCTGCCACGCCGCCATTATTGCCCGGGAGTTGGGTATTCCGGCGGTTGTGGGCTGTGGCGATGCCACCGAGGTGCTCAAGGACGGTCAGGACGTGACCGTCTCCTGCGCCGAAGGTGACACCGGTATGATCTACGAGGGTGCTCTGGACTTCGAGCTGCGTGAGAATACCGTGGACTCCATGCCCAACATTCCGTTCAAGATTATGATGAACGTGGGTAACCCGGACCGCGCCTTTGACTTCCAGGCGCTGCCCAATGAAGGTGTGGGCCTGGCCCGCCTTGAGTTCATCATTAACCGGATGATCGGCGTGCACCCGAAAGCGCTGTTGAACTTCGATGGCCTGCCCCGTGATATCAAACAGACCGTGGAAAAGCGCATTTCCGGCTATGCCTCACCGGTGGATTTCTACGTGGACAAGCTGGTGGAAGGTATTTCCACCCTGGCAGCGGCGTTCGCTCCGAAGAAAGTGATTGTGCGTTTGTCCGACTTCAAATCCAATGAGTACGCCAATCTGATTGGTGGCACCCTGTACGAGCCGGACGAAGAAAACCCGATGCTGGGCTTCCGTGGTGCATCGCGCTATATCTCCGATACCTTCCGCGACTGTTTCGAGCTTGAGTGTCGGGCTCTGAAGAAGGTCCGTAATGAAATGGGCCTGACCAACGTTGAAGTGATGGTGCCGTTCGTACGGACTGTCGGCGAAGCCGAACAGGTGGTGAATCTGCTGGCGGAAAACGGCCTGAAGCGCGGTGAGAACGGCCTGCGGGTCATCATGATGTGTGAACTGCCGGCCAATGCCATTCTGGCGGAGCAGTTCCTGGAGCACTTTGATGGCTTCTCCATCGGTTCCAACGATCTGACTCAGCTGACGCTCGGTCTTGACCGGGATTCCGGTATCATTGCCCACCTGTTCGATGAGCGTAACGATGCGGTGAAGGCGCTCTTGTCCAACGCTATCCAGGCCTGCAAGAAAACCGGTAAGTATATCGGCATCTGTGGTCAGGGCCCGTCAGATCATCCGGATCTGGCCAAGTGGCTGATGGATGAGGGCATTGATACTGTGTCTCTGAACCCGGATTCGGTACTCGATACCTGGTTCTTCCTGGCCGACGAGAAGATCGACTGATCACCAACACTTGGGAATGGGAAAAGGAGAGCGACAACGTGAGCAAGATTATTACTCCGGATCTGTGTGACGAATTTCCGGAAGTGCAGGTGGTCGAACCTGGCTTCAACAATTACGGTGGCGTGCGCCAGTTCGGCGGTGAGATCGTGACCGTGAAGTGTTTTGAAGACAACTCAGTGGTGAAAGAGCAGGTTGGTCTGCCCGGTAACGGCCGCGTGATGGTGGTTGACGGTGGCGCGTCCAAGCGCAATGCCCTGCTGGGGGATATGCTGGCCGAGAAAGCCGCGGAAAACGGCTGGGCTGGCCTGATCATCTATGGCTGCATCCGTGATGTAGATGAGATTGGGCAGACTAATCTGGGCGTTCAGGCTCTGGGTACCGTACCGCGCAAGACTGAAAAGCGTGGTATCGGTGATCTGAATATCCCGGTGACATTCCACGGTGTGACGTTCAAGCCCGGGCAGTACGTGTATGCCGATAACAATGGCATCATCGTCTCCGAGAAGCCGCTGGTTTAAGCCGCGGCCTCGGCACAGACAAAAACGGCGGCCTTTGGGCCGCCGTTTTTTATTGGGTTACTTCTATGATGTTGATCCCGAGCAGATAACCATCACCATCAGGCTCACAACGCACCACCTCGCCGAGCGTCTCCAGGGGCGGGAACTGATCTCCAGCGGACTCCATTCGGGTTCTCAGCTCCTCGCCAATCCTGAACGGTCGTTCCACTGCTACTTGCATACCGGCGGCACTGAGATCCCGGCAGATACCGGTGTGGATTTCACCATCGTTACCGATAATCGTGATGGTGCTGTTCACCTGCATACGATGGAAGTCGCGCTTCTCAGAGTAATCTTTCATCACCTTTACGCCCAGTTGTCGGTTTTTCTTGTCGGTTTGAGCATGGGAATGATCAGGGCCAGCAGTACGCCGCCAAACACGAGGCCCGCGCCCAGAAGCATGAAATCAGATTCTTTGCTGGCCTCAAGACGCTCATTTTCCGCTGTCAGTACTTCCAGATCATTCCGCAGTTTCTGGTTTTCTTCGCGCAATTCACGGTTACGACGCTCAAGATTGATGGAGTCAGCGGCAATATTCTTGATGCGTTGTAGTTCAGTTTGCAGGTCTTCCGCCCGATTGGAAAGATTATTCTCGGCATTCTGCAGAGAATTTCGTTCTTCGGTAACGGCGGCCAGTTGCTGACGAGCTTCAGTCAGCTCAGATTGGGTTTCGTCCAGTTGACGACTGACCCGACGAAGCTGATCAGCTGCGATCGGTTCGTTACTCAGGTATTGGCTCGCAACCCAGCCTTCCGTCCCTTTCGGCGTGCGTACGCGGGTGTAATTGTCACCGGTCTCCAGCACCTCCAGTGGCGTGCCACTGGGGAGGGCATTTTCGATGATACGGTACTGCGTGCCGGCGCCCGAGCGCACAGGCAGGTAGAGTTGATCATCGACCCAGACGGTGCGCGCCTGCGCAACGGAAACGGAGCTGACAATAAGCACAAGGCTGAAAAGGAGACGGAGCGGTGTCACGGAGTACGTTCCCTGATAGTGATATTACTGATGATTTAAACCCGCAATTCTGTCACAAGGTGGCCGCTATTCAAGCACCACAGCGTTACAATCCGCTCATGCTGGCGGCCGCTTTGTTCAGGGCAGCACTACCTTGTAGGGTTTGACGATTACTTTTTCATACACGCCGGCATCGACATAGGGATCGGCATCGGCCCAGGCCTGAGCTTTCTCCAGCGATTCGAACTCAGCGATGACCAGGCTGCCACTGAAGCCTGCTTCGCCCGGATCGGGCGAATCAATGGCCGGATGGGGGCCAGCTACCAGTAACCGGCCTTCGGCCTTGAGCTGTTCCAGTCGGGCCAGGTGGGCAGGCCGGGCTTCTTTGCGCAGGGGCAGGCTGTTGGCAATGTCTTCGCTGATGATGGCGTAATACATGGGTTCTCCGATCGGTGATCAGCTGAGGTTAGGGGCACTGCCTGAAGGCTGATACACTGGTGCCCGTTTCGTTATTCAGGATTGTTCGTGACTATACCCCAAGACTCCAGAACGTGCATTGATCTGCATTGCCATAGCACAGCATCCGATGGCGCGCTGTCTCCAGAGGCCCTGATAGCCAGAGCCGTTGAGCAGGGGGTTAGCCATCTGGCATTGACCGATCATGACACCATCGCAGGTCTCGAGGTGGCGAGAGGTGCGGCGTCAGGTTCCGGTTTGTCCCTGATTAACGGCGTGGAGCTTTCCTGTGTCTGGCGCAGTCATACCATTCATGTGGTCGGGCTCGATTTTGACGAACGTGATCCTGCGTTTCTCGCCGCACTTGAGCGCCAGAACGAAAACCGCTGGCAGCGGGCTCGGATGATCGCCGACAGGCTAAGCCGCCTGAACGTAGACCAGCTTCTTGAGCGGGCGACGAAAGTGGCCGGAGGGGACGTGCCCGGGCGCCCGCATTTTGCCGAAGTTCTGGTGGAAGACGGTGTTGTACCCAAGGTGGCGCACGCGTTTAAACGGTATCTGGGAACTGGCAAGCCAGGAGATGTAAAGGCGTGTTGGCCGGAGTTGCCGGAGGTGGTGCAATGGATCGTGGCGGCCGGCGGGATTGCTGTGCTGGCGCATCCCAGGAAATATCGTCTCACAGCAACCCGTTTACGGGCATTAACTGCGGATTTCGGCCGTGCCGGAGGGCAGGGCATTGAGGTGTCAGTGTCGGGCCAATCCAGTGGCGATCTGGGTTTTGTGGCCGAGCTGGCGCGGCGGGAAAAACTCTGGGCCTCTCAAGGCAGTGATTTTCACTTCCCGGGAGCTCCCTGGTGTGAGCTGGGGCGCATAATGAAAATGCCAGAGGGGCTGGAGCCCGTCTGGCATCATTTTCGGCAACCGATTGAAGCCTGAGGCTTCAATCCGGCGCGTGGAACAACAGGTAGAGGTCGGTCAGCGAGTCCGGGATGGCCTCTGCCATCTTGGCTGACAGCTTCTCGTCATTCCGGACTTTCTGGAAGTCCTCGTCCTCAAACAGGCCAGACAGTGTCAGCATCGGCACCATGAGGTCAGCGACTTCATCCTCATCCGCAGCTTGCAGCCAGGCCTCCTCATGCTCGAGGAAGGTATCGACGAAGCCCGCACACCAGTTTTCCAGAGCATTCATCGGGTCGCCGTCTTCCGGCTCCGGCAGCTCCAGTGGCTGGCCCATATCCAGGGCGTGGGCCATATCCCGTGCAAGCTCATTTACACAATGGGTAAACGTGTCGGGAATGCCGGTATCCGGCAACTGATCTGTGCCTGTGGCAAGGCGGAAGAGGTCTTCCGCCTTCAGGCTGACCGGCCCGATCACGCTGGCACACACCACGCCATGGAACCCGAAAAAGTCCAGGGCATGATCTCCCCAGGGTTCTGCGAACAGAATGTCTTCCAGCGCTTCGATGTCCGAGTTGCTCAGCATGATCAGTTGCTCCCGGCCTGCTTGGCCTCTTCTGCCTTTTTGGCTTCTTCGGCCGCGCGTTGGCGCTTGCGGACCTCTCTTGGGTCATTATAGGCCCGGCCCGGAGTCACCGGGATAGCTTCCGATGCACTGGCTTCCTGAGTCTCTTCTTTCTGCTCCGCTGGCTTTTCGCTGGCCGGAGCTGGCTCGGCTTTTACGGGCTCTGCAGGCTGCTCCGGTTTGTCAGCGGGTTTTTCGCTGTTGGATTCGGCCTGCTTCTCGGGCGCGGTATCTACTTCAGGCTCGGCTTTAGCGGCCTCGGTCTTCTGTTCTGGCGCCTTATCGGCTTTATCCTCGGCAGCCTTCTGATCAGAAGCCGCGTCGGTTTCCGGCTCAGCCGCCTTCGGTGAGTCAGCCTTGGCTTGCCGGGGTGCCTTGGCCTCTGCCTTGACCGGTTCTTTGTCTTCGGCTTTGGCAGGCTCGGCGCTGGCCTTTTCTGCAGGCTGTTCGGCTTTCGTTCCGGTGACCTGCTCGGTACGCTGAGGCTTGGATGCCTGTTTCTGCTCGGCTTCTGCCGTCAAGCTCTCCTTGTCACCCTTGTCTTCAGCACCATCGGATTTTTCGGCGCTGTCCGCAGAGCGAGGCTTGCGCTGGCGGCCGGAGCTGCGGCCTCTGCGGCCGTCAGACTTCTCTTTGCGGCTGCTTTCATCCTTTGCTTCAGGCTTGTCTTCTGCTGACGGAGCCTCTTTTTGCTCGGCCTGTTCGGTTTTGGTCTCCGGCTTCTCGGCCATTTCCTGTTGTTCAGGCTTGCGGCTCTCTGGCGCAGCCTTGGCTTCAGGCGTTGTTGCGGTCGCTTGCTCGGCTTTATCTACGTGCGGCTCACTGGCTTTAGCGTCCACAGCAGCAGTCTTGTCAGCCGCTTTTTCCGGCTGGGTATCTTTCTGGTGCTTCTCGCTGCGTTCCGCTTTGCGTGCTGCTGGCGTAGATGCCGGAGTCTCGGCGGGGGAGCCGTCCCGGTTACGTTGCCGGCGTGGTTTGCGTTGCTTGTCGTCACCGCCCTGCTTGTCGTTGGAAGGTCCCTTCTGGGACTCCTGCTGTTCCCGGTTGTCCTGCGGGCCTTTCTGGTCACGCTGGGGACGGTTCCGGTTCTGGCCGCGACCCTGTGAGTCCTTGCGGTTGTCCCGGCGGTTGTCATTGCCCTTGCTGTCGCCAGAGCGGTCGTCCCGGTTGGAACGGTTCTGGCCACCGCGTTCACCACGATTCTGATCGTCACCACGGCCACCACGATTGCGGCCCCGGTTGTCGTCGCCACGGTTCTGCTGGCTACCCTGGCGGCGATCGTTGCCGCTGCGGTTGCCGCCGGAGCGTTGGTCATCGCGGGCAACGCGGGATTTGCGGCGATCCTGGCGGGCCTGGTTCCGACGCTCTTCACTCCGGTTGCGGTTGGTGTCGCGGCTGGCTTCCTGCTCCGGTTCTTCGCCCCGGAAGAAGCACGCGATCTTCTTGCCCAGTTTGCGGAACAGGCCTTCTTCCTGCTCAGCAGCAGCCGTTGGCGCAGCGGCTGTCGGTGCTGGGGCTGGCGCAGAGGGGCGGATAGCTTTCACGGCGGCCTGTTCGCGCACCGGTTTCTCGGCACTTGCAACTTCTACGGCTGCCTCTTCCTCGCGCTCGCTGTACTGTTGAGCTACCTGATGGCTGGAGACATGCTCTGGAGAGGTTTCGTCCTGACGCAGGCGCAGAATCTCGAAGTGCGGCGTTTCCATGTTGGGCACAGGTGCGACCACAACCGCTACGCCTTGACGGGCTTCAATGTCGGCCAGCTGCTTGCGTTTTTCGTTCAGCAGGAAGGTGGCCACAGAAACCGGCACCATGGCTCGTACTTCTGCGGTCTTCTCCTTGGAGGATTCTTCGTAGATCAGGCGCATGATGCTCAGCGCCAGAGATTCGATACCCCGGATGGTGCCCTGGCCTTCACAGCGTGGGCAAACCTCGCTGCGGGTCTCGCCCAGTGAGGGACGCAGACGCTGGCGTGACATTTCCAGCAGGCCGAAACGCGAGATCTTGCCAACCTGAACGCGGGCCCTGTCGAGTTCCAGCGCTTCACGCATCTTCTGCTCGACTTCCCGCTGGTGTTTGGCTGGCGTCATGTCGATGAAGTCGATAACGATCAGGCCGCCCATATCCCGCAGGCGTAGTTGCCGCGCGATTTCTTCGGCCGCTTCAAGGTTGGTCTGCAGGGCCGTTTCTTCAATATCCTGCCCCTTGGTGGCCCGGGATGAGTTGATGTCAATGGACACCAGGGCTTCGGTCGGGTCGATGACAATCGAGCCGCCGGAGGGCAGTTTCACTTCGCGCTGGAACGCCGTTTCGATCTGGCCTTCGATCTGGTAACGACTGAACAGAGGGATTTCGTCCTTGTACAGCTTGATCTTGTTCTCGAAGGTGGGCATGACCGCCCGAACGAAGCTCAACACGTCTTCGTAAACGTTATCGGCATCGATCAGGACTTCGCCGATATCCTGGCGGAGGTAATCGCGCACGGCGCGGATGATCACATTGCTTTCCTGGTGGATCAGGAAAGGCGCTTTGCGCTCGCCAGCCGCCTGGGTAATGGCTTCCCAGAACTGTACCAGGTAGTCGAGGTCCCACTGGAGCTCTTCGGTGGTGCGGCCAATACCGGCAGTACGCACAATAATGCCCATGGACTTCGGCACCTGGACACCGTTCATGGCCTCTTTCAACTGGGCTCGGTCATCGCCTTCAATCCGGCGTGAGATACCGCCTGCACGGGGATTATTCGGCATCAGCACCAGATAACGGCCAGCCAGGGAGATGAAGGTGGTCAGGGCGGCGCCCTTGTTGCCACGCTCTTCCTTGTCGACCTGAACGATCACTTCCTGACCTTCAGAGACAACATCCTTGATGTTGATTTTGCCCTCAATCTGCCCGGGCGATTTCTTGAAATACTCTTTGGAGATTTCCTTCAGGGGCAGGAAGCCGTGGCGCTCTGCGCCAAAGTCAACGAAAGCCGCTTCAAGGCTGGGTTCTACGCGGGTAATGCGGCCCTTGTAGATGTTGGCCTTTTTCTGTTCGCGGGTACTGGATTCGATATCAAGGTCGAACAGCCGTTGGCCGTCAACCAGCGCGACGCGCAACTCTTCGGGATGAGTTGCATTGATCAGCATTCTTTTCATGGAAAGAAAGGGTTCCTGTCGTTTGTTGGTGACAGAAAACCGGGGGGATTCGCATCAGCGAAGCAGGATGTGCGTGCCGCGGGCCCTTTACAGCAGGCAGGCCGGCGGCCAGACGGATCATACCCTTATGGGGTGCAATCCTGGGTGTCTGAGACCACCGCCGACATCCCGCCTGCCGGTGGGCAGGTCGAGGTCGAATAGGGTGAGAGTCTGTTGACGCATAATATCCGTTTCAGGTTCACACAAGCCCCTGGGTCTCACGTCGTATTGGTTTGCTGGACGGCCCGGGTTTGCGTGGCAATGATTCTTCGCGATGTCGCCCGACGGTTTTCCAGTCGGTTTTCCTCTCCCGGAGCAGGTAACAGCCTTTCTCGGTCTGGCCTGTGATTCCGGGAGTCTGTTTCCCGCTGCATCCGTTAATGATTGGTTTTGCAGCGTTCAAACTCTTAATCAGTATCGGTATACTGCTGCCGCTCCGGCTTCTGACCAGAGTTCGTCAGGCCGTAGACAAACGGCAGAGCACGCCGGAATATAACAGGTACGGCGTGGGCAGGCAACTCCTCAGTTGCGTCCGTCCCGGTATGCTGGGGCGGCCATACGATGCCGCAATTCATCAACGCAAGGGTTTACATGTCGCGCTCCCCCGATTCCCGTAAGACAAAGGGTCGTCGCCCTGCCACGGACAAAGCCCGTGGTGTCGGAAAATCTGCTGTCAAAGCGGGGTCTGAGCGTGCTCCGGGGAAGGTGGCGACAGAGGTTCAGTGGATTACCGTTGATGAGGATATGGCAGGGCAGCGGGTGGATAATTTCCTGCTTGCACGATTGCGGGGGGTGCCCAAAAGCATTGTCTACCGCATTGTCAGAAAGGGTGAGGTGCGGGTAAACAAGGGGCGTGTAAAGCCCGATACCCGTCTTAATCCGGGGGATGTGGTCAGAATTCCGCCGCTGGTGCAGCAGGCCAGGGCGGAGCAGCCCAAGCCCGGCAGTCGGGTGCAGGGGGTTATGGAGGCTGCGGTCGTTTTCGAAAACGATGAAATGCTGGTGGTGAACAAGCCCTCCGGTATAGCGGTTCATGGCGGAAGCGGACTGAGTTTCGGTTTGATTGAAGTGTTGCGGTCGGCCCGGCCGGAAGCCAGGTTCCTGGAGTTGGTTCATCGTCTGGATCGCGATACGTCTGGACTGGTAATGGTGGCTAAAAAGCGTTCTGCTTTGCGGTTTTTGCAGGATGAGCTGCGGCAGAAGCGGATTCGCAAGTATTACCACGCTCTGGTGGTCGGCAGTTGGCCGGAAAATGTTGATCGTGTTGCTGAGCCGCTGTTGCGTTTTGAGATGCCTAATGGCGAGCGTCGGGTTCGGGTCAGTGAGGAGGGCAAAAGTTCCCTGACTTTGTTTACCTGTTTGCAGCGATTTCAGGGGTATAGTCTTGTTGAGGCATCGCCGGTGACCGGCAGGACTCACCAGATTCGGGTACACAGTGCCTGGGCGGGTCATCCGATTGCGGGCGATGACAAGTATATGGATGATGCGAGCCTGAAAGCTTTCCGGGCCATTGGTGGGCAGCGCTTGATGTTGCACGCCAGGGCTCTTGAGTTTTCGCTTCCGGGTTCGGGTGAGCCCATGCGGCTGGAAGCAGTATACGACGGGCCCTTTTCCGGGGTGCTCGAAGAATTGACCAAGCGAAGCGGGAAGCGGTCTTGATGAAGGTAAAAGTCGTTATTTTTGACTGGGACGGAACGCTGATTGATTCAGTGGACCATATCGCTGACAGCCTGCACCAGGCGGCAACGGAGCTGGGGTATCCAGAGCTGGAGCGAGAGGCCTATCGCGACATTATTGGTCTGGGCATGATTGAGGCGCTGGAGAAGCTGTATCCGGGTCTGAGTCGTGAGGAGATGGTGCGTATTCGTGAAGGTTATGCCGGTTACTTCTTCAAGAAGGTGACCACGCCCCAGAATGTGTTCGACGGCATGGCCGATGTGGTTGCCGATCTCCGGGGTTCCGGGCGTGGGTGTTCGGTGGCGACTGGCAAGAGTCGGAGGGGTCTTGAATTGGCGTTGACCTCCAGTGGTCTGGGGTCGCATTTTGATATCACGCGCTGTGCGGATGAAACCCGGTCCAAGCCGCATCCGTTGATGCTGGAGGAAATCCTGGCGTTCTACGGCTATGAACCGGAAGAGGCTGTGATGATTGGCGATACCCGTTACGATCTGGAGATGGCTCAGCGTATTGGCATGCCCTCCATCGGTGTGGAGTGGGGGGTGCATAAGCGTGATGTGCTTGAGACCTATGATCCTCATGCAGTGGTGAATTCAGTGGCGGACCTCCGGAAGGTGTTGGGTCTGCGCTAACAGCAGGACGTTGCAAGTAAGGAATACGAATGAGCGAGTGGGATTCGGATAAGCAGTCGGAGTGGGGCGACAAGCCCGTTGAGTCAGAAGCCCGGGGCGCCCGAGGTGGCTTTTTTGGCAGCAGGAAGCCGTCGATGCCGCCGGAGACGGGGCGTGATTGGCGTCTGATTGAAAAGCTGGTGATGTCCTTGCAGGCGGAGCAGCGACGCAGTCGTCGTTGGGGTATTTTCTTCAAGCTGCTCACGTTCGGATATCTGTTTGCGCTGCTGTTCATGATTCGTGCGCCCTTCGGAGAAGGCGTCGGGGCCGCAGTGGGAAGCCATACCGCGCTGGTAGAGGTGAGTGGCCCGATTGCTGCTGATGAGCTGGCCAGTGCAGATAACCTGGTCGGGGCATTGCGTGCCGCGTTTGAGGCCGAGAGCTCGAAGGCGGTTGTGCTGCGGATTAACAGTCCGGGCGGCAGTCCGGTGCAGTCCGGCTATGTCTATGATGAGATCAAGCGGTTGAGGGAGGAGTATCCCGACAAAAAGATCTACGCGGTGATTTCTGATATTGGTGCATCGGGTGCTTATTACATTGCCGCAGCAGCCGATGAGATATACGCCAACCGGGCCAGTCTGGTCGGATCGATTGGTGTAGTGGCCGGTGGTTTTGGCTTCACTGAGGCGATGGAAAAGATTGGCGTGGATCGTCGTCTCTATACCGCAGGTGACAACAAGGCTTTCCTGGACCCGTTCTCGCCGGAGCAGGAGGAAGAGGTTGCGTTCTGGCAGAGTGTGCTTGAAAACACCCACAAGCAGTTCATCGAAGCGGTCAGGCAGGGACGTGGCGATCGCCTGGCGGATGACCCCAGGCTGTTCAGTGGCCTGGTCTGGAGTGGTGAGCAGGCGGTAGAGCTGGGGCTTGTAGATGGTCTGGGCAGTTCATCCTGGGTCGCGCGCCAGTTGGTGGGCGAAGAGGAGCTTGTCGATTACAGTCGCAGCCGTTCTCCTTTTCAGGAGTTTGTGGATCAGCTGGGGGTGGCCGTTGGTGAAGGTGTCGCAACCCGGTTGATGGAGTCACGACTGGAGCTCCGATAAGTTGCCTCGGGCATCAGTCCAGCAATGGATTGATGCCCAGCTCTCTCAGTATACGGGTGAGCGCAATCAGCGGCAGGCCGATCAGGCTGTTGGGATCGTCGCCCTGAAGGCGGCTGAAAAGGGCGATGCCAAGACCTTCCATCTTGAAGCTGCCCGCGCAGTCGTAAGGCTGCTCTTTCTGCAGGTAGCCTTCAATTTCCTCTTCCTGTAAGTCCCTGAAGTGCACCTCAAACGGTTCGCAGTGAGTTTGAAGGTTGCCGCTTCGGGTATCCAGAACTGCCAGACCGGTGAGAAAGCGCACCCGGTTGCCACTGCTTCGCATCAATTGCTGTTTTGCTGTGTCGTAGCGGCCGGGTTTGCTCAGCAGGCTGCCATCCGGTAATGCCGCCACCTGGTCGGAGCCGATGATGATATGGTCCTGAAAGCGCGGGGCGAGAGCTTTTGCTTTGCTTTCTGCAAGTCGGACGGCCAGGGCTTCGGCTGCTTCTCCTGGAATGGGTGTTTCGTCGATGTCGGGGCTGGCAGTGTCGAACGCAAGGTTGAGCCGGGCCAGCAATTGCTTTCGGTAGGGTGAGGAAGAGGCCAGTAGCAGCTTGGGAGGAAGCATAGGGTTTCAGGTCCGGTCGGTTGGATATGGGAGTTCTTTCGGGCTGATATCGTAAAATACCCCTATTCCGGGCGAAAGGCCCGGTAGAAAGTCGATTAAGTCTTTGACAGAGGCGGGTCTCGCCCCTAAAATTGCGCGCCTATGTCCAAAGCGCCGATCGTCGAACTGCCCAGATCTGTCGACCCAAACAAGTTGGCAGAGCAGAACACAACGCTTGAAGGGGTGATTCCTTTCAGGGGGCTTTCTCGTTTTCGTGAAGCTGTGCCGGGACTGCCAGAAGATGGTGAGTGCAGCGTAAAGCTGTCTTTCTATCGGGATGGGGAGCGTCGCCGGATAGTGTCGGGTGAGTTGTCTGCACCGGTCATTCTGGAATGCCAGCGCTGCATGGGTGACATGCAGGTGACTCTGGAATCCCGTTTTGATCTCGGTCTGGTCATCAGTGATGAGCAGGCGCAGCGGTTGCCGAAAGCGTTGGAGCCATTTCTGGTAGAAGATTTCAACGCCGATCTCTGGGCAATGGTGGAAGACGAGTTGCTTCTGGTGCTGCCGCCATTTCCGCTCCACGAGCGGGAGGAGTGTCCGGCAAAAGAAGATCTTGAAGCGCTCGAAGAGCCCGAGGCTGCCGAAGAGCCCGAGACAGAGCAAAGAAAAGAGAACCCGTTCAGTGTTCTGGCGGGACTTAAGACGACAAAGCATTAACGTATTCGAAAATAGGTCAGGAGCATAACCATGGCTGTACAGCAAAATCGCAAAACTCGTTCAAAGCGTGGCATGCGCCGTTCACACGACGCACTGAGTGCTGCTGCTCTGTCTACCGACGCAACAACTGGTGAAGTTCATCGTCGCCATCACGTGTCTCCAGACGGTTTCTACCGTGGCAAGCAGGTGGTTGAGGCTCGCGACGAGTAATTCGTCGGGAATTTCTTCTGACCTGTGCCGCATGGACGAGTGGTGAACACGCCGGTCACCATTGCCATTGATGCTATGAGCGGTGATCGCGGTGCCGCGGTTGTCGTCCATGCTGCGCTGGAAGCAGTGCGTGAAAACGAAGCCTTGAGTCTTGTTCTGGTGGGAATCCGGAGCGAGCTCGAGGCTTTGTTGCATGAGGGGCATGCCCGTATTCGCATTGTTGAGGCTGCCGACGTCGTTCGTATGAACGAGCGGCCTTCCCATGCCCTCCGCCACAAGAAAAACTCCTCTATGGCCATTGCGCTCAGTCTCGTGCGGGACGGAGAAGCGCAGGGCTGTGTCAGTGCCGGAAATACCGGTGCGCTGATGGCATTCGGTCGCTCGATCATTCGGATGTATCCCGGGATTGAACGTCCTGCCATCGCAAAGCTGATCCCCTCTCTGCGTGGCCGTTGCCATGTCCTGGATCTTGGTGCCAACGTCGATTCCACAGCGGAGAATCTCTACCAGTACGCCCTGATGGGGTCCCTGATGGCATCCGCTATCTGCCGCCAGTCCGAGCCACGGGTGGCACTGCTGAATGTCGGTGAGGAAGAAATCAAGGGTAATGAACAGGTCCGGCTCGCATCACACATGCTGGCCCAGTGCGACACCATCAACTACATCGGTTATGTCGAGGGAAGTGACCTTTTTCGCGATGTCGCCGATGTTGTAGTGTGTGACGGTTTCGTGGGCAATATAGCCCTCAAGACCGGAGAGGGGGTTGCCGGCCTGTTGATCGAATTGCTGGAGCAGGCATTCACACGCTCCATGTACGGTCGTTTTGTGGGCTTGCTGGCCAGGCCGATTATCGGGCGACTTCTGCAATTGATGGACCCTTCCAGGCACAATGGCGCCAGTCTGCTCGGGTTGCAGGGTGTGGTCATCAAGAGTCACGGCAACGCCAATGAGCGGGCGATGCTGGCGGCGATCCGGCAGGCCGTTCGTGAGGTTCAGCTGGAAGTGCCACGAAGGATCAACGAAAGACTCGATGATCTGATGTTATGATCCCTCCTCGTTACCGGGAGCGCGACTAAAGTCGTCCCGCATCCCGGCTCTTATTCGCGGATAATTGGCCCTGATTGTACTATTGGCTAATCTTCAGTAACCCTTCAATGACGATAAGATTCCGCTTATGAAATCAGCGTTTGTTTTTCCCGGACAAGGCTCCCAGTCACTCGGCATGTTATCTGCTGCCGCTGAAGCGTGGCCGATGATCACCGAAACGTTTGACGAGGCGTCCAACGTTCTTGGCTATGACCTGTGGCATCTTTGTCAGCATGGCCCCGCCGAAGAGCTCAATAAAACCATGGTTACTCAGCCTGCTCTGCTGACAGCAAGTGTTGCGCTGTGGCGGCAGTGGTGTGTATCTGACGGCCCCCGGCCGGATTTTGTTGCTGGCCACAGTCTGGGTGAATACAGCGCCCTGGTGGCGGCGGAAAGTCTGGATTTTATTGAAGCTGTAAAGCTGGTTCAGCTGCGCGGTGAACTGATGCAGGATGCCGTGCCTGAAGGGCAGGGGCGTATGGCGGCCATTCTGGGTCTTGAGGACTCGGATGTGGTGTCGGCGTGTGAGGAGTCTGCTGAAGGTGATGTGGTTGCCGCAGTGAATTTTAACGCGCCGGGCCAGGTGGTTATTGCCGGTAGCGCAGCGGCCGTTGAAAGGGCCATTGAAGCCTGCAAAGCCAAAGGTGCCCGCAAGGCCATGCCGTTGCCGGTTTCGGTTCCCTCCCACTGTGCGCTCATGAAGGGGGCGGCGGAACAGTTGGCTGAAGCCCTTGAGGATATTCGGTTTAACGATGCTGTCATTCCCGTTGTCCAGAATGTCGATGCTGAGCCGGCAAGGGATGCAGAGGTGCTGAAAGCTAATCTGCTCAAGCAGCTATACTCACCGGTGCTGTGGACAAACTCGGTACAGCGGCTGTCTACCGAAGGGGTGGGTGTGGCTGTTGAGTGTGGCGCCGGCAAGGTACTGGCCGGTTTGATCAAACGTATCGATCGTTCTCTGCCGGTTCACGGCATCGAGAGTCCTGATTCTCTGGCTGAAGCCCTTAAGGCCTTTGGTCAGTCCTGATTACACGGAGTGAATTATGTCTTTGGAAGGCAAAGTTGCATTGGTAACCGGCGCCAGTCGAGGCATTGGCAAAGCCATTGCTCATGAACTTGCCCGGCAGGGAGCCGAAGTGGTGGGTACCGCGACCAGTGCCGAGGGGGCCCAGGCCATTACCGATGGCCTGAAAGAAGCGGGTTTCAGTGGCTATGGCATTGTTATGAATGTGGCAGAGCCCGAGAGCATCGAGGCTGGCCTCAAGCAGCTTGCCGAGCAATCAGGTGCGCCCCTGATTCTGGTCAATAATGCCGGCATCACCCGTGATAACCTTCTGATGCGCTTGAAAGACGATGACTGGTCTGAGGTTCTGGAAACCAACCTGTCCAGCGTCTATCGCACCAGCAAGGCGGTATTGCGTGGTATGGCGAAAGCCCGTTGGGGCAGAATCATCAATATCAGCTCAGTGGTTGCTGGTATGGGAAATCCCGGGCAGGGGAATTACTGTGCGGCGAAGGCCGGTGTTGAGGGTTTTACCCGTAGCCTGGCCAAGGAAATGTCTAACCGCGGTATCACGGCGAACTGCGTGGCACCTGGTTTTATTGACACAGACATGACCAAAAAACTGGACGATAAGCAGCGTGAGGCTATGCTGGAAATCATACCGGCTGGTCGCCTGGGGTCGCCGGAGGAGGTTGCCGCTGTGGTGGCTTTCCTGGCATCGGACGGCGCCGCTTACGTAACCGGAGAAACCATTCATGTGAATGGCGGCATGTACATGGGTTAAGTCCGTTCCGGGCTGGTGTGCAACCCCTTGTCGCACAACATGTTTGACAGAATCCCTGCTTGTTTGCAGGTGGGGTTTAAACTAAACTGGCAGCCATAGAGTTGCTTGGTTGACACATAAAGTGAGGACATTATGAGTACAGTTGAAGAGCGCGTTAAGAAGATTGTTTGTGAGCAGTTGGGCGTGAAAGAGTCCGAAGTTCAGAACACATCTTCTTTTGTAGAGGATCTTGGCGCTGACTCACTGGACACTGTTGAGCTGGTTATGGCCCTGGAAGAGGAATTCGAGACTGAGATTCCTGACGAAGAGGCCGAAAAGCTGGGCACCGTTCAGGACGCGATCGACTACATTGTCGCGCACACCTGATACCCTGCGAATCAGATAGCCAGGCAAAAGCCGTCCTTTGGGCTTATTGAAGGACGGCTTTTTTATTGGTCGGACATTGGCCAGCAGTGAACCATCAGAGACGGAACAATCGGGTGATTGGGGATATGAGCAAGCGACGGGTTGTCATCACGGGAATGGGTATGCTTTCTCCGGTGGGGAATGATGTGACGTCTTCCTGGGAAGCCATTCGTGCCGGACGCAGTGGCATCGGACTGATTGACCGCTTTGACGCGTCCGAGTACACCACTCGCATTGGCGGTGCCGTCAAGGATCTTGATATCGAGCCCTGGTTGTCCAGCAAGGAAGCGCGAAAGCTGGATGCCTTTATTCACTATGGCCTGATTGCAGCGCAGCAGGCGGTAGATGACAGCGGCCTTGAGCAATACAGCAAGCTCGACAAAGAGCGGGTAGGGATTGCCATAGGTTCAGGTATCGGTGGCCTGGAATACATCGAAAAGAACGTTCTTCAGATGGATAAGGCCGGCCCGCGCAAGGTTTCGCCGTTTTTTGTGCCGGCATCCGTCATCAATATGATTTCCGGTAATGCGGCGATCCGTTTCGGCTACAAGGGGCCGAATATTGCGATCGTGACCGCCTGTACCACCGGAACACACAATATCGGCTATGCCGCCAGAACCATCGCCTACGGCGATGCCGATGTCATGCTGGCCGGCGGCTCTGAAATGGCGACCACACGCAGCGGCGTGGCGGCATTTTCCTCCGCCCGGGCCCTGTCGACCCGCAATGATGAGCCGGAAAAGGCCAGTCGCCCCTGGGATCGTGACCGTGACGGCTTTGTACTCAGTGATGGCGCCGGCGTTGTGGTTCTGGAAGAGCTGGAACACGCCAGGGCGCGAGGAGCAACCATTTACGGGGAAGTCATCGGCTTTGGCATGAGCGATGATGCCCATCACATCACGGCCCCCCCGGCCGATGGTGAGGGTGCGGCGCGCTCCATGCGAAATGCCATCCGCGATGCCGGCATCAGCCCGGATCTGGTCGGATACATCAATGCCCATGGAACCTCTACTCAGGTTGGCGATGTGGCTGAGGTGGCTGCAGTCAAATCGGTGTTTGGCAGCCATGCGGAAAAACTGGCCATGAGCAGCACCAAATCCATGACCGGACACCTGCTGGGCGCCGCGGGTGCCGTTGAGGCTATATTCTCGGTATTGGCAGTCCGGGACGGGGTGTTGCCGCCCACCATCAACCTTGATCATCCGGATGAAGGTTGTGATCTGGACTTTGTTGCGCACAAATCCAGAGATGCCGATGTGAAGGTCGCGTTGTCGAATTCGTTCGGCTTTGGCGGCACCAACGGGACCCTGATCGTCAGCCGCTACGAGGGTTGAGCCCGGGTGTTGAAGCTCTACTGGGCAGACGACGACTGCCTGCTCCCTGGTGACCGGGGGCTGGCATATGGAGATGGCCTGTTCGAAACCATCAGGGTGAACGGGGATTCCGCGCCTTTGCTGGTCTATCACCTTGACCGGTTGGTGCGGGATGCCGGGCGCCTGGGTATTCGTCTGAGTCGGCCCGAACTGGAGTCAGCGGTTGCCCATGCAATGAAGCGCTATGGCGCCATTCATGGCATCAGCCACTGGGTGCTCAAGCTGGTGGTAACCCGTGGCAGCGGTGGCCGCGGATATCGGCCGGCAGCTGATGTCAGCCCCCATCTGTATCTGTTCCATTCTGTTCTTCCTCCGCTACCGCCCGAAACCGGGGTTATGGTGGACTTCTCCCGGGTACCGTTGACGGTCAATCCACTCCTGTCTGGCATCAAGAGCCTCAATCGGCTGGAGCAGGTCATGGCGGCCCGTGAAATGAAGGATCCAACGTTTGAATTGCTGATGACCAACGCGGCAGGGCATGTGGTTGAAGGTACCAGAACCAATTTATTCCTGCATGGCCCTGATGGTTGGAGAACACCTCCGGCGGCCTCGTTGGCGGTTTCCGGTGTGATGCGCCGAAAGGTGATCGAATGCCTGCACGCGGCGGGTGAGCCGTTCCGGGAATGTGAACTGCAGGTGGAGGACCTGCTGGGCTGCGAATGCCAGGGGCTGTACCTGACCAACAGCGTGCTTGGAGTTGTTCCGGTTCGCAATCTGGCGGGCCATGATTTGCCTGTGGGCAACCGGCTTGCGACAATTTGCGATCCTCATAAGCGACCGGATTGATGCGCGTGTTCAAAAAGCTACTCGTAGGTATTGTTGCTCTTGCTGTCCTGGCGGTTACCGGCAGTGGTCTCTGGCTCTGGCAGGGCTTGAAAACACTTGAGAACCCGGTTGTCCTTGACGAGCCGACGCTGTTTTCTGTTGAGCCCGGTACGGCGTTTGGTCGCGTTGCGCGGGAGCTGGCTGCGAAAGGATTTGTGGATGATCCGCTCTGGCTGCGGATTCACGGGCGCCTGAACCCGGAGCAGACTCTGATCAAGGCTGGGGACTACGAGTTCACCTCTGGTATGACCCCGGTCGACATGATCAACCAGATGGTAGAAGGTAAGGTCAAGCTCTGGTCCGTGCAGTTTATCGAGGGCTGGACCTTTGCCGAGATGCGGGCAGCGCTGGCGCGCACCGACAGGCTCACCAGGCAGACCACCGATTGGACGGATGAGGAGATCATGGCGGCTCTGGGAGCCGAAGGGCAGCATCCCGAGGGCTGGTTTTTCCCGGATACCTACCTGTTTCACGGTGGTGAAACCGATCTCGATATTCTCAAAAGGGCCTACAACATCATGACCGAGGTCCTTGAGGAGGAATGGCAGAACCGTGAGGAAGGGCTTCCGTACGACAACGCCTATGAGGCGCTGATCATGGCGTCGATTGTGGAGCGTGAAACCGGAGTGGCCGGCGAGCGACAACAGGTGGCGGGTGTGTTCGTCCGGCGCCTGAAGAAGGGTATGCGCCTGCAGACGGACCCAACGGTTATTTACGGTATGGGTGACAAATATCGGGGCCGGATTGGTCGCAGTGATCTTCGTACCTGGACACCCTATAACACGTATCGCATTGATGGCCTGCCGCCAACGCCTATTGCGTTACCGGGACGAGAATCCATTCATGCCGCGTTGCATCCGGATGACGGCGATGCCCTGTACTTTGTCGCCCGGGGGGATGGCAGTCACAAGTTTTCCCGTACGCTTGCCGAGCACCAGAAAGCCGTGCGTGAGTTCCAGCTGAACCGCCGGGAAGATTACCGTTCATTCCCGGCCCCGGATTCAGAAACCAGCAGTAACGGAGAGCAATGATTTTGGCCAGAGGGCGATTCATTACATTCGAGGGTACCGAAGGGGTTGGCAAGTCAACACAGCTGGATAACGCTGCGAAAACCCTGGAACGGCTTGGTATTGATTACATTGTGACCCGTGAGCCAGGTGGCACCCCTATGGCAGAAAGCATCCGTGAGCTGTTGCTGGCCCCCAGAGAGGAGTCAGTACACGAAACCACCGAGCTGCTGCTGATGTTTGCCGCCAGGGCTCAGCACCTCCATAACAGAATCCTCCCGGCACTTTCCGCCGGTAAGTGGGTTCTCTGTGACCGGTTTACCGATGCCACCTTCGCCTATCAGGGAGGTGGCCGTGGCGTCTCCAGAGAACGG
The DNA here is from genome assembly GCF_000475375.1 of Marinobacter sp. EVN1. Lineage (NCBI taxonomy): Bacteria > Pseudomonadati > Pseudomonadota > Gammaproteobacteria > Pseudomonadales > Marinobacteraceae > Marinobacter > Marinobacter sp. EVN1. The sequence goes on from NZ_AXCB01000070.1 coordinate 291,523, forward strand.
ATTGCGTTGCTTGAGGCTCTGGTTCAGGGTGAGATGCGTCCGGACCACGTTATCCTGCTGGATGCACCTGTGGAAACCGGTATGGCTCGTGCTCGAAAGCGCGGTGAGCTTGACCGGTTTGAGCGGGAGGCGCAGGCATTTTTTCAGCGGATACGGGAAACCTATCTGGAGCGCGCGACGGAAATGCCCGGGCGCTACCATGTGGTAAATGCCGCCTTACCCCTCGAGCAGGTATCCGAGAGTGTATCAGCCCTCCTGACCGCATTGGCAAAACTGCCGGTTTCTGACTGACAGCAGACAGATCGCTGGCGAATCCCGGTGTTTTCGTGCACTTTTTGTAATGTTCTGCTTTAATTGAGGAACATTCTCGATAACGGCTTTCAGTAGTAATGCTCAACGCGAAACTTTTGAAGCTACCCACGGCTGCCCAACAGCATCACCATGAACACCACCAGATCGTGGTCGGTGTGCGCGGGCAGGCGGAGCTGAGCATTGATGGATCCGGTGCCTGCCTCGACACCTGGAAAGCCTGTCTGGTACCTACAGAGGCGCGCCACGATTATTGTGGTGATCAGCAAAACCACGTGCTGGTCATCAATGTTGATCCCTTCTGCGCAGCACTGTCGACACCACTGCACTCGGACTACGACAAGTTGATGCGGCTGTTTGAGAAGCCGCGTACGGTACAGATGGATAACCGTATTCAGGGGTTGGTCCAGTTTGCCGCCGGTGAATTCGACCGTTCACCGGATAACCGGGCGCTGCATCAGCACCTCGCCGCCAGTATTCTTCATTGCATGGCTGAGCGCATCGTCGACCGCCCCCCCGTTTCCAGTAACAGAAACAGTCTCAATCCCGAGGACATCCGCCGCTATATCGTCGGCAATCTTCACCGCAAGATAACCGTTCAGGATCTGGCCGGTGTCGCATGCCTGAGTGTGAGCCGGTTTCACGAAATTTTTCGTCAGGTTACCGGGACCACGCCGCATCAGTTTCTGCTGCAAACCCGGCTCGATCAGGCGGTTGGACTACTCTCCTCGACCTCGCTTTCGGTTTCTGAAATCAGCTACCGCACCGGCTTTTCATCGCAAAGTGCGCTGACCAACGCGCTCAGAAAACACCGGGGTATTACACCCTCGAGGCTACAGCTTAATGAACATGTGGCCTGATTCAGGCACGGATTCGTAGGTTTTGACGTCAGTCCCGTAGGATTATGCAAAATAATCGTAGGATTTTGTAAGCCTCGAATCCGTAGTAATACTAATTTATATCGCCCGAGGACCGAGGCTCCGGAGCTGAGCTGGCTGGTCGCAAAGATCTGGCGATCAGCTATATTCAATGAGGAATCCCGGCAAGTTGATTCTTGCTACAGGTCTGACGAATCCGAGACATACAAAAAAACGGCACACAGTGCCGATCTTTGATCTGGTGTTGTGCCAATCGAGCGGATCTTATCCGACTCATAAAACCGGAGGAGCCATATGGCTATTGGAGTTTGGATCAGTCTATTTGCGTATTTCGCCCTGATGATCGTAATTGGCCTCTGGGCCATGCGCACATCATCAGCCACTGCTGAGGATTACATGCTGGGGGGCCGTGCCCTCAGTCCTAAAGTTGCGGCGTTGTCAGCCGGCGCATCAGATATGAGTGGGTGGTTGCTGCTGGGTTTGCCCGGCGCCCTCTATGTTACCGGTCTGGCCTCGGCCTGGATTGGTATCGGTCTGTTTGTTGGTGCTTTCATTAACTGGGTTGTGGTTGCACCCCGGCTGCGGGAGCAGACCGTGCATTATGGCAATGCACTCACCATCCCGGCGTTTCTGGCCAACCGTTTCCCAACCAAGGCTCTGCCGCTGCGCACAGTATCCGCCATCGTTATCGTGCTGTTCTTCGCGGTTTATACCGCCTCTGGCCTGGTTGCCGGCGGCAAGCTGTTTGAAAGCGCCTTCGCTGGTATCTTTAACTTCGGTGGCATGAGCGACTACGCCGCCGGTATTGTGATCACCCTGGGTGTGGTGCTGGCGTACACCGTGGTCGGCGGCTTCCTCGCGGTGAGCATGACGGACTTCGTGCAGGGCTGCATCATGATGCTCGCTCTGGTCATCATGCCTGCAGTAGTGCTGTTTGGCGAAGGCGGTGGTGGTTTCGCCCAGGCTTCCGAGACCCTGAACAGTGTGGATCCAACGCTCCTGTCGTGGACGGAAGGGCTCACGGTGATTGGCTGGTTGTCGGCGGTTACCTGGGGGCTCGGCTATTTCGGCCAGCCGCACATCATCGTACGTTTCATGGCTATCCGTACCGTGGGTGAGGTAGGGACTGCCCGTAATATCGGTATGTCCTGGATGGGCATCTCCCTGATTGGCGCGATCGCGCTGGGTGTGTTTGGCCGTGCCTACGCTGTACGTAATGGCCTGGACGTTGCTGATCCGGAAACCATTTTCATTGTTCTGTCAGATCTGCTGTTCCACCCGCTGATTACCGGTTTCCTGTACGCCGCGCTGCTGGCGGCAGTCATGAGTACCATCTCCAGTCAGTTGCTGGTTTCCTCCGCCTCGCTGACCGAAGACTTCTACCGTCTGTTCCTGCGCAAGGAAGCCACGGATAAAGAGTGTGTCAATGTTGGCCGGGCCTGTGTTGTGGCGGTTGGCCTGGTGGCAGCCTTTATCGCGTCTGATCCGGATTCCCAGGTTCTGGGACTGGTCAGTAACGCCTGGGCGGGCTTCGGTGCTGCCTTTGGTCCGCTGATCATTCTGGCTCTGACCTGGCCGCGTACCAACGGTGCAGGCGCACTGGCTGGCCTGATTGTGGGTGCAGCCACCGTGATGATCTGGATCTCTCTGGGCTGGAACGGTGAGTTCATGGGTGGCCCGGGTGTGTACGAGATTATCCCGGGTTTCATTGCTGCGTTTATCGCTATCGTTGTGGTGACTCTGGCCACTTCTGATGCCGGTGAGTACCAGCACATCGAACGGTGATAATTCACCTGCACTGAATAAGGGGCTCCTTCGGGAGCCCTTTTTTTTGTCCTTGAATAATGGAGTGTCGCTGGTCATGGGTTTGTGTGTCAGGACCAAAAAAACGCCAGCCCGAAGGCTGGCGTTTTCAGATCAGAGGTAGGCTACCTCAGAAGATCTCAGGCTACGGAAGCCTCAGACGCCTTCTGGGTGTACTCTTCCATCTGGTCGAAGTTGAGATACTTGTAGATCTCTTTGGACATGCTGTTCAGGTCCTTGGCGTACTCCATGTACTCCGCCGGAGTCGGGAGTTTGCCCAGTACCGCGCCCACAGCTGCCAGTTCCGCGGAGGTCAGGTACACGTTGGCACCATCACCCAGACGGTTAGGGAAGTTGCGGGTAGAGGTAGACAGAACCGTTGACTTCGGTGCTACACGTGCCTGGTTACCCATGCACAGGGAGCAGCCCGGCATCTCGGTGCGAACACCGGCGGTGCCGTAGGTGTTGAAGTAGCCTTCTTCCATCAGCTGCTGCTGATCCATCTTGGTGGGCGGAGACATCCACAGACGGGTGCTCAGGGCGCCCTTGTGTTGCTCCAGCAGCTTGCCAGCGGCACGGAAATGACCAATGTTGGTCATGCAGGAACCGATGAACACTTCGTCTACCTTGTCACCCGCCACTTCTGACAGGAACTTGGCATCGTCCGGATCGTTCGGGCAGCACACGATCGGCTCTTTGATGTCAGCCAGATCGATTTCGATCACGTGGGCGTATTCCGCGTCTTTATCAGCACGCATCAGCTTCGGATCTTTCAGCCACTCTTCCATTTGCTGGGCGCGACGCTCCAGGGTACGAGGATCGCCGTAACCTTCAGCAATCATCCAGCGCAGCATAACGATGTTGGAACGCAGGTACTCAGCCACGGAGTCTTCCGACAGGTTGATGGTACAACCGGCAGCGGAACGCTCGGCAGAGGCGTCAGACAGTTCGAATGCCTGCTCAACAGTCAGGTGCTCCAGACCTTCGATCTCCAGGATACGGCCGGAGAATTCGTTGATCTTGCCTTTCTTCTCAACTGTCAGCATGCCCTGCTTGATGCCGTACAGCGGGATGGCGTGTACCAGGTCACGCAGGGTGATGCCAGGCTGCATTTCGCCTTTGAAGCGAACCAGAACGGATTCCGGCATATCCAGCGGCATAACGCCGGTAGCAGCGGCAAAGGCCACCAGGCCAGAACCGGCCGGGAAGGAGATGCCCATCGGGAAACGGGTGTGCGAGTCACCACCGGTACCTACGGTGTCCGGCAGCAGCATGCGGTTCAGCCAGGAGTGGATGATGCCGTCGCCCGGACGCAGGGAAACACCGCCACGGGTGCGGATGAAGTCCGGCAGGGTGTGCTGCATTTCAACGTCAACCGGCTTCGGATAAGCGGCGGTGTGACAGAAGGACTGCATCACCAGGTCTGCCTGGAAGCCCAGACACGCCAGGTCTTTCAGCTCGTCACGGGTCATTGGGCCAGTGGTGTCCTGGGAGCCTACGGTCGTCATGTGCGGCTCACAGTAGGTGTTCGGACGAACGCCTTTGCCTTCCGGCAGACCACAAGCCTTGCCAACCATCTTCTGGGCCAGGGTGAAACCCTTGTCGCCAGCTTCAGGATCCTTCGGCAGACGGAAAATGTCGGTAGCGCCCATGCCCAGAGCCTGGCGGGCCTTGTTGGTCAGACCACGGCCGATGATCAGCGGAATACGGCCGCCGGCCTGAACTTCGTCCAGGATCACATCAGATTTGAACTTGAACTCGGAGATGGTTTCGCCGGCTTCGTTCAGGATCTTGCCTTCGTACGGGCGGATTTCGATGACGTCGCCCATGTTCATGTTGTCAACCGGGGCCTCGAATACCAGGGCGCCAGCATCTTCCATGGTGTTGAAGAAGATCGGGGCAACCTTGTTACCGATACAGACACCGCCGGCACGCTTGTTCGGCACGCCCGGGATATCTTCACCGAAGAACCACAGAACAGAGTTGGTGGCAGACTTACGGGAAGAACCGGTACCAACTACGTCGCCAACGAAGGCAACGGGCAGGCCCTTGGCCTTGATTTCGTCGATCTGGCTCATCGGGCCGGTTACGCCGGGCTCTTCCGGCTTCAGGCCGTCACGTTCCATTTTATAGGCAGCGCGGGCGTGCAGCGGGATGTCCGGGCGGGACCAGGCATCCGGGGCCGGAGACAGGTCGTCGGTGTTGGTTTCGCCGGTAACCTTGAACACCACCATCTTGGTGCTCTCGGGAACCTTCTTCTTGTTGGTGAACCACTCGGCGTTGGCCCAGGACTCAACCACAGACTTGGCGACGGCGTTGCCGGCGTCCATCTTTTCCTTCACGTCGTTGAAGGCGTCGAACATCAGCAGGGTTTTCTTCAGCTGCTCACCGGCCAGTTCGGCCAGCTCGCTGTTGTCCAGCAGCTCAACCAGGGTCTCGATGTTGTAACCGCCCTGCATCATGCCCAGCAGCTTCACAGAGTATTCTTTGCTGACCAGCGGGGAAGTCGCTTCGCCCTTGGCGATGGCAGACAGGAAAGCGGCCTTAACGTAGGCAGCTTCGTCTACGCCCGGCGGAATGCGGTTTTCCAGCAGGTAAACCAGGGTTTCTTCTTCACCGGCCGGCGGGTTCTTCAGCAGGTCAACCAGGGCGGCGGTCTGCTCGGCGTTCAGGGGCTTGGGGGGAATACCCAGGGCTTCACGTTCGGCAACGTGTTCACGATAGGCTTCTAACACGATATGGACCCTCATCAGTTGGAATGTTCCGCGCTGTGGGCGTGATGCCCGGCGGGAGTTTTTTGGCGAAAAGGCCGCAGGAGCCTCTGAATAACGCCTCAAATCACTGATGGGGTTTCAGGATTTATTCAGAGACTCCTTGATCTGGCGCTGCATTCTATAGGAAACCCCTTATAAAGTTAAGTTGGACAGAGGTCGGAGGAATCTGTTAAGTGCGCTATACTCCGGCCTCCCGAATTTTCAGCCTGAACCGCGATATGAACGACGCCCTGCAAGAAATTCACGATTTCCTACCGTGCCGTACCCCGCAAACCTGGATTGACAGCGCCCTGGCAAACCAGGACCTGCTGCTGATCGACCATGCGCATTGTGAAAAAAAGGCCGCGTCCACGGCGCTGAGTCTGATGTACCGTTACGTGGACAACACCGAGTTGCTCAACAAGATGTCGCGTCTGGCCCGTGAGGAACTCAGGCACTTCGAGCAGGTACTGGCGATCATGAAAAAGCGGGGGGTTACCTATACCCATCTGTCACCGGCACGGTATGCCGCCGGCCTGAGGGAAGCGGTACGAACAGAAGATCCCGGGCGGCTGGTCGATGTCTTGATCGTCGGCGCCATTATTGAGGCCAGATCCTGTGAGCGTTTTGCGGCACTGGCTCCCTCGCTGGATGAAAAGCTGGCTGAGTTCTACAACAGCCTGCTTAAATCCGAGGCACGTCATTACCAGGATTACCTGAAGCTGGCCGAGCAGGCCAATGGTGGCCCGGTGGATGACCGCGTCGCGGAGTTTCTGGCTATCGAGCAGAAGCTGATCGAATCTCCGGATTCCGAGTTCCGCTTTCACAGCGGCCCGGTTCTGGCAGGTTGAAGCTCCTGGCAAAGTGACATCCAGCGGGCGATTCCGGCGCTGCGGTATTTCTGTTTGTGCAGAATGAAGTAGAACTGACGGTCGAATTTCCGATAGTCGGGGACGCTCAGGGGGACCAGGCTACCGCGTTTGAAAGCGTCGGCCAGGACTACTTTGGACAGACATCCGATGCCCAGATCCGCCTCTACGGCCCGTTTGATGGCCTCGGTATGTTCCAGTTCCAGCAGGATGTTGAGGTCTGGCAACAGGCCGTGCATCCCCCGTTCGAAGCTCTGCCGCGTGCCAGATCCCGGTTCCCTCATAATCCAGACCGCCTGACGAAGGTCCTCGTCGGTCAGAGCCTGTTTTCGGGCCAGGGGGTGTGACGGAGAGCAGAATACCGTCAGTTCGTCTTCCCGCCAGGGAATTACCTCCAGCTCCGGGGACTGTAGCTCGCCTTCAATCAGACCGATATCCAATTCGAAGTCCCGGACTCGGCGGGCTATGGAGCTGGTGTTGGCCACCTCCAGTGAAACTTTCGGGCGGGTAGGGGTATTCATGTATTTGGCCATCACGCCCACGGCCAGATAGTTCCCTATAGTCAGAGTCGCACCGACTTTCAGGGCGCCGACTTCTGAATGTTTACTGAAGGCCTGTTCCAGTTCCGTGGCCTGCGCCAGCAGGGACTCTGCCTTGGGCCGGTAGAGGCGGCCAAGCTCGTTCAATTGCAGCCGTTTGCCCACGCGGTCAAAGAGCTGGATATCGAACTGATTCTCCAGTTCTTTCAGGGCGCTGCTGGCGGCGGACTGGGACATAGCCAGCGATTCGGCAGCCCGGGTGATGTTCTGGAAATGGGCGGCGGCCAGGAAAACTTCGAGCTGACGAAAGCTGTATTTCATGAGGTGTCTTCCGGTGGAAATTGTTTATCGGAAAAATCGAATAGCCTTATGAAAACAGCCCGTTTTGTCGATTTCAAGCAAAAGGTTAAACTATTATCAATTCCTGATGGACTGACGTTAATAGGCGAGGGCTCCCATGAGCAACCTGATGAAAGAAACCGTAACCAGTGTGCACCACTGGAACGATACGCTGTTCAGCTTCAAGACCAGTCGGGATCCCGGCTTCCGCTTCAAGAACGGTCATTTTGTGATGATTGGTCTGGAGACGGATGGTAAACCGTTGATGCGCGCCTACAGTATCGCCAGTGCGAACTATGAAGAAGAGCTGGAGTTTTTCTCTATCAAAGTTCCTGATGGCCCGCTGACCTCGCGCCTGCAACAGATCAAAGTGGGTGACGAGATTCTGGTCAGCCGCAAGCCGACGGGTACACTGGTACTGGACAATCTTCTGCCGGGCCGAAATCTCTGGCTAATCAGCACCGGCACCGGGTTGGCACCGTTCATGAGCATCATCAAGGATCCGGAAGTTTACGAAGCCTATGACAAGGTGATTCTCACCCACGGTGTGCGCTACATCTCCGAGCTGGCGTACCAGCAAGAGATTGAAGAACTGCCGGAGAACGAATTCTTTGGTGAGATGGTCAGTGGCAAGCTGGTGTATTACCCGACCGTGACCCGGGAGCCCTTCCGCAACCAGGGTCGTCTGACGGATGCCATGGAAACCGGCAAGATCACACGGGATCTGGGGTTGCCGGATTTCGACGTGGAGCAGGACCGCTTCATGATCTGTGGCAGCCCGAGCATGCTGAAGGACACCTGTGCCATTCTCGATAACATGGGCTTCCGCGAAGCCCGTGGTGGCGACATGGGCCACTATGTGATTGAGCGGGCTTTTGTGGAGCAGTAACTGCGACCAAAGTACTAGCGGAAAATCCTGTGGTTAACGCCACAGGATTTTTTTCGCGAGAGAATTTGTGTGTATAGTTTGCGCTCTTTCACAGCAGGACTATGCCCATGTTTACCCTCGACATTCAGCCTCGCTTCAGTGATACCGATGCGCTTGGCCATATCAGCAATACCTCCCTGCCGGTCTGGTTCGAACAGGGACGTACTCCGATATTTCGGATTTTCCACCCGTCGCTGGACGTAAAAACCTGGCCGCTGATCATTGCTCGGCTGGAGATCGACCTGTTGGCCCAGAGTTACTGGCACTTGCCCGTTGAGATCAGAACCGGCGTGGGCAACATTGGTAACAGCTCGTTCCAGGTGGTTCAGGAGGCCTGGCAGAATGGCAAGCAGATCGCCCGTGGTGTCGCGACACTGATTCACTTCGATTACGAAAATGAAAAGTCTGTTCCCATCCCTGACGCCATCAAGGCAGAATTAGCCGAACACAAGGTCAAGGATACCGCGTAACTTCGTCGTGGATGGAAGGCAGCGATCTCAAGGGTCTCTTGCCTGGTGATGGTGCTTGCACGGTCCTGGTCTATAACTGCCTGAATTGCCCAGCCTCGCCCATGGCAGCCTGGATATCTTCCTCGAGATAGGTCGGGTCGAACCTTGCAATTTCCTTGAGACGCTTCAGGTCTTGTAGCTGAACCCCAGAGCTGGGCGAGCTAACCAATCCCTCGTCCTTGAGCTCCTGAAACACCCTGTTTACGTGGACGGCACTAAGGCCAAGAGCGTCGGCAATCAGTGACTGCGTGAGGGGAAGGTGTAGTGGCTGGTTTGGCTGGGTAACGGTCCTGTCCACACGATAGACGGTTTCAACCAGGAAATGAGCAACCTTTTCCCGCGCGGACCGGCGTCCCAGGTTAACCAGGCGCTCAATCAGGATGGCCTGATCTCGTGATCCGATCGTGAAAAAAATGTTGCAAAGCAACAAGGATTCCGCGAAGACTTCTGTCAGACGAGACCGGGGAAAGGCACACAGCACTCCGTCCGTGAGCATCCTCAAGCCGGATACACGACTCCGGAACGCATAGTCCCTCAAACCGATCACATTACCCGGCACGTAGACGTCCAGCACCTGACGGGTGCCGTCCTCCAGGTCTCTGAAGGAGTAAGCCCAGCCTTGCTTCAGCGAGTAGAAATCTCCGGGTGTATCCCCCTGGCACCACACATAGCTGTTCTTGCCGTAGTCTTTGGGATTTTTCTCGAGGGATGCCAGCAGCTCTGCCTCAGAACGGGAGATAGGGGCGTAGCTCTCGAAGTGTTTGATAATGCAGCCGGTTTCCATGTGATTTGCTTCCCTTCGTGCCGCCTATTGAAAAACTATTGATAGCAAAGGTATGAAGTTGGGGCAAGGCTCGGTAGGAGGCTGGCGCATCGCGGTAATCGTCTCGGTTTAACCTATGTTAACGACGCTTAAATGATGGGTTGTTAGGTTGGAGTTACATTTCGAGTGAATTTAAGGAAACTAGAATCAGATTCCCATTCAGAGATCAGAGCGCATCGGGTGCGCTGGTGCAGCGGCCTTGCTCTGCCTCACTCATGACGATTGCTGGAGTAGCAGCGTTGATTGCCCTGGAGTGGACGCTGTTTTCGAACTTCGAGATACGGTTTATCAATTATTGGCTCCCATACCACGCTCCCCTGACGTTTCTCCTTGCGCTGACGCTGATGGTTCTGGCTCTGAGGAGTTGGGTCAGGTTGATGCTTGGAGGGGAGCGCATTTCGACCATTCTGGAAGAGAACCCGGCACCGCGTTCGCCGTCCAGACCGGAGCCCCTGGCGAGTCGACTGGGGTTTTCACTGCCTGTCCGAGTGCTTGTAGTGGATGACGATGCGGGGGTACGGATGGTGATGTGCAAGAAGCTCTCCAACCTGGGCGTTCAGGTGACCGGCGTCTGTGATGGTGTGGAGGCACTCCTGGCCGTTGCGGATGATCGCTGGGACCTGGTCTTGATGGACGGCGAAATGCCTTTTATGGATGGAATCGAAGCCATCAGGGCCATTCGCCATCAGAATCTCCTCCCGGTATACACACCAATAGTGACCATCTCTGCGAACCGCAGCCAGGACTATCGTCAGGCCTGTGTTGATGCCGGAACAACGGCCTGTCGGGCCAAGCCTCGAGATACCCGGGATCTGGAAGCGCTTATGGATGAGTTCTTGTGAAGCTTTTGGGTGGCAAGGGATTTGCGGGGATGCCAGTGAGTGGTGTATATCCGGTGAGGGCGGGTTCAAAGTTACAACTGACTGAAAAGGTCTGAGCAATCCGGTGGCGTATATGCGGCGATCGTTCAGCCTGCTCTTTCACTCTGATTCACCGATAGGTACTGGTTTTGTTGCTGAGAGAGAGTAGCGTGCACAAGTGGCTTGTGGTCGGCCTTATAGTGGCCATTCTCACCGTGGTGTTGGCGGATCAGTTGACTCGGAAGCCGGCCGTGCCAGCGCTTGCGCTCTCCGAGCGGCAACTGGAATGGGTTGGTGAGCAGATATTTCGTAATGAGTGTGCCGGGCGCTATGACTGCCTGGTGCACTGGAATCAGGGAGAGGCCTTTCCATCGCTGGGCATCGGGCATTTTATCTGGTACCCCGAGGGCGTGAACGAGCGTTTTGTGGAGAGTTTCCCTGATCTGATTCGCTTCATGAAAGCCCGCGCAGTGGCGATGCCTGACTGGTTAACGGAAGATCCGGTACCGGATGCCCCATGGCCGGACCAGAACGCGTTTATTGAAGCCGCAGGCAGTCAACGACTGGCGGAACTGCGTGCCTTTCTGGACCGAACCAAAGCCGTTCAGGTGGCCTTCATTTTCAAGCGAGCAGAGCAATCTCTGCACCGGGTTATAGAAGCCGTGCCGGATGATCAGCGGGACACGGTGACAGCACACATTACTGAACTTTCAAAGAGACCTGGCGGCGTCTATGCCCTGATGGATTATGTGAATTTCAAAGGTGAGGGTTTATCGTCACAAGAGGTCTACAGGGGGCAAGGGTGGGGGCTGCGTCAGGTGCTGCTGGAAATGGAACCCGGCAAGGCCGATACGGCCTTGGAGCGCTTTCGCGACGCGGCCGGCCGGGTGCTTACCCGGCGGGCCGAGAACGCAGAGATGCCCATTGAGCGAGAGCGGTGGCTTCCAGGCTGGCTGAAACGCCTTGAAAGCTATCGGGAACCTACCGAAAGCGATGCGTTATAGCCTTACTTTTCAGTAACTTCTAGCGGTTTCCCTTTATAACCTATGTTGTAGTTGGGGCATGTTGCGATTGTTACGTTGAAACCTCATTTTCAGAGTAATGAGGTTTCATCATCATGTTACAACGAGCTGACTTTTACCGAAGCAGAGAGGAAAACGCAGGAAACATGTTTCCCCGGCACGAGCCGATCGTTCACAGCGCGGGGGCGCAGCGCGAGCAAGGGCCACTGGCCCAGCAACAGCTGGCACAATTTGAGCGGGATGGGTTCTTGTGGCTCGAGAACTTCTTTACCCCGGAGATGGTGGCGGGTTTTTTCGATGAGCTGCGAGACATGGCTCAGGACAAGGCCTTCTGTGAGCGGGATGAAGTGATCATGGATGCAAATCGCGAGAAAATCCGGTCGGTGTTTGCGATGCATGAGACTTCCGAGGCGTTTCATCGGTTGACTCGTGATCCTGAATTGCTGGGTATAGCGCAGCAGTTGCTGGGCGGAGACGTCTACATCCACCAGTCCCGGATTAACAGCAAGGCGGGATTTTGCGGCAATGGCTTTGAATGGCACTCGGATTTTGAAACCTGGCACACGGAAGACGGGATGCCCGCCATGCGGGCCGTGAGCGCGTCGATCATGCTGACGGATAATAATGCTTTCAACGGCCCGTTGATGCTGATTCCCGGTTCGCATGAGTATTTTGTGCCCTGTGCCGGTGCCACGCCTGAGAACAACTGGACACAGTCACTGCAGAAGCAGACAGCAGGGGTGCCGTCCCGTGATGCTGTAGGTCAGCTGGCAAATCGACATGGTATTGAGGCGCCCACCGGTCCGGCAGGGTCTCTGCTATTGTTTGAGTGCAATACCCTGCATGCCTCTAACCGGAACATGTCGCCCTGGCCTCGAGCCAATCTGTTCTTTGTTTACAACAGCGTGGACAACTGCCTTGTGGAGCCATTCTGCGGAAGTAAACGGCGTCCTGAGTATCTGGCGGCTCGTGCCAATACCCGGCCATTAAAGCCCTGGCGGTAACGCTGCTAACTATGGGGATCATCTCTTGGCAAAAGGAGGTAAACGATGCCTTATGATCGCAAATCCGATCTGCCAGACGGGGTTCGAAACAATCTGCCTGCGCACGCCCAGGAGATTTATCGCAAAGCGTTCAATTCGGCTTGGGAAGAGTACCGCAACCCTGAAGACCGCCGTGGCGACGCCGATCGTGAAGAAACCGCCCATCGCGTCGCGTGGGCGGCGGTAAAACAGGAATACCACAAAGCCGACGGTAAGTGGGTGAAAGACCACTCTTGATTTCTGGCAGCAGTACCGCTGCCGTCCAGTACCTAGAAGTCAGCGAGTGGCTGGTGCCTCAGGGCAACGGGCTGGTTCTTGCTGGCTTCAAGCCACCAGACATTCTCGTCCCAGTCCCCCAGCACAATCCTGCGGGCAGGCCTGCCATTGGCTTCCAGTTCATGAATGGCGGGGCGATGGGTATGGCCGTGAATCATCAGTTGGACGTCATGGGCTTCCAGTTCTTTCACGACTTCCTCGGGGGTCACATCCATGATGGTCTCAGCCTTGCCCTGATTCTTCGCCATGGAGATTTCCCGCAGTTGCCGTGCCATCAGCTGACGGTCTTTGAGTGGGCGGGCGAGCAGCATTTTCACGGTTTGCGGGTTACGCATGTTGGCCCGGAACTTCTGATATTCCACATCGGCCGTGCACAGGCTGTCACCGTGCATCAGTAGGGCTGGTGTGCCATACAGATCCACTACCGTTGGATCATCCAGCAGGATGGCGCCGGCGCGCGCGCAGAAGTCTTCGCCAATGAGGAAGTCCCGGTTGCCGTGCATCAGGTAAATGTCGGTGCCTGTGTCCCGCACCTCCCGCAAGGCCGCCGCCACCTGTTCCTGCAGCGGTGTGCGCTCGTCATCTCCAATCCAGGCTTCAAAAAAGTCGCCGAGAATGTAAAGACGCTCAACGCCCAGAGCCTTGTCTTTGAGGAAGGACAGAAACGCGCCCGTAATATCCGGGCGCGATTCTTCCAGGTGCAGATCCGAGATAAACAGCGTGGTCACGCGTCCTCCAGAACCTCGGCTTTTTCGATCACTACGTCCTCAAACGGGACGTCCTGGTGGCCGGCGCGCATGGTGGTGCGAACGGCGCGGATCTTGTTGACGGTATCCATGCCCTCGGCCACCTTGCCGAATACGCAGTAGCCCCAGCCCTCTGCGTTCTTGGCGGTGTGGTCCAGAAAACCGTTGTTCTCAACGTTGATGAAGAACTGGGCGGTGGCGGAGTGGGGGTCCATGGTGCGGGCCATGGCAATGGTACCGACCATGTTGCTCAGGCCGTTGTCAGCCTCGTTCTGGATAGGTTCGCGGGTTTTGCGCGGCGTCATGCCAGGCTCAAAGCCGCCGCCCTGAATCATGAAGTTGCTGATAACGCGGTGAAAAATCAGGCCATCGTAGAAGCCGTCGCGAACGTACTGTTCGAAGTTTTTGGCGGTTTCCGGGGCTTTTTCGTAGTCCAGTTCCAGTTTGATATCACCGAAGTTTGTCTGCAGCAGAATCATCAGGGTTTCCTGTATTTTGGGATCGGAATGTTGAAAGTGGCTATTGTACTCAAGAGTTTCGTCCGGTGCATGAGTCCGGCATGGATTTGTGAGTATAATAGGCGGTTTAAACGGAGCATCCGGACAGCTCCCATGATTCATTCCCTGTTAACAGAGATTGTATGAGCGCCGAGTCGAAGAAAGCCCACAACTTTATCCAGAGCCTTATTGAAGACGCCATTGCCAAAGGGGAGCACACCGGCAAGGTGGTCACCCGTTTTCCCCCGGAGCCCAATGGCTATCTGCACATTGGCCATGCCAAATCCATCTGTTTGAACTTTGGCATTGCCGAAACCTTTAACGGTGAGTGCAACCTGCGCTTTGACGACACCAACCCGGAAAAGGAAAACCAGGAGTATATCGACGCTATCAAGCAGGACGTGGAGTGGCTGGGCTATGAGTGGGCCGGCGAGGTGTGTTACGCGTCGGATTACTTTGATCAGCTCTATGCCTTTGCCGAAGAGCTTATTCAGAACGATAAGGCTTATGTCTGTGCTCTTAACGCTGAACAGATGGCCGAGTACCGGGGTTCCCTGAAAGAGCCCGGCAAGAACAGTCCATACCGGGATCGCCCGGTAGAGGAAAGCCTGCAGCTGTTCCGGGACATGCGCGACGGCAAGTTCCAGAACGGTGAGCTGGTGTTGCGGGCCAAGATTGATATGGCATCCCCGAATATCAACCTGCGGGACCCGATTCTGTACCGGATTCGCTATGCGGATCATCACCAGACCGGCAGCAAGTGGTGCATCTATCCGATGTACGATTTTACCCATCCGATCTCCGATGCCCTGGAAGGCGTTACCCATTCCCTGTGTACCCTGGAATTCGAGGATCACCGGCCGCTGTACGACTGGGTGCTGGATAACATCACCATCCCCTGTCATCCGCGCCAGATCGAATTTGCCCGGCTGAATCTGAACTACACCATTACCAGCAAGCGCAAACTGAAGCGGCTGGTGGATGAAAACGTGGTGGACGGCTGGAACGATCCCCGGATGCCGACGATTTCCGGCATGCGCCGTCGTGGTTACACACCGGAGTCCATTCGCAACTTCTGCGACATGATCGGCGTGAACAAGGCCGGTGGCACCGTGGATGTCGGTATGCTGGAGCACGCTATCCGAGAAGATCTGAATAACCGTGCGCCCCGCGCCATGTGCGTGATGCGTCCGCTCAAGGTCACCCTGACCAACTATCCGGCTGACCAGACGGAAACCCTCACTCTGCCAGTGCATCCGCAGAATCCGGATATGGGCGAGCGGGAAGTGACCTGGAGTCAGACCCTGTTTATTGACCGGGAAGATTTCGAGGTAGAGCCGCCGCGTAAGTGGAAGCGGCTGGCCCCGGACCAGGCGGTGCGGCTGCGCGGTGGTTACGTGATGACCTGCAAAGCGGTTGTGCGTGACGGCAGCGGCGAGATTGTCGAGCTCAAGTGCGAATACGATCCGAATACCCTGGGCGTGAACCCGGAGGGCTACAAACCCAATGGCGTGATTCACTGGGTGTCGGCCAGCGACAGCGTGGAGACGGATATCAATCTTTACGACCGCCTGTTCAACCACGAATCTCCGGACAGCGACAAGGAAGGCGATTTTCTGGATCATCTGAACCCGGAATCTCTGGTCGTTCTCAAAGGTGCCCGCGTTGAGAAAAGTCTGGCTCAGCCCCGTACCGATCTGCCGTACCAGTTCGAGCGCGAGGGATACTTTTTCTGCGACCAGGAACTGACTGAAAAGTCTGGCAAGCCGGTGTTCAATCGTACCGTAACGCTGCGGGATTCCTGGGGTAAGGGAGGCAAGTAATGCGTATCTACAATACGCTGACACAGCAAAAGGAAGCGTTCAAAACCCTGGAGCCTGGCAAGGTTCGTATGTACGTGTGCGGCATGACTGTCTACGACTATTGCCATCTGGGGCATGCTCGGGTGCTGGTGGCGTTTGACGTGGTGACTCGGTATCTGCGGCATCGCGGGTACGACGTACACTACGTGCGCAACATTACCGATATCGACGACAAGATCCTGCGCCGGGCTGATGAAAACGGTGAGGTGTATACCGACCTGACCGACCGGATGATCCGGGCCATGCACGAGGATGAGGCGAAGCTCGGCGTGCTGTCACCCAACGATGAGCCCCGGGCGACTGCCTTCATCGACGACATCATTGCCATGATCCAGAAGCTGATCGCTGGTGGCCACGCCTACGTTGCCGGTAATGGCGACGTGTACTTTGCCGTGGAGTCTTTCTCGGATTACGGCAAGCTCAGCAAGAAAAAGCTGGAAGATCTGGTAGCCGGTGCTCGAGTGGATGTGCAGGAGGCCAAGCGCAGCCCTGCAGACTTTGCGCTCTGGAAGGCCGCCAAGCCAGGCGAGGTGAGCTGGCAGTCGCCGTGGGGCGAAGGTCGTCCCGGATGGCATATTGAGTGTTCCGCCATGTCCACCAAGTGCCTGGGTGATACCTTCGATATTCACGGTGGTGGCCCGGATCTGCTGTTCCCCCATCATGAAAACGAAATTGCCCAGTCAGAATGTGCCACTGGCCACACCTTTGTGCACACCTGGATGCACGCTGGCGCCATTCGGGTGAACAAGGAAAAGATGTCCAAATCACTGGGCAACTTTTTTACTATTCGCGAAATCCTGGAGAAGTACCCGGCGGAAGTGGTTCGCTATTTCCTGGTGTCCAGCCACTACCGGAGCCAGGTGGACTATTCCGAGGATAACCTGGCGGAGGCCGGGCGAACCTTGACCAAGCTCTATCATGCCCTGCGGGGTATCGTGCCGGCGAAAGAAGCGGATGTAGCGGAAACGGACCACGACCGTCGTTTTGCCGAGGTAATGGATGATGATTTCAATACTGCTGGCGCCATTGCCGTGCTGCATGCAGTGGCGAATGACATCAATCATTACCGCCGGGAAGGTGATGAAGAAGCCGCCAAGCGCAGCGCGGCCGTTCTGGTGCGGCTGGGTGCTGTGCTCGGTCTGCTGCAGCAGAACCCGGAAGCCTTCTTCCAGGCGGATACCGGCAGTGAGCTGACCGCCGAGGACATCGAGGCCATGATTCAGGCCCGTGCCGATGCCCGTAAAGCCAAAGACTTTGCGGAGGCCGATCGCATTCGCGATGATCTGCTGGAGAAGGGCATTATCCTGGATGACAGCCGTGAAGGAACCACCTGGCGCCGGAGCCAGGACTGAGTTGATTCGCGCAATGTCGCATTGTGCCGGTGGGAATGACCTTGTAGGGAATTTCACGTACAATGCGGCGCTCTAATCAGAACGTCCCCGCGCTATCGGCGCCATCAGGGGAGTCGGGAACTACAAACCCATTGAGGCAAGCAACGATGACAGAACGCGTTCAAGTTGGCGGCATCCAGATCGCCAAGAATCTGTACGATTTTGTAAATAACGAAGCGATTCCGGGCACCGGTATTGAAGCTGACAAGTTCTGGGCCGAGTTCGACAAGATCGTGAACGAGCTCGCTCCGCGCAATCGCGAGCTGCTGCTCAAGCGTGACGAAATCCAGGAAAAAATGGATACCTGGAACCGCGAGCACAAGGGCCAGAAACTGGACATGGCCGAGTACAAGGCGTTTCTGAAAGACATCGGCTACCTGGTAGATGAGCCGGCGGATTTCAAAATCTCCACCTCCAATGTGGATCCGGAAATCGCCACCATGGCCGGCCCGCAGCTGGTTGTGCCGGTCATGAATGCCCGTTTCGCCCTGAACGCGGCTAACGCTCGCTGGGGTAGCCTGTACGATGCCCTGTACGGTACCGACGCTATTTCTGAGGAAAACGGTGCTGAGAAGGGCCGTGGCTACAACCCGGTTCGTGGCGCCAAGGTGATTGAGTGGGCCCGCAACCTGCTGGATGGCTCTGCGCCTCTGGCTTCCGGTAGCCATAAAGACGCCGCAAAATACTATATCGACGGCGGCAAGCTGGCGGTTAAACTTCAGAACGGTGACGTGACCGGTCTGAAAGACGAGTCCGGTTTTGTGGGTTACACCGGCGCTGCCGATGCCCCCACTGGCGTTTTGCTGGTGAAGAATGGCATGCATTTCGAAATCCAGATTGATGCCAGCCATCCGATCGGCAAGGATGACGGTGCCCACGTTAAAGACGTTCTGATGGAATCGGCCCTGACCACCATCATGGACTGCGAAGACTCCGTTGCCGCGGTAGATGCTGATGACAAGGTTGTCGCCTACAAGAATTGGCTTGGCCTGATGAAGGGCGATCTGGAAGAGTCCTTCGAGAAGGGCGGCCAGATGATGACTCGTCGCATGAATGGCGACCGCACCTACACTGGCGCCGATGGCAGCGAGCTGACCCTCAAGGGCCGCAGCCTGCTGTTCGTTCGTAACGTTGGCCACCTGATGACTAACCCGGCCATTCTGCTGAAGGATGGTAGCGAAATCCCCGAGGGTCTGATGGACGGCCTGGTAACATCCCTGATCGCCATCCACGACCTGAAGGGCGACGGCAAATTCCAGAACAGCACCAAGGGTTCTGTGTACATTGTTAAGCCCAAGCAGCACGGCCCAGAAGAAGTGGCGTTCACCAATGAATTCTTCGGTCGTGTTGAAGATGCTCTTGGTCTGCCGCGCTTCACCCTGAAAGTGGGCATCATGGACGAAGAGCGTCGCACCACCGTGAACCTGAAGGCCTGTATCCATGCGGCCAAAGAGCGCACTGTGTTTATCAATACCGGCTTCCTGGATCGCACCGGTGATGAGATTCATACCTCCATGGAGTTGGGTCCCTTCATCCGTAAGGGCCCGATGAAGCAGGCTGCCTGGATCAACGCCTACGAGCAGTGGAACGTGGACATCGGCCTGGAAGCCGGTCTGTCTGGCGTTGCCCAGATTGGTAAGGGTATGTGGGCCATGCCGGATCTGATGGCAGGCATGCTGGAGGCCAAGATCGGTCATCCGAAAGCTGGTGCCAACACCGCCTGGGTTCCGTCTCCGACAGCCGCTACCTTGCATGCCACTCATTACCACCAAGTGAACGTGTTTGATGTGCAGAAAGAGCTGGCTAACCGTCAGCGCGCGTCTCTGGACGACATCCTGACTGTGCCGGTGATGGAGGATCCGTCCTCCTTGAGCGCCGAAGACATTCAGCAGGAACTGGACAACAACGTCCAGGGTATCCTTGGCTACGTTGTACGCTGGATCGACCAGGGTGTGGGCTGCTCCAAGGTGCCTGACATCAACGATGTGGGCCTGATGGAAGACCGTGCGACACTGCGTATTTCTTCGCAGTTGCTGACCAACTGGTTGTACCACGGCATCTGCTCTGAAGAGCAGATCATGGAAACCATGAAGCGCATGGCTGCGGTTGTTGATAAACAGAACGCTGGTGATGCGGCATACCGCAACATGGCTCCGAACTTTGATGACAGCATCGCCTTCCAGGCCGCTGTGGATCTGGTTCTGAAGGGGCGCGAACAGCCGGCCGGTTACACTGAGCCGCTGTTGCATGCTTACCGTCAGAAGGCCAAGGCCAAATACGGGCAGTAAAGCGCCCGTCCATAAAAAACCCCGCTTCGGCGGGGTTTTTTATTGGGCCTGTGCCCGTTAACGAAAAATGCGAAGAATGCCGCGTCAGGTGTCGGCGTGCAGCACATCGGCAGCGTAAAGGGTGTTTTCCAGCAGGGTGGCAATGGTCATGGGGCCGACGCCGCCCGGTACCGGGGTGATGTAAGCCGCACGCTCTGCTGCAGCGTCAAAATCGACATCGCCACAGAGTTTGCCGTCATCCATCCGGTTAATGCCCACATCAATGACGGTGGCGCCCGGTTTGACCCACTCGCCCTTGATGATGCCCGGTTTGCCCACTGCGGCCACCAGGATGTCTGCTTCCCCGACAAATTTCTCGAGATTGTCGGTAAATCGATGGCATACCGTTGTCGTGGCTCCTTTTAGCAGCAGTTCCATGCTCATGGGGCGACCGACAATGTTGGAGGCCCCGACAATAACTGCGTGCTGGCCTTTGTAGGGGGTGCCAATGGAGTCCAGCAGGGTGATGACGCCTGCCGGTGTGCAGGGCCGCAGGGTAGGCTTGCGCTGCATCAGGCGGCCGATGTTGTAGGGGTGAAAGCCATCTACGTCCTTGTCGGGCCGTATCTTTACCAGAATCGGATCAGCATCCAGGTGCGAGGGCAGGGGCAGTTGAACCAGTATGCCGTCAACGGCGGGGTTCTCGTTCAGCTCGTCAACCAGCGCTTCCAGTGCCGCCTGGGAGGTGTCTTCCGGTAAATCATAGGACAGCGACAGGATGCCTGCCTGTTCGCAGGCCTTGCGTTTGTTGCCAACGTATACCTGGGAGGCCGGATCGTGACCGACCAGTACCACGGCCAGGCCTGGCGCTCTCAGGCCCTTCTGTTTTCTGGCTTCGACCCCGGCGGCCACCTGTTGCCGGACCTGGGCAGCAATTTCTTTTCCATTAATCAGTTTGGCGCTCATGTTTCCGTCTTGTCGGTTTGGGCGTAAGGAAGTGAAGGCCGGGCATTGTCTCATGCTTCAGGGTTAACGCCAATGTGGAGGGAGCGGTCGGGAACTCCTGTGGTTTCGAGTGGTCTCTTATAGAGCTGTCTCGGCAAGGAATTTTCAATTCCGTGTTGACGGACGCGATCGGCGCCGGTAATATGCGCGCCAACTTTGCTGAGGCACTTGTTGTTCAGTTAACGGGGTATAGCGCAGTCTGGTAGCGCGCCTGCTTTGGGAGCAGGATGTCGGGAGTTCGAATCTCTCTACCCCGACCACTTTCTGGATATTCAGGTGGGCGAACGGTCAAGCGCCCGTAGCTCAGCTGGATAGAGCATCCGCCTTCTAAGCGGATGGTCGCAGGTTCGAGTCCTGCCGGGCGCGCCATCTCGTTAATCGCAGATTGGTACCGGACTCGCCGAACCAGCAAAGTTGAAGTAAGCAGTAGTGTGCCGATAGGCACATCCCTGATGTGGTGGACGTAGCTCAGTTGGTAGAGCTCAGGATTGTGACTCCTGCGGTCGAGGGTTCGAACCCCTTCGTCCACCCCACTTTTCCCCTTGTTTGTTTCCGAGCACCCTGATTCCCTGTTATGGTTCAGAGCTGCGCCGGATATGCGAGAGTGGCGGAATTGGTAGACGCACTGGATTTAGGTTCCAGCGGGGCAACCCGTGAGAGTTCAAGTCTCTCCTCTCGCACCACCCTTTCTTTTTTCTGATTTGTCCCCATTGTGTTCCCGTACCGCGTTGTCAGGCGCGTCTCAAACTCATATTCAGGGTGGCCGGGTGATTCTCTCGGCGGGGCAAACCGTGATAAACTACCGGCTTTTAATTTTGCGTCCCTTTGGAGTGAGCTGCTCCTGCCGGGATTTTGGTTTAATTTTCATTCACCTACAGAATCTGTAATTTGAGGAACTTCCATGCAAGTGTCTGTTGAAACGACCTCCAACATCGAGCGTCGCATGACGATTGGTGTGCCCGCCCAGGAAATCGACCAGGCGGTTCAGAAACGCCTGCAGGAAACTGCTCGCACCGTGCGCCTGAACGGTTTCCGCCCTGGCAAGGTTCCCATGAGCGTGGTCAAGCGTCGTTTTGGTGACAGCATCCGCCAGGAAGTGGTTGGCGAGGCTATGCGCGACAACTACATCAAGGCGCTGCAGGAGCAGGATATCAATCCGGCTGGTTGGCCCAAGTTGGAGCCGAAGACCATGGAAGAAGGCAAGGATCTCGAGTTTGTCGCGATTTTTGAGGTTCTGCCGGAAATTGAGCTGGGTGATCTGAGCAAGATCAACGTTGAGAAGCCGGTGTCTGAAGTTGCCGACAAGGATATCGACAATATGATCGATAACCTGCGTCGCCAGCAGGCCACCATGAAAGAGGTCAAGCGCAAGTCCAAGAACAAGGACATTGTGACTATCGACTTCAAAGGCTCTATCGACGGTGAAGAATTCGAAGGTGGCTCTGCTGAAGGCCATCGTCTGACCCTGGGCTCTGGCCAGATGATCCCCGGTTTCGAGAAAGGCATCGTGGGCGGTAAAGCCGGCGAAGAGCTGGAAATCGACGTCACTTTCCCTGAGGACTACCACAACGAAGACCTCGCGGGTAAAGACGCCAAGTTCGCTATCACTATCCATAAGGTAGAAGAGCCTCAGTTGCCGGAACTGGATCAGGAATTCTTCAAGCGTTTCGGCATCGAAGCCGAAGACGAAGCCGCTTTCCGTGAGGAAGTGAAGAAGAACATGGAGCGCGAGCTCAAGCAGGCGGTATCCAACAAGGTCAAGAACGACGTTGTAGACGGTCTGTTGGAGACCACCGAGCTGGAAGTGCCTGCGGCTCTGGTTGATCAGGAAATTGATCGCCTGCGTCAGGACGCCGTTCAGCGCTTTGGCGGTCAGGTTGATTTCCAGCAACTGCCGAAGGAAATCTTTGAAGAGCAGGCCAAGCGTCGCGTGAAGACCGGTCTGCTGTTCCAGGAAGTGGTCAAGAAGAACGACCTGAAGGCTGATGAGGCAAAAGTAGAAGAAAAGATCCAGGAGATCGCTTCTACGTATGAACAGCCGGATGAAGTTGTTGCACACTTCAACAGCAACCCGGATCAAAAGGCCCAGGTTGAGTCTTCTGTACTGGAAGACGCCGTGGTTGATTTTGTGCTTGGCGCGGCCAAGGTAAAAGAGAAGAAGATGAAGTACGAGGAAGCGGTTCAGGCCGGTCAGCCCCAGCGCTGATGGCCGCCGGGCATTGGCTCGGTGCCGTGTTCTGGAAGCAGCCGGCGTGTCCGGCTGTTTTCATCTGGGCGATCTGCTGGCAGAGTATATGGGGTACCGGAATACAACGGGCCCCCGTTGAAGCAGGAGTCCAAACCATTGTCCATAAGGAGTTCAGGCGCACATGACGCAGAAACCGTTTGATGGCCCTACAATGATAACCAGCTCAGGCCTGGTGCCGATTGTTATTGAACAGACGGCGCGCGGCGAACGTTCGTTCGACATTTATTCCCGTCTGCTCAAGGAGCGGGTGATCTTTCTGGTTGGTCCGGTTGAAGATCACATGGCAAACCTCGTGGTTGCCCAATTGCTGTTCCTGGAATCCGAAAATCCGGACAAGGATATCCATCTTTATATCAACAGTCCGGGTGGCTCCGTTTCCGCCGGCATGTCCATTTACGACACCATGCAGTTTGTGAAGCCGGATGTAGCAACGCTTTGCATCGGTCAGGCAGCCAGCATGGGTGCTTTCCTGTTGTCGGGTGGCGCGAAGGGCAAGCGTGCCTGCCTGCCACACTCCCGTGTAATGATTCATCAGCCGCTGGGCGGCTATCAGGGGCAGGCGACGGACATCGAGATCCATACCCGTGAGATCCTGAAAATCCGCAACACGCTCAACGAGCTGCTTGCGGAGCACACGGGTCAGGACATCGAGACCATCGCCCGGGATACCGACCGTGATAATTTCATGGATCCTGCCCAGGCCA
Source organism: Marinobacter sp. EVN1 (assembly GCF_000475375.1). Lineage (NCBI taxonomy): Bacteria > Pseudomonadati > Pseudomonadota > Gammaproteobacteria > Pseudomonadales > Marinobacteraceae > Marinobacter > Marinobacter sp. EVN1. The sequence continues at coordinate 315,194 of NZ_AXCB01000070.1, forward strand.
AAGAGTACGGGTTGATCGATACAATACTTGATAAGCGCGTATCGAATAAATAATACTGAAAGTCATCGCATCACTACCGGCCGGCGTACACACTGATGACACCGGCCAACGAAGAACAGAGGTATTTCAATGGCAGATGAAAGAAACGGCAGAGGCGACGATAACGGCAAGTTGCTCTACTGCTCGTTTTGTGGAAAGAGCCAGCATGAAGTCCGTAAGCTCATTGCAGGGCCCTCGGTGTTCATCTGCGACGAGTGCGTTGATCTGTGCAATGACATTATCCGGGAAGAGATTCAGGAGAACGCCCCGGAGGAGGCCAGCGACCGCCTGCCCACGCCGGCAGAGATCCGTGAGACTCTGAATGAATATGTTATTGGCCAGGATCGCGCCAAGGTCGTTCTGTCTGTAGCGGTGTATAACCACTACAAGCGCCTTCGCTACGGCGAGGGCAAGAGTGATGTCGAGCTGGGCAAAAGCAACATTCTGCTGATCGGTCCCACCGGTAGCGGTAAGACCCTGTTGGCCGAAACCCTTGCGCGCATGCTGAATGTTCCGTTTACCATCGCGGATGCGACCACGCTGACCGAAGCAGGCTATGTGGGTGAAGATGTTGAAAACATCATCCAGAAACTGCTGCAGAAGTGCGACTACGATGTCGAAAAGGCCCAGCGCGGTATTGTCTACATCGACGAGATCGACAAGATTTCCCGCAAGTCCGATAACCCGTCCATTACCCGGGATGTATCGGGTGAGGGTGTTCAGCAGGCTTTGCTGAAGCTGATCGAGGGTACTGTCGCTTCGGTTCCTCCTCAGGGGGGGCGTAAACACCCCCAGCAGGAGTTCCTGCAGGTGGATACCGGTAATATCCTGTTTATCTGTGGCGGTGCCTTCGCCGGCCTCGACAAGGTTATCCAGGAACGCTCTGAGCGCAGTTCCATTGGCTTCTCGGCTACAGTCAAGAGCCAGGACGACAGCAAGAGCACTGGCGATATCATTCGCGAAGTCGAGACCGAGGATCTGGTGAAGTTTGGCCTGATTCCGGAATTCGTCGGTCGTCTGCCTGTGGTAGCCACGTTGACCGAGCTGGATGAAGAAGCACTGGTGCAGATTCTGACCGAGCCCAAAAACGCTCTGACCAAGCAGTATCAGAAGCTGTTTGATATGGAAGGGGTGGAGCTGGACTTCCGGGAAGACGCCCTGCGCGCAGTGGCCAGAAAAGCCATGGAGCGCAAGACCGGTGCCCGTGGTCTGCGGTCGATAATGGAAGCGACCCTGCTGGATACCATGTATCAGATTCCCTCTGAGCATGATGTCTCCAAGGTGGTGATCGACGAGAGTGTGATCAAGGGGGATTCAGAGCCCTTCAAGATCTACGCCAGCAGCGATCACGCCAAGGCGGTGCCCGAAGACTGAACGGGCACAGGGCGTAGAATACCGGGTGATATAAAAGGGGCGTTCAACGCCCCTTTTTCATCTCAGGCCCTTATCGTTTGCTCCCTGATATTTCCCATCGTAAAAAGATTGCAATTTTTGTCAGCGCCCCAATGTTGGGTGATATGCTGAAAGAAATACTGTCAGAGGATTCCCCATGACCCGTATACCTGATGAAACTGTGCACGAATACCCGCTGCTTCCTTTGCGTGATGTGGTGGTGTTCCCGCACATGGTGGTTCCGCTGTTTGTGGGCCGCGAAAAATCCATTCAGGCGCTGGAAGCGGCAATGGAGGGCAGCAAGGAAATCCTGCTGGTAGCCCAGAAAGATGCCTCCACCGACGAGCCGGGCCCGAAGGATGTATTTGCCATGGGCACCCTGGCGACAGTGCTGCAGATGCTTCGGCTGCCGGATGGCACCGTCAAGGTTCTGGTAGAGGGTAATTCCCGAGCCAGCATTTCTGACATCGAGGAAGGCGATTACCTGTCCGGCCAGGCCATTCTGATGGATGAGGAATCCTTGCCGGAGCGTGAGGAAGACGTCCTCACCAAGACCCTGATGGACGAATTCGAGAAGTACGTGAAGCTGTCCAAAAAGGTGCCATCTGAGGTTTCCAATGCTTTGACCGGTATCCACGAACTTGAGCGTCTGGTCGATACCATGGCCGCGCATCTGGAGATGCGGATTCCCGAGAAACAGGAGTTGCTGGAAGCTCTGGACGTTCGTAAGCGGGTTGATCTTCTGCTGGGCAAGCTGGACGGTGAGATTGATCTGATCGAAGTCGAGAAGCGCATCCGTGGCCGTGTGAAAAAGCAGATGGAGCGCAGTCAGCGCGAGTATTACCTGAACGAGCAGATGAAAGCGATCCAGAAGGAAATGGGCCAGCTCGGTGAGGGTAACAACGATTTCGAGGAACTCGAGCAGAAGCTTGAGGAAGCCGGTTTGCCGGAAGAAGCCCGGAAGAAAACCGAAGCCGAGCTGAACAAGCTCAAGATGATGTCTCCGATGTCGGCGGAAGCTACCGTGGTGCGCGGCTACATTGACTGGATGCTGGCCGTACCCTGGAAGAAGCGCAGCCGGGTTCGTCACGACCTTGAAAAGGCCCGAGAAATCCTGGACCGGGATCACTACGGCCTGGACGAAGTGAAGAAGCGTATTCTGGAGTATCTGGCAGTACAGAGTCGGGTCAAGAAGGTAAAAGGGCCTGTGCTCTGCCTGGTAGGGCCTCCCGGGGTTGGCAAGACCTCCCTTGGCCAGTCCATCGCCAAGGCAACCAATCGCAAATACACCCGCATGGCGCTGGGTGGTGTGCGTGACGAAGCCGAGATACGAGGCCACCGCAAGACTTACATCGGCGCGCTGCCGGGCAAGTTGTTGCAGAAGCTTTCCAAGGTGGGTGTGAAGAACCCGCTGTTCCTGTTCGACGAAATCGACAAGATGGGCATGGACCATCGTGGCGATCCGGCCTCGGCGCTGCTCGAGGTGCTGGATCCGGAACAAAACCATACATTCAATGACCACTACCTGGAAGTCGATTACGACCTCTCGGATGTGATGTTCGTGTGTACCTCCAACTCCATGGATATTCCACCGGCACTGCTGGACCGCATGGAGATCATCCGGATTCCCGGATACACCGAAGATGAAAAGGTCAATATTGCCCTGCGTTACCTGCTGCCCAAGCAGCTCAAAGCCAATGGCCTGCGCAAGGACGAACTGAAACTGCCGGAAGAGACCATTCGGGATCTGATCCGCTACTACACCCGGGAGGCCGGTGTGCGGGGCCTTGAGCGCGAGATTGCCAAGATCTGCCGCAAGGTTGTACGTGAGCACGTAGAGAGCAGCAGCAAGGCCTCTGTGACTCTGACGCCGGATATTCTGGAGGATTACTCCGGGGTCAAGAAGTTCAAATACGGACTGGCAGAGGAAACCAATGAGATCGGGCAGGTGACCGGTCTGGCCTGGACTCAGGTCGGCGGCGAACTGTTGACCATAGAGTGCGCTCTGACACCGGGTAAGGGCCGTGTGGTTAAAACCGGCTCGCTGGGTGACGTTATGCAGGAATCCATTCAGACGGCACTCACGGTAGTTCGGAGCAGGGCTGCGGGCCTGGGTGTGGCGGATGATTTCCACGAAAAACACGATCTTCACGTGCACGTACCTGAGGGTGCGACCCCGAAAGATGGCCCAAGTGCCGGTATCGGGATGTGTACAGCACTGGTTTCTGCACTGACCCGAATTCCGGTTCGGGCGGACGTGGCAATGACCGGTGAAATCACCCTGCGAGGTCGGGTTCTGGCAATTGGTGGCTTGAAGGAAAAGCTGCTTGCGGCCCATCGGGGCGGTATCAAGACTGTTATTATCCCGGATGAAAATGTCAGGGATCTCAAGGAGATACCGGACAACATCAAGGAATCGCTGGAGATCCGCCCGGTCAAGTGGATCGATGAGGTTCTGGACATTGCACTGGCCTACCAGCCGGATCCCAGGGCGGAAGATACCGACAAGGATACCGGCAAATCGGCCACTTCTGATGATTCCGGCGACGCTGCAGAGCGCATAAATACACATTAAACACCGGATGAGTTGTTGACACGCCTGAGAGCCCGTTGGTATAACTGTTTCGCCGTGAAGCAGCCAATACCAAGGGCTCCCGCGCAGTAAGTGCCTATTCCGAACACCGGTTTAATGCCGCAAGGAATAAAAAAACTGAAGAATGGAATTCTCCAATCGCTTATGCGATAGTCGAGAACGTCCGCGAAAAAACAAACCGACCTATAACATCTTCAACCTGAAATCGAAGGGGTTTAGTGTGAACAAGTCCGAACTGATCGATGCAATTGCAGAGTCCGCAGACATCTCCAAAGCCGCAGCTGGCCGTGCGCTGGATGCTATGACCAACTCCATCACCGGTGCACTGAAGAAAGGCGACCAGGTTACCCTGATCGGCTTTGGCACCTTCTCTGTGAAAGAGCGTGCTGCCCGTACCGGTCGCAACCCGCAGACTGGCGCAGAAATCAAGATTCCGGCCTCTAAAGTGCCTGGATTCAAGGCAGGCAAGGCCCTGAAAGACGCCGTTAAGTAACGGCTCTTTCTCTGGCAGTTCCCGGTTCCGGGAACTGCCATCAGAATTCAAGGCGCATTCCGGTAAGGGTGCGCCTTTTTGCGTGTTAACGGTGGCTCATTCAGCTCTCGCCTCACCACTACCAACAGCAGAACCTTGAACAGGGATTCGAGAACAACATGCTTCAAGATATTCGGGATAACGCCCAGAGTACGATCGCCAAGGTTATCGTTGGCCTATTGATTATTTCCCTCTCGATCTGGGGAATGGACGCCATCATCGGCGGCTTCACTGGGGAGCCAGAAGTGGCAACGGTCAACGGTCAGGACATCACCGAGCGGGAGTTCCTGCGCACCGTACAGATGGAAAGCCAGCAGCGCCTGATGCAGATGGAGAATCCGGACCAATCTCTGCTGGACGAGGATCAGATTCGTCGTGACGTACTGGACGCGCTGATACAGGAGGCCGTGCTCACCCAGGATGCCCAGAGCCAGGGGCTGGAGCTGACCGATGCCGACATCGATTCCCTGATAACCCAGATGCCCCAGTTTCAGATTGACGGCCAGTTCAATCGCGACCGTTTTGTAGCCACAGTGCGCAACCTGGGTATGGGAGTTGCCGAGTTCCGCGAAAGCATGCGCAAGAACTACGTGGTCAACCAGATTCGTGCGGCGATCGTCCAGACTGGTGTCGTGGCACCTGAGAATGCAGCCCATTTGCTGGCCATTCAGAATCAGACCCGTGACTTCCGCGTGCTGACCCTCGATGGCAGCAGCGTCCAGGACCAGGTGGATGTGACCGAGGCAGAAGTGCAGGCGTACTACGACGAGAACCGTGACCAGTTTCGTCAGCCAGAGCAGGTGGATGCTGCCTACATTACCTTGTCCCAGGGGGCGTTGGCGGAGTCCATTGAGGTCGCCGAAGATGAATTGCGGGCCTATTACGAGGAGCGTGCTGAAGAATACGCACGGGAAGAGCGCCGTGCCGCTCACATTCTTGTAGAGGCCGGTGATGACGGGCAGGAGACTCTCGCAACCATCCAGCAGCGTCTTGAAGAGGGTGAGTCGTTTGCAGCCCTGGCCGAGGAATATTCGGTTGACACCGTATCTGCGCAGGAAGGTGGTGATCTTGGTTTTGCTGGCCGCGGTGTCTACGACGAAGCCTTTGAAGAAGCCCTGTTTGCCCTGGAAGAAGGCGAAGTGTCTGGCCCGGTTGAGACCAGCTTTGGTCTTCACCTGATCAAACTGGAAGACGTACGTCGTTCCGATGTGCCTGCGTTTGATGAGTTGCGTGAAGAGCTGCGACTGGAGTTGGCCAGAACCAAGGCCAGTGAGCGTTTTGCGGAAGTTCGCTCGCAATTGGCTGATGCGGCCTACGCTGCCGACGATCTTGCCGGCCCGGCCGAAGAGCTGGGTCTGGAAATTCGGGTGGTCGAAGGTGTCAGCAGGGACGGAGGTGCAGCACCCTTTGATCATGCGGGTCTGGTACGTCAACTGTTCTCTGAAGATGTACTTGAGGGTGGCTACAACACCGAGCTGATCGACGTGGGTGATAACGTATCGGTAGTTGCCCGGGTGCGCGAGTATCATGAACCGCGCCAGTTGGAGTTGGCTGATGTGGAGTCGGAAATTCGTCGGATTCTGGAGAGAACCGAAACGCGGGAAGCGCTGGCAGCCCGTGTTGATGAGCTCGTGGCTCAGCTTGAATCCGGTGCCAGTGTCGAGGAACTGGGCGTCGGTGAATGGCAGCAGTTTGAGAATCAGGGCCGGAATGGCTCTGGCCTGAGCCCGCGCGTGGTTCAGAAAGTGTTTTCAATGGCTCGCCCGAACGGCGACACGCCCACCGTTGGCCGCACTGTAACGGCTGACCAGGCTACTGTTATTGTCCTGACCAGCGTCAACGAGGGTGAGGTTGATCAGGAAGGTGCGGAATACCAGCAGCTGTTGCGTTTCCTGGCACAGCTGGAGGGGCAGCGTGAATACACCGCCTACCAGCAGTACCTTCGCAATACAGCTGAGGTTGAGCGGAACTGATTTGCTATAGACCTCAAAAGAAAGCCCCCTTTCGGGGGCTTTTTTGTGAGCGGTTCATTCTTTCGGGTATCGGGTAGCTTTCAGACTTTCCTTGATTTTCTTGAGATGGCCCAGAAAATCCGATCCACGTTTCAGCGTTACACCGGTTGCGAGGATGTCGATGACCGTCAAATGAATAATTCTGGAAGACATGGGCATATACACTTCTGTGTCTTCCGGGGTTGTGACGCCAACCACCACCGTACAGAACTCCGCAAGAGGGGATTCCGGGTTTGTTATACCAATAACCGTTGCGCCGTTCTCTCGCGCCACTCTGGCGATATCAACGCTTTCCTTGGTTCTGCCGGTGTACGAGATCATCACGATCACATCTCCGACCTGCGCCCCTGCCGCTACCATTCTCTGCATGAGAGCGTCGTCGTATGAGGTTACCGGAATGTTGAATCGAAAAAACTTATGCTGGGCATCGAGTGCGACCGACGCGGAGCCGCCCATGCCAAAAAAGTGGATCTGTTTTGCCTGGATAAGATAGTCGATGGCCGAAGCTAGCGCTTTGTGATCGAGTGACTGGCGAGACTTATCCAGGTTGGCAATGGTGCTGAGCATAATTTTGTCAGCGAATTCAGCCACGGTGTCGTCGGGCTCTATATTCTGGCCGACATAGGGTGTTCCTGTCGCAATGCTCTGTGCTAATCGGATCTTGAAGTCCGGGAAGCCCGTCGCTGAAAAACTCCGACAGAATCGGTTTACAGTAGGTTCGCTGACATTGGCCGCCCGGGCCAGGGCTGCAATGCTGTACCGCGTTGCAGCGCTGGGATCCTTAAGAATCGCTTCTGCCACTTTGCGCTCGGACTTGTTCAGATTATCCAGGCGTTCCTGAATATCTTCCAGCAGATTCTCTTCCCGGTGCGCGTGACTGGTTGTCATGAATGGATGCTCCGTTGATCTTTTGGGGCCGAATCATCTAAGAACTCGGGAGTATACCGTTTTATTGGTGTGTTTGCGGTAGTCAACGTGTCATAACGTGGTTTTCTGAGGGGTGGGAGTCAGCAATTTGACTGTTTTTTTTCTAAAACTACTACTTCCTGTTAATGTGAATGAAGTGGAGCGGCAAATCATGGAGGGCGCGACTCATGGTAAAGAACGCGAATGCCCCGTGTGACCTGATGCTTTTTGGCGCCTTGGGTGACCTGGCTCAGCGTAAACTCTTCCCAGCGCTGTATCAGCTGGAGCGCGCGGGCTTGCTCGCGCAGGGCAGTCGCATTCTGGCGATTGCCCGCACGAAGGCAACAACAGCGGACGTCCGGGAGCAACTGTTTGAAAAGCTTCGCTATCATGTGAAAGACAGTGAGTTTGATGCTGGTGTGGCGAATGCATTTCTGCAGCGGGTGGATTACCTGTTGCTGGATTTCACCGATCCTGACGGCTATGGGGCCCTGCGGGAGTGGCGGGATGAACCCAACAACGAACTCATCGTCTATATGGCCACGCCGCCTTCGATGTATGGCGTGATTGCCCGCAATATGAAGGCGACCAGTTGTTGTAATGAGAAAACCCGGGTGGTGGTGGAAAAGCCTATTGGCCACGACCTTGAGTCTTCCCGGGTCATCAACGATGAGCTTGGAGAGGTCTACCACGAAAACCAGTTGTTCCGGATTGATCACTATCTGGGTAAGGAGACCGTGCAGAACCTGATTGCCCTGAGATTCGCCAACAACCTGTTTGCTTCCCAGTGGGATCAGAATCATATCTCTCACGTTGAAATCACCGTCGCGGAGAGCGTAGGTATAGAAGGGCGCTGGGGCTATTTTGATCAGGCCGGTCAGATTCGCGACATGATTCAGAATCACCTGCTGCAGTTGCTGTGCCTGATTGCGATGGATCCGCCTGCTGACCTGTCAGCGGACAGTATCCGGGACGAGAAGGTAAAGGTACTCAAGGCGCTGAAGCGGATTACCCCGGACATGATGGATCGGTACGTCGTGCGTGGTCAGTACACTGCAGGCACCAGCAATGGCAAGCCGGTTCCGGGTTATCTGGAGGAGGAAGATGCCAACAAGGGCAGTGCCACCGAAACCTTCGTGGCCCTGAAGGCTGAGATCGACAACTGGCGCTGGTCTGGTGTGCCATTTTACATCCGCACGGGCAAGCGACTACCGGAGAAGCTTTCCCAGATCATCATCCATTTCAAGCCCGCGCCTCACTACATTTTTGACCCGGACCAGAAGCATTTGGCCAACAACAAACTGATTATCCGGTTGCAGCCAGATGAGGGAATGGCACTGAAAATCCTCACCAAGGATCAGGGTCTGGATAAGGGGATGCGATTGCGGCAGGGACCGTTGGAGCTGACCTTCTCCGAAACCTTTGAAGCGGAGCGCATTCCGGATGCCTATGAGCGTCTGCTGTGGGAGGTGATGAAAGGTAATCAATACCTTTTTGTTCGCAGGGATGAGGTGGAATACGCCTGGCGCTGGGTCGACGAGATCATCGCTAACTGGCGAGACAGTGGCGAACCGCCCAAGCGATATGCCGCCGGCACCTGGGGCCCGGTTGCCTCCATTGCCATGATCACGCGGGATGGGAGGAGCTGGTATGAGGATGCCTGACATTCGCTTGCCAGAGGGGGTCGGGTTCCACGCCGACGATAATGCCGGGGGCGTGGCCCGGGCCTTGGCCTCGACCGTCGCTGATGTTCTCTCCCGCCGCCTTGAACAGGCGCCCAGGGCGAGCTTGGTGGTGTCCGGAGGTTCCACGCCTCTACCCTTTTTCAAGGCGTTGTCCGAGGTGGCGCTGGACTGGTCCAGAGTGGATGTCGTGCTGGCAGACGAGCGCTGGGTGCCGGAGGGCGACCCCGACAGTAACACCACCCTGGTCAGAAACAACCTTTTGGTGGGCAAGGCTGCGAAAGCCCGTTACCTGGCTCTGAAGCAGCCGGGGGAAACTCCGGAGCAAGGACTGGAGGCGGTTCGACAGGCGCTGTCGGTGCTCGCTTTGCCAGTGGACGTAGTGATTCTGGGTATGGGCAATGACGGTCATACTGCTTCGCTGTTTCCAGATGCGCCGGAATTGCCCGAAGCCATGGATGAGTCCAATACCGATCTGGTGGCTGCCATGACGCCGAACTCCCAGCCCCAGCGCAGAGTGACGCTAACCCGGGCGGTGCTGGCGCAAGCGCGCTATACCGCGCTGCACCTGAAAGGGGAGGACAAGCTGGAAACGCTCCGAAGGGCCTGTTCGGCTCTGGATGATGTGTTTGCAATGCCGGTGCGGGCCTTTCTGAAACCCGGTCTGGAAGTGTTCTGGAGCCCGTGACGCCGCGTTTCTTGCCCGGCCATCATCGCTAACTGCTTTAGGAGATCACCATGAATCAACTGTCGGATTATCATCGCGAGCGGGTGCAGTCCGTTCTGGCGGCGTCGCCCCTGGTGCCTGTGATTGCGATAAAAGACCCGGACGATGCCATTCCGCTATGTCGAGCTCTGGTGGATGGGGGCATCCGGGTGCTGGAAATCACCTTGCGCACCGAGCATGGTGTGCGTGCCATCGAAAAGGTCAGAAAAGCCATTCCCGAAGCCTGGGTTGGTGCGGGAACGGTTACCAGTATTGCCCAGTACCGGCAGGTGGAGTCGGCCGGTGCGCAGTTTGTGATTACTCCGGGGGTCACTGAGGCCATTCTGGAGTTCGGTGTTACCTCAGAAGCGCCGCTGTTGCCAGGAGTTTCGACGGTGTCCGAGCTGATGATGGGGTATGCGCTGGGTTATCGGGAGTTCAAGTTTTTCCCGGCGGAAGTGGCGGGCGGTATCCCTGCGCTGAAAGCGTTCAGTGGGCCATTTCCCGATGTTGTCTTTTGTCCGACCGGTGGCATTAGCCGGCAGACAGCCAGGGACTATCTCGCACTGCCGAATGTCCGTGCTGTTGGTGGGTCCTGGCTCACGCCGGCAGAGGCTATTGCCGGTAAAGACTGGCAGGCGGTTTTGGAGATTGCCAGGGGGAGCCTGGGCGATCTGTAAGCGATTGAAAAAGAAACCCACCGCTGTGGTGGGTTTCTTGTGTCCGGATTAAGCTTGTGGCGGGCCTGGCTAGCGGATTTCGCTGCCGGCCCGTACGATTTTCATGGTGTTGGTGCCGCCCTGAGCATTGACGTAATCCCCCTTGGTAATCACCACCAGATCGCCTTCGCTGACCACGCCGCGCTTGCGCAGTTGCTCCACCGCCTCCGCATTGGTCTGCTCATTGGCAATCCGGGCCGAATCGAAAGGTATGGTCTGCACGCCGCGGAACAGAACCACCCGGTGCTGAGTGGAGTGATGGCGGGACAGAGCAAAGATCGGCAGGCTGGATTTGATGCGGGACATCAGTCTGGGAGTGGCGCCTGTCTCCGTCATGCAGATGATGGCACGGACACCCTCGAGGTGGTTGGCGGCGTACATGGCAGACAAGGCGATGGCTTCGTCTACCCGCTCCATACTCTCATGAATCCGGTGTTTGGACTGGTGCATTGAGGGGTGCCGTTCGGCGCCCAGGCAAATGCGTACCATGGCCTCTACCGCTTCTTTCGGATAGTCACCCACTGCGGTTTCGGCCGACAGCATGACCGCATCGGTGTAGTCCATTACGGCATTGGCGACGTCGGACACCTCGGCCCGGGTGGGCATCGGGTTGGTGATCATCGATTCCATCATCTGGGTCGCGGTGATGACTGCCCGGTTCAGTACCCGGGCGCGGGCGATGATGTGCTTTTGAACCGCTACCAGTTCGGCATCGCCAATTTCAACCGCCAGGTCGCCCCGAGCGACCATGACGGCGTCTGAGGCGAGGATGACCTCATCCAGAGCCTGGTCGTCGTGTGCCAGCTCCGCCCGTTCAATTTTGGCTACCAGGCCTGCTTCCGAGCCGGCTTCGCTCAGCAGTCTGCGTGCGATGTGCATATCTTCGGCGGTGCGCACGAATGAGACGGCGACATAGTCCGCGCCCAGTTTGGCGGCGGTGACAATGTCCTGCTTGTCTTTCTCGGTCAGTGCTTCGGCAGATAGCCCGCCGCCGCGCTTGTTCAGGCCCTTGTTGTTGGATAATGGGCCGCCAATAAGCACCTTGGACGTAATGCTGTGCTCGTCTACCGACATCACTTCCATCTCGATGCGGCCGTCGTCCAGCACCAGGATGTCGCCCGGAGCAACGTCTTCAATCAGTTGCTCGTAGTCGATGCCCACCCGCTCTGCGTTGCCGGCATTCTTGTCCATGCTGGCGTCGAGAACGAAGGTTTGTCCGGCTTCCAGGAATACCTTGTTATCGGAGAACCGCGCGATGCGCAGCTTGGGGCCCTGAAGGTCGGCAAGAAGAGCAACAAAGCGGCCCTCTGCTGCAGCGGCTTCACGAACCTGGCGGGCCCGGGCCATGTGCTCTTCGGCGCTGCCATGGGAAAAATTCAGGCGAGTCACGTCAACGCCAGCCTTGATGATGGCGGCAAGTGACTCCGGTGTGTCTGTGGCGGGGCCGAGCGTGGCGACAATTTTCGTGCGCCTGAGCATATGTGGGTGTCCTTATTCCGGGTTCGCCGGTATGGTCGAAGAGTCGACAGTGCCGGCGGTCAATGAAAACGGGTGCCAGTATATGAACTACTGATGACCCTTCTGTGACACGGTTTCACCTCGCTAGATGTTCGAGGGCTCCCGATGCCTGCTTTCGTGATATGTAGTAAAGTTACCAAAATAATGGCGATAATTTTTTGCTGTGTCTATGTTTTGAAGCGTTTTTTACTATTCTTTGTTCTATGTTCGAGTGAATCCGTAGAGGAGGCTGCAGGATGCATCCAACCATAGTGAAGGTTACTCAGAGAATTGTGGCCCGAAGTCAAGCCACGCGGCAAGAGTACCTCTGTCGTATGGCGGCGCTGAAAAAGAACTCCCCCCAACGGGGCACGCTGTCCTGTGGCAACCTTGCCCACGGCTTTGCCGCCTGTAATCAGGCGGATAAGAACACGCTCAAGTTGATGAACAAGGCCAACGTGGCAATCGTAACGGCCTACAACGATATGCTTTCGGCTCATCAACCCTACCAACAGTTCCCCGATATCATCCGCGAGGCGGCCCATGGTATGGGGTCGGTGGCCCAGGTTGCCGGGGGCACACCCGCCATGTGTGATGGCGTGACCCAGGGGCAGCCTGGCATGGAGCTCAGCCTGTTCTCCCGGGACACGATCGCCATGAGCACGGCGGTTGCTCTCAGCCACAACATGTTTGATGCCACGCTGTTGTTGGGGATCTGCGACAAGATTGTTCCGGGGCTGCTCATCGGATCGCTGAGTTTTGGCTATCTGCCGACCATACTGGTACCCGCCGGCCCCATGCCGTCCGGATTGCCCAACAAAGAGAAGCAGCGCATCCGTCAGCTCTATGCTGAAGGCAGGATTGGCAAAGAGGAGTTGCTGGAAGCCGAGAGCAAGTCATACCACAGTCCCGGTACCTGTACCTTTTATGGCACCGCCAACAGCAACCAGCTGTTGGTTGAGGTGATGGGGCTGCACTTGCCGGGTGCCGCCTTTGTGAATCCAGGCACACCGCTGCGTGATGCGCTGACCAGGGCAGCGACTGAACAGGTTATCCGGTTATCGAAACCTAACGGTGGAGATCTGGGGCTGGGCGATATGGTAGACGAAAAGAGCATCGTCAATGCTCTGGTCGCCCTGCTGGTAACGGGCGGCTCAACCAACCACACCATTCACTGGATAGCCATCGCCCGCGCTGCCGGCATCATCATTGACTGGAATGACTATGCCGAGCTTTCTGCGGTTGTGCCCTCGTTGACCCGTATCTATCCCAATGGCCAGGAGGATGTGAATGCCTTCCACGAGGCGGGTGGTACGCCGTTCCTGATCCGCGAACTGCTTGCTGGCGGATACCTGCATAACGACGTGCACACAGTGATGGGCCCAGGCCTGGAGCAGTACGCCCGCATGCCGGAACTCGACGATGGTAAGCCCGCCTGGAAGCCTGCAGCTGAGCAAAGTGCCATGCCGGAGGTACTCCGTGGTGTGGCCCAGCCTTTTGCGCCGGATGGTGGGCTCAGGGTGCTGGAGGGCAATCTGGGCAGGGGCGTGATCAAGGTCTCGGCAGTCGCGCCTGAGCACCATACCATTGAGGCCCCGGCCGTGGTATTCAACGATCAGAACGAGCTCAAGGCGGCCTTCGAGGCCGGAGAGCTGAATCGGGATTGCGTTGTGGTTGTGCGATTTCAAGGTCCCCGTGCCAATGGTATGCCGGAGCTACACAAACTCACCCCTTATCTGGGGGTGTTGCAGGACAGGGGCTACAAAGTGGGCCTGGTGACGGATGGCCGGATGTCTGGCGCTTCCGGGAAAGTGCCTGCCGCCATCCACGTATACCCCGAAGCGTTAGATGGCGGACCTTTGGCCCGAGTTGAAGACGGGGATACCGTTGTCCTGGACGCCCGCAACGGAACCCTCAGCATCAGGGTAGAGGATGACGTGCTGGCCGCCCGCAGGCCTGCAACGACGGATCTGTCCGGCTATCATACGGGCTACGGGCGGGAGCTGTTTGGTTGGTTCCGTCGTTCGGCAAGCAACCCTGAACAAGGTGCCAGTTTTTTCTGGAACCACGAGGCATGACAGAAGAACACTATTCTCTGGTGGGGGACATTGGGGGAACCAATGCACGCTTTGCTCTGGTGGGGCAGGGCAGTATAGAACCAGAAGCTATTGAAGTTTTGCCCTGCCGTGATTACGAGAACCTGGATCAGGCGGTGGTCACCTATCTGGAACGTGTAGGTGTGGCGTCGGTCAGGCAGGCCTGTCTGGCCGTGGCCTCCCCCTTGCGCGGTACCCGGGTGACAATGACCAACAATCACTGGCGCTTTGACATTGAGGCGGTGCGACAGGTCTTTGGCTGGTCGGCCTTCAAGGTCATCAATGATTTTACCGCCATGGCGCTGGGCGTGCCCCATGTACCGGACGCCAATCTGGTGCACGTTTGTGGCGGCCCGGGAGACCCTGGCCGGCCGAAACTGGTGATGGGTCCGGGAACGGGCCTGGGCGTTTCCGGTCTGGTTCCGATTCGAAATGGCTGGGTGCCTTTGGTGACTGAAGGGGGCCATGTGGATTTTGCCCCCACCGATGACACGGAAATGGAGGTGTTGCGCCTTCTTCGGGCCAGGTTTGGGCGGGTGTCGGTCGAGCGGATTCTGTGCGGCCAGGGTTTGCTGAACCTGTATCGGGCCCATGCCGAAATCCGTGGCGTGGCGGCCCCGCTCGATGCTCCGGAGAAGATCACAGCCGCCGCTGTGGACGCCTCCGATGCCTTGGCCGGGGAAGTCCTTCGGCATTTCTGCGAAATGCTTGGGCGAACCGCAGGCAATTCGGCGCTGACGCTGGGGAGTCTGGGCGGCGTGTACCTGTGTGGCGGTATGCTGCCAGGGTTTCTCGACTTTTTTCTTGGGAGCCCGTTCCGTGAAGCCTTTGTAGCCAAGGGGCGGATGCGTCCGCTAATGGAATTTACACCGGTTTACGTGGTGACGGAGCCCTATACCGGTTTACTGGGAGCTGCCGAAGCGTTAGGAAATTCTGAGGTATGACCGATTCTTTGATAAACCTGTCCTTTGATGAGCTGGTTCGGCGTGTTCGGGCCTGTCAGATTTGTGCAGGCGATCTGCCCCACGAGCCGAGGCCGGTCATTCAGCTTAGTGAATCCTCCCGCATTCTTGTGGTCGGGCAGGCGCCGGGTCGACGGGTACACGAAACCGGTCTGCCGTTTAACGATCCCAGTGGCGACCGGCTGCGCCAATGGATGGGCATTACCCGCGACACCTTTTACGATGAACAGAAACTCGCCATCCTGCCCATGGGATTCTGTTATCCGGGCACCGGTAAATCCGGAGATCTTCCTCCACGCCCCGAGTGCGCTCCGGCCTGGCGCCGGGCGTTGCTCGACCGCTTGCCGGAGATTCGCCTGACCTTGCTGATCGGTCAATATGCTCATGCCTGGCATATTCCCGGCGCAAGGCGCGCGGTTACCGAGAATGTGCGGCAGTGGCAACAATTCTGGCCTGATGTCATTCCGATGCCCCATCCCAGCCCCCGCAATAACCTCTGGTTGCGAAAGAATCCCTGGTTTGAAGCGGAAGTGGTGCCGGCCATTCAGGCCAGAGTTGCTAGCATTCTGAACTGACCTGGCCACTCCGGGCCATATACTCAGATAGCTCGCTGTATTGTTCCGGGTTAATGTACAGGCCCTGTTTGGTTCGCCGCCAGAGCAGGTCCTCTGGTGTGATCGCCCATTCGTGGGTCATCAGATAATCCACCTCGCGACGAGACAGGGTATCGGTAAACCAGTGGCCGAGATCGGCCATGTTCTGACAGCCTTCCAGAATGTGGTAGCTGCTGGTGCCATAGCTTCGCACAAACCGATGGATTACAGCATCGTCCAGCCAGGGGAAATCGGCCGCGAGTTCGGTGGCCAGCTGCTCCTGAGTGTTGAAGTCGCCGCCGGGCAGCACGGCCGTTCGGGTCCAGGACCGGCCGGCACCGGGAAAATAGCGACTGACCTGATCGGTCACAGCTTCGGCGAGCTTCCGGTAGGTGGTGATCTTGCCCCCGAATACCGAGATCAAAGGGGGCAGCGAGTCCTCGTCATCAACCTCGAATGAGTAGTCGCGAGAGGCAGACTGTGCGGTGCCACCCTCGTCGTCCATCAGCGGCCGAACACCGGAGTAACTCCAGACTACATCGTTGGCGGACAGTTGCCGGCGGAAATACTGGTTGACGATCGACAGCAGATAGTCGGTTTCCTCTGGGGAAATCCGTGCCTGCGACGGATCGCCCACGTAATCGACATCGGTGGTGCCGATCAGGGAGAAGCGGTCCTCGTAGGGGATCACGAAAACAATGCGCTCGTCCTGATTCTGAAGAATATAGGCTTCGGTATCCTGGTTGAGCCTGGGTACGACGATGTGGCTGCCCTTGACCATGCGGATCTGCTTGGGAGCTGGCATAGACAGGCTTTCACCGAACAGGCTGCTGACCCAGGGGCCGGTGGCGTTAACGACCACCTTGGCGCGGATGTTGTACTGCTTGTCCCGGTGGTGATCGTCCAGGATGGCGTGCCATTGCCCGTTACGGCGCTCGGCGCGGCTACAGCGGGTGCGGGTCAATACGGTTGCGCCTTTTTCAGCGGCCTTGCGAGCAGACAGTACCACCAGCCGGGCATCATCAACCCAGCCATCCGAATACTCGAATCCGCGGCTGATGTCTGGTTTGAGGGGCGAGTCCGGGCCAAAGGTAATCGAGCGGGAGCCGGGGAGCAGTTCGCGCTTGGCCAGGTGATCGTAGAGAAAGAGGCCGGTACGGATCATCCACGCTGGTCGCAGGTGGGGCTGATGGGGCAGGCGAAAACGCATCGGCCACATGATGTGGGGGGCGTTTCGTAGCAGGGCCTCCCGTTCACCGAGTGCTTCCCTGACCAGCCGGAATTCGTAATGCTCAAGATAGCGCAGACCGCCGTGGATAAGTTTGCTGCTGCTGGACGAAGTGGCAGAGGCAAGATCGTTCATCTCACACAGAACAACCCGAAGCCCCCGGCCTGCGGCGTCCATGGCAATTCCGGTGCCGTTTACGCCGCCCCCGACCACCAGAACATCGCATTGCGTGGGGGGAGTGTGAGAGTTGCCTGAAACCAGTCCTTTGTTATTTGCCACTGCCTGAGTGCTCCTGATAATCGCACATAACGCCTGTCATGGAACGATTATCAGGAAACTGCCTGGTCCGGTAAAGCGACCCTGTCACAGGCGGGTGGGCTTACCTGCCTCTTTGCGGCGTTGCTCCCACTCTTCGCGGGTTTGTGCGGCTTCATCACCGGGCAGGAAGTCGATGATCTCGAAGTAATCAGAGCTGAACTGGTCTGCCACCACGGTTTCACGAGGTTTGATCCGGACCACGTAGACGGTCTGGACATTCTGGTGGTCGAACTCGCGCCAGTACTGTTCATCTTTCAGGAAGCTGTAGCGATGCCCCTCAAGGGCCCGGATAACGGCGTCTGTGTTGGTGCTGCCGGCCCGTTCGACAGCATCCTTGTACTGGTAAACAATGCTGTAGGCCGAGGCCGCGGATGATGAAGGGCGCATTTCATAGCGGTCTGAGAAGGCCTCAACAAAGTCTTTACCGCGCTGGTAGTTGTTCTCGTAGGGCAGGTTCCAGACCCAGGGGGCGGCACCAACAACACCTTCCATGATGGTCGGGCCAACCTGTCTGACCATCCCCAGTGTCAGGTTGGGCACAACGATCTGCATTTTTTCCGTCAAACCCATTTCATAGGCCAGGTTCAGAGCCCGGACCATGTCATCGCCGAACAATACCATCATCAATACCTTGGCATCGCTCTCCTGGGCCTGTTCCAGCGCTGCGCGGAAATCATTGATCAGCGCCCGGGGGAAGGGGGTTTTTACACCCTGGTGCACGTCGGTGTTTTCGGTGTTGGAAAACTTTCGTACCGATTCTTCCACGGACCATCCCCAGGTGTAGTCTGAGGTGATGTAGAAAAACTTCTGGTCGGCGTGGTTACGATTGAGATACTGGCTCAGTGCCTTGGCCGTCATCCAGGCGTTGTAGGGCTCCCGGAACATGTATCGATGCCCCTCGGCGCCGGTGGTGGCATTGGAGTAGGTCAGGGTGCCGAAGTAGATTCGGTTACGATCCCTAGCGGCTTTGCCGGAAGCAATAGCGACGGCGCTGGAGACGCCACCGAAAACCATCTGCGCGCCCTCGCGATCAATCAGTTCGGCGGTATTTCTGGCGCCCTGGTCTGGTTCTCCACGGGTATTGCGAATCACCAGTTCGAGGGGCTGGCCCATAACACCGCCTGCCTGGTTGATTTCATCTACCGCCAGATAGGCGCCAAGCCGTTGTTGAAGGCCCTGGTCCTTGTATCTTCCGGTCTGGGGGTAATTCAAACCTATCTTGAGGGTATCGGCGAGGACGGTCGTGCTGGATAATAGCAAGACAGTCGCAAAGATCAGCGCGTTCCTTGGTCTCATTTACGTTGGCCTCCGTAACGGCAGCACAGCTGGTATGGCTGCGTTGCAAACAGTTATTTTGATTGTTTATTGGGCAACTCAAGTGTCAGCCGATACTGTCCGGCCAACAATGGGACTAAAGTTGAAGTTCCGGTAACAATTTGTAGGACGAGCGTTCGATCACACAACCGTTGCTATAAGGCAGGGAAACATTGAGAAGAATGACCTATTCGCGCTCGACTGAAAGCCTGTCGGTGGTGCTCATGGCATTGCTCGCTTTGCTGGTGGCGCTTCCGGCCAGTGCCGAGTGGCACCGATACTCCGACACGGCAATGACAACGCCCGTTGAGCTTGAGTTCTGGGCTGATGAAAGCGTGACCGCCGATGTGGTGGCCCGTGAGGTATTCGATGTATTTCACCGTGTTGATACCCAAATGAGCCGGTACCGGGCAGATTCTGAATTATCAGCGCTGAACCGGGAGGCTGGAAAAGGCCCGGTTAACGTCAGTGATGGTCTGTTTAAGGTGCTTCAGAAAGCCCGTGAGGTGTCCGAGCTGAGTGAGGGGGCATTCGATGTCACCTTTGGCTCGGTGGGTTACCTCTATGACTTTCGGGCCGGCAAGCAGCCAACGGATGAACAGGTAGCGACCGGGCTCACGCGGGTAAACTTCCGCGATGTCGTATTGGATGTATCCGGGCAAACGGTGGCGTTTCGCCAGCCGGGAATGCTGGTGGACCTGGGCGGCATTGCTAAAGGTTACGCTGTCGATCTGGGTATTGAAGTGCTGGAAGCCCACGGCATACGCCACGCCCGGTTGAGTGCTGGCGGTGATATGCGTCTGCTGGGGGACAAGCGGGGGCGCCCGTGGTATGTGGGTATCCGGGATCCCCGGTCTGGCAATGACAACGCGGTGGTGTTGCCGTTGGCGGATGTAGCGGTATCCACATCCGGCGACTACGAGCGCTTTTTTGTTGATGACGCCGGTGAGCGCGTACACCACATACTGTCACCGAGCACTGGCCGTTCGGTGAAGGGAGTACAGAGCGTTACGATTATTGGTGACGATGCATTGACCACCGATGGCTTGTCCACCGCGGTTTTTGTTCTGGGCCCGGAGAAAGGCCTCAAGATGGTGGAGCGCTTGCCGGCGATCGAAGTGGTTGTGATCGACGACAAACGCATGATGCATGTGTCAGAAGGGCTGGTTCCCCCAGAGCCGTAGTAGAGGCAACGTCCCTGCTGTCAGCCGTTGATGGTGCCGTTGACCACATTGGAGAACGCAATCAGACTGTCCTGCATGGTGCTGTTGCCCAGGCCGTGGCCGGTAAAGCGAGCGCCAAAATCACCCTGTTCGCCATGCAGTGCCATGTAGTTCAAAAGCACCGTTTGAACCAACTGGTTGACGTTGTTGGCGGCCGGGCTGGAACCTGTGTCAACGGATGCATCTGGACGCATGGAGCCGATTTGCCTTCTAATCGGGGTAGGGCGGCCCTTTGGATCGTAGATGAGGAAGAACGAGGCAGCCGTTTGTTGGTTGTCACCAGTCCATTCACCTTTGCCTCTGCCTTCCAGGGAGTCATCAATTCGACCATTACTGGAAACCGAGCCGTCGCTGAATACATACAGCATCAGCGGCGTTCCAATTCGTGCAGCGTATTCGAGACATGCCCCCATGCAGCGGCCTGCCTGTTCGTCCCGCCGCTCTCCCGTGCCTCGCTCACCAGTGTGGTAGTCGTATCCACCCATGGTGATAGTACCTGCACCAGCGTAGCCGTTAAGCACCAGTTTCATCACAGAGGCTGTTTTCTGGAATTCCCGATTCCCGTTGAATTCCGAGCTTGAGAAAATACCGGCCGGGCCAACGATGTCGGGATCGGCCATTGGATCAAGAGGGTTTGCCTCTTTGCCATAACGGTCTGCGAGGTCTGCACTCTTGAGATACCCGCACTTCACCAGCTTTTTGACCACCTCATCTGTGGTGATCCCAGCGTTCACTTTTTTCATTTTGGCGTCGCTGATCTGGTAGATAGACTCCATGACGGCCACAGCATCGGAGGGATCAAGAATTCCGATCAAATCGCCTACGTCTACCAGGCCCGAGGCATCAGATGGGCGGTCTACCTTGGTGGGCCTCACTTCGGGGTCTATCAGGTTCATCGGCGCCATGGAGTTGCCCCCGGATTCCGAGCTCTGGGAGCCTATTAACGTAAGTAACTCTCCGTTGGCGCCGGCTTTGTAGATTCCATACATCGGGTTGTGTGGATTGTTGCCAGTATCGTTTTCTGAGCGAGCGGCGATGATAGCGCCATCCACGCCTGCGCGTGTGCTGGCACTGGTGCTTTGCATAATACCTCTCAGAAAACCACTATCGGAATGAAACGCCAGGCCAAGCTCCTCGTTTACGAAGGCTGGGTCAGAAGGCAGCATGTCACCCGGAAGCCCGAGTTTGTTGTATCCCGCAGTGGTTAGAAAGTCCATCTGACCACCCGCTTTGCCCATGAGTACGTTGGAGCCCGCGATGTTGGCGCCGCCGGCCAGATCAAAGCAGATGAAGGGTATCTTTCCGGCACCGGACACGGCGATACCGCAGCTTTCTTTCAGATTCTCGAGATCGGATGACAGCGCTGCGGCTGCCTGACGTGGATTGGCGAACAGGCTGAAGACCGAGGCGCCAAACAGGGTGGCCGAACCTGCCATCAGTCCTTGGGAAATAAACTCGCGTCTGGTCCGCGGCTTGCCATGATCCTGGTGGAGGAGGGGGCTGCCGTTTGCCAAAGGTTTTTTCCGGGATTTGCGTATAAACATGATCGGCTTCCTTTACTGAACCAATGTGGTGGCGCTGCCAAGAACAGCGGCACAACTTGCCTTGACAATCGTCTTGGTGCGGTCATCTTCACAAGCATTACCACCACAGGCTTTCAACTTATTGATGAGTGCATACAGCTCTGTCTGGATCTCATTGTCGGTCGGTTGGGAAGCCAGATTATCTCCCACGAAATGGGTCATCAGGGAGCTTGTAATCAAACTGTTGCCGCCATGATCAAAAGCGCTTTCGGCCGGAGCAGAAAAGTTAAAGCCAGGGAACATAGTTGATCGGAGCTCGTTGTTCTCTATCAACGCATCGCAATACTGGATAGCCAATTGCGTAACAGCCATCTGGTGCGACGACAGGAAACCCTGAATATTCTCCACCGTGGGCAGTTGTTGCTTCACGGTATTGTAGGTGGCACTTACATCCGGATGCGTGGTGGCAACGCCGGTCATTCGGGCCATGGAGGCATTGATTTCATCAAAGGTTTTCAGACCGATTTCCGGTGACGCCGGAAGGTCTGCCGGCTCGGGCTGCGGCAGGGGCGCGGGCTCGGTACGGGCAAACTGGTTGCTGCCGATCTGATCAAAGGTCAGGAAGAACTCGTCGATTCCGGGGCCGCCCTCAAGCGCAATAATGGTGCCCAGAGGGGACAGTGGCTGGCCGATGCCTGGCTGGTAGAGGTCTGCATCCAGCACGACATCGAGGTTGGCCCAGGCTTGCCCGACAGTGGCTTCTTTGCCGTTGATGCCCAAGCGCATGCCCCTGAGCGGGATATTCGAGGGCTCGACGCTGTCATCCAGGCTGATGAAAAACGGACTGGTGAATCGGTAGGCGTAGCTGTCGAACTGGCTGACTTCAAAGACGATAAAGCTCTGTGGCAGGTCAATCAGGTGGGAGACCCCGAACAGCAGATAGAACTTCTGGCCCACACCCACTTCAAAGTTGGCCTGAATCTGCTGGGGTGTCAATGCACGGTTGTGAATGGCCACCATACGGATGGCCCCCTGCCACGGGGAATTGCCGTCGGTTTCATTACCCAGCACCAGGGCAAAGCTGTCGTCCCACTCGGTTAGCAGTCCGCCCTCGTCGGGATCAAGGTCGCCTGAAAACTCACCGTTGACAAAGATCTGTCGACCGGTCGTCGGGCTGTAATTAACCACCACATGCTGCAAGGTTGCTTGCAACAGCATATCGGCATCCTGAGTCGCAAAGGCGCTGTTCTCGTCGCTGGTGGTGGAGCGATGCAGTACTTCGTAACGCTGGAGCGACTGGCTCAGGGTTACATTGCGTGTGGTCGCGGAGCCGGAATAGGTGACGATGCGGGCGTCTTCCTGGGTGATATTCCCGGGAGCTACCCAGGCTTCGATGCTGTATTCACCGGAGGTGGTCAGTTGGGTATGGAGTTTTCGGCTTGCCGAGGTGCTGCCCTGGGCCTTGCCGGCAGGCACCACAAATCCTTCGCTGTTTTCTCCTGCGGGGCCAAGGTCGATGCCCCAGCCGCCAACCCAGTCAACGTTGCCGCTGAGCGTGAGATTGAGCGGTGGCTCAATACCGCTGGTGTCAAATGCAGTTTGCCCTTCACCCGCTTTGAATTCGTACAGGGCAATGACATTGTCTTCATAGCGACCGCCGGAGTTGGCCAGCAGGCCGTCGGCACTGAGCTCAACCGCCTTGCTGACCACAAGAGCAGGGTCGACAGGCGTTGCGCTCAGATCCTTGACCATTTCCAGAATCTTCATTTCCATCAGGTTGGCCGAGGCTACGCAGTCGTTATCCCAGCAATTATGGAAGTCAAAGCGCAGCCGCTGTACCAGGCGAGAGTCGGCGGGCACCGTGGCATCAATGCGGCTTCGGGCCTGGTCGTAGGCGGTGTTTACATCGGCACTGGCAATATAGGGTGTCTGACCACCATCGCTATGGCACTCGCTGCAGTACTGTTCGAGCACCGGATACACTGTGGTGGCGAACAGGCCGGGCTCGGCCGGCAGAGAAATGGTGGCCCCCGGATCTTTCAGGGCCGGTGCACGTAACTCGACGGTTTTGGCCGAACCTCCACCGCCTGCCCAGTTTGTGATGTAGGTTGTCAGGATGTCGGCGCAGGCAGAGTTGCTGGATAACCAGCAGTTATGGCCATCTGCCACTTTGGTTACCATCAGGGAGTCAGACGGATCCGAGAGATTTACAATCTTCTTTGCCTGGGAATAGGCGCTGTTGACGTCCTGCTCATTAACAAAGGTGGGCGACTGACCATCGGCCCCGTGGCAGGACCCGCATTTATCCTGGGTAACCAGATTGTCCCAAACGCTGCGTTTGAAATTGGACACATCCTCGGTTGCCGGAGCCGGACCACTGTAGACAATGCCGCCTGAGTTGCCGGAGGTGTTGGGAAGAGATTCTGTAGACTCTCCGCCACAGGCCGCCAGCAGCAGGGTGGCTCCCACAACAACGAGTACCGATTTCAGGGCTTGCGCCGGTGTGTGTGTTCGCAGTGTCATCATCTGTTACTCCCCCATGCAGTAAACAGCGGATTCAGCGAACACCTGCTTCAGGTTGTAGCCCTGGTTCGCGAAGCTGACAACCATACTGTTGACCTTGGCCCGGTCGTCACTGTCCGAGGGTGGGCGCAGGCATACATTCTCGAAGACTTTCTTCACCTGACACTGGGCGAAGGCCTGGGAGTGGGCGAATTCCCGACCCAGGCTTTTGGCGCCGTTGCCGGAGCCGGGCAAGGTCGGATCCCAACCAAGGCGTCGATTGGCACCCTGGCGCCAGTAATTGTCCCAGCGGTCGTCAGGTGTGACATAACCCTGCTCAAACGTCGCCGAATTGATGTGATATTTGCTCTGAACCCGGGTGCCGGTTACCGGATCTGTCGTGCCGACGGCGTTGTAGACCAACCGCCCCAATTCACCGTCGGGGTCGTTGTTCTGGTCATACCGGTAGTCGTAATAGGCAAAGGCCTGTGTCATCGGATCCATGCCGGTGTGGCAGCCTACGCAGTTATTGAGAAAAACCCGGCTGTCTCCGCCGGGGCTGCGAGAGACATCCTGCCGAATACGGTCGGTGGGCAGGGTAACGTCAGCGACCTG
This sequence comes from Marinobacter sp. EVN1, assembly GCF_000475375.1. Taxonomy (NCBI): domain Bacteria; kingdom Pseudomonadati; phylum Pseudomonadota; class Gammaproteobacteria; order Pseudomonadales; family Marinobacteraceae; genus Marinobacter; species Marinobacter sp. EVN1. Next base: position 339,646 of record NZ_AXCB01000070.1, read on the forward strand.
CTCCAGGTCGTTGCACATGTGGTTGATCAGGGTAAACCGGAACATGGCGCGGTTGGTGCCCGCGCTGAAGAATGCTCGGGCAGAGGCACGGGAGGTGATCACGCCGGCCGTGGCCGAAGATGGCAGTCCGTTGTAGCTGGACTGGCTGACCCGAATCAGGTTATCGCGCAGGCTGATGCCCCGGGATTCCAGTTCTGAGTAATGGTTGTTGTTGCTCACAGAGTAGGGCGGTAAACCGAGAGACGGGTCGCCAATGTAGAGCACGTCTTCAAAAAGGATCTTCCGAAAATCCTGGTCGTCACGAACCATGCCGACAACGGTGGCAATGTAATCGTTGAGAGGCACGAACTTGGACATGGCCTCGTTGGTCCATGGCGCAGCAAAGTTCTTGAGCGTGACATCGTAAAAGGCCGGATCTTCCATGGCGATGAACGCAGCGCCTTCGGGATTGGAAGGTATCAGGTCGGCCATCGACTGGAGGACGCTCTCGGACGGCGGAACGCCCGCAATACGGTCGTGTATCTGTTTGGCCTGTTCCCTGGCGCCTGCCTCAGCCAGGCTGGACACCATTCCTGAAAGAACGATGATACTGCAAGCCATGGTAATCAGGCTTGTCATCCTGTTCCGGGCGGTCATGTCCGTATCCCTCAATGATGGTTAGCATCCGCACATTAATGCTTTTTGACAATTGTTAAAAGTTTACGACTTGCTATATCTTAAAAATTGAGTCCCAGGCCACGTTATTACATTGCGTTACGTAAAAGCTTTGGAGTGACAGGTTCGAACCGACTTAATTTATGTCATGGAATGTCATCCACCACAGGGTTTGTTACATTGGAAGTCACGTCATCGGTTCTCTCTGCTCGCTATCACCGTGGTCGGTTGCTGGCCTGTATCGGTGCGCTGTCGCTGACAGGATGCCTGTCTGGCGGTGACAGCCAGAAGGCTGATCCGGTTGTGGTCGAGGAGCCGGTTGCCTACATAGAACGGCAACTTGTATTCAATGAAAACACCGGATCGCTGGTTGAGGATGACCTTGCGAACCCCGCAGAATTCAGGCCAGGCGCCCGCCTTTTGCTGAAGTCCAGCGCCGCAGCACGATCTTCGGCAAAGGATATATCCTCTGCTGCCTTATCTGGTGGTACCCCTGGACAGGGGGTCTACGATGTCAAAGATCTTCACGTGTCCCAGGATGGAAACCGGTTACTGTTTGCCCTGCGTGCCCCAGAGATAGAGGGTGCCGACGATGACGAACAGCCCACCTGGAATATCTGGGAATACGATCGAACCGCGGCATCGCTTCGCCGTATTATTGATTCGGATGTGACCGCCCGCGCGGGTCAGGACGTGTCGCCGGCTTATCTGCCTGACGGCCGGATTGTTTTCTCATCCACACGCCAGCGCGTATCCAAGGCGATTCTGCTGGATGAGGGCAAGCCTCAGTATTCCGGCCTGGACGAGGAACTGGACAGTCCGGCGTTTCTGCTTCATGTCATGGATGAGGATGGCCGCAATATCGAGCAGATCACCTTTAACCAGAGCCATGACCTGGACCCCGTGGTTATGGGCGATGGCACCATCATTTTCAGTCGTTGGGATAATGCCGGTCAGACTCGAAACAATGGTGTGAACCTTTATCGCATCAATCCTGACGGTACCGGGTTGAGCTACCTTTACGGCCGGCATTCCCATGAGTCCATTCCGGAAGCCGGCGACATCCAGTTCCTGCGGCCTCAGGCACTGGATTCAGGCAACCTGCTGGTCCAGTTGCGCCCCTTTGAAAGCGACGACTATGCGTCGGTGCTGGCAGAAATTGATGTTGAAAGCTTTGTTGAGGCCAATCTTCGCGTCGATGGCACTGAGGCTGTGGGACAACGCTCATTGATTCCGGGCATTCGCCTGAATGGAGAGTTGTCTCTTGACGGGCGCTACGGGTTTGCGTCGCCGCTACTGGATGGCACCGGCCGTTACCTTGTCAGTTGGACTCCTTGCCGATTGCGGGAAGTTGCGACCGATCGCATTGTAAATTGTACGGAAGACCGACTGGCTTCTGACCAATATCGTCCGGCCCCCCCGGTGTATGGGCTCTGGCTTCTGGATGCGGCTGAAAGCACCCGCCGTCCGATTGTGACTGCGGTAGAAAGCGTCCAGTTTGACGAGGCCTTGCTGATGCGAAGTCGCCCTCTGGAACGTTTTATTCCAGAGGCCCAGTTCCCCGGCGATGCTGGCGCGTTGGCGGATGACGGCTACGGAATTCTGCACATTCGCAGTGTTTACGATCTGGACGGCACGGACACCACGCCAGCCGGCATCCCCGCCATGGCCAATCCGGTGCAAACGCCCCCGGAGCAGCGGCCAGCAAGATTCCTGCGGCTAGAGAAGCCCGTGGCGATACCCGATGACGACGTACGGGATTTTGACAACAGCGCTTATGGGCGAAGCCGTGGCCAGCTAATGCGTGAGATCCTCGGTTATGTGCCTGTTGAGCCGGATGGCTCGGTGAAAGTGGCGGTCCCTGCCAATGTTTCCTTTGCGATCAGCGTGCTGGACGGGCAGGGGCGAAGACTCGGGCCAAGGCATGAGAACTGGCTGTCCGTGCGCCCTGGCGAGACCCGGGAGTGTTCAGGTTGCCATGATCCGGATAGCTCCGCTCCTCATGGCCGCACCGATGCCGGCCCCGCGCCCGCCTGGGCTGGGGCGCCAACCACTGGCCGGCCTTTTCTGAACACTAATCCTGCACTGTTTGCCGACATGGGCGAAACCATGGCCGAGGTCTATGGTCGCATCAACGGCATTCGCCGACCGTCACCGGATCTTGAGTACGAAGATGAATGGACCGACCCGAATGTGGCGCCATTGGGCGCGAGTTTCGCGTACGCTTACGGTGACCTGGACACGGCTCCGCCCATTTCCGGTGTCTGTGCTGGGGAGTGGTCGCCGAACTGCCGTATTGTGATTAACTACGAACAGCATATCCATCCACTCTGGGGTAAGCTCCGGCAGGAAGTGGACCCTGTCACCATGGACGTCATTTCTGATTCCACCTGCACCGGCTGCCACACTACCGCCGATGCAGCAGGCGCTGCTCAGGTGCCCGCCGGGCAGCTGGATCTGGGCGATGGCCCGTCATCTGCAGAGCCGCTGCACTTCAATTCTTATCGCGAACTCCTCTATCCGGACAACGAGCAGGAGTTGATGAACGGCGCCCTCGTGGATGTGCGGGTGGATTCCGGGGAGGTGCTAAGGGATGAAGAGGGCAATCCGATTCTTGATGCTGATGGGAACGAGCAACCGATCATGGTCACCGTGCCGGTTCGGCCATCCATGTCTGTCAATGGCGCTCGGTTCAGTCGATTCTTTGGTGTGTTCGCAGCCGGTGGCAGCCATGAAGGTTTTCTGAAGCCTTCCGAACTGAGGCTGATTTCAGAATGGCTGGATATTGGTGGCCAGTATTACAACAACCCCTTCGATGCCCCGGAAGACTGATCCAAGGACTCAAGCTCGCGCCATGCCCATCGCCATTCTCATGATTTTACTCTTGCTCCCTGCCCAGAGTTGGGCCGGTGGGTTATGGGGCTCGGAGGGCCAGGATGTGGCCCGGGTGCAGGTAACCGAAGCCTATCTGTCCTGGAGGACGGGCCCGGCATCCGGATACCCGGTGTTCCATACAAGTGAGAAAGGGGAGTGGCTGACCATCCTTCAGCGCAAGACCAGCTGGATCAAGGTGATGGACTCCCGAGGCAGGGAGGGCTGGGTGTCGGTGGCGGACCTGGCTCAAACCGTGGATGTCACGGGAGAGACCGTGAGCCTCCAGGTTCCTGACCTGGATTCGTTCGGGAAGCGACGGGCAGAAGCCGGTTTGATGATGGGCGAGTTTGACGGTGCTGCCGTGATGGCTGGCTATGGAGGTCTTTGGCTGACCCGGAATCTGTCTGCAGAGCTGTGGGGGTCTCAGATTCTTGGCAGTGCCTCCGAGATTCGGATGGTTAATGGCAATTTGGTGCATCAGCCATTTCCGGACTGGCGGATATCGCCTTTTTTCACCCTGGGGATTGGCCACATCTGGGTTGAGCCGAAAGCGTCTCTCGCCCAGCCGGAGGAACGTGATAACAGCATCGGCCATGCCGGCCTTGGAATCAGGGCCTACATCACTGATCGATATTTCATCCGTGCCGAGGTGAAGGACTACAAAGTCTTCACGACCCGGTCCACCAACGAAGAAGCGACAGAATGGAAAATCGGACTAAGCATCTTTTTCTGAAACCACTGTGCCTTGCGGCAGGCCTTTGCACCGCTGCGGCAGGACAGGCGCAGGAAGACCGCCCGCTGATCGAGCCCGATGTGACGCCGGTGCCGGTTACCGAAGCCCTGATCGATACCGAAAACTTCGAGATCGGGGCATTTGTGGGTGTGCTGAACATAGAGGATTTTGAATCGTCCCTGTTGTACGGCGGCAAGCTGACATACCACCTGAGCGAATCGTTCTTTTTCGAAGCAGGTGTGGGCTTTGCGGAAGGCGGCGAGACCAGTTTCGAGAAGCTGGCCGGAGATGTGGAGGTGCTGACCGACAGTGAACGGGACTATAGCTACTACAACATCAACCTGGGGTACAACGTGCTGCCGGGTGAGGCGTTCCTCACAGAGAATTACGCCTTCAACACCAATTTCTATCTGATTGCCGGGGCAGGGGCCACGGAGTTTGCCGGCGATACCCGTTTCACCCTGAATGCGGGTGCCGGCTATCAGGTTTTATTGACCGACAGCGTGTCGGTGCATTTTGGGGTACGGCAACACTTTTACGACATTGATGTGCTTGGGGAAGAGAAGACCTCCGTCAATACCGAGGTCAGTACCGGGTTGTCTGTGTTTTTCTGAAATTAAGGAGGAATGGCTGTGAGAGCATCCATAGCAAGACTGGCATTGGCGGGTGTACTGGCCTGCGCGAGCCCCTTGGCCGCGGCTGAGGCCATTAACGTACCGGCGCCAGACTTTACCCTGGAAAGCCGCTCCGGGGAGAACCTGCGGCTGGAGGATCATCGGGGCGAGGTCGTTATGCTCAACTTCTGGGCTTCCTGGTGTGGGCCCTGCCGCCAGGAAATGCCCCTGATGGACGAGCTATACAGCCAGTACAAGGATCTCGGTTTCATCATTCTGGCAGTGAACGTGGATGAGAATCGGGACGAAGCCCTCCGTTTCCTCGACAAGGTGCCGGTCAACTATCCGATTCTTTACGATCCGGAAAGCTCGGTCAGTGAACTGTATGAGGTTCAGGCCATGCCAACGACGGTGATGATTGACCGGAACGGCAATGCCCGATATCTGCACTACGGCTACCAGCCAGGTTACGAGGATGAATACGAGCAACAGATTCGCGAACTGGTGCGCGAGTAACTTCTGGACGGTGCCCGCTATGCGAATTTTGTCGATCCTGTCGTCCCTGTCTCTGGTTGCACTGCTGCTGATGGCGACCGGCTGCAGCTCGGTAAAACCCTGGGTGAAACCCTACGAGCGTGACAATCTGGCGGATCCGGTCATGAGTCTGAGCAGGCATGGCACGGCTGACGCCTACATGCATCACGTCTATCAGGCCAGAGAATCCGCTCGCGGCGCTGAAGGCGGTTCAGGGGGTGGCTGTGGCTGTAACTGACAGATTTCGGGTTGCTGCACTCAGTCTGATGGCCCTGATGGCGTTACTCACGGTTCAGTCCGCCACAGCGGCGACCTTACCCGTGGACAAAGTAGACGTGCTCTATCATCGTTACGATGGTGGCGGCATGGTGATTGATGGCCCGTCGGTGCTGGTCCGCAAAGGCATTGGACCCCAGGTCTCATTTTCCGGTCAGTATTACGTGGATTCTGTGTCTGCTGCCTCGGTGGATGTATTGGCGACAGCCAGTGCCTACGAGGAGGAGCGCACAGAATACACCGTGGGTGTGGATTACCTGTACGACAAGGCCATTCTGAGTCTGGGTTATACCAACAGTACGGAAAATGATTACGAAGCCAATACCCTCTATTTTTCGGTGAGCCAGGAATTCTTCGGAGGCATGTCCACGGTGACCATGGGCTATGCCAGTGGCTGGGACGAAGTGGGTCGGGTTGGTAATGATTCCTTCAGCGAGGAAGCCGATCGTCGTAACTACCAACTGGGCCTTAGCCAGGTCGTTACCCGTAACAGTCTGGTAGGCCTGGACCTCGAAGTGGTCACAGACGAGGGTTATCTGCAAAACCCGTATCGTGTGAACCGCTACATTAATCCCGATAATCCAGCGGAGTTCCTGACTCAACCGGAACAGTATCCGGAAACCCGAACCAGTACCTCCGTGGCCGTGAGAGCGCTTTACTATCTGCCGTATCGCGCCTCAATACGCGGTGAATACCGCTATTTTTCAGATACCTGGGGCATTAACGCCCATACCATGGAACTGGGCTACGTGCACGGGTTGACCCAGCACTGGACCCTTGAAGGTTCCGTCCGCTATTACACCCAGAACGAGGCGGATTTTTACAGCGATCTTTTCCCGTTCAAGAACTCTCAGACCCATCTTGCCCGGGACAAGGAGCTCAGCTCGCTTTCAGGGACAACCCTGGCAGTAGGCGCGGTGTACGAATGGAAACAGACGTCGCTTCCGGGCATTGATCGTCTGCAGTTCAGTCTGTTGGTGGACTGGCTGAATTTTGATTATGACAACTTCCGGGATGTCACCGCGGCCGGAAACTATCTCCCCGGCGAAGAACCCCTTTATTCCTTCGATGCCTATGTCACCCGGGCGTCATTGATTCTTGAATACTGAGCATGCAGGAAGAACGACCATGGCCACTTGCTTGAACTCCCGATTTCCGGCGCTGTTAGCGGCATTGACCCTCGCCCTGACAGCCCCTGCCTTCGCCCAGTCCAATCCCGGGGAGGAGAAGGACGAGACCGCGGTCGCCGAGCAGGTTGAGGCCCTCAAGAAGAAGGTTATCCGGCTTAACCGGGATCTGTTTATCCTTGAGGAGGACCTGCTGTTTCCGGCCAACACCCAGGTTGCGGTGTTTCTCAGCGTGGATGCTGGCAAGTTTCTGAAGCTGGATGCGGTCAAGCTGAAGGTTGACGACGAGATCGTTGCCTCTCACCTCTATACCGAGCGTCAGGCGAAAGCACTTGAACGCGGCGGTATGCAGAGGCTTTACGTGGGCAACCTGAAGACCGGAGCCCATCAGGTGACGGCGTTCGTTGAGGGCATCGGGCCGGATCAGCGGCCTTACAAACAGGCAGCGTCGCTGGAATTCGAGAAGGGCACCGGCACAGCTGCACTGGAGGTCCGTGTTGAGGATCGCTCTTCCGATTATCAGCCCTCAGTTTCCATCGTGGAGTGGGAGTAAGCCGCGCCGTGGGATTGACAGTGATCAAGCCATTTCGAACGCGTTCGGTATTGTTTACCGGCGCTTTGTTATGGCTGACGATGGTTGCTCCGGCCCAGGCCGATGAGCCCGGACCTGAGCGGGCGAAGGACCTTCGGTACGGTTGGGCTCTGTATGAGTATCATCAGGGCAATGTCTTTGAGGCTCTGACCCAGCTGGCGGTTGCCAGTGAGCAAGGCGGTATCGAAGGACATGGTGATCACCCGGCTTTGGTAGAGGGTGGGCTGATGTTGTCCTGGGGCATGACCCGTGAGGCCAGCAAATTGTTCACGGAACTGCTCGGTAGTGACGGCGCGGGTAGCACACTTTCGCCGGAGGTTCGCAATCAGGCCTGGTTCTATCTGGGTAAGGTGTTTTTCCTGGAAGGTAATCGTGAGCTGGCCGGCGAGAATCTTGAGCGCGTGGATGGTGAGATACTCGCTGAGGCCAACCATGACCTCTTTCGGGAGTGGGTTTATCTGCGAGCACGAGTGGCCATGATGTCTTCGAGGATCGAAGACGTATCGAAGCTGACGTCGCTAAAGGAACAACTGGAAGACACGGACATCTGGTCCCTTTACCTGCAATACAATTCTGCCGTCGCCGCTCTGGACGCGGGAGACGTCGCGACAGCCGAGGCTGAACTGCAGACACTCATCGCCATCATTCAACAGTCTGCCGATTCCGCCGAACCAGAGGCCGAACGCGAAGGCCTGTTGGACAGGGCCCGACTGTCACTTGCCCGGCTTTACCTCAGGGATGGCCGGTTCGACGCGGCGCTTGAGATCCTTGGCGACATGCCGCTGAATGGCGTATTCGCTGACCAGGCCCTTTTCGACTATGCCATAGCGGCGGCCGGGCAGGGCAGGCCGGATCGGGCACTTGATGCGCTCGATACGCTGTCGAGCAGGGATCTGTTTTTGCCATGGCGCCAGCAGGTTCCGTTCGCCCGGGCCTATGTTCTTGAGCAGATGAACAAACCACAGCGAGCATTGCCGGCCTTCAGGCAAGCGGCCGACCTTTACCAGGCCCGTATTGAGGAGCTGGACATTATCCGGAATCGGCTCACTGAAGAGAGTCTGATGGCGCAGCTTGACTTCACTCGTGACAGCGACGGGATTCTCACGGATTCCTACGGCCGTTTGCGGGTCCAGCCTTCCGATTTCGGCATGGCCGAAGTGCTGGCTTCGGAGACTTTCCAGCAGGCGCTTGCAGAATTGAACGAGCTCTACCAAATGCAATCCTTTATCGCCGAGCGGCAGTCCCGGTTTGAATCCTTCCGAATCATGCTGGAAACCCGCGAACAACAGCGTCAGGTGCGGATTGCGGAAACTCGTCGGGCGCTCGAAAGCCAGCAGGCGAACCAGTGGCAGACATTGCATGAGGAATTCAGGGAAACGATCGCCACTGCGTTGGCTGAAGAAGACGCTCAATTCTTCATGACCGCAGAACAGAAAGCACTGAGAGACAAGCTCAACGAGGTTGAAGAAACTCTGGCGGGCTTGCCTGACGACGCCACCACGGCCAGGCAGCGTGAGACTTACCGGAGGATGCGTGCCTACTTCGACTGGTGGATTGCGGATGACTATGGCTTGAATCGCTGGGCGGCGCAAAAGCAGTTGCGGGAGCTGGATCGTGAAATGCAGCACTTCCAGGCCCAGCGGCAGAGGGTTGAAACCCTGATGTCCGACGATGGCCGCCATGCTGAACTGGCTCGCCGCATTTCTGCCAGCGAGCGCGAACTCGCCACCCTTGGCCAAGAGGTGGCGGTTGCATTGAGCAACGCCCGGCGAATCCTCCTGAGCCAGGTAGACAGCATGCTTGTCGCCCAGCAGGAGGAGCTCAATGGGTATCTGGTGGCTTCCCGCCATGCCCAGGCCAGGTTGGCGGACCAACTGTTCCGTAGATCGCAAAACCCGGGAGCCGGTGATGAGTAACGGGACTCCTGGAAAGATGGTGAAAGGCCTTGTCGTAGCAGGTGCGCTGCTCATGGCCAGTGGCTGTCAGATGTTACAGTCGATGATGCCCGCCGGCGACGAGGAAATGCCCAGGGTCCGTGAGGGTACCCTGGCCGCGCTTCCGGCGACTGAAACCCGTCAGGTTCAGGGTATCGAGGCTGGCAGCGGCCCCGCGGATGATGTCTCCATCGAAACAGTGATGGAAAGCTACAAGGCGCTTTTGCCGCTGGTGGACGATCCCCGCAAGCTGGTTACCATCCGCCACCGGCTGGCCGATCTGGAATTCCAACGGGCGGAGCGGAAAATGGCCGATACCGCTGTCGATGAGCTCGCCGGTGCTATCGAGGCCTACCAGCGTCTTCTGTCCGAATACCCGGAGCGCGAGGGCAATGACAAGATCTATTATCAGCTTGCCAGGGCCTGGGAGCTTCGGGGCGCGACGCCCCAGCAACTCGATACTCTGGATACTCTGGTCCGGCGGTACCCCGATTCGGACTACTGGATAGAAGCTCAGTTTCGCCGCGGCGATCTGCTGTTTATCGATGGCCGATACCGGGATGCCGAGCAGGCCTTCAACGAGGTTACTCTGGCCAGCCAGGAGCGTATGGCCGATGCCTCATTTCTGGTGAACGCGCATTACATGAAGGGCTGGAGTCTGTTCAAGCAGGCGCAATACCAGGAAGCCCTGTTCAGCTATGTAGAAGTGCTTGATTTGGTGATGCCTGAGGGGCAGCCGGTGGAAGATGTGGATCAGCGGAGCCAGACCCTGATCGAGGATCTGTTCCGGGTCGTAGGGCTGTCCCTGTCTTACCTTGATGGCGCGGAAACCCTGCAGGCGTTGTTTCGCCAGACGGGCGGGCGTCCATACGAAATTCTGGTTTATGACCGCTACAGTGGGCTTTTGGTCGAGAGGGAACAATACGGTGACGCCATCGACGTATTTGAAGCCTTCATAGAAGACCACCCTGCGAGTCCCTGGGCGCCTCGCTACCACATGCGGATTATCGATACCCTGGAACTGGCCGGTTTCACCCGTACTGTGCCTGAACGAAAGGCCGACTTTGTGAGCCGTTACGGAATTTACAGCGCCTATTGGCAGTCAGCGGGCCCCGATGCGATGGGTTTCATTGAGCAACAGCTGGAGCAGCTTCTGCCTGAGCTGGCAGACCGTCAGTATCTGTTGGCGGGGGAAGTCATGGATGAACAGCAGGCCAACGATCACTACCGCAAAGCCGCCAGTTATTACGCCGAGTTTGCCGCTACCTTCCCGGATCATCCCCGCACACCGGAGCGTCTGTTCCTTCTGGGTGAAACCTATCTGGAGCTGGAAGACTGGGCGGAAGCCATCGCCGCTTTCGAGCGTGTGGCCTATGACTACCCGCAGGACACCGTATCCGGGCGGGCAGCCGAAGCCGGCTACGCGTCGGTTCTGGCTTTCCGTGAGTATTCAATAACCTGGAACAGTCTATCCGTATCAGAACAGGCGGCTTATCAGGAACTGCAGCAGTTGAATCGGCTGCGGTTTGCAAATGCGTTTCCCGAAGACCCCAGGGCCCCGGCGGTGTATTACATTGCACTGCAGCGGGAGTTTGACCGGAAAAACTGGGAAGAGACCGTCAATATGGCGGCCCGGCTTGTGACCTGGCAGCCCACGCCTTCCGCTGAGTTAACGACAGAAGCCTTGCTGTTGTCTGGCCACAGCCTCTCTGAACTGGCCCGATACTCCGAGGCGGAGCAGGCTTACCGTGATGCCCTGGCAACCATGGCCGAGGATGATGAGCGAAGAAGCGGGGTACGTGAAAACCTGGCCGCTGCGGTCTATCGGCAGGCCGAGCAGTTGGCCGATGCCGGTAATGTGGAAGCTGCCGTCAGCGAGTTCCTGCGAGTCGGTGCTGTGGTTCCGGAATCCGCACTAAGGGCAAACGCTGAATACGATGCCGCCTCACTTCTGATAACCGCCAAGCTCTGGGAACCGGCCATTGGTGTGCTGACCAGTTTCCGAAGGGCTTTCCCGGACCACGAATTGATTGATACGGTCCCGGCAAAACTGGCGTTGGCCTATCGTGAAACGGCGCAGTGGGAGCGAGCAGCCGACGAATTGCAACAAATGGTGGCTCTGGCGACAACGCCGGAAGAGCGAAGAGAAAACCTGTTGATTGCAGCAGAGCTGTACGATCAGGCCGGAAACCGTGACAAGGCCATCGATACCTGGCGGAATTACGCCAACAGCCATCCCGAGCCGGCCGATGTCTACATGGAAGCGGCCAATCGGCTGGCTGAGCTCTATCAGCAAGCTGATGACACCGTAAAAAGAGATTACTGGTTGCGCAAGCAAATGGAAACGGTGGACCGGAATCCGGACGCGGCGGACGACCGCATGCGCTACCTTGCCGCGTCAGCCTCGGCCATTCTCGCCCGCGAAGCGCTTGCCCGGTATGACAGCATTCGCCTGACGTTGCCACTGAATGAGAGCATGGCTGCAAAGACCGATGCGCTTGAACGGGCAGTTAATGCCTACAAGAAAACCGCCAGTTACGGCCTTTCGACGTTCGCAACCGAGGCCGGATACCAGATTGCCCATATCTATGGACGCCTCGGTGCCGATCTGATGGGTTCGGAGCGGCCCACCGGGTTGAGTGAGCTTGAGCTGGCCCAGTACGAGCTTTTGTTGGAAGAGCAGGCCTATCCATTCGAAGACAACGCCATCGATATCCACGAGCAGAACATCCGGCGGGCCCGGGAGGGCATTTTCGATGAGTGGGTCAAGCGCAGCTACGAGGCCCTGGGAGTCCTGCTGCCAGGACGCTACCGGAAGGAAGAAGTGACGTCGGGGGTTGTCTATGAACTCGATTAAGTCCGGTGGTCTCTGTCTTTGGTTGTTAGTTGGGTTGTCTGGATGTGTCACGGCCCCGACGCCGCCAGAATCTGATCCTCAGGCCGAGCTGGCTGTCCTCGAGGCGTCATTCAGGGAAGCGGTCCGGGCCATGGAGCAGGGCAACTTTGCCGAAGCCCGGACCGTTTTTGAACAATTGGCCCGGAACTATCCGGACAAAGCCGGCCCCATGGCCAACCTTGGCATCATTGCTTTCCGGGAAAGGGACGCCGATGGCGCGAAAGAATGGTTTGAGCTCGCGCTGGCAGTCAATCCTGAGCATGTCCAGGCGTTGAATCATCTGGGCGTGATTGCCCGAAATGCCGGAGAATTCGATGAGGCGGAACGGTATTACCGAGCTGCGTTGGCGGCGGATCCGGATTACGCGCCTGCGATTCTTAATCTGGCCTTCCTGCTGGATATCTATCTGGGTAACCCTGCCGATGCGATCGAACTCTATGAGCGTTATCAGTCGGCTGCCAGCGAACCGCACCCGAGACTGGAAGACTGGATATTTGATGCGAAAAACAGGATCTGATTTGGATAGGCTGATATGAAACGTCTTGCGCCGATCATTCTGGCCGCCTCCGCTCTGATAGCTGCGGCGCCCATGCTTTACGCCCAGGACACCTCGGGTGTGGTAACCATCGAAGGTACCCGCATTCGTGGCGACCAGGAAGTGCCCACAGTCATGTATCTGGTGCCCTGGCAACCACCGGAAGTTGAACAACTTCGGGCGCCAGACGAGCGGCTCATGGTTAATCAGGGGATTGCGCCGCTGGAACGATATGAATTCCAGAGGCTGGTGCAATACCACAACGAATTCCTGAAACAGACACAACCGGCAGATGAATCGCCAGAGTGAGACATTCCTCACATCTGCTCTGTGTTCTTGCGCAAAAATAAACAAACCCTCACACAGACTTGCGCGAACTTACCCTGTCCGGGCGAGCTCGCGAATAGACTGATCTGAAAACGGACCATGGAGTGCCCAGAAAATGATCGATACCGCCGTTCGCTTCTTCCAGGAAGGTGGCTTTTTTATGTTTCCGATCGCCGTTGTGCTGATCATCGGACTCATTGTTGCCATTGAACGTTACGTCTACCTTTCCGCCCAGAAACTGACCAACCGTCGGGATTTCAACCGCCTGCATCAGATGATTGCAAAGCGCGATCTGAAGGGCGCCTTGAATTACACTCAGGAGTCCGGTAGTGCCATGTCCACCATGATCGGCTTCGGCCTTCAGCGCCTCGCCCGCCGCCAGGGTCGCGAAGAGATCGAATACGCCATGGAAGAGGGGTTGCTGGATGTTATGCCTCGGCTGGAAAAGCGCACACAGTACCTGGCAACACTGGCCAACATTGCCACGCTGCTGGGCCTGCTTGGTACCATTATCGGCCTGATTGCCGCCTTTACCGCAGTAGCCGCAGCGGATCCGGCCCAGAAAGCGAGCCTGTTGTCCCAGAGCATCTCGGTCGCCATGAACACTACAGCGTTTGGCCTGATGTCAGCCATTCCGATGCTGCTGATCCATTCGCTGCTGCAAACCAAGACCAACGAGATTGTTGATAGCTTCGAGATGGCCGGCATCAAGGTTCTGAACCTCCTCAGCGATGGCTCCGGCAACAAGTCCGGTGCACAACCACAGGGTCAGACTGCCGCTGCGCCGGCACAGGTCGCGACACCGGCCGGTAGCCCGGCCTGATAACCAGCCAGAAGGATGTCAGGCCATGAGACGGAAGCATCGTCGCCTACAAAGTGAGGCAGATCTCGACATCACGCCCTTCATGAATCTCATGATAGTGCTGGTGCCGGTACTGCTGCTGAACATGGTGTTTGCCCACACCAGCGTTCTGGAACTCAACTTCCCGACCGGCGAGAGCCTGTCGGCAGAGCAGGCCGAAGAACTGCAGATCCAGGTTGTGATCTATGAAGATCGGCTGGTTGTTGCAGACAACCAGGGCGGCGTCATCAAGGACATACCCCGGCGGGAGGGCGAGTATGATTTTGCTCTGCTCAAGGATGTCATGAAAGAGATCAAGAGTCGGGTGCCGGACAAAAAGGATGTGATCATCATGCCGTCCCGGCAGACCTCCTATCAGTCTCTGGTTTCCGTTATGGATACGGTGCGCTCCTATGAAGCCGTAGTGGCTGGCAGTGTTGTCGAGGCAGAACTGTTCCCCGAAATCTCCCTCGGAGATGCACCTGCCCAGGCCTCGGGCTCCGCGGAGGTAAGTTCATGAAAGAATCCGCGAAAGCCCGTCGTCTGAAACGGCATTACCGGCGCAACAAAAGCCAGGGAAAAATGAACCTGGTGTCGCTGATGGATATTTTTACCATCCTCGTGTTCTTCCTGATGGTGAACTCTTCGTCTGACGTACAGGTACTCAACCAGAACAACACCATCAAATTGCCCGATTCGACTGCCCAACAACCCCCGGGTGATGTACTGGCACTAACCGTGACCGACCGGGATATCCTGGTGAACGGCCGGCTGGTGGTGAAACGCAACGCGTTCCAGACCTTCGAGGGGCAGGTTGAGCCATCGCTGAAGCAGGAGCTCGACTACCAGGCCAGTCGTGCGTCGGCGCCAGCACCGGAGGCAGGTCGCCCCATTACCATTCTTGCGGACCGGGAACTTCCTTACGAGCTGCTCAAGAAAATCATGTCCACCTGTGTGGACGCCGGTTATGCCAGCATTTCCCTGGCGGTTAATCAGCGCACGGAACAGGGGGCCTGAAGCTAATGGATTATCGCTACGGATTGCCCTGGAATCAGGAGAGGGGAGAGCGCAAGAGACTGTTTGCGGCGGCGGTTGTCGTGGTGCCCCTGTTTCTGATTTTTGCGGGCTATGTGAGTTGGGTTGAGTTGCCGGAACAGGATCGGCAGGAACAGGAAGCCTTGCCGCCCCAGTTGGCGAAGCTGATTGTTGAGAAAAAGGAGCCACCCAAGCCGGTATTGCCAGAGCCCGAGCCGCCAAAGCCTGATGAAAAGCCCGTGGAGCAGGCGAAGCCTGAGCCAAAACCCGAACCCGCTCCAGCGCCGGTTGTTCCAGAACCGGAAGTGGCTGAAAAGCCGGAACCAGAGCCCAAACCGGAAGAGGTGGCCAAGGCTCGGGAAAAGGCGAAAAACACAGGTATTCTGGCCATGGGCAACGAGCTGTCGAAGATCAGTTCGCTGGCGGAATCGGTCAAACTGGATAGTCCGGTTACCAATACGGCCGAGCCGATCGCCAGGAAGACCGGTGATACCCTGGCTTCCCGCGCTACCGAAAACACCCGCAGTAGTGGCGTGAACGAAACCGCTTTGAGCCGGGAAACCCGTGAGCTTGCCCTGGCAGAACGGGAGCGCGCGGAGGTGGCCGAGGCGGAACGTGTGGCTGCGGTAAAAGAGACGGTGCGCAGGGAAAAGCAGGAAACTGCCTCGAAATCGCGTAGCCGGGAGGAGTTGCGCCGCACCATGGATGCCAACAAGTCCGCCATTTACAGCATCTACAATCGCGAGCTGCGCCGAAAACCCTCGCTGCAGGGCAGTATCACGCCCGAACTGGTTATCGAGCCAAATGGAGCGGTTTCCAGTTGTTCGGTCGTGGAGTCAACGCTCAATGAACCGGCACTTGAGAGCAAGATCTGCAACCGGTTGCGGCTGGTGGATTTTGGCGCACGGCCAGGGGTAGACAAGACCACCATTCGTTATCCGATCGAGCTGTTGTCGAGCTGACGGTTTGCTCCGGATCAGGGGTGGTGGCTGGGCCGCCCCTGATCAGGCACTTTCAACAGCGTTGGGCGCAAACAGCTTGTAACGGTTCCGGCCATCCCGCTTGGCGCGATACATGGCAATGTCAGCACCGTTGATCAGTTCCTGTACGGTCGTGCCATCTTCGGGATACAGGCTGATGCCAATGCTTGAACCCACGTTTATATGGTTGCCGTTAATCTGATAAGGCCGCTTGTTTACCTCGATTAACCGGTCGGCTACGGCGAACACATCAGAAAGTTGTTCCATCTCCGGTAACAGCACAATGAACTCGTCGCCCCCCAGTCGGGCGAGGGTGTCGTCTTCCCGCAGGCAATCTTTTACCCTGGCGGTGAACTGAAGCAACAGGTCGTCCCCCACGGCGTGGCCCAGGGTGTCATTCACTTCCTTGAAACGATCCAGGTCCATAAACATCACCGCAAGCAGCATCTCCTTGCGGTGGGCATGGCGAATGGCGTGATCCAGCCGGTCTTCCAGCAATCGTCGGTTGGGCACGCCGGTGAGGGCATCGTAGTAGGCAAGCTGTCGGATCTGTTCCTCGTTCCTGCGATTTTGCGTGATATCCGTGAACAGGCCCGCGTAGTGTGTGGTATTGCCGTCATCGTCGGTGATAGCCGTAATGGTCAGAAGTTCCAGATAAAGCTCACCGGTTTTTCGGCGATTCCAGATTTCTCCGCGCCAGTAGCCGTGGGTTTCCAGGGAATTCCACATGCGCCGGTAGAACTCGCTGTCGTGGCGCCCGGATGAGAGCAGATCCGGTGACCGACCGATGACCTCTTCGGCGGTATAACCGGTCAGTTGGGTGAATGCCGGGTTGACGAATTCAATGCAGACGTCTTTGTCGGTCACCATAATGCCTTCAAAAGACGATTCAATGACCCGCTCCGCCAGTTGCAGTGTTCGCCTGGATTTCGCTAGGGCCTGATCCCTTTGTTCGAGGGCTTCGCGAAGATCGTCCAGATACATCTGCTCAGCCCCGGTCAGCATGTCGTGGTAACCGATAAGGCCGGTAACCTCTCCAAGCTGATTGACCACGGCAAGATGGCGGATGCGATGATCTATCAGCAGATCGCGGGCGTGAATCAGCGGGTCTTCTTCGTTTACGGTGAGAAGAGGCCGGGTCGCCAATTCATTGACCAGGGTGTTGCTAGTGTGGCGGGCAATAAACCGGACCATATCCCGCTCGGTCAGAATCCCCAAGCCTTCCTCGCCGCAATCGACCACCACCGCATCGGCATGATGGCGATGCATGTAACTGGCCACTTCCGCCAGAGACTGGTCGCCCCGAACCACCAGTGGCGGGCGCGGTACGGCCGCCCGCACTTCCCGAAGTCGCAAGTAGGGTTCCAGGCCCTGGTTGAGGGCCAGATCGGTTTGGGAAAGGATACCGACCGGTTTGCCACTACTGTTAGTCACCAGAAAATGGCGTTTTCCGGTATCACGCAAACGAACCGCGGCTTCACCGGCATCCAGAGTCTCGGGCAGGGACAGCACAGGTGAGCTCATCACTGTACTTACCGGCTGCCGGAATGTTTCGGGATCTGTAAAGTCGATCGCCAGGGCGTCATGTTCTGTCCAGATACCAACAACCGTTCCGCCATCGGTAATCAAAATGGAACTGACCGAGGTTTCGGACATCCGGGCAGCCGCATCGGCAATGGTTGTGTCCAACTCACACTGAAGCAGGACGCCCGTGTGCATAATGCGTGATATCGGAAGCGGCTGCCCCATGGGCACTCCTGTTATTCTTGGTCGGTCTGTTGCGAAGAATTCGGTAAAAGTGAACCTTCGCTCATTTATATTGAAGTCTATCAACCCCCGGCTTCCGATGCCTTAACTTTTACGTAGCTTCCAGGCGCGTCCTCAATCGCCTCAAGCGGGCCTTCCCCGGGCTGACGGGGCTGAACTTGCCCTCCCTCGAAAGTTGCCAGCCATTCACGCCAGTGTGGCCACCAGGAGCCAGGGTGATGTTCTGCGCTATCAAACCAGTCATCCGCTGAGCCTGGCAATTGGTTATTGGTCCAGTACCCGTATTTTTCCTTGTAAGGGGGATTGATGACCCCGGCAATATGGCCGGAACCGGACAGAACGAACTGCACATTGCCACCGTAAACCCCGGCGCCCCGATAAGTCGTTTTCCATTTAGCGATATGGTCCTGGCGGGCGGAAAGGAAGAAGGAAGGTACCCTGATGGCGGAAAGATCAATGCTTTCACCCGCAATCGTCAGGGCATCCGGCTGCACCAGCCGGTTATGCAGGTACATTTCCCGAAGGTAGTAGCTGTGCATTCTGGCGGGGAGGTTGGTGCCGTCGGTATTCCAGTACAGTAGGTCGAACGCTTTGGGTTTCAGGCCTTTGAGGTAGTTGTTGGTCCAGTACGACCAGAACAGATCGTTTTCCCGCAGCAGATTGAAGGTAAAGGCCATGGCCCGGCCATCCAGATAGCCTTTGCGCTCCATGGTGCGTTCGATGCCGCGGATTGAGTGATCGTTAATGAAAACGCCGATGCCGCCAGGGTCTGAAAAATCCAGCAGGGTGGTCAGATAGGTGGTGCTGACGATCGGGTTACGTTGTTTTTTTGCCAGCCAGGCCATCGTAGTTCCGAGCAGCGTACCACCAATGCAGTAGCCAATGGCATTCATCTGGGGCTCGCCAGTCGCTTCAGTTACGGCATCAATGGCAGCCAGCGGGCCCAACGTCATGTAGTCGTCCCAGCCCCGGTTTTTCTGGGCTGGCCCGGGATTCCGCCAGGAAACCATAAACACCGTCTGGCCCTGGTCTACCAGCCAGCGAATGAAGGAATTGCGTTCGGTGAGGTCGAGAATATAGAACTTGTTGATCCAGGGGGGGACGATCAGAAGCGGGCGCCGGGCCACGGTTTCAGTTGTTGGCGAGTACTGGATCAATTGCATCAGTTCATTCTGGTACACCACTTTGCCGGGCGTTGTTGCCAGGTTGCCGCCCACCTCGAAGGCCGAACGGTCGGTCATGGCGACGTTGAACAGATTCGGGTTCTGCCGGATATCGTCTACCAGGTTGCGGGCCCCATCCACCAGATTCATGCCCTTTCGCTCCCAGGTTATCCTGAGGACTTCCGGATTGGTCAGCGGGTAGTTGGAAGGTGAAAGCGCGCTCGTCAACTGGCGGGCGTAGAACAGCATCTGGTCGCGACTCGGGCCGGGCAGACCCTCCATACCTTCAACCCAGTTCAGGAAGGCGCGGGAGTTGATCAGATAGGCCTGCTGGAGCACATCAAAGGACAGATGCCGGTGCCAGTCCTCCGCCATGAAGCGCCGGTCGTCCGGGTCCGGTTCGGCGACCGGTTCCATCGGTTTGCCGGTGAGTCTGGTCAGGGTGTAGCGAGCCAGCCCCAGATGTTTGCGGGCAAGATCGATTTCTGCACTGGCGAACCGGAGCGGGTGCAGCAGCAGATCTTCGGCCATGGTTCGATAGGCGTCCGAGATTTCGCTCAGCGTCGAGAGTTTGGTGTCCTCCATCATCCCGGTGTCGCCGAGCCATTTTTCCAGCTGTTGCTGGCCCTGGCGGACGTTGTCCTCGAAGGTTTTCACCAGATTAGTGGCGGTTTTGCTCACGAAATCCAGACCGAACATAGGGCTCTCCTGCCGCTGAATAAAAAACGGCCGGAATGGATACCATTCCGACCGGTTTTGGTCCTGCCTTTCAGGCTACAGATTTGGAACCGCTGGCCTTGGCGGTTGGTGTCTTCTCTTTGGCAGGTTCGCTCGAATCCTGTTCAAAGGCTTTCTGTACCTGGTCACGGGTTTCGCTGAAGTAATCCTGCCAGGCTTTCCAGTCCTGGGTGAACTGGTCACTGAGGGATTTGAGGGTCTCTGCCTGGTCGGTGGTCAGTTGCTTCAACCCATCCAGATCGCGAACTTCGGCGACTTTTCGAGCCTGGTCCATGGCGACATCGGCATAACGACGAAACGCATTCATCTGCATTTCGGCGGCCTTGCTGAACTGGGTGAAAAGGGTTTCGTTGAGGCGGTTAGCCTTGTTGATCATATCCTGGTTCATTCGTTACAACTCCTTTGTAGTGATTGTCGGAACAAGTAGTTTAGCTCACGTTCGATGACACGATTTTGACAGGCATCAAACCGGCTTCCACCCTATCTCCTAGTCTATAGTTAAGCAGATGGCACATAGACCCGGGAGGCATTCGATGGCAAACCGTCAATCCGAACTGGAAACCCTGAAAGCAGACCTTGAAGCCAGGCTGTCCCGCTACCAGGCGCATCAGCGCAGGGAGACAGGGGCTCTGGAAAAGGATTTCGAAGAGCAGGCGAGCCAGACCCAGAACGATGAGGTAGTGGATTCCCTGGAAGCGGAAACGCGAGCGGAACTCCAGCAGATTGATCACGCCCTGGAGCGGATAGAGCAGGGCGTCGGCAACGAATGCGAGCAGTGTGGTAATGACATCGATCCCAGGCGGCTTCAGGTATTGCCGTATACCACGGTTTGTGTAGATTGCGCGTCAGACTGACAACCTGGACGCAAAAGTACAGGATGAACAATGGCTGAAGTGCAACGCAACGACGGAACCCGTTCCGGGCTGCCGAAGAGTCAGGTAATTGGTCTGATCCTGGGGGTGGCGTTCCTCCTGGCAACGCTGGCCCTGCCTGCGCCAGGCTCCATGGGGGCGGAGGCCTGGGCGGCGCTGGGGCTCATGCTGCTGATGGCCACCTGGTGGTCCACCGAAGCGATACCGATTCCGGCCACAGCCCTTTTACCGATCGTGCTGGTACCCGCGCTTGGGCTTGGCACTATCGGGCAGGCAACGGCGCCCTATGCCAATCCGATCATCTTCCTGTTTCTCGGTGGGTTTACCCTGGGCCTGGCGATGCAGCGATGGAATCTTCATCGGCGTATTGCCTTGCTGACGCTCAAAGCCATGGGCGATCAGCCCAAGCGACAGATTGCCGGCTTCATGCTGGCGACGGCTTTTTTGAGCATGTGGGTGAGTAATACCGCAACCGCCATCATGATGTTGCCCATTGGCTTGTCCGTGGTAGCTATGATGGACAACTCGAACCCGGAGGGTGTTCGGAAGTATGCAACAGCGCTGCTTTTGGCCATCGCCTACTCTGCAAGCATTGGTGGTATTGCGACTCTGATCGGGACCCCGCCCAATGCTTTGCTGGCGGCCTATCTGAGTGAAAACCAGGGCATCTCGGTGGGCTTTGCCCAGTGGATGGTGCTGGGGGGGCCGGTCACTCTGGTAATGCTGGTGCTGACCTGGTGGTGGTTGACCCGGAGGGATTTCGGAATTGGTCAGGCATCGGACAGCGGCCAGATGATCCGGGATGAACTGGCCAAACTCGGAGTCATGAGCCGGGGAGAGCGTTTGGTGGCCGTGGTATTTGTCATCACGGCAACGGCGTGGATTTTCCGCCCGCTGTTGTCTGCCAGTCTCATGCCCTGGTTGAGTGATACCGGCATCGCGATCGCGGCAGCGATCGCCATGTTCCTTATCCCGGTAGATGCCCGTCAAGGCACGTTTGTGCTGGATTGGGATTCCGCCAACAAATTGCCCTGGGGAGTACTGTTGCTCTTCGGCGGTGGCCTGGCGATGGCGGGGGTAATCAGCAGCTCCGGTCTTGCGGAATGGATCGCCGGCAGTCTGGGCGTGGCTGGTGTATTGCCAACCATCGTCATGATGGTGATAGTGGCCTCAGTGATTATTTTCCTGACCGAAGTGACAAGCAATACCGCCACTGCCGCCGCCTTCCTGCCATTGCTGGGAGCTCTGGCCATGGCGCAGGACGTGTCTCCGTTGCTCCTGACGGTCCCCGCCGCGATTGCAGCCAGCTGCGCCTTCATGATGCCGGTGGCCACGCCGCCTAACGCGATTGTCTTCTCCAGCGGCCACATGCAGATTTCGGACATGATCAAAGCGGGTTTTGCCCTGAATCTGATGGGCATTGTGGTCGTCACTCTCATCACATACGGGTTGCTGGGGCTGGTGTTCTCGCTCTGATGCTCCCCGCCACTTCATGGCTTTGCCTCCGGTCTTGAACCAGTTCTCATACCGGTTCCCGGAGGCCCCTTCTGCAGCGACAGATTTGAGGCACAGTTATCTTTAAGCCAGTTGCGATTTCGGTATCGTACGGTAACAACATGTAACCCGATAAGTTGCACGTCTAATAAAAACAGGGACTTTCCAAAATGCTGCTGGTGCTGGCCGGATCCATTCTCACGTTCACCATGGTGCAGGAAGCCACCGAGGTCGAGCCATTCGATCGTGGCACGATTGTTCTGGAGCAGAAGGTGGATGCCAGCCCTGTCGAGCTTCGGTGGGACACCCGGGTCGAACCCCTGGTAGAGCAGAAATTCCGCAATATCGTTCGTCAGGCGTACGACTACAGTTGCGGCAGCGCAGCCCTGACCACGGTACTCAACTTCTATGTTGGCCGGTCTCTGACCGAACGCCAGGTGATGGAAGGTTTGCTGCACTACGGTGAGAGCGAGCGCATCGTTGAGCGCCGCGCTTTCTCCATGCTTGATATGAAGCGGCTGGTCACAGCCCTTGGCTATCCCTCTGGCGGTTTCAAGGCAGAAATCGAGGACCTGATGGAGTTGGACCATCCGGCAATCGTTCCCATTGATCACGCCGGTTTCAAGCACTTTGTGGTGCTGAGAACCATCCGGGACGGGCGTGTTTACCTTGCAGACCCGGCGGTTGGCAATATTTCCTTCACCGTGGCGCAGTTTCAGGAGAAGTGGGACGACAACGTACTATTCATTGTCTTCCCGGGCAGCGACAAACCCCTGGATAACCTTGAGTTGAAAGAGGAAGACCTGCGCTTTGTGGATGACCAGACAATGACTCTGCTGGCCATGCAGCAGATTCCAGCGTTCCACGAGTCAACGGAGAGACGCATTCAGAACTTGCTGGAACGCCAGAAGAACAATCCGGACGGTAGCGTGGAAAATACCCGCAAACAGCTCCATTACCGTCGTCATTAATTTTCCCGGTTGTTTGATCGGGCAGGAATAAAACAAATAAAAGTAGGGAGTCAGGATGAATCGTTGGTTTGTGCGAGGTTTTATCCTTGTTTCCGCGGCTGGTCTGCTTCCGGGCATGGCCATGGCTCAGGAAGGGAATGTGGATCAGGCGCGGGAAGCACTGGCGCGTCAGGAAGGGGATGAGGATTCTACCAAACAGCTGGAGGAAGTGTTCCAGGCTGCCGAAAAGAACTACTCACTGCAGAAGAAGGGCACCCACTCCCTGAACTATTCGTTCGATTATTCCTATACCGGCGACCAACGGCTGGATCTGGCGATATCGAACGGCTCGGTGCGTAATCTGGACGTTGTTCCATCGGCCACCCATAACTTCACAAATGCCTTTTCCTACGATTACGGGTTACTGGATAACCTGACCATCGGCACCCGTGTTCCACTGGTAGTGAAGTACGACACCCAGGACGAGCTGAACGTTTACGACTTCGGCGATATCTCCTTCACCGGACGTTGGCAGCCGTTTGCCTATGTGCCTGGCAAGATGTCGACCACCTTCTTTGGCACCCTGAACAGTAAAACCGGCGTCAGTCCCTACGAAATCGACATCAACGAGCAGTTGTCCACCGGCAGTGGCTATTACTCCGTGGGCGGTGGCCTGAGTATGTCGAAGGTACTGGATCCGGTGGTGGTCTTTGGCTCGGTCAGCGCAACCTACAACCTCACGGTCGACGGTCTGGAACAGGTTCGGGGCGCCCGGCTGCTACAGGAGGTGGAACCAGGGTTCGGCTTGTCCGGTTCTCTGGGTTTTGCCTACTCCCTTTCCTATGACATCTCTCTCAGTGTGTCTGGCCAGCTCAGCTACAGCGACGAGACGGTGCTGACCTTCTCCAACGGTGACCAGGCCGTGGCCCAAGACCAGATGACTGGCTTCCTCAGTATGTCGCTGGGCACCCGTCTCAGCGATATGACCATCGTGAATACCAGCCTCGGGATCGGTTTGACGGAGGACGCGCCGGACTTCTCCCTGGGTGTATCCCTGCCCATCAATTTCTCTGGCCTCAAAGAGTGATTGAAATCGAGGACGTTTCAAGGGAAGGGGAAGGATTTCATGGGACAAGCTAGTCACAAGCGACATCTTCTGGCCGCCGCCATGGTCGCAGGCGTATCCTGCGGGGCCCAGGCACAGATGACGCAGAACCTGACGATACACCCGAAGGCGCTGGCACTGGGTAACGCCGTTACAGCAGATCCCCCGGGACTGATGGCCATTCACTACAATCCAGCGGGCCTGACCAAACTCGACGGGCGCCAGCTTGAGGTGAACCTCCTCAGCATCTATCTGGATATTGACGCCGACTTCTACGCAGATGAAGACTACGAGATATTCGGAATCAGCGGGCTCGAAACTGACCCTTTAACCGGAAAGCAACGCGACCCGATTGCGAACAGCAGTAGTCATACCAACAACGTAGCTCTCTATGTGCCGGGTTACGGCATTCTTCGTATGCCCCCTGGCCCTGCCGTTGCGCCATCAGCGGGTATCAGTATCAAGCCGCCGGGTTCGAAGCTGACGTTCGCCAACGCTTTTTATCTGCCGATGGCCGCAGGCTTCTACCGGGATAAAAACGACCCCGGTCGCTACCAGCCCCAGGCGGCCACCCTCCAGCGGACCACCTACCTGTCTCCCACCGTCGGGTATGAGATCAATGATGAATGGTCTGTGGGCGCGGGCATTCATCTCTCGCATTTCGGCTTCGCAGCGGACCAGTACATGCGGGCGCCAAACCTGCTGATGGGGGTGGCAGAGGTTCTGCAGGATGCCTTTAACTGTGAAAGCGGTGACGAGCCCCTGCAGCCCTGGCTTGCGTTGTGCGGCGGTAATGTCGGCCCCTGGGACGATATCGGGGCTATGAGCCTGAATCTGCAGGAAACCATCTCGCCCACCTACGCCCTGGGCGTTATGTGGGAGCCGACGGACTGGTTCCGCTGGGGGGCCAGTTATACCTCAGAAGCCGACATGAACCTCAAGGGGCAGTTCGAGATACAGTACACCGATGACTGGTCCGGATTCTGGCAGAGTGTGAATGGCTCTATTCTGGGCGCCATATCATCGGCCATTCTGAGCCTGCCCTCAGGTGCACCGCGGGAGGCGGGCAATGTCAGCATGGATCTGGTTTACCCACAACATTTTCAGACCGGTATAAGCGTGGATGTTCATCCCAAGCTGACCGTGAACGCGGATGTGGGCTGGACGGATTTTGCCCAGTGGGATGCCTTCAATTTCCAGTTTGATCGTAACCTCGAGTTCCTGAACGCGGCACGCATTCTGTCGCCGGACAATGCCACCTCGGATACCCTGCGCTTGCCGTTGGGTTTCAAGAGCCAGTGGAACTGGGCTTTTGGTGTGGAGTTCCATGCATCATCTCGTCTGGATCTGCGGGCTGGGGTGGAAATCCGGGACTCGGTTATTCCGGACGACCAGCGCTCGATTATGGCGCCATTCGGGGGCGCGAACCTGTACAGTATTGGCATGGGGTACAAGTGGGATAAGGACACGGAAATTGATATGAACCTGTCGTATCTGCAATCGATTGAGACCATTCCGGCCGACACCAGTTGCAACGTGAACTGCGACAACATCACCAACATCATCTATAACCCCTATGCCGACCTCACCATCAAGACTTCCCTGCGGGTGGTGATGGCAGGCTTGAGCTTCCGAACCAAATTCTGATCCTGACAGGGGGCTGTGATGGGACTTGGTCGATACAGCGGACTGGCGGTCGGTGTGTTTGCGCTCGCGTTGCTGGCAGGTTGCCAGACTGGAAGCAGCGGCGTTGCCGAGCGGGAAGGCTACTTTTCCTGGGTGGATGAGCAGGGCAGGGTGCGTTATTCCCGGATTCCCGACGCCCAGCGCGAAGACGTTACCCCAGGTGAGCCGGATGCCAAGTCCGTCGCCATCTCAGGCGAAGCCACCGGGTCTGAGGCTTATCGGCCGGCCTCTGGCAGCGACCGCGGCGCCGCCGCAAAGCTGGAAGAAAACCTCGAATACACCACCGAGAATTATCCGGATGGTGAGGAGCTGGCGAAAAAAGGGTTTATCCGGCCTGGCCAGCGGCAACCCTATTTCACATGGCGTGATGCCGACGGCATTGTCCGTGTCAGCTATTACACCCCGGATATGCGAACCGAAGAGCAGAAACAGGCGGATCAGGCGCCGGTCATGCTCAGCGATGCCAGCGTATACCTGCCGGTTACTGTAGATGACCATACGCCGGTTGAGGGCCATGATCCCGACGCCTTTGCCATACTGGGGATTGAGGAAACGGATTCGTTTTTCCCGGTATTTGCCGAAAGCTGTTGCCAGACCCTGCCAGCCCGGGATTTCCTGCAGTGGCAGGAAGGACGTGAGTTTGGTGTTGATTTTGAGGAAGACACGCCCCGCCACCGTTTCAGTACGGGTGATTCGCCCTATCGGCTGATTGCCCTGCCATCCAGTACCTTTGTCCCCGGGTTTGTGATGCGGCTGCGTTCCTACGCCCACAATGGCGTGCTGGTACCCAGCCTGGCATTTCTCGACAAGGACTTTCAGCCCGTGCGGATTGTGACGGACCTGGTTATGAACTACGAACCGGAAAACTGGCGCCGTCGCGGGTATCTGGAAAGCTGGGTGCCGGCGTTTCCCGGCCAGGGCGAGCGCTGGCTGGTGGTATTCACCCGCCCGGAAGACCTGGCTGGGCAAACGGTGACGGAAGCGGGCGACACGCCCAAAGCGATTCCACACGTTGAAACCGGAGAAATTGGCATCACGACATTTGAGGAGTGATGGCGACCATCAGTCTTCCGGTGCGTCCAGATTCAACCACTGCTGGGACAGCCAGTAGAAGCTGCCGTTACCCGCCGGATGGGTACAGTTGTATCGGAACCGACGGCTGTTGATGGCTTTGGGTGCCTGCACCTCTATGCTATCTCCCACCACTTCAAAATTGATTCGACCGAGTCCGGACGCGAAACAGGTAAGCCGGGAGGGGCTGATGGCATCGGTGGGCGTAAACCTCAAACGCGGCGGATTCTGCTCGAACACCCCGTCGGGCAGGTCTTTGGCCGGTACCGGAAAAGCCTTGCTCATCAGTTTGTCTTTCAGACTGCCCAATTGGCCGTAGGCATTGGCCATGGGGAAACGGGGCAGACGGGTTTTACCTGAGTATTGTCCGATAGCTCCCGATTGTTGCCCGTATCCAAGCCAGCCTCTCTCGCTGAGCTTCTGTTCCAGGGCTTGATCGAATTCGCCGTAGGGATAGGCGAACAGAGGTTCCTCCACGCCAAGACGGTTCTTCAGCTCTTGCTGAGCCTCGTCCAGGCTGCTGGTAATCCGGTTTTCCCATGCCTCTTCGGGTTCACCCCGTCTGCGTGCCAGGTGAGCGTGATCCGTACTGTGATTGGCGATGGTTGCCAGCTCGTTGTCTGCCATTGTGCGGAGTTGCTTCCAGGTCATGTAACCCTTGGCGCCCACTGCGTCAGTATTGACGAAGACAGTGTATGGAAGCCCGAGCCTGTCCAGTAACGGCGCAGCAAAGGTATGGACGGATTCATAGGCATCATCGAAAGTAATGGCCACTTCATTGGTGTCAGGGTGTTCGCCGGCCAGTGCCGCCCTGGTGCCGGCTTCCAGCGGCACCACGTCAAGGTCAAGATCCCGGATCATGTTCATTTGCGCCTCAAACAATGATCGGGACGTGCTGGTCGCCGGAGGTGTACTGTCATCCACGTGGTGATACTGCAGAACCACCAGGTCGGCCTGAGCCTGTGTTCCGGCCAGCAACAGGGCACTGATCAGGGGATACGCAATCAGTTTGTTTATTCGAAGCATGGTCTTGTTTCCTGACACACGGGATCTCGTAGGATGATTTAGGCGTAATGGGCTTTCAGAACCGAGAAGGCCTGATTCAGTTGTTGGATTTCTCCGGTATCACCGCCCCGGTCCGGGTGCGCACGCATCACGAGTTTTCGGAAGCGCTTCTTGACGGTAGCGAACTGCCCCGGTAATTCATCGAAACCCAGCGTCCTGGCCGCCTCGGCGGCTTCCGAGTGCTCGGGCCGGGACAGGGTGTTGCCGGCCCAGAAGTTGTCCATCATTTCCTGAATGGCGGCTTCGGAGAGAAAGTACTGTGACAGATCCAGATAGAACTCACGCAGGGCATCGGTAGAATCCGGCAGTGCCGTTGATTCGGTGCGCGTCACCATTTGCCCGATACTGAGCCGAAGCGGAGAGATATTCAGGCTCTCGCCCTCCAGGGCAATCTGATCGCGCAGACGGTAGAGTACGTGGAACAGCAGGAAGTGCACCGGGTACAGCCGATCGGGCTCGTGAAAGTCGACGGTGCCAATCAGGCTCCAGCGCTCGCCCTGCAAGGCCCGAATTAGCTCCAGCTCGGATAGCCCGGCCGGGCCTGCGGCCCGCAGCTCGTGCTCCACGGCAACCAACAGGTGCTGCACCTGTTGCTGTAGCCAGCTGCGCTCTTCACCACGGGCTTCGGGTGAGTCATCGAGTATCTGGTTATCTGCGGAGATGGTCATGGCCATCATGGTATGCCAGTCAGCCTTCGCTTGAAAGCCTGGTCAGGGCCGGGAAGCCGCCCAGAAACAGCTGGGTGGAAAACTCAGCCGCTGTTCTGGCTTCGTCCTGGGCGAGTTCCGGCTTCTGGTGAGCCCGCCTGGCCACCAGCATGCTGGTGTCGTAGGCCACGCCAAAAAACGCGGCGCAAAGATAGTCCGCATCGACTGCCGGCAGCAGCCCACGGGTCATGGCGTTGCGAACGTCTTCCTCAAGGGACAGCATGGTCAGGCCCAGAATATCTGAGCCGAACAGGTTTCTCAGGGCGCGCTGATTCTGATGGGCCAGTTCATACACCACCGGATCTTTCGCGGTGGCACTGTAGAGCGCCAGATAGGCACGGTAGACAAATTCCTGGGTTGAGGATGCAGATTGTCGCTGCTTGCTCATGTCGTTGTTGAGCGAGGTCAGGAAATCGCTGAGCAGGGCCGCGAAGATATCCTGTTTGCTGGAAAAGTAGTTGTAGAAGGTGCCGGCGGCGAGACCGGTTCTGCGGACAATGTCCCGAATGGTGGTGTTGTCGTAACCGTGTTCCTGAAAACAGTCTCTGGCCGCCCTAAGAATGGCGTGACGATTTCGGATACGGTTGAGCGCGCGCTTGCCCGTGGCTTGTGGTGAAGTCAATTTCAACATATCCATGTTGCTATCCTGTCCCTGATGGTTTGTGGCGCGTATAATTGCCCGCTCACTTACCTTGTGAGCGTGAAAACGAATGCCCGAAGCAATGACTGCCAGCCCTGAGAAGACACCGGCTTCTGATTACGAACGTCGCCAGAAACTGGAGCTTAACAAATTGCAGAAACGTCTGCGCCGTGAAGTTGGGCAGGCGATTGCTGATTTCTCGATGATTGAAGCCGGAGACAAGGTGATGTGCTGTCTGTCCGGCGGCAAAGACTCCTACGCCATGCTCGATATTCTGCTCAATCTGCAGAAGAGTGCGCCAGTGCGTTTCGAACTGATTGCCGTGAACCTGGACCAGAAACAACCGGGTTTCCCCGAGCATGTCCTGCCGGACTATCTTGAGTCGATGGGTATCGAGTATCACATCATCGAGAAAGACACCTACAGTATTGTTAAGGAAAAAGTGCCTGAAGGGAAGACCACTTGCGGACTGTGTTCACGCCTGAGGCGGGGCATTCTCTACAATTTCGCCGAGGAGCATGGTGTAACCAAGATTGCCCTGGGCCATCACCGGGATGATTTGCTGGAAACCCTGTTCCTCAACATGTTCTACGGCGGCAAACTCAAATCCATGCCACCGGTGCTCCACAGCGACGATGGCCGCAACACGGTTATTCGTCCTCTGGCCTATGCCAGGGAGAAGGATATTGCCCGCTACGCGTCACTCAGGGAGTTTCCGATCATTCCCTGCAATCTCTGCGGCTCCCAGGAAAACCTTCAGCGACAGGTCATCAAGGAAATGTTCCAGACCTGGGACAAACAGCATCCTGGCCGTCTGGAAACCATGTTCCGGGCCCTTTGCAATGTCGAGCCGTCGCACCTGGCCGATCCGGAATTATATGACTTCAGGGAAGGGCGGCGTCTTGGCGGCAAGCGTCAGGCCGTTCAAACCGCGGAGCCCCAGCAGGATTTTGGCCGGCTGGATGTACTGAATCTCTGATCGTCAGTGATTCAGCAAGGCCTGGAAAGGCAGCGTCCAGAGGCCAAACAGAATTAACAGCAGGCCACTGAGCTTGCGGAAGCTCTGGTTGCTTTTCAGGCCTCTTATCCAGTTGGCGGCGAAGCCCGTCGCCAACATCGACGGCAGGGTTCCCAGTCCGAAGAACATCATCGTGAGAGCGGCGCTGCTGACGGTTGGTTGGAGCGCCGCCCATCCCAGTGTGCTGTAAACAAGGCCGCAGGGCAGCCATCCCCACAAGGCACCGAGAGCAAGGGCCTGGCCGCCATTGTGAACCGGCAGGAACTTGCGGGTAAGCGGCGACAGGAAGCGCCATGCCGGCGCCCCGACCCGTTCGATGTAGCGAATACCCTGCCACCATTGCCCCATGGATAACCCCATCATGATCAGCAGCAATCCCGCCAGGGTCATCAGAGCCAATCCGGCACCATGCCACTGGCTGGCGGCACTGGTGCTGAGCAGGGCAATCAGGGTTGCGATCAGGGCGTAGCTGGCAATCCTGCCAAAATTGAATGCCAGCAAGAGCAGGGTCTGCCGAAAGCGGAAGCCCCGGCCTACCGGCAATGCCATGGACAGCGAGGCGCTGATGCCGCCACACATGCCCAGACAATGGGTACTGCCGAGCAGTCCTATCAGGAAGGCACTGGGGTAGCTCAGATAGAGTTCAGGCTGCATCCGCTATCCTGTCAGCCCTTGTCGGTATCGGTATCGGTTTGCTCCGCTTCGTCTTTCTGGCCGTCAGGTTTCGACTCGTTACGGCGGGCTTCCTTGGGAATCATATCCTTGTCATCGTCGTAGAGAATGCGATGAGCGGGGCCGTCCATGTCATCGTACTGCCCGTTCTTGACGGCCCAGGAAAACAGAAGGACGCCCAGCGCCACCAGGATGAGCATAAGCGGAACCAGTATCATGACAATCTGCACGATAACCTCCTGTTCATAAGTGTATGGCCCAAGGTATCAGGCTGCTTTCGGTGCGCCAAGGGTGGCCTCCGGATGCGCTGTGCTCTTGTTGGACCGGCTGAGTCGTAAGGCGTTCAGCACAACGATCAGTGAGCTCAGGGACATGCCGATGGCAGCAAGCCAGGGGGGCACCAGGCCGGCTGCGGCCAGGGGCAGGGCGCAGACATTGTAGCCGAACGCCCAGATCATATTCTGGCGGATGATTTTCCGGGTTTGCTTGCTGGTTTCAATCGCGGCGACCAGGGAATTCAACTGGCCGTTAAGTAGCACCGCGTCGGCTTTCAGTTGAGTCAGGTCTGCCGCTGTACCCATAGCCACTGAAATACCGGCTCCGGCCATGGAGGGCAGGTCATTCAGTCCGTCACCCACCATCATCACCCGGTGCCCGTCCGCGCGAAGCTGTTCCAGTACTTCCAGTTTCTGCTCCGGTGAGGCTTCACCAATGGCTCGGTCAATGCCCAGTGCATGAGCCACCTGCTGCACGTGGCCGGAGCGATCCCCACTAAGCAGCAAGGTATCGATTCCGGATTTCCGTAACGCTTGCAAGGCTTGTGACGCGTCTTCCCGTATCTTGTCATCCAGCCGGAAGCGTGCCAGCCATTCCTTGTCTGTCGCGAGCCAGATTTCCATGCCTTGGGCGTCTTCACCTTCTGGCGCAATTGCTGACGTGTGCTCGGCGACAAAGGCTTTGTGCCCGATGTAGACCGCCCGGCCATGGTAAAGCCCGGACAAGCCACCGCCCAGGTGGTTACTCACCTGGCTGACGGTTAGCGAAGGCTGCTCGTGGAATACCCTGGCAATCGGATGTTCTGAATGCTTCTCCAGCCCTGCGGCGATCCGGATGCAGGTGTCCTGATCCAGACTGCCGAACACCGATTGATCGGTCAGGCTGAGTTCTCCCCGGGTCAGAGTCCCGGTTTTATCAAACACCACGGTATCGATGGTGTTCATGGATTCCAGGGTGTGACCGCGAGTAGGCAGGAAACCAAGCCTTCTCAGGCGCACCGTGGCAGATGTGATCGCCGTTGGCGTAGCCAGCGAGAGGGCGCAGGGGCAGGTAACCACCAGTACGGAAAGCGTGATATCGAAGGCGTTGTCGGCGCCGGCCAGCCACCAGCCTGCCCAGACCACTGGTGCCAGTATCAGCACACGGCCGACGAACTTGCCCGCAATGCGATCGGCCATTCGGGCCACCGGCGGCTTTTCGGACTGTACGCGATCCAGAACTCGCAAGATGCCGGACAGCCGGGTCTGGGCCCCGGCATGGGTGACGCGGATGTCGAGCGGATTTTCCCCATTTACGCTGCCGGCATGAACGGTGTCGCCCGGCTTGCGGGTTTCTGGAAGGTATTCACCGGTGAGAGCGGCTTCGTTCAGGGTAGACTCCCCCGAGACGATTTCGCCATCCACAGGTAGCGTTTCCCCTGGTCGAACCCGGATCACATCACCCGGTTGTACCTGGTGAATGGCGATGATCTCTGCCTCACCGTTCAGGACCCGCGCCGCGACAGAAGGCTGGAAGCCCGCAAGGGCATTACCGCTCAGCCCGGCGCGATAGCGAGCCTGAACTTCAATGTATCTGCCCAGCAGCAGGAAGAAGGTGAACATACATACGGATTCAAAATACACTTCCTCGCCGCCGATCAACGTGATCCAGGCGCTTGCACCATAGGCAAGCCCGATGGCGATGGCCACCGGTACGTCCATGGTCAGATGGCGGGAGAGCAGGTCCCGGCGGGCATTGGTAAAGAATGGGCGTGCACTGTAGAACACCACCGGCGTGGCAACCAGCAGGCTGAACCAGCGGAAAAAATCCACAAAATCTGTGGAAAGATCACTGACCAGCTCAAAGTACAGGGGAAAGGCCAGCATCATGCTCTGGAAGGAACCGATCCCGGCCACCGCCAGACGAATGAGCATCGAGCGGTGCTCTGCCTTGAGCGCCTGTTCGGCTTCGTCTGCCTGATAGGGGCGGGCGGTGTAGCCAAGTTCGTGGATGGCAATCAGAAGGTCGCTGAGACGTGCCTTGTCCGATGCCCAGACCAGGCGAGCCCGCTGTGTGGTGTGGTTTACGGTAAAGCTCTGCACGCCTGGCTGCTGCTTCATGTGATTCTCAAGCAGCCAGATGCAGGCGGCGCAGGTAATACCGCCGATCAGCAGCTGTGCCTCCTGGCCAGCCTTGACTGGTGCCACAAAGGCTTGCTGGACCAGGGGGTGATCCAGTTCCCGGATACGATCGAGTTCTGACCGGGTCAGCTCTCTTGGCGTAACGGCGGGTTCGGTGCGAAACTCATAGAAACCGGTCAGACCCTCCTGGTGGATGGTCTGACACACAGCCTTGCAACCCTGGCAACAAAAATGCCTTTGCTGTCCCTGCAGTTCCAGGGTGATCGGGGGTTCGCCATCCGCTGGTTCTCCGCAATGGAAGCAGTTCAGGGTGGTCACCCTTGGGCGTCGCCTTCTGCGTTAATGCGTATAGGGGTGGAGGAAGGAAGCCTTACCTCACCCTTTACCCGCCAGTCGTTGTCTGGCCCCTGAAGGTCGTAGTACCAGCGACCACTGACATCCTCAAGGAGCTGGCCCCGGTATTGACCAGGAGCAACCTGGGTAAACTGGATGGTTTTATCCTGACCAGACAATGTCGGGTGATACAGGTTGAACACCAGATACGGGTAATCGGCGGCACCATTCACGGTGCTCAGATCCAGTGTTGCAGAACGACCATTCAGGCTCAGCGTACCCGCCATCTTCAGATCGGCCGCCTTTTCATCACGGGCAATGGACATATTGATGCCACGGCCCTGTTTGGAGTAGTCGTCGGTTACCAGCGAGTTGTCCATGCTGGACGATACTGTCAGGGCAGTGATTCCCCACATGATCGACGCCAGCGGAAAAATGGTCAGGAACCAGAACCACGGCTGGCGATACCAGGGGGCAGGTGTTGCGTTATCAGTCATTACGGTCTTGTCTCGGTTTATGGCTTCAGAGCCGGTTGTCGGGCCCTCTTGTTAGCGGGGCCTTGGACCAACAAACCGGCTTTCAGTTTCAAGTTTAATCAAGGAATCCGGTTGGGACTCGGCGTAGAAACGAATGTCGTTATTGGTATCCACCAGCGCTTCCGGTGGCACATCAACAACCGTGGGCAAGGAGAGGTTCTCGCCACTACTCACCGTTACCATGGTGTCTGTCAGAATACGCATGTCTTCAAGGCCGTCCACAGACAGGCTGAAGGTTTGCGGTACTTCTGACATGTTCTGGATCTTGACGGTATACGAGTTTTCCACCCGCCCTTCGCCGTTAAAACTGAACAGGGCGCCGCGATCCCGCAGTACATCCATCTTGGCCGGAACCCGGGTGGCAATGGTAAAGATCACCGCGCTGATCATCAGTATGAGCACGGCGCCGTAGCCAAAGGTACGCGGCCGTAGCAGTTTGGAAGTTTTACCCTCCAGTTCGTTCTCGGTGGTGTAGCGAATCAGCCCCTTGGGATAGTTCATTTTCTCCATAACTTCATCGCAGGCGTCGATACACAGGGCGCAGCCGATACACTCGTACTGGAGGCCGTCACGGATATCGATGCCGGTGGGGCAGACCTGAACACACTGGCCGCAATCAATACAGTCACCCAGGCCAACTTCGGCGGGTTCGACGCCTTTCTTGCGGCTGCCGCGTGGCTCGCCCCTGTTGGGGTCGTAGGAAACAACCCGGGTGTTGGGGTCAAACATCACGGATTGGAATCGGGCGTACGGGCACATATACAGGCACACCTGCTCCCGCATCCAGCCGGCGTTCAGATAGGTGGCGACGGTAAAGAAGGCTACCCAGAAATAGGCCCAGCCGTTGGCCTGTAAAGTGAAGAGGTCAACGATCAGTTCGCGGATAGGGTAGAAATAGCCAACGAAGGTGACGCCAGTCGCCAGCGCAACAAACAGCCAGAGCGCGTGCTTGATCGATTTTTTGGCAAGTTTCTCCCTGGAGTTCGGAGATTTATCCAGTTTCATCCGCTTGTTGCGGCTGCCCTCAACCTTTTCCTCGATCCACATGAAAATAAAGGTCCAGACAGTCTGGGGGCAGGTATAGCCACACCAGACCCGACCGAACAGAGTGGTGATGAAAAAGAGTCCAAATGCTGAAATGATCAGCATGCCCGAAAGCAGGAAGAAATCTTTCGGGAAGAAGGTCACGCCGTACAGGTGAAATTCTCGGGCGGGCAAGTCGAAGTGGATCAGGGGCTGCCCGTCCAGGGTAAGCCAAACGAAGAGAAAGTACATGCCCATCAGAAGGGTCAAGCTGACATTCCGGATTCGCTGGAAAAAGCCTTTGACTTCCTTGACGTAGATTTTCTGTCGACTGGCGTACAGGTCGACGGTTTCTGGCTTTTTCTTGTTATTGGAGGAATCGCCGTTCGGGTCAACCTGTTTGACCGGAATCTCGTTGCTCATGGGTACCTCCCGGTGAGTGGTAAAGCTGGGAGCGGGCCTCGGAGGGTCAGCTGATCTTCTCAAGCCTGTACCCGCGGGCGCAGATACAGGGTTGAGAAGACCGGGCCAGGGCGAGCCTGGCCGGGTCGGATTCAGTTAGACAGGCTGTAAACGTACGCTGCCAGGATCTGAATCTGGTCGTCGGACAGACGACCGCCTTGTGCAGGCATCTGGTTCTGGCGACCGTTCATCACGGTCTCCTTGATCCACTCATAGGTGGAACCGTAGAGCCAGACATTGTCGGTCAGGTTGGGCGCACCCATGGCTTCCATACCTTTGCCTTCCGGACCGTGGCAGGCAACGCAGGCCTGTGCGAACACCTGGGCGCCAGCTTTGGCCGCCTCGGCATCTTCTTCGCGTCCACTGAAGCTCAGCACGTAGTTAACCACCTGATCGACTTGCTCATTGGTCATATTCGGCATGACGCCCTTTGCAGGCATATTGCCGTTACGACCCTGGGCAATGCTGTGCAGGATCTGGTCTGGTTGACCACCCCACAGCCAGTCGTCGTCGGTCAGGTTGGGGAAGCCCACCTGGCCGCGAGCGGCGGTGCCGTGACAGACCGAACAGTTGTTGGCAAACAGGCGCTGGCCGATCTTCATGGCGTCGTCGTTCTGCGCCAGTTCAGGAATGGCGGTGTCGCCGAACTGGGCATAGATTTCGCCGTATTTCTCTTCGGCAGCTGCCACTTCCGCTTCCCACTGGTTGGTGGATGTCCATCCCAGCAGACCCTTGAAGTTACCCAGGCCCGGGTACAGAGCCAGGTAGCCAAGGGAGAAGATGCAGGTTGCCAAGAACAGGTAGAACCACCATTTCGGCAGAGGGTTGTCATACTCCTCAATGCCATCGAAGGAATGGCCCATTGTCCGGTCGGTTTCAGTATCGGTTGTCTGGCTCTTGCGGGTGGCCCAGAGGAGCCACCAGCAGCCGAAAACGGTACCGAGCACGATCACACTGACCCAGATGCTCCAGAAGGTACTCATTGTTTCTTCTCCGTTTTTTCCTGTTCGAGAGTACGCTTTTCGACTTCGTCGTCATCGAAGGGGAGGTGTGCTGCCTCGTCGTTGGCCTTCTTGCGGTGGGCGCTGTACGCCCACCAGACGATTCCGAAGAACGCTGCCATTACCAGCAGCGTGTGAATGCCGCGTAACTCATTAATATCCATGGGATCACCGCTTCTCTGAAATCACAGTACCCAACTGCTGCAGGTATGCGACCAGCGCTTCGATTTCAAATTTGCCTTCGATCTCATTCGCTGCGTTGGCAATCTGTTCGTCGCTGTATGGCACGCCGAGCGTTTGCAGCGTCTTCATCCGGGACTCAATGGAACCGTGATCAACACGATTCTCGAACAGCCACGGGAAGGCAGGCATGTTGGATTCGGGTACCACGCTGCGCGGATCGTACAGGTGCTGGCGCTGCCAGGCATCCGAGTAACGACCACCTACACGAGCCAGGTCCGGCCCGGTACGCTTGGAACCCCACAGGAACGGACGGTCATAAACGAACTCGCCCGCAACGGAGTAGTGACCATAACGCTCAGTCTCAGCCCGGAACGGACGGATCTGCTGGGTATGGCACACGTGGCAGCCTTCACGGATGTAAATGTCCCGGCCTTCCAGTTCCAGAGCGGACAGAGGCTCCAGGCCTTCGACCGGCTCGTTCACCTCTTTGTGGAAGAACAGGGGCACCACTTCCGCAAGGAAACCGCCACTGATGGTCAGCACGATCAGCACGATCATCAGACCAAGGTTCTTTTCGACTATTTCGTGTCTCATCTGGTCTCTCTCCCTTACGCCGCCTGAACCGCAGCATTATCTTCTGCAACGGCGTCTTTCTGGCGTACGGTCATGTACACGTTGTAGGCCATGATCAGCATGCCGGTCAGGAAGATCGCGCCACCGATGAAGCGTACAAAGTAGCCCGGGTAGGAGGCTTCAAGCGCTTCCACGAAGCTGTAGGTCAGGGTGCCGTCTTCGTTCACTGCACGCCACATCAGACCTTGCATGATGCCATTCACCCACATGGCGGCGATGTAAAGCACGGTGCCTACGGTAGCCAGCCAGAAGTGAGTGTTGATCAGGGCAGTGCTGTACATGGCCTGGATGCCCCACAGTTTCGGGATCAGGTGGTAAACCGCACCGATACTGATCATGGCAACCCAGCCCAGGGCGCCGGAGTGCACGTGGCCGATGGTCCAGTCAGTGTTGTGGGACAGAGCGTTGACGGTCTTGATAGACATCATCGGGCCTTCGAAGGTAGACATACCGTAGAAGGACAGAGAAACCACCAGGAAGCGCAGGATAGGGTCAGTGCGCAGTTTGTGCCAGGCGCCGGACAGGGTCATCATGCCGTTGATCATACCGCCCCAGGACGGCGCCAGCAGAATCAGGGACATTACCATGCCTGCGGTCTGTGCCCAGTCAGGCAGAGCGGAGTAATGCAGGTGGTGACCACCGGCCCAGACGTATGTGGCGATCAGTGCCCAGAAGTGCACGATAGACAGGCGATAGGAGTAAACCGGACGGTTGGCCTGCTTGGGAACGAAGTAGTACATCATGCCCAGGAAGCCGGCAGTCAGGAAGAAGCCCACCGCGTTGTGACCGTACCACCACTGCATCATCGCATCGGTAACACCCGCATAGGCGGAGTACGACTTGAAGGCGGTGGCCGGCAGCGCCATGTTATTACCGATATGCAGTACAGCAACGGTAATGATGAACGCACCGTAGAACCAGTTGGCAACGTAGATGTGCGGAGTGCTACGCTTCATCACGGTTCCGAAGAACACCAGGGCGTAGCTGACCCAGACAACCGCAATCGCGATGTCAATCGGCCATTCCAGCTCGGCGTATTCCTTGGACGTTGTCAGGCCCATCGGCAGGGTGATGGCAGCAGCCACGATGATCGCTTGCCAGCCCCAGAAGGTGAACGCCGCCAATCCGTCAGACATCAGGCGAGCCTGGCAGGTTCGCTGAACGACGTAGTAGGACGTTGCAAAAAGGGCACTTCCGCCAAAGCCGAAGATTACGGCGTTGGTATGCAGCGGCCGCAAGCGACCGAAGTGAGTAAAGGGCAGGTCGAGGTTGAGGGATGGCCAAACCAGCTGTGCTGCAATCAGCACACCCAGAGCCATACCTACAATACCCCATACCACTGTCATGATGGCGAATTGTCTCACCACCTTATAGTTGTATGTCAGGTTTGCATTTACTGTGCTCATAGCCTTACCAATGGGTTCAGGATGGGGAATTATGCGGGGGCAAGTATGGAGAAACGATTATTCCTTTGCAATGATCAAGATCAAGTTATGACATCCGTCAAATCCGCCGGAATCAGTAGGCTGGCCAGTAAGTTGCAAGTCTATTCAATATGTTTTTATTGACGCTTTAATGGCTTGCCAGATCCATTCTGTCATCGGGTTTGATCCGCAACAGGAGCGAGAGAGAGAAAATTGGTGAAAAGAATTAAGACCAAAGGCTACGGAAAAGATGCCAAAGCCGTAATGATACTGGCCCACGGCGCAGGCGCGCCCATGGACTCATTGTTCATGGAGTTGTTAGCTGAGGCTCTCGCAGGGCAAGGCATCGAAAGTGTGCGGTTCGAGTTTCCCTATATGGTGAAGCGTCGGGAGGATGGCAGAAAACGACCGCCCGATCGGCAGCCGGCTTTGCTGGCGGCATTTGAAGATCAGGTATCCCTGGCCAGAGAGGAGCTCGGAACTCAGGTACCACTACTGGTGGGGGGGAAATCAATGGGAGGGCGGATGGCCACGCTTCTGGCTGCCGGGAAGTGCAGGGATATTAATGGCGTTGCCTGTTATGGCTATCCGTTTCACCCGCCGGGGAAGCTGGATCGTTGGCGGACTGACCATCTGGATAAGGTCGCGGTTCCTCTACTGGTGGTGCAGGGTACCCGGGACCCATTCGGCAAACCGGATGAGCTGAAGGCACAGGGGCAGATCCCGGGCCTCACCCGGCTGTGCTGGCTGGACGGCGGAAATCACGATTTTCAGCCTCTGGCGCGGCAGCCAGAGCAACAGTCCGACCTGATTGCGCAGGCTGCTCTTCTGACGCGTCAGTTTGCCGAAGATGCCGTACTGTGATCAGGCGTTGAAACACGATTGGCGAGTACGATCTGATCCCGCCCTGCGCCTTTGGCCTGATAGAGTGCTTCATCGGCTTTCCGGAACAGGTCGGTCGGCTCCTGTCCCGTGGCCAGTTCGGCAATCCCGGCGCTGAGTGTCAGATGGAACGTCTCATTGCCCGGAGCGATAAGCGGGGTTTTCCGCATGGCTTTGAGTATGCCGAGACAGAGCGTGCGTGCACCGTCCAGGTCAGTGCCCGGGAGCAGCAGGGCAAATTCCTCACCGCCAAACCGGATGGCCACATCCCTGGGGCGTTTGACATGCTCATCCAGAATACCCGCGATCTGTTTCAGGCACTTATCGCCAAAGTCATGGCCCCAGGTATCGTTAATTCGCTTGAAGTGATCGGCATCAATCAGGGCCAGGGATAATGGATTTCCGGTTCGACGGGCCTCCCTGCAGAGCTCAGGTAAAAGGTTATCCATGTGACGCCGGTTGTACAGGCCGGTGAGCGCATCATTGAGGCTTATAGAGGCCAGTTTCCGGTTTGCCTGCTCCAGTTCCCGCATGGTGTTGCGGAGCTGGGCCGTGCGCTCATGAACCTTTAGTTCCAGTTCCGTCCGGGCCTGGTGTTCGACATCCAGCAATTTCTGGTTAAGCAGGCGCCAGCGTTGCACCAGGGCATAGTTCAGCAGGATCACCTGGCCGCCGACGATCGCCTGCATCATCACTTCCCGGGCCGGGTAATCGCCCAGATAGCCAAACGCGGCCATGGCATAGATCAGTGCGCCGATAACCATCACCATCCAGGCTGCCAGGTACCAGAAGGCGGGTTTGTAGCCCTGTCGCCAGCGGACGTAGGCGATGACCTGCAGAGCCACAATTACCACAAGCGCCAACGCGGTGTTGATCAGAATGGATTTTGTATAGGGAATGATGAGTGTCACTGTCACAGCGCCCGCGGCGATTGTGGCCAGTGATTTCAGCGCTTTGGCCGAAAGAGTTCCCGGGCCGACCTCCAGAAAGGAACTGCCAAAAAGGGCCATTGCCAGTGCACAGACCGCGAGCGTCAGTGGAATGGAGAGATTTGCCAGCGCCGTACTGTTGGGCCAGAAGTACTGGTTGGCAAAGCCGCCCATGGCGAACAGGAACATACCCAGAGAGGCAATGTAGAAGGCGTTGTAAAAGTAGTAACGGGTGCCGGAACTGAAGAACAGCAGAAGGTTGAATGCCGCCAGTACCAGCATCGCGCCATAAAACAGGCCGTGCACGAGAGTGAGATGATTGCTTTCGGCAACAACCTCACCCGGTGTCATCAGGCCCAGGGGCACATTCAGTGCGCCACTGCTATGCACCCGGATGAGGATGGCGCGGCTTTCCCCGGCATTCAGTGTGACGGGGAGCAGGTAATAACGGTAATCTATGCCTCTTGTGGAAAACGGGAACAAGTCGCCGGTCGCCAGTGGCGGTCGGACGTCTTCAGGGCTGTAGCCGCTTTGGTAGCGGCTTTTTTGCCAGAACGTCACCTCATCCAGCAGTGGGTAATGAAGCTTCAGGTACCAGAGACCGGATTCTGTGCTGCTGTTGCGGACATTGAGCTGAATCCAGTACACGGAATCCGTGTGACTGAATACCAGATCATGGCCCCGGGCTGATTTCCAGGCCAGTTCAGCCGGCAGGTCCTCCGGTGCGGTTGCTGAATGGGCGGGTTCACCCGGGCGGGCCGAGTAGAAACAGATGTGGTGGTTGATCGCACTTCGGGCGTCCGGGCTGGCGGCATCAAGGGCTGGACACGGTTCCATAGCTGCAAGCTGGCCGCTGAACAGTAGGCCAGCCGTGGCCAGAAAACAGGCCGTAAGCAGGTTCCAGAGTCGGAGCATCTTCCACCAGGCGGTACGTTGGGAGGCGGAAAGTGTAGCCAGCGTGAACAAGTGCTGCCGTTAAACACGTTCAAGTTTTATCGCTGTCAGTGCGTCAGAATCCTGACAGTGGTCACCAACAAGGTTATGGAATGCAACAGATAATGCTGATGTGTCGCCCGGGGTTTGAAACCGAGGCGGGCCAGGAGTTGATGGATTCGGCGGCCGCTTGTGGCCTG
The DNA here is from genome assembly GCF_000475375.1 of Marinobacter sp. EVN1. NCBI lineage: Bacteria > Pseudomonadati > Pseudomonadota > Gammaproteobacteria > Pseudomonadales > Marinobacteraceae > Marinobacter > Marinobacter sp. EVN1. Next base: position 381,481 of record NZ_AXCB01000070.1, read on the forward strand.
TTCGGTTACTTTCAGCCGATCAGGAACGCAGGGCTCGTGCGGTTTACCCTTGGCGGGCCCGAATCCGCCTTTGAATTGATGCAGAGAATACCGCTGGGCGAGCTGGTCTTTGTGCGGGACTGGTTTCTGGTGATTGGCGATTGCCCGCTGCCGGCCAGGGACCGGGTTGGAGCCGTTATCGAGTTCCTCCGGGGCGCCGATTGGCAGGGCAGCCTGGCATCACGACTGGAAACCCGGCTTACGGAAACCAATGAAGACCGCGATCTGGGCAACTTTGCCCGAAAATGGGTGGCACCCCTGTCCCGCGGACTCAGGGAGGCGGGCTTGCTGGCGCAGGACTCGGACAGTGCCAAAGGTGACCGTCTGGAGTTGCTGTTGCTGGATTTTGAAACGGCCGTTGTCGGGTTAAGCCTGGCCGATAATCGATCCCCTTTTCCGCAGGGCATACCCCGTTTGCGTTTGCCTGCCTCCGCGCCCAGCCGGTCTGCGCTCAAACTCGAAGAGGCGTGGAAAGTCTTCATTCCTGAAGATCGTTATCTGGACTACCTGGGTGGGGGGCGGAAAGCGGTGGATCTGGGCGCCGCTCCCGGCGGATGGACCTGGCAACTGGTACAGCAGGGCATGATGGTGACGGCGGTCGATAATGGCCCCATGAATCCAGAGTTGATGGCCACGGGGCATGTTGAGCATGTCCGGGCTGATGGCTACGCCTGGCGCCCGAAGCGGGCCGTGGACTGGATGGTCTGCGATATCGTCGACAAGCCCCGAAAAACTGCGCGCCTGGCGCTGGACTGGGTAGGCGGCAAGCTGTGTCGCTACACCGTGTTCAATCTCAAGCTACCCATGAAGAAACGTTATGAGGAGTGGCTGATCTGCCGGGACATACTGCTGCAGGGGCTGGCGGAGGCCGAGCTCAATTGCCGGCTCCGGGCCCGGCACCTCTACCATGACCGGGAAGAAATAACCTGCTTCATCGAGCGCCTGGACTGATCGTCGGGCTCACGGCATATCGCTGTGCTGGAGCACGGTAATGGCTTCATCCCGGTCCATCATGGGGGTGAGTTCCGCCATTAATTCCCGGCGTTCAGGAGAGCGGTACCAGCGATCCCAGTCTGCCTCTGAGCGCCAGTTTGCCAGTGTCATGCGATGGTTGGGGTCGCGGCAGTCGACCAGGGTCTCACCGGAGATAAAGCCCGGGGCACTGACGGCCTGCTGTAACACTTTTCTGGCCCGGTCTTCGTAGGCCGACTCCAGAGTTTCGGCAATATGGCGTTCAATAAGTACCCGAATCATGACAATCTCCCTTTATTTTCGCTGCTATAAACAATAATTTAGCACTGGATTCAGAAAAATCACGTTACTTGCAGGAGGTCACGCTTGTCCGATCATGATTATCACGCAGAACTGGACGCACGGGGACTGTTCTGTCCCGAGCCGGTCATGATGCTGCACAATCGCATCCTCGATGTTGAGGTTGGGCAGGTGCTGCGGGTGGTGGCCACCGATCCTTCAACCACTCGGGATATCCCGAGGTTCTGCCAGTTCCTCGGGCACGAACTTCTCAGTCAGCAGGAAGCGGGCGGCGAATTCCTGTTTCTGATCCGCCGCTGTCAGGACGCCTGACTCAGAGTTTCTGACCAATGTTGGCCACGTGCTCCAGAAACTGATCCCGATCCATCTCGCCCAGTACGCGGGCGTTGCTGAGCTCTGACCCGCTCGCCTGATAGAACAGTATTGCCGGGGGGCCAAACAGGCCGAGTTCATCCAGCAGGGCCTGCTGGGCGGGCGTGTTGTCCGTCATGTCGATCTGCAGCAGGGTGTAGGGTGACAGTGCCTGGATGACCTGGGGATCGCTGAACACATTGCGTTCCATGACTTTGCAGGAAATACACCAGTCCGCATAGAAGTCCAGCATGACGGGCTGCCCCCGGTCACTGGCATTGGCCAGCAATGTGCGGATCTGGTTCGGATCTTCAACACGCTGGAAGCTGGCATGTGATAGCTCGCCCGCCACTGGTCCCGGCGCCGCGGAGGCCACAAAGGGCGCCAGCGGCTTGAGCGGGTCGTTGGCGCCGCTGACGGCACCGGCCAGCAAGGCCAGGCCATAGGCAAACATAACCAGCCCCAGCCCCTTACGGGTGCGCTGCCAGCCAGCCTTGGCGGCATCGAATGCGCCCAGCTGCACGCCAGTAATAGCAATCAGCAGCCCCCACATGGTCAGGCTGAACCAGACCGGTACCAGGCGCTCAACCAGCCAGATAGCCACGGCCAGCAGCATGACACCGTAGAAGTGCTTCACCGTGGTCATCCAGTGCCCTGAGCTTGGCAGCAGTTTCCGGCCGCCAACGGCAACCAGAATCAGGGGAACTCCCATGCCCAGGCCCAGTGCCAGCAGCGCCACACCGCCGATCACGGCATCCTGAGTGGTGGAAATGTACAGCAAGCTGCCGGCCAGTGGCGCAGACACGCAGGGCGAGACAATAAGTGCTGAAAGGGCACCAATGCCGAAGATGCTGGCTACACGGCTACCAGTCAGGCGATGGCTGGCATCGTTGAGGGGTTCCCGAATAAAACGTGGTAACTGGATTTCGAACAGGTCGAACATCGACAGCGCAAAGATCACGAACAGGCCAGCGAAAACACTCAGCACCCAGGGCGACTGCAGCTGCGCCTGGAGATTGAAGCTGGCGCCCAGCAGGCCGGTAATGACACCCGCCGCGGCGTAGGTCAATGCCATGCCCAGCACATAGCTGCCCGACAGCAATAATGCGTGGCTGGTGGTTCTTGTATTACGCCCGGAGACCATGGAGGAGATGATGGGTACCATGGGCAGAACGCAGGGCGTAAAGGTCAGCCCCAGACCGAGCAAAAAGAATACGCCGGCGATCATCCAGATCGACTGGCTGGACAGAAAGCCGGCGAGGCCGGTTGCGGTGGAGGTATCTGCGGGCGCCGCATTACCGGTATCGGAGGTCACGCTGTTGGCTGCGGTCTCGGCAGCGTCGCCACCAGGGTAATAGAAGATGTCCCGGGTCTGCGGGGGATAACAAAGCCCGGCCTCTGCACAGCCCTGGTACGTCACCTGAAGCTCCGCTTCCCGGACACCGTCGGGCAGGGTGATGGGTACCCTGGCCTGGACCGGATCAAAAAAAACGGTGATCTCACCAAAGAATTCGTCTTCAGTCAGCGTGCCCGGCAAAGAAAAGCCGGGTTCGCCAACCTGTACACCATCAGTTACGGCATTGATCTGTATGCGGCTTTTATAGAGGTAATGGCCGGGGGTGATATTCCAGGCCAGCACCACAGCCCCGTTATCAGTGGTGTAATCAAAGGACAGTGCTTCATCTACCGGCAGAAATTCGCTGTTACCAAACAGGCTGCCATTGCCGGACCCCAGAGCCTTGGCTCCGGGAGACGCCAGCGACAGACCCACTGCCAACACAAGCAGGAGATGGTAGGACAGATTTCGCAAAGAAGCACTGAAGGCCTGGACTGCTGACATGGATACGGTCATTTCCTGATTCTGGTATGCATGAAGTCGGTTCGAAGCCAGTGGACACCATGCTGTGGCGAAAGTTCCCACTGGTATTGGCCGCGTTAAAGTCGCACAATAGCCAACCGATGAATCACAATCCAGACGATCTTATCATGCTGTTCAATGACCTGTTCCGGGAATCATACCGGACGATTCTGGTCAGGGGCAGCGACGAACCGGAATATCTCCCTGTGAGCGAGCCCGAGGGCCTTGCCAGGGTAGTCTTTGCCCATGGTTTTTTTGCCAGTGCCCTGCACGAGATTGCCCACTGGTGCATTGCCGGTGAGCATCGGCGCACAATGTACGATTACGGATACTGGTACTGTCCGGATGGACGAACACCTGAACAGCAGCAAGCGTTTGAGCAGGTGGAGGTGAAACCTCAGGCCATAGAGTGTCTGTTTTCCCTGGCGGCCGGCTTCCGCTTTCACATCAGTGTCGACAACCTCGCCGGCGGAGGCGCTGCCGATGGAGATGCATTCCGCCTGAATGTGCTCAACCAGGCGAGCGATTACCTTGCCTGTGGATTACCCCGCCGTGCACAGCAGTTCTACGATTCGCTCTTGCAGTTTTACAGCACTGGTGCCCGGATAGATGAAACCTGGGCTCGAGTGAAGACCCGTCTGTTAACTGCAGAGCAGGAATACGATCAATCAAGGATACCTGAACCCCTATGACATCAGAACCAAAGCATACCGGCGATTTACGCTTCAGCGACCTCAATCTGGACAAGCGACTGCTGGATGCCATTTCCAAAATTGGCTTCGAGTACTGCACGCCCATTCAGGCAGAAACGCTGCCCTGGACCCTGGCCTGTGAAGACCTCATTGGCCAGGCTCAGACGGGCACCGGCAAGACTGCAGCCTTTCTGATTACCGCGATTCAGTCTTTGCTGGAAACTCCGATCGACGAGAAAGAGCGTTTTGCCTCCGAGCCCCGTGTTCTGGCGCTGGCGCCCACCCGCGAACTGGCCATGCAGATTGCCAAGGACGCCGAACAGCTGTGTCATTACACTGGCCACAATGTGGTTACTGTGGTTGGCGGGATGAACTACGACAAGCAGCGGGAGCAGTTGCAGAACGAAATTGTCGACATCCTGGTGGCTACCCCGGGCCGATTGATCGATTTCCTGGGCTCACAGGATGTTTTTCTGGATCAGCTCGACATCCTGATTCTGGATGAGGCGGACCGGATGCTCGATATGGGCTTTATCCCGGACGTCAAGCGCATCATCCGCAAGTGTACCCCCAAGGATGAGCGCCAGACCCTGCTGTTCAGTGCCACCTTCAACCAGGATGTCCTCAACCTGGCATCCATGTGGACCCGCAATGCCGAGTTTGTCGAAATCGAGCCGGAACAGAAGACTGCAGAACGAGTTGAACAGACCGTTTTCCTGGTGTCCGATAACGAAAAGCTGCCGGTACTGGTGAATTACCTGAAGCGGCCGGAAGTAGAGAAAGCGATTGTTTTTGCCAACCGTCGTGACCAGTGCCGTGATCTTGAAGAGGATCTTAAAAACCAGGGTGTGAAAGTGGCGTTGATGTCTGGCGAGATTGCCCAGAACAAGCGGCTGAAAACGCTTGACCAGTTCAAGAAGGGACAGATTCAGGTGCTGGTTGCTACCGATGTGGCGGGCCGTGGCATCCACGTAAACGGCGTGACCCATGTATTCAACTACAATTTGCCAGACAATGCCGAAGATTACGTTCACCGCATTGGTCGTACTGGCCGTGCCGGTAAAACCGGAGTATCGGTGAGCTTCGCTGGTGAAGAGGACGCGTTTGCCCTGCCGGAGATTGAAAAATACATCAGCCAGAAGCTGAAGACGGCGGTGCCTGATGAGAATCTGACAGCCGCCATGGATAACCCGCCGATTACCCGCAAGCGGGGTGGCCGCCGGCCGCAGGGCAACAGCGGTCGCGGGCCCAGACCACGTCGTCATTGAGAGTCACTGGTGAGACCACTGTTATGCTGATCGTTGCGGACGAGAATATACCCTTACTGGATTCCTTTTTTGGCGACATCGGAGAGATTCGCCGGGTAAATGGCCGGACGCTGGCTCCGGACCAGGTAAGGGATGCCGATATACTTCTGGTCCGTTCGGTAACCCGGGTAGACCGGCAGTTGCTGGATGGTGCCCGGGTGCGGTTCGTTGGTACGGCCACGATTGGAACGGACCACATAGACCAGACCTGGCTCCAGGAACAAGGCATCGGTTTCGCCGCTGCGCCAGGCTGCAATGCCGTCAGTGTGGCAGAGTATGTGCTCTCGGTATTGTCGCTGTACGCAGAAAAGCGGGGTATTGAAGACTGGTCATCCCTGACGGTAGGGATTGTCGGGGTGGGTAATGTCGGTGGTGAGTTGGCCCGAATGCTGGAGCGGCTGGATTTCACGGTAAAGCTCTGTGATCCGCCCAGGCAGGAAGCTGAAGAAGAGCACGCAGAGGAGTTTGTGCCGCTGGCCGAGGCTCTGGAGTGTGACGTTGTAACCTTGCACACGCCGTTGACGCGAATTGGAGACCATCCCACCAACCGGATGATCGCGGGCAGCGAGCTCGCGGCGCTTGGGCAGGATCAGTTGTTGATCAACGCCGGCCGGGGCGAGGTGATAGACGGAGAGGCATTGCTTGCCCGGCTTCAGCAGGCGGACTCGCCCACGGTGGTGCTGGATGTCTGGGAGCATGAGCCCAGAATCAATCCGGATCTGCTAGACCGGGTGTGGCTGGCGACGCCACACATTGCCGGCTACAGCCTGGAAGGCAAGATGCAGGGCACGGAGATGATCTACCAGGCCCTGTGCCGTTACCTGGGGCTGCCTGTGCGCAAGAAAGCCGGACAGTTTCTGCCGGAGCCGGCCCTCAGTAAAGTGTCCTTTACCAGCAGTGCTGATGAGGATGAGGCCGTTCAGGTTGCTTTGCGCGCCTGTTACGATCCCCGCCGGGACGATGCCCGCCTGAGGCTGACCATGCGCGGTAATCCTGAAGAGCGGGCGCAGGCCTTTGACAGGTTACGCAGGGACTACCCGGTGCGCAGGGAATGCTCGAGTCTGAAAGTGCAGTTGAAGGGTAGCAGCAAGTCGATTCAGGACAGCTTCAGGGCCATCGGGTTCAAACTGAAGATCTGACACCCTGGATGTCTTACTCGTCAAAAGAGAAGGGCGCCTGTGTGGCGCCCTTTTTCATGTGATTACAGTTTGGCGTTCTGTAGCGCTGCAATTCGGTCCTCCAGCGGCGGGTGGGTCATGAACATTGCTGCCAGACCTTCGCGGGCGCCCCGGTTGATACCGAATGCCTGCAGAGTGTCCGGCATCTGATCCGGAACCTCACTTTCCTTTTTCAGGTGCGCCAGGGCGCTGATCATGGCGCCTCGCCCTGCCAGTTGGGCACCGGCAATGTCGGCACGGTATTCCCGACGACGGGAGAACCAGAACACGATGGTGCTGGCCAGGATGCCGAGCACGATTTCTGCCACGATGCTCACGACAAAAAAGCCGATACCATGGCCGTTCTCATTCTTGAAGATGACCCGGTCCACGAACGAGCCGATCACCCGCGATGCGAAGATAACAAAGGTGTTTACCACGCCCTGGATCAGCGTCAGAGTCACCATGTCGCCATTGGCCACATGGCCAATCTCATGGCCCAGTACAGCCCGGATCTGGTCCTTGTCGAAGCGGCTTAACAGCCCCTCGCTGACCGCCACCAGAGAGTCGTTTTTATTCCATCCGGTGGCAAAGGCATTGGATTGCTGAGCAGGGAAGATCGCTACTTCGGGCATGCCGATGCCGGCTTTCTTTGCCAGTTCCGCGACGGTTTCAACCAGCCAGCGCTCCGCCGGCGTGCGAGGCGAGTCAATCACCCGGGCTTTGGTGCTCCACTTCGCCATGGGCTTGGAGAGAAACAGCGAGATAAACGCACCAGCGAAGCCGAACACCGCCGCAAACGCCAGTAGCGAGCCGTAGTCGATGCCTTGTTGTGCCAGATAACTATCGACCCCCAGCAGTCGCAGGGTAAAACTGGCAACCAGAATAACGGCCAGGTTAGTGGCCAGAAACAACAGAATACGCATGGTTTTTTCCTGTATCAGCTTACCGGGAAACGTATCGCCTTTCTGACCGATATATGTGGATCCGGTTCAGCGGTTCAAGAACCTTAACGCCATTTAATGAACGGGTTGCAGGCCTGAATCGTTGAAGAAGGTTGATTGCACCGCCAGACTGATGCGGCTCGAACTGCCGCTTTTCAGGGCGGAGCGCAGCAAATGAATATAGGTGGACAAGTCTTTCTGAACAGAAGGCGGCAATTCGGGCTCGTTTGAAACCGCCGACAGTTCCCTCAGAAGCGCCTGAGGGGCCGGGGCGCTGAGCCGAACAAATGCCTCCCGGGTCAGCACCGCCTGATCCAGAGCTTCCTGGCGAATGGTATCCACGTAACGGAGCAAGCCTTCTTCGGACAGCCAGAGCAGGGCACCGAAACAGGCCATATGGCGCTTGCTGTGCAGGCCGAATTCGTCGGGCTCGTCTGGCCCGGCGATATCCTCCACGAACAGGTTTACCCGCCGGGGAAACGACATGTAGAGCTGAACCAGAGCAATTGCAACGTCCTTGTAGAATTCCTCGACATGAATGTCTGCCATACTGACTCCGGTTTACTGGCGATAGTGTTCAAGGAAATTGCCCAGACGGCCCATGGCATCCGACAGCGTGTCCGCTCTGGGCAGGAAAACAACCCGGAGATGCTGCTTGTCATCAATGTTGAAGGCCGAGCCCTGAACCAGAAGAATTTTCTCCTGAAGCAGCAGATCCAGAACCAGCTTCTCGTCATTCACCACCGGGAAGTGCTTGGGGTCCAGCCTTGGGAACAGGTACAGCGCCCCTTTGGGCTTGACGCAGCTCACCCCGGGAATGTCGTTCAGCATGCGCCAGGCGGTCTCGCGCTGCTCGTACAGACGCCCGCCCGGTGCCACCAGATCGTTGATGGACTGATAGCCGCCCAGAGAGGTCTGGATTGCCAGTTGGGCCGGTACGTTGGCGCAAAGGCGCATGTTCGACAGCATGTCGATGCCTTCGATCAGATCCCGGGCCTTGTGTTTGGCTCCGCTGATGATCATCCAACCAGAACGGTAACCGGCCGCCCGGTAGTTCTTGGACAGACCGTTGTAGGTGAAAAACAGCACATCGTCCGCCATCGAGGCAATGGATGTGTGCTGGGTACCATCGTAGAGAATCTTGTCGTAGATCTCGTCCGACAGGATGATCAGATTGTGTTCCCTGGCCAGTTCCAGAACCTGCTGTAGCAGTTCCTCTGAATACACGGCACCGGTCGGGTTATTCGGGTTGATCAGCACAATAGCCCGGGTCCGACGGGTAATCTTTTTGCGAATATCATCAATGTCCGGGAACCAGTCCTGTTGTTCGTCGCAGCGGTAATGCACCGGCTTGCCGCTGGACAGCGTGACGGCGGCGGTCCAGAGCGGGTAGTCCGGGGCCGGAATGAGTACTTCGTCGCCGGTGTTCAGCAATGCCTGCATGGACATTACAATCAGTTCGCTGACGCCATTGCCCAGGTAAATGTCATCAATATCGACTTTGGCGATGCCCCGCTGCTGGCAATAGTGCATCACGGCCTTTCGGGCCGAAAACAGGCCTTTGGATTCCACGTAGCCCTGGGCCTGGTGCATGTTGTAGATGACGTCTTGCTGGATTTCTTCCGGCACGTCGAGCTCGAAGGCTGCCGGATTGCCGATATTCAGCTTCAGAACGCGGTGCCCTTCTTCTTCGAGCCTGCGGGCCTCACGCAGAACCACGCCACGGATTTCATAACAGACATTGTCGAGCTTGGCGGATTTGAAAAAGTTCTGCATGGGAGCCTGGGTCCTTCGCTAAGGTTCTGAACGAAAGCCTTATTCTAGCGGAGGGACGCCTCGGGGTAACAGGGGCAATTGTGTGGAATTGTGGCCAAATCAGGATAGTTTACGGACCGTCTTTGAAGTGATGTGTCATCAGGCTGACCCGAACTGACAATTTGCGGTGTTGTTGTGGGAAATTATATTGTGCACAATGTAAATCGGTCGTTCATACAAATCGGCCGGAGCCGGCCAATACAGGAGAGATATTTCATGGCGAGCGAAACCATTTACAGCTTCAGTGCCAAAGATATCAAAGGGCAGGAAGTTTCAATGGACGATTATCGGGGCAAGGTTCTGCTTATCGTAAATACGGCCTCAAAATGTGGTTTTACGCCCCAATTTGAGGGGCTGCAGTCGCTCCATGACGAATTGGGGGAGCGTGGGTTTGAGGTGCTGGGTTTCCCCTGTAACCAGTTCATGAATCAGGATCCTGGTAACGACGATGCCATCAGCCAGTTCTGTTCCCTGAACTACGGTGTCAGTTTCCCCATGTTCGCCAAGATTGAGGTGAACGGTGACGGCACGCATCCGCTGTTTCGGTTCCTGAAACGTGAGGCCAAAGGCCTGATGGGTTCTGAGAAAGTGAAGTGGAATTTCACCAAGTTTCTGGTCAACCGGGAAGGTCAGGTTGTGCGGCGCTATGCGCCAACGGCGAAGCCGGCCGACATCCGCGCCGATATCGAGAAATTGCTCTGACCATGACAGATAACGATCAGATACTGGCGCTTGATAACCAGATCTGTTTTGCACTGTATGCAGCGAACCGGGCGGTGACTGCCAGGTACCGGCCGTTACTGGAGGAGCTGGGGCTGACCTATCCCCAGTACCTGGTCATGCTGGTGATGTGGGAAGCGGACCGTGAGGGAATCAAGCCGCGGGTCAGCGACCTGGGGGCCAGATTAAGACTGGACTCGGGCACTTTGACGCCGCTGCTTAAACGCCTGGAGCAGCGGGATCTGTTGCAACGGGCTCGGCTCGCCGAGGATGAACGGGTGGTTGGGCTGAGGCTAACCAATGCCGGACGGGCGCTGCGGGCCAAGGCGGCGAACGTGCCCGGCCGCCTTATGTGTGGTCTGGATATTGAACCGGAGCGATTGCTGTCACTGCGACAGGAACTCAGGAGTCTGTTGGCGGTTCTGGAGACAGCGGAGCCCAGCGAGCGATAACCGCCCTGAGTTCGTCACGATTGTAGGGCTTGGTGATGTAGTCATTCATGCCCGATGCCAGGCAATCTTCCCGATCGCCCTGCATCACATTGGCGGTTACCGCAATGACGGGTAGCGTCTGCCATTGGGGGTTCTGGCGGATAGCACGGGTTGCTTCGTAACCGTCCATAACCGGCATCTGGCAGTCCATCAGTACCAGGTCGTAAGTTTTGTTTTGGAGTGCCTCAAGGGCTCTGCGCCCGTTCTCCGCGTGATCTACCCGGTGCCCCAGTTTCTTCAATAGGCTGCTGGCCACCAACTGGTTGACCTGATTGTCTTCCACCAACAGAATGTTTAGAGCCGGTATCGGTTGCTGGCCTGTGCCAAGGGATCGATCCGGGCGTGTTGATTGCCCACCCGAATCCAGTCCGCCGGCTGCGCAGAGGCATCGGAACAGGTCGTCCCTTCGCAGCGGCAGTGCCACGACGCAGTGTCTGGGGTGATTGCTGGTTGCGGTTCCGGACTGATCGGCCAGAATCACCCCTTCTCCTCGCCAGTCATTGGCAAAGGCAAGGCTTTCCCGGGGCGAATTTGCGGCATCAATCAGCAGGATTCCTTCCGGATGTCGACTGGCACTGCGCACCGGTATGTTCCAGGAGCGTAACTGGGACTCAATGGCCAGTCTGTGAGGGTTGCTCTGGGGCAGGGCCATGGCAATACCAATATCGCTCAGGCGTCGTAGCACGCCTTCTGCGATCTCCGGTTCATCGCCCTGGTGTACCGGAAGCGGCAGGGTCACGGTAAAGTGGGTTCCGGCGCCTTCCTTGGAATCCACCAGAATCTGGCCATGCATTCGCTCCACCAGTTGTCTGCAGAGTGTCAGCCCAAGCCCGGTTCCGCCGTAGAGGCGGGTGGTGTCAGTATCGGCCTGGGAAAACGGTGAGAATATCCGGTGCAGGCCTTCTCTCGACATACCGATCCCGGTGTCGATGACTTCCAGTCGCAAGCTGCCCCCGGACCAGCTGGTGCGAATCTTTACGGTGCCTGCATCGGTGAATTTGATGGCATTGCTGAGCAGATTGTTCAGAATCTGACGGGTACGGGTGGGGTCTCCCAGAAAATGTTCTGGCAAATCCGGCGCGGTCTCGTTAACCAGGTTAATGCCTTTGCGCCGGGCTTGTTGAGCGTGCAGGGTTGCGCATTCTTCAATCAGTTTTCTCATGCTGAAAGGAATGCTTTCCAGGGAAAGTTTGCCAGCCTCTACCTTGGAGATGTCGAGAATGTCGTTGAGCAGGCCAAGTAAGCTCTCACCGGCATTCAGAGCGATTTCCAGGCGATTGCGTTGACCGGCGTCTTTCTCGCTTTCCAGTGCCAGACCCAGCATGCCCAGAACACCGTTGAGTGGTGTGCGAATTTCGTGGCTCATGCTTGCCAGAAAGTTGGCCCGGGCGCGAGCTCTGCGAACAGCGTCTTCCTTGGCGCGGACCAGCGCCCGGTTACCGCGCAGCAAAGCTTCATTTTTTTCCGAAATCTCCCGGGTGCGGTCCTCCACTTCCCGTTCCAGCTGGCTGGAATAGTTTTTCATGGCGCTTTCGGCGGATCGCAGCTTGGCCACGCTCACTTCCATGTTTTCCAGGTGCTGGTTGATGATGCCCACCATGGTGCCGATTTCATCACCTTTGTGGTTTTCCGGAATCGGAAGCCGGACTTTCTCCGGAGAACTTGCCCGCACCTGACTGAGGGCGTTGATGACGTTCATCATGGGCCGGGTCAACACAAAATAGAAAATGGCGAGCAGTACACCGGAGAGCGCAAGGCTTTTCAGCAGCCCGATAATCAGGGTATTGGTCGCCCGGGTGAGAAACTGTATGCCGTAATGATAGGTGTCGATGGTTACAACAAGCTGGCCCAGAGGCAGATCCGCCAATTGCGGCACCTGCAGTTCCTCATTGAACACGCGGCTGGCGCCAAACAGCAGATCGCTGATCCAGCGATAGCGGGAAACCGGGCTGCTCTGGCTGGCCGCAGCCATGGTCTGGCCATCGCTGTCAATAATTCGGGCGTCTATGGTGGCAGGGTGTTGCAAGAGGCCGTCGAGCAGCTCCTCCGCGAGCCGGACATCAATGTTGTAGGCAATCTGGGAGGCCGGGCTCTGGCTGATTTCAATCAGGGCGCGAACTTCGCGATCCATCGATTCCCGGGCGGTGAAGTAGTCCAGGGTGATCTGGATCAGGTTCAGTACCAGGCCCAGCACCATGGCGACCAGGACCGTGTCCCGGGTGAGGCGATAGGAGAGCCGTTGCCTGATTCTGTTAAACACGATGTTGCGTCATCCTTGAGATATGGGCGTTTACGAAGCTGCGTTCAGTCGTCGTAATCCGCTTTTTTCTTCCAGGTGTCGTCGTCCTGCAGAAAGTTGTCCCATTCCTTGTCGAGCTTGGAATGGTTTTCCTCATTCATCTTGCCTTCTGTGCTCATTTCCTCAAGTTCCTTGATGCGGGTACGGAAGCTCTTCACCGCTTTCATGGCAAGAGGGTTGTCCCGGGATTTGCCCATCTCAGTACTGGCAAGGTGATAAGCGTGAATGGCCTTGCGGATCTGGTTCTGGCGAATGAAATCGCGGGCCTGGAAAACGTGCAGGTCGGCGTGGGTTTTGTGCACCAGAAACAGAACATACTTCAGATTCTTCTTGGCGGTGGCAGAGTCTATCCGGCCGGCTTTATGCATAGCCTCAATCAGCTTGAACAAAGCCTGTAACAGCTCTTTGATATAGCTGGATTTTTCTGGCGTGTCGATTTTTACCGGTGGGCGCTGGTCGTTCTTTTCCAGAATCTGCTTCTTGGTTTGCGCAATGTTCTCCAGCCACTGTTTTACCGGCTGATCACTCTTCAGCGCGGTCAGTTCCTGGCAGGCGTCTTCCATGCGCTTGAGCAGCAGCAGTTTAAGGTCTGGCGTGAGGTATTGGCCGGGAATCTCGGTAAGCAGGCGGTAGGCCTTGTTGTAGGCATCTTCCTGAGCCGTCATTTTGCGAACGCGTTCGATCCTCGCTTTTTCCCGCATCTGGCTGAAAACGATAATAACCAGGGAAACGGTGACGATCGCGGCGAGCAGCAGCACAATGGTAGTGGTATCCATGGTGTGGGGTTAGGCTCCGGATTGAATGAACGTCTGGCCCGAGGGCTTGTTTTATTGGTTTTGATATTATTCGGTAACGCTCTGAAAGCCTAGCAGAAATATGCTATCCCGTCCTTTTCTGGTTGTAATCAGGGCGGAAGGTTCATTTATTACGTGAATTTCCAGATTCCTGTATATTACGGAAATGAATAATACACCCTGCTGCTGACGGTGAGGTCTGGCTGCCTATGGATATTTCCCGCGTTGATCTGAACCTGCTTGTGTACCTGGATGTGTTGTTGCGGGAGCGCAATGTAACCAAGGCGGCCAATCACCTTGGCATCACTCAGCCGGCCATGAGTAACGGTTTGCGGAGGCTGCGGGACCTGTTTGGCGATCCCCTGCTGGTGCGAACCAGTGAAGGCATGACGGCCACAGAGCGGGCCAGGGAATTGCAGCCACTGGTTCGCGGGATTCTATCGGATATCGAGCAGGCGGTGCAGGAAAAAACACCATTTGCGGCCGGTGAAAGCCAGCGGGTGTTCCGGATCATGGCCAGTGATTACGCGGAATCCTGCCTGATGCCAAGGGTTTTGCGCCGTATCCGGCAGGAAGCACCGCATGTCACGCTGGATGTTCTGACGCCCAGTGATGTCAGTTTTCTGGATGTGGAGCAGGGTCGTCTGGACATGGCGATTAACCGTTTCGACAAGATTCCCCAGTCGTTTCATCAGAAAACCCTCTGGACGGAATACTTTGCGTGCCTGATGAACGCCCGGAACCCAATCCTGAAAGAGCCGTTTACACTGGATACCTATCTGGACGCCAGTCATATCTGGGTTAGCAAGACCGGTTTTGGTGTCGGGGTGGGGGTGAATCCGAAGGATGTTCAACGCCTGGGCTGGGTGGACGAGGCACTGGGCAGAATGGGGCGCAAGCGCCAGATTTCCGTGTTTACGCGCCATTATCAGGTGGCGATGCTGCTGGCGGAACAACACGATCTGATCGCCACACTGCCATCGAGAGCAGCCTGGCTGCAAAAAGATAATCCAAATCTGGTGGTTAAGGTGCCGCCTTTTGAGATTCCGCCCTTTGAACTCAAGATGGCCTGGAGCCCGCTGCTGCAGCACAACTCGGACCATCAGTGGCTGCGCAAACTGATTGTGGAAGTGGCGGAAGAAGTGGATGAGGAATTTGCGCCATTCGGGGCCAGTTTCGAGTCACCTCAGGCGGTTCAGGTGTCCCACTCAGAGCGGTAGTTCGCGTAACTCCAGAGAGGGGCGCGCGGCGTCCCACATTTTCTGGAACGCCTCTTCCATCAGCCGGACCCGCCGGCCGGCGGAAAAATCGGCAAAGCCCTCGGTCTTGTCAAAGCTGTGTCGGTACAACACGCCCTGGCGGTCGACCAGCAGGAAGGGCTGATCCTCCATGGGGTAGTCCTCGTTCACCAGCTGGAGCTCAATGCGGCTGGTGAGCCGGCGCATCAGTTCTACCAGTTGGTGTCGTCGTTGCACTAATGGCTTGTCGTCGTGAATCAACAAACGGACCTCGCTCAGTCGATGGCGACGGGCGAGGGCAGAGACCAATTCCCGCAGGCGATGCCTGTCGTAGAATTCATGGTCCAGAATCCGGTCGTAAAGCCATAGGCGCTGGCCAGCCTGGCCAACCAGGGAATCCATCAGGTTCATGAAGGATGAGGGCTGGTCAAACAGCCAGGATTCCTCATCGGCTCCCAGGATTAACGGGTTGCTGCGTCCTGCACCGGCCCGATGGGCGAGATCCGGTGCCAGACAGCGCATGTCGAGGTGCGGAATGCCGGCATCCTCATAGGGGGTAAGCGAACAGATGTGGAAGCCGCATCGTTGGTAAAAACCAGTGGCATGTTCCTGGGCTGAGAGCCGGAGTTCCTGGTAACGGCCGGCAGACTCGGCGATCAGGTGCCTGAGCAGGGCTTCTCCAACACCTTTGCCCCGGGCTTCCGGTAACACGGCCATGCGGCCGATGTAGCCGGTTTCTTCCAGGGCGGAAAACAGGCGGGCGGTGGCCACGGGTTGGTTGGACGCATCGACGGCAAGATAATGATCAGCAATCTCGTCGCTGTCATCCCACTCAAGCTCTGGCGGCACCTTCTGCTCATCGATAAACACCCGCTGGCGAATCTCGCGAACCGACCCGGGTGCCAGTTGCCAGCTGTATTTGCGAAATCTCAGATCCATGGCTTACTCGAAATAGATCGAGCCCTGGTTGTAGAGGTTGGTCAACAGCCCCAGCAACGCTTCGTCGCCGGCAAATTCTGCCAGTGTCGCCATGTCAATACGGGAGCGGGCGCAGAGCAGGGGAGCCAGCGGACGGGCGTCGCCCTTGAGCAGGAATTGTTCGCCATCAACAAACAGAGCGGTCTCGTTGTCCAGCTCATGGTAGGCGAAACGGGAGCCTTCATTCCAGCGCAGTTGTTCACCGGCCCGAATGGCTTCGGCCAGATCTTCGGCCTCCGCCGGCTCCTCGGCTGGAACGACGATGTCCATGCTTTTGGGGGCGGTGGCGAACTGCCCGAACCAAAGGGCCAGATTACGCCGATCACCGAGTTGCTCCCGAATTACCGCGTCGAGACGTTCAACCACGTCGGCGCCGATAGTCCCGGGGTTCTCCTGAACCTGAAGGTCAGGGTCATCCAGATGTTCAGCCGCTTTTTCCTTCTGGCTCAGGTAGTCGGTAAAGCTGGTCAGTACGTCGTCGACCGTAGGTGCCCGAAAACCCACAGACAGGGTAATGCAGTCGTCTTCCGCCACCCCATGATGGCCAACGCCTGGTGGCAGGTAAAGCATGTCACCCGGCGCCAGGGTCACAGTTTCTTCGCCGTCCCAACTGCTCAGAATCCGTAAGGGTGTACCTTCTACCCGTGGCGATCTGTGGTCACAGTGTCCGCCGAAGGTCCAGCGGCGGTGGCCCTGGGCCTGCAGCAGAAACACGTCATACATATCGTAGTGGGGCCCAACGCTACCGCCTGTCGGTGCGTAGCTGGCCATAATGTCGTCCAGCCGCCAGTTAGGGATGAACCGGAAGTTGTCGAGCAGATCAGCAATTTCCGGTACCCAGTGGTCCAGGCCCTGGACCAGCAAGGTCCAGTCCTGCTCCGGCAGCTCGCTGAAACGATCCGGAGTGAACGGGCCATTGTGAAGCTGCCAGGGTTTTCCGGCATCGTTCTCGATGACGATGCGGGATTCAACGGCTTCTTCGCAGGCCAGTCCGGCCAGCTCATCCTGGCTGACCGGGCACTGAAAACCGGGAAACGCCTGGCGGATAACCAGTGGCTTTTTCTGCCAGTAGTCGCGCAGAAATTCATTGGCTGTCAGCCCGCCAAGCATATCCATGGTGTTGCTCCTGCCTAGATGTCTTTGGCCTGGTCGATCGCGTTACCGATGTAGTTGTCCGGGGTCAGGGCGCGCAGCTCGGCCTTCGCCTGTTCCGGGATCTCCAGGGTTTCCACGAAATTCTTTATGACTTCGGGCGTCATGGCCTTGCCGCGGGTCAAGTCCTTGAGCTTTTCGTAGGGTTTCTCGATGTTGTAACGGCGCATCACGGTCTGAATCGGCTCCGCCAGTACTTCCCAGGCGTTGTTCAGGTCTTCGTTCAGACGGGCCGGGTTGATTTCCAGCTTGCCCAGACCTTTGAGGGTGGCTTCGTAGGCAATCAGGCTGTGGGCAAAGCCAACGCCCAGGTTGCGCAAAACGGTGGAGTCGGTCAGGTCACGCTGCCAGCGCGAAATCGGCAGCTTGGCTGACAAATGGCCGAAGAGGGCATTGGCGATGCCGAGATTACCTTCAGAATTCTCGAAGTCGATCGGATTCACCTTGTGGGGCATGGTAGAAGATCCGATTTCACCGGCCACCGTTTTCTGTTTGAAATAGCCCAGGGAGATGTAGCCCCAGATGTCCCGGTCCAGGTCGATCAGGATGGTATTGAAGCGAGCAATGGCATCATAGAGTTCGGCGATGTAGTCGTGGGGTTCGATCTGGGTCGTGTACGGGTTCCAGTCGAGGCCCAGGCTCTCAATGAATTCTTCGGCGTTGGCAGCCCAGTCCACGTCCGGGTAGGCAGACAGGTGGGCGTTGTAGTTACCCACCGCACCGTTGATCTTGCCCATGATTTCCACTTCGCGGATCTGCATCAGCTGGCGGCGCAGGCGATAGACCACGTTGGCCAGTTCCTTGCCGACCGTGGTCGGGGAGGCGGTCTGACCGTGGGTGCGGGACAGCATGGGCTGTTCAGCGTGCTCCCGGGCCAGCTCGGCCAGCTTTTCGACCAGGTTTTCCATGGCCGGCAGCAGGCCGTGATCCAGGCCTTCGCGCAGCATCAGACCATGGGACAGGTTGTTGATGTCCTCTGAGGTGCAGGCAAAGTGAACAAATTCGGTCACCGCGTGCAGCTCAGGCACGTCGGCAATTTTTTCTTTGATCAGGTACTCAACCGCTTTGACGTCGTGGTTGGTGGTTCGCTCGATTTCCTTGATTCGCTCAGCATCGGCCAGACTGAACTCGTTGACCATCTTGTCCAGAAACGCATTGGCTTCGGCGGAAAACGCGGGCACTTCGGTAATCGCCGGATGGGCAGCCAGTTTCTGCAACCAGCGGATTTCGACGGTTACCCGGTTACGGATCAGGCCGTATTCACTGAAAATACTGCGAAATACACTGACTTTGCTGCCGTAGCGGCCATCGACCGGAGAAATAGCGGTCAGGGCGGTGAGTTCCATCGAAAACCTCTCAGTTCATCAAAGAAAAAGCGGGACAGGAAAATGAAGCTGCTAATGATACACCAGCCGGCTCGCTGAATCAGCGCAGCAACTCCCGGGCATGGCTGATGACCTTCTTGCGGGTGAAAATGAGTTGCCAGCGGTGGCCGCCACTTTGCCTCCACAGCACGGCAGATCGGATGCCGGCCAGCAACAGGGCCCGTACCTTGTCTGCATTTTCATTACGCTGGAGTATCTGCGGGTTGCCGGTTACCTGAATGCGCAAACGGAAGGTGCTGATGGTGTCGGCATAGATCGAGGCGAGATTGCCCAGAAGGTTGCTGTGACTGTAACCGAAATGGCTGGCGGTATGCCGGGCCTGCTCGATCCTGTTCCCGATAACGTCCAGCATGTCCGGGGAGCGTTTGAGTTTGGCTTCAAGCTGGATCAGGTTGAACACGTACCGCAGGATTTCTACGTCCTGAGGTTGGCCGTGCTGGGCCAGTACCGTTGAAAGTACCGTCAATCCTTCCCGTATGTCAGACAATTCGCCGCCGTAGACATCCAGGGTGGAGGCTGGATTGGTTGCAAACAGTGAGCGAATGCAGGTTTCCAGGCTGTCTTCATTGCAGTTGCCGTTATGGGCAATCTGCTGCACCAGGGTCGCAGCCTGACACAGGCCGGCCAGCGCCAGGGTCTGGTCATGCAGGGAGCGGCTCATGTGTCAGATCCTTCACTTGCCAGGCGCTCAAGTCTTGCAGGTAAAGCTTCGTTATCGCGCCAGGTTTGCTCAATAACACCGCCGCCCAGGCACACCTCACCTTGATAGAAAACCACGGATTGACCGGGAGTTACGGCACGCTGGGCGTCGTCGAAGATGACCTTCACGCCACCGTCTATGACGGTAACCTCGCAATCCTGATCCGGTTGGCGATATCGGGTTTTCGCCTTGCAGCGGAACTTCTGTGCCGGAGGTTCGCCGGCAACCCAGTCAACAGGGCCCGAGACCAGTCCCCGCGAAAACAACAGTGGGTGATGCTTGCCCTGGACGGCAATCAATACGTTCCGGTTGAGATCCTTTTCTGCCACATACCAGGGGTCGTCGCCAAACTCCGCAAGACCGCCAATGCCAAGGCCCTGACGTTGCCCGATGGTGTGATACATCAGGCCTTGATGTTTGCCAATCACCGTGCCGTCGGGCGTTTCAATGTTGCCGGGCTGAGCGGGCAGGTACTGTTTCAGAAAATCGGTAAACTTCCGTTCCCCGATAAAACAGATTCCTGTCGAATCTTTTTTATCGTGAGTAACGAACCCTTGCTCTTCAGCAATCCGGCGAACCTCCGGCTTTTCCAGTTCGCCCACCGGAAACAGGGTGCGGGCGATGCGCTGGCCGGAGACGGCATGGAGGAAGTAACTCTGGTCTTTGTTGGGGTCCAGCCCCTTGAGCAACTGGGCCTTGCCGCTACCATCGTTGAGCGGGCGCTGGCGTGTGTAATGGCCGGTCGCGATATAGTCGGCGCCCAGAGTAACGGCGTAATCCAGGAATGCCCGGAATTTTACTTCCTTGTTGCAGAGGATGTCCGGATTGGGGGTTCGGCCGGCACTGTATTCCGACAGAAAATGCTCGAATACCCGGTCCCAGTACTCCGCGGCGAAGCTGGCGGTGTGCAGTTTGATGCCGATGGCATCGGCAACAGCCTGGGCATCTGCCAGATCAGTCATTGCAGTACAGTATTCGGTCCCGTCGTCCTCGTCCCAGTTTTTCATAAACAGGCCTTCCACCTGGTACCCCTGATCTTTCAGGAGCCAGGCCGCAACGGAGGAATCCACGCCGCCGGACATGCCGACGATCACGCGGGTGTGCTCGGGGGATTGGGGCTCAGTATTCTGGGTCATTTCGTCTGGGAACCGGTCAAAAGCGCGAATTTTAACATCATCCGGTGATTACGTCTGTCCATCCACAACCACATCAAGGGGGAATTTGCGTCCGTTTCGGTAATCCTCGATGCACTGGAGCACCAGGGGGCTTCGAAGCTGGTCACCGAGTTTCCGGATTTCCTCCGGCGTCAGCCAGTGTGGGCCGATGATGCCGGTATCCAGCTTGTCGGTGGCGTGCCGGAGGGCTTTGGCGGCATAACAGAACCGGTAGTAGGTGACACCATTGGCGGGGGCCTTGTAGGTGTAGATGCCGAGGAAATAAACCGGTTCTATCTCCCACCCGGTCTCTTCGAGGGTTTCCCGGCGTACGGCATCCAGAATGGCCTCGTTCTCCTCGATATGGCCTGCGGGTTGATTGAAAACCACCTTCCCGCCACTGACTTCCTCAACCAGAAGAAACCGGCCCTGATCGTCTTCAACAACCACCGCCACGGTGGCATGGGGTTTCCAGGTCATGATCGGTGACGCCTCCTTTTGGGCCTGGTTGATAGTTTCGGGGGAGTGTCGGGCAGATTGACCGTAACACTTCGGTATTCGCCGGGCTTCAGGTTATCCAGGGTCCAGTCCCCGATGCGGACCCGGATCAGTCTCAAGGTAGGGTAGCCCACCGCCGCCGTCATTCGGCGAACCTGCCGGTTTTTGCCTTCGGTAATCGTCAGCGCCAGCCAAGTGGTAGGCACATTCTGTCGAAATCTCACCGGCGGATTGCGGGGCCACAGGTCGGGTGTTTCAAGTCGCTCCGCTCTGGCCGGCCGCGTGATTCCGTCTTTCAACACGACACCTTTGCGAAGCTTGTGCAGGGCCTCGTCTGTGAGCTCACCTTCGACCTGAACCCAGTAAGTCTTGGGCATTTTGTTGGTGGGCGATGCGATACGATGCTGTAACGCGCCCTGGTCGGTGAGCAGTAAAAGCCCTTCGGAATCGTAATCGAGTCGACCGGCCGGATAAACGCCGGGTTGGTCAATCCAGTCGGCTAGGGTAGCTCTGGGATGGCTGGCGCGCTCGTCGGTAAACTGACTCAATACGTGAAACGGCTTGTTGAAGAGAATCAGCTTCGCCATAGGTGAAGTCCTGTGCCGGAAATGCGCGAAAGCGCCAAGACTACTGCAATCACCGTTGATTAAAAAGCACGAAGCCTCACCACCGGCAGAACCGGCGGGAAAAGGAAAGAAATGGCAGGCTGCCGGCGTTGGCTGAGGGCTTCAGGCAACGCCTGGCATCAGCCGTTTACAGCACGGGGCGTGTAGCTCTCGTTGCTGTTGCTGGATTGAGCCGCCTGATCCGACGAATTCGATGCCGTTTTTGCCCCGGTCTCTCTGGACGGAACCTCGTCCGGGACAATGTTGATGGCGTGAACGCCCTTGTCGCTGGGCTTCTTGTCGAACGTTACCGTCTGACCGGCCTTGAGGGTTTTGTAGCCATCCATCTGGACTGAGGAGAAATGGGCAAACAGGTCATCGCTGCAGCCATCTTCAATGATGAAGCCGTATCCCTTGGCATTATTGAACCATTTGACTTTGCCTCTTGGCATGATGAACTCCCCTGTTCCTTTGCTGTCACTTTGGGAGGCGCTGACTGCTCCTCTGTTTTGGTGCCCGTGTATGGCGGGCGAGTTCCAGAGGCTTGGCAGGTGCTCCCTTATTATTGGTTTTGTGTGTTGAATTCACAGCGCCCTGGTGGCGCCGGAACTGTTGCCAACAACGTGAAACCGGTATTGGATGTGGCTTTGGGTTACACGCTGAAGCATGAGTTTACATTCTTTAACAATGCACATTAACTGTCGGCCAAACCGGCGCCCGAGTCAAGTGCCGGATACTGCGGAACAGGTGGTTCTGGCAGGTCTGGAAGCGGTATCATGTTCGTATTGATAAACAACGCACGCTTGTGGGCAGTGTTGGCTTGAAAACACGCTGCCACGCATCCACATTTAAGTCAGGAACCGAATAACCGGTATATGGAACCATGCGGACAATTGAGAATTCTCTACTAGTATTCAATCAGGGGGAGGATGAACAACCCGGTCGCCATGAGGGGGTCAGTGTTGCGCCGGAGAAGCCTGCCCTGAAGCGCCCGGCGCGTTACCGGGTTGTGCTCCTAAATGATGATTACACACCCATGGATTTTGTGGTGGACGTACTGATGAAGTTCTTCGCCATGAACGAAGAAAAGGCGACGCAGGTGATGCTGCTCGTCCATACGCAGGGAAAAGCCGTATGTGGGGTATATACCCGAGACATCGCGGAAACAAAGGCAGCACAGGTGAACCAGTATTCCTCGGAATGCGAACATCCGCTCCTTTGCGAGATTGAACGTGCGGACTGACAGACGTTGGGGTGGCCCATGCTGAGTAAAGATCTGGAAATTACGCTGAATACGGCCTTCAAAAATGCGAGGGACAAGCGTCATGAATTCATGACGGTAGAGCATTTGTTGCTGGCCCTTCTCGACAACGAATCGGCAGTGGGTGTCCTGAAAGCCTGTGGTGCAGACCTGAAGCGCCTTGAGGAAGAGTTGGTAGAGTTTGTGGACTCCACCACCCCCCTGATCCCTAGCTCCGACAGTGAGCGCGAAACCCAACCCACTTTGGGGTTCCAGCGGGTACTGCAGAGAGCGGTATTCCATGTGCAGTCGTCTGGCAAGAAGGAGGTAACCGGAGCAAACGTACTGGTAGCCATCTTCAGTGAGCAGGAAAGCCAGGCGGTTTATGTGCTGAAAAAACAGAATATTGCTCGGATTGACGTGGTTAATTTCGTATCCCATGGTATCTCCCGGGTTCAGGGAGCAGAAGACCAGGAAGGCGCGGATCACGCTGCCCAGGACGAAGCAGCGGAAGAGGGCGGTCATTCCCGTCCGCTGGAGAGCTACGCCACTAACCTCAACGAACAGGCACGGCAGGGTCGTATTGATCCGCTGATTGGCCGTGAGCATGAGGTTGAGCGGGTGGTACAGATTCTGGTTCGCCGCCGCAAGAACAACCCCTTGCTGGTGGGCGAGGCCGGCGTTGGCAAGACAGCCATTGCCGAGGGTCTGGCCAAGAGGATTGTGGACGGGCAGGTGCCGGAGATTATTTCGGATGCCGTCGTCTACTCACTGGATATGGGCGCGTTACTGGCCGGTACCAAGTATCGTGGCGATTTTGAAAAACGCCTCAAGGGCCTTTTGAGTGACCTGAAGAAGCAGAATCATGCCATTCTGTTCATCGATGAGATCCACACCATCATCGGTGCCGGATCTGCGTCGGGCGGCGTGATGGATGCCTCCAACCTGCTTAAACCTATGCTCAGTTCAGGCGAACTCCGTTGCATTGGTTCGACCACGTTTCAGGAGTTCCGCGGTATTTTCGAGAAAGACAGCGCCCTGGCGCGTCGCTTCCAGAAAATTGATGTCAACGAGCCGAGCGTTGAGGACACTTACCAGATCCTCAAGGGTCTCAAGCCGAACTTCGAGAAACATCACGATCTCAAGTACACCGACAAGGCGTTGCGGGTAGCCGCAGAGCTGGCAGACCGGTACATCACCGACCGGCACCTGCCGGACAAGGCCATCGACGTGATCGACGAAGCCGGTGCACGGCAGCGGCTGCAGCCGGAAGACAAGCGTAAGAAGACCATTGACGTGACCGACATCGAAGACGTGGTCGCCAATATTGCGCGAATTCCGCCGAAGAATGTTTCCACCAGCGACAAGGATCTGCTGCGCAATCTTGAACGCGATCTGAAAATGGTGGTGTTCGGTCAGGATCCGGCGATCGAATCCCTGTCAACCGCCATCAAGCTGGCGCGGGCAGGCCTGAAAGCGCCTGAGAAGCCGGAAGGTGCCTTCCTGTTTGCCGGGCCGACCGGTGTCGGTAAAACGGAAGTCACCAAGCAACTGGCGAAGGTGCTGGGCATCGAGCTTGTTCGCTTCGATATGTCAGAGTACATGGAGCGTCATACTGTCTCACGCCTGATTGGTGCACCTCCGGGCTATGTCGGCTATGACCAGGGCGGCCTGCTGACCGAAGCGGTCAACAAGCATCCGCACTGCGTGTTGCTGCTGGATGAGATCGAGAAGGCGCATCCTGAAGTCTTCAACCTGCTGCTGCAGGTGATGGACCACGGTACCCTGACGGATAACAATGGCCGTAAGGCGGATTTCCGCCACGTGATTCTGGTGATGACCACCAACGCGGGCGCTGAAAGCATGGCCCGCCGCTCGATCGGCTTCAATGAGCAGGATCACAGCACCGACGGCATGGAGGTGATCAGCAAAACCTTCACGCCGGAGTTCCGCAATCGACTGGATGGCATTATCCAGTTCGCCGATCTGCAGAAGGACACCATCACTCACGTGGTGGACAAGTTCCTCACCGAGCTTCAGGCTCAGCTGGACGAGAAGCACGTTGTGCTTCACGTTGATGATGCGGCCAAGCTCTGGCTGGCGGAGAAAGGTTACGACGTAACCATGGGTGCCCGACCGATGGCGCGGCTGATCCAGGACAAGATCAAGCGCCCGCTGGCGGAGCAGATCCTGTTCGGTCGGTTATCGGAGCACGGCGGTGATGTATTCATTCAGCTCAAGGACGACGAGCTGACCTTTGATTATGAGGACGAGCCGGCCGAGGCGGTCTGACCTCACCGAACCTCATGGAACCGCTGGCCGGGCCACCCGTCCAGCGGTTTTTTTGTGTCCGATCGTTCCTGGCCCTGAATACCCGTTGGCCATATTCTGCATAAAACATTGGCGGAACCGTCAATTCATTGGTCGTGAACATCTGTCATTTTTGTAGGTGTCCGCGGCCCGACTCGCGGTATGCAAACAACAATAAGGATGCAGCCGTTGATGACTAAGAATATCCCTTCAATTTTTGCGTTATTGGCATTTGTTTCTATTGCTGTGGCAAGTCCTGCAAAAGCCTCAACTGACCCCAAAGCGTTCTGCGTGTTTGATGTTGCCGGGGCCAGCGGATTTGTTTACCAGTTGCTTCGGGAGTATCAGCGAAGTGCACTTCAGAACAGAGTGCTTCTGAACATGCAGCCCTATACCGATGAAGATGCGGCGGTCAGGGATTTTCGGGAAGGCCGCTGTGATCTCGTTGCCGTAACCGATATGGGAGCCCGGAACTTTAACGATTTTACCGGCTCGATCAGCGCAATCGGTGCCATACCATACTACGAAGATCTTCGGGTTCTGTTGTACGGCCTGTCGCGACCAAGGCTCGAACCTTATTTAACGCAGAATGGCTATCAAATGCTTGGAGTGGCGCCAATGGGCGCTGCTTATCTATTCGTGAAAGACAGGGCGATTGATCATGTAGATGCACTCAAGGGCAAGCGCTTCAGTGTTTTCCAGGGACATCACGATGCCCGCCATATGGTTAGTTTCGTTGGTGCTGAGCCGGTTGAGGCCAAAATTTCCAATTTTGCCAATCTGTTCAATTCCGGCGCGGTGGACATCAGTTATGCACCCGCGGCGGCGTGGGAGGTGTTGGAGATGTTTCGCGGCGCAGGTGAAAACGGGGGAATAGTTCGTTATCCGGTTGGTCAGGTGACAGTTCAGCTCTTTGCCAGGGAAGGAACCTTTACCGACGGCTTTGTTCGTGATTCCCGAAAGACGATGGCCCGTTTGTATCCCGAAGCCATCCGGATCATCCGCCAGTTCGAAGAGCGTGTCCCCGAGGACAGGTGGATCGATATAGCTGCCAAAGATAAGCGGGATTATCAGGAAATGCTCAGGCAGGTCCGGCTGGATCTGTTGTCTTCATCGGACCCGGAATCCCGGTTAGCGGCCGCGGTGTATCACGAGGACATGATGACCATCCTGAGAAAAATCCGCTGCTACACGAACCCCGGGGGTCGTGAGTGCTCGGATCAGAACCGGGAATAACGGATGGTATTAATCAAAAAAGCCCCGCATTTGCGGGGCTTTTCAGATGTCAGCCTGGCCGATTAACGGGCGCGGTAAACGATGCGGCCCTTGCTGAGGTCGTAGGGAGTCAGCTCAACCTTGACCTTGTCACCAGTCAGAATGCGGATGTAGTTCTTGCGCATTTTTCCGGAGATGTGTGCAGTCACAACGTGGCCGTTGGACAGCTCAACGCGGAACATGGTGTTGGGAAGGGTGTCGATAATAACGCCTTCCATTTCAATGACATCTGATTTCGCCATTCAGTAGAAACCTCGTTCGGAATACTTTTCGGTGATTTTAAATTGCGCAATTCTGCCTGAATTCTCCACGTTTGGCAAAACTCAGTCGGTCGACATCTCGCGCCAGTGGCCATCCCGCAAGGCCTCAATGGGTTTAAATCGGGTTTTATAGTTCATTTTCCGACATTCTTTTATCCAGTACCCCAGATACAGATGCGGCAATTCCCGCCGTTTGGCTTCCTCAATCTGCCAGAGCACTGCGAAAGTGCCCAGGCTCCGGTGCTCCAGTTCCGGCGCGAAGACGGTGTAGATGGCCGAGAGGCCATCATCCAGCAGGTCGACGGCTGCCAGTCCCACCAGGTCACCATCAAGAGACATTTCGAGGAACCAGGAGTCGGTAGCCCCCTCCACGAGGAACGAGGTAAATTGTTCTCTTGAAGGTGGATACATGTCACCGTCGCGATGACGCTCCTCTATATAGTGGGCATACAGCCGGTAATAGCGTTCACTGAATGCTGCTGGCACCAGCTTGCAGTCGAGGTCGGCATTTTTGCGAAGCACCCGGCGTTGATTCCGGTCTGGCTCGAATTGGCCTACCTGCAGGCGTACCGGAACACACGCGTTACAGCTTTCGCAGTGCGGACGGTAGTAATGTGAGCCGCTGCGACGGAACCCCAGTGCGGTTAACTGGCTGTAGAGCTTTCTGTCGATGTGGGCGCGAGGGTCCACAAACATGGTGGTCGCTTCACGGTCTGGCAGGTAACTGCAATCGTGAGGAGGGGTGGCAAAGAAAACGAGCGTTCTGAGATTACTCATTTCACCTCCGGGCAGGGCCATTGCCAGCTGAAGTCCCAGTCTGGCTGGTCCGGTTTCCGATCGACACATGCCCTGAGTATAGATAAAAACTCCGCCCTCGGAATACTGCGCGCGCCCATCGTCAGCAAGTGGTCGCTCTCTACCTGGCAATCCATGAGCTGGTAACCCCATTCGCCGAGCTGGTGGGCCAGATGCACCATCAGTACTTTGGAGGCGTTGGTTTCCAGTGAAAACATGGATTCGCCGAAGAAACAGCGGCCGATAGCCAGACCGTACATGCCGCCTGCGAGCTCATTGTTGCGATTCCAGACTTCAATGGAGTGGGCGATACCACGTTTATGCAGCTCGGTATACGCTGCCATCATGTCGTCAGTAATCCAGGTGCCCTCAGCGCGGGTGTTTGCGCAGAGCCGAATGATGCGGCCAAAGCATTGATCGGTGGTGATATGGAATCGACGCTGGTTCAGCGTCCGGCGCAGGCTCCGGGAGATGTGGATGTCAGAGGGAAACAGCACGCAACGAGGGTTCGGTGACCACCAGAGAATGGGCTGGTCGTCACTGAACCAGGGGAAAATGCCATTCCGATAGGCCAGAATCAGGCGTTCCGGAGACAGGTCGCCACCCAGGGCAAGCAGTCCATCGGGATCCTCCAGCGCTTCTTCTGCGGGAGGAAACCAGAATTGATCAGGATCCAGCCAGGGTAGCGACGTCATTCTGCTCCTGAGTAGTTAGCCTTGTTGATCAAGAAACTTTTCGGCGTCGAGCGCAGCCATGCAACCAAACCCGGCGGACGTCACAGCCTGCCGATAGACGTGATCGGCTACGTCGCCAGCCGCGAACACGCCTGGAATGCTGGTCTGGGTGGCCATGCCGTCGAGGCCGGAGCGAATCCGGATGTAGCCGTTAGCCATATCCAGTTGCCCTTCAAACAGGCTGGTATTCGGCTTGTGGCCGATCGCGATGAATACGCCGGCCAGCTCCAGATCCTGGGTGCTGCCATCTTTGGTGTTCCGGATGCGCATGCCGGTAACACCGGTGCCATCGCCGAGCACTTCGTCCAGGGTGTGGTCCCAGATGATGTTGACGTTGCCGTTTTCTGCTTTCTCGAAGAGTTTGTCCTGAAGGATCTTCTCGGCCCGAAGCTTGTCACGGCGATGAACCAGGGTCACTTCATCAGCGATGTTCGAGAGATACAGCGCCTCTTCCACAGCGGTATTGCCGCCGCCGATAACCGCGACTTTCTGCTTGCGGTAGAAGAAGCCGTCACAGGTGGCGCAGGCCGACACGCCCTGACCCTTGAACTTCTCTTCCGACTCAAGCCCCAGATACATGGCAGAGGCGCCAGTGGCAATGATCAGAGCGTCGCAGGTGTATTCGCCGTTGTCGCCTTTGAGCCGGAACGGGCGGTTGTTCAGGTCAGCTTCGTTGATGGTGTCGTACACGATGCTGGTTTCAAAACGCTCGGCGTGCTTCTGCATGCGCTGCATGAGCTCGGGGCCCTGAACGCCGTCATTGTCGCCCGGCCAGTTGTCTACGTCAGTGGTGGTGGTCAGCTGGCCGCCAACTTCGATACCGGTGATCAGGGTCGGGTTCAGGTTGGCGCGCGCGGCATAGACTGCAGCGGTGTAGCCGGCCGGGCCGGAGCCAAGAATGATCAGTCGGGAATGTCGGGTTTCGCTCATCTGTGTCTCACTGAAATGAAGTATGCGTATTCGACGGCTCTCCTCTGTCCCTGCGGAGGGCAGAACAGGAACCGCTCATCTGAAATCTGGCAAAAGGCTAACATGAAATGACCGGACTGCCATTTGTTTACGCCAATGCGGCTTATAAAACCTTGCTATGTGGTCAGACCCGGATTATTCAAGCACCGATACGGTCGTTAACAGCTGGCGCACGCGCTCCCGGGCTTTACCGGATTCTCCCTGTTCCAGCCGGTGCTCGGCTAAGGCGGGGAAGACGGCCTGCACGTCGTCGGGCAGTACGTGATTACGACCTTCCATCAGTGCCCATGCTTTGGCGGCTCTCAGCAGGCCGAGGCCCGCCCTCGGGGACAAGCCGTAAAGCAATCCGGGCATGCGCCGGCTCTGCTCAAGAAGGCGTTGCAGGTAATCCAGCAAAGCCGGGCTGGCGGATACCTTTTCCACGGCCTGCTGCAAGGCCACCAGCTCATCGTGCGGGAGTATGGCCTGCAAACGATCGGTAAGGTGTTTGCGGTCTTCGCCCTCCAGCAGCTCCCGTTCCGCTTTCGGGTCGGGGTAGCCCAACCGAAGGCGCATCAGAAACCGGTCAAGCTGGGATTCAGGCAGGGGAAAGGTGCCGCCTTGCTCTATCGGGTTCTGGGTTGCGATCACAAAGAACGGGGTAGGTAGTGGTCGGGTTTCCCCCTCAATGGATACCTGCCTTTCTTCCATGGCTTCCAGCAGGGCGCTTTGGGTGCGCGGTGACGCGCGGTTGATTTCGTCTGCCAGAACCACCTGGGCGAAGATGGGGCCGGGGTGAAACACGAGCCCGCCGGCCTGCTTGTCATACATGGAGTAGCCGAGGACGTCTGCAGGCAGCAGGTCATTGGTGAACTGGATTCGCTGATAGCTTAACCCCATGATTTTTGCCAGCGCATGGGAGAGGGTGGTCTTGCCCATGCCCGGAATATCTTCAATCAACAGGTGGCCGCGGGCAAGCAGGCCGCAGAGCGCCAGACGAACCTGATTCTCCTTGCCCAGCAGTACCTTGTTAAGGGCGCTGACGACCGTGTCCATTTTCTGTTTCATGCCGGTTTCAGTCCCTTACCCGTTTCAGAATGTCGCCGTAGGCATCGATGCGCCTGTCCCTGAGGTACGGCCAGATTCTCCGGATGGATTCGGTGCGCTGGCGGTTCAGGGTTACCGACAGGATACACTCGTCAGTCTCGTTGCCGCGGGCCAGAAACTCGCCCTGAGGGCCACAGATGAAACTGTTCCCCCAGAACCGGATGCCATCGCTTTGGCCGGAAGGATCTGACTCGGTCCCAACGCGATTCGGGGCGATAACCGGAAGGTTGTTGGCTACCGCATGGCCACGCTGAACGGTCACCCAGGCGTCCAGTTGCCGGGCCTGTTCGTCTGGATCGTCGGTCACATCCCAGCCAATGGCGGTCGGGTAGATCAGTATTTCCGCGCCGGCCAGTGCCATCAGCCGGGCCGCTTCCGGGTACCACTGGTCCCAGCACACCAGCACGCCCAGTTTGCCAACCGACGTCTGGATAGGTGTAAACCCACTGCGACCATCGTTGAACGTGGCATCGCCGGGGGTAAAGTAGAATTTCTCATAAAAGCCCGGGTCGTCCGGGATGTGCATTTTCCGGTACAGCCCGGCCAGGCTGCCATCGGTGTCGAACACCACAGATGTGTTGTGGTAAACGCCATTCATGCGCCTTTCAAAAATAGAACCCACAAGCACAACGCCTAATTCTTTTGCGAGACCAGACAGATAGTTGCTGGTGGGCCCGGGAATGGGCTCGGCAAGCTCAAAAATGGCGGTGTCTTCGGTCTGGCAGAAATACTGGGTGGCGTGCAGCTCCTGCAGGACAATCAACTGCGCGCCATCCGCCGCAGCCTGCCGTATCAGGCGTTCGGATGTCGCGAGACTCTGGTTCTTGTCGGGACTGCAGGTTTGCTGAATGGCGGCGACCTTCAGGTTGGAGCTGGTGTTCGTGCTGGTCATACCGTTACCACCCCCGCAGGAATTTGCATGGTTACGCAGTGCAGACTGCCGTGTTGGTAAATAAGCGGGCGGCAGTCAATCGGAATAATCTCCCGGTCTGGGAAGATGCCCGCCATGATGCGGACGGCTTCTTCGTCCTGCGGCACATCGTAGACTGGCAGCAGAACTGCGCCGTTGATGATCAGGAAGTTGGCGTAGGTCGCTGGCAACCTTTCGCCGTCCTCATCGTAAATCGGGTCGGGCCAGGGCAGGGGCGTCAGGCGATAGGGGGTGCCGTCGGCCTGACGGAATTCCTGCAATTCTTCTTCCATCGCCGCCAGGGCGCTGTAGTGCTCGTCCGCAACATCCGGGCAGGTCACATAGCAGATATGATCAGGCGCGCAGAACCGTGCCAGGGTATCGATGTGGCTGTCGGTATCGTCGCCCGCCAGATATCCGTGGTTGAGCCAGAGAATACGATCGACCCCGAGGACCTCCTCCAGCAATTGCTCGATAGCCGTCCGATCCATGGATGGGTTTCTGGACGGAGTCAGCAGGCACTCGCTGGTAGTGAGCAAGGTGCCGGCGCCATCGGATTCTATAGAGCCGCCTTCCAGGACAAAATCCACTGGCTGCAGTGGGTGTTTGCCGAAAACGCCCGCGTTCGCCAGGTGCCGGTTGAGGGCATCGTCTTTTTCCCAGGGAAATTTGTCTCCCCAGGCATTGAACCGGAAGTCCAGCAGAGCGGGGCCGTCAGCGGTATCCACGGTGATGGGGCCGTGGTCCCTGGCCCAAGTGTCGTTGGCCGGGGCTGGCACAGTGATTACGCGACCTGGTAACCCGTTGCCTTCGGCATAAGCGTTCAGCTGCTGGCCAAGTTGCTGGAGACGTGCCACGAACTCGCAGCTGATCACCAGGTGTTCAAAACGGAGGACCGCTTTGGCAATGGCCTCGAACACGGGCTCCACGTCGGCCATGCGCTTTGCCCAGTCGGTTCCGGGATGAGGCCAGGTCAACATGACTGCGCTTTGGGAAGCCCACTCCGCAGGCAACGTACGTCTGGAAGTCACTGTATAAGTCACCTTGGTTTGCAAAAGCCGCCATTCTATCTGAGCAATGCAGCCCGTGCATTGTCATTCCTTGGCCGGTGTTTGATGAAGCGGGTGTTTATCAGTCTTTGTGTTGCTTTGCCACTGCATGTATTACGCGGTTACCTTCGAAATAGACGACAAAATCCTGATAATGCCACTGACTGATGGGGGGTTCTCCGACCGGGCCTTTGATGTTCTGGGGGGCGCCCCAGCGATTTCGGACGGAGTCTTCACTCATGCCGTTCGCGGGCAGGCTGATCTGGCTTCTGTCGGCCTGGCTGCCGACCGGTACCCTCAGTTCCTCAGCAAGGGCCAGTGGCGCTGAGCCGGCGAATACAGCCGTAGCCAAAACGGCGGCAGCCATCACATTGCGGTAGTTTGTCATAGAGGAGTCTCCAATAATGCATGATTACTGCGCACTGTCTGCGGCAGATGAATAAAACGTAATATCCCGAAAAGCTTAGCAAAAGTCAGCACTTTTTCAGTATCTTACTCTTTTTGGCGTTGCCGAATCTGCCAACGCATCACATGCCGGGCAATTTGCTGACGGTCGCTGTCATCCAGTTCAACAAACAGCGTGTGAACCCGTGTGCCGCCTTGGTTGTCGTGCTCGGTATCCAGTACTTCAGCAATGGCTCTTGGCTGGTATAGCTCTGGTGGTAGAGTCATCCGAATGGCCAGTCGGTCACCCGCGCCAAAGGTTGCTGTCGGCCAGCGGAATGAGAGGCCGCCCTCACTCAGGGTTACATCCTGCCAGTCCTCCGGTTGCAACGGATTTTGCTCAAAGGCGATAATGCGCGCCAGCGTATCGACCTTGCTGTTCAGGGATTTGACCAGCCCGGCCAGCAGGCGGTCGCGCTCAGCCAGGCTTGCCAGGTGTGCACGTACGTCCTGGTCCAGCCTCCGGAACTCGGCTTTCAGGGCTTCCAGTGGAGAGTTATTGAACGGATCGTCGCCGGGATGGGCGTCGTCCAGGCGGCGTACCTCAAGCCCGATACGGTCGTCTATCCGGAAGAACTCCCGGCGCTCCCGCTGGCTGTCTCCGCTCGGTGGCGTTTTATTCTGGCTTGGCATCCTGTCTCCGGACGGGTTTTTATTGATTATAGAACAGTTTAGCAGTTTCCCAACGGCTGGTAAGAGGCCTGGCAAATCTCCGGGCCAGGTAATGATCGAGGCCAGCGGGGATTCAATAATCGACGGACCGCAAGGTAGCGACAGGCACCCCTACATGTTCAGACCCTTATCGTTTTATATTGGCCTGCGATATACCGCCGCCAAACGACGTAATCACTTCATCTCCTTTATCTCCCTGACCTCAATGATTGGCCTGATGCTGGGCGTTGCGGTATTGATCATCGTGCTCTCGGTCATGAACGGGTTCGATCGCGAACTCAAGCAGCGCATTCTTGGGATGGTGCCTCATGCCACGATTCAGGGGGCTTCCGGTCCCCTGGAGAACTGGCAGGAGATTGACCAGAAGGTTGAAGCCTACCCGCGAGTGCTGGCGGCCGCTCCCTTTATCCAGGGCCAGGGCATGGTAACCGGTGGTGGAAACGTCCGGGGCGTGATGCTCAACGGTGTCCTGCCGGAGCAGGAGGCCAGCGTTTCGATTATCGAGAACCATTTCATCGAAGGCAGCCTTGAGGAGCTTCGGTCCGGGGAATTCGGAATCATCATTGGCCGGTTGATGGCAAACAGCCTTCGACTGGGGGTAGGCGATAAACTCACGGTGGTATTACCGGAAGCCTCGGTAACGCCGGCCGGCGTGTTGCCCAGGCTCAAGCGCTTTACCGTCAAGGGTATTTTCAGCGTTGGTGCTGAGCTTGATGGGAACTACGCGCTGATTCATATGGATGATGCGGCGCGTTTGATGCGTACCGGTGGCCGCGCGGAGGGTATCCGGCTTTTAATGGATGACCTGTTTGCGGCGCCCAAAGTTGTCAATGATGTTGCCCGGACCCTGGGAGGCCGCTATTACGTATCGGACTGGACCCGCACCCATGGCAACCTGTTTCAGGCAATCCGCATGGAAAAAACCATGATCGGGTTGCTGTTGATGTTCATTGTCGCTGTGGCGGCCTTCAACATTGTGTCAACGCTGGTCATGGTGGTGACCGACAAGACCGCTGATATCGCCATCCTGCGAACCATGGGCGCCACGCCCGGGCGCATTATGAGGATCTTTATCATCCAGGGTGCCGTGATTGGTGTGTTTGGCACGCTCACAGGTACTGCATTGGGGATCTTTGGCGCTCTGAACATCAGCGGCTTCATTTCCTGGCTCGAATCCGCACTGGGGCATCAGTTTCTCAGCGCTGATGTTTATTTCATCAGCTACCTGCCGTCGCAGCTCCAGTTGCAGGATGTACTGATTATCAGCGGTGCGGGCCTTGCCATGAGCCTGCTGGCAACTATTTATCCGGCCTGGCGTGCGTCGCGGGTCGAACCGGCGGAGGCATTGCGTTATGAGTGACGGGCAGACGACATCTCTGGTGATTGATTGTCAGAAGGTTACCCGCACCTACAGTGAAGGGCCGGAAACATTGACGATTTTCTCGGACATCTCACTTCAGGTTAAGGCCGGCGAGACGGTTGCCATTGTGGGCAGTAGCGGGGCAGGGAAAACCACCTTGCTGAACCTGCTGGGCGGTTTGGATCGCCCTTCCTCCGGGCATATCCGGATTTGTGGCAAGGATATTCATCAGCTATCGGAAGCAGGCCGGGCGAGGTTCCGGAATCAGCACCTGGGGTTTGTGTATCAGTTCCATCATCTGCTGCCGGAATTTACCGCACTTGAGAACGTCATGTTGCCCTGCGCGCTGGGTGGCATGGCACCCAGGCAGGCCCGCCCGAAGGCGGAGCAACTGCTGCAACGGGTGGGGCTGGGTGAGCGGCTCAGGCACAAACCCGGCGAGTTGTCCGGTGGTGAGCGTCAGCGGGTAGCGATCGCCAGAGCGCTGGTTAACAGCCCGGAGTGTGTGTTAATGGATGAGCCTACCGGCAATCTGGATGAGCACACAGGGGAGGGTATCCGTGCCCTGATCGGCGACCTGCGTGATAATTCCGGGACGTCATTCATCATGGTTACCCACGACATGACCATGGCCCGGAGCCTGGGAAGGGTGCTGCGACTGGAGCAGGGGCGATTGGTTCAGGAGGCCTGATTGCTCGCGGGCGTTCGCTTGTTGCGCTGGCGACGCCGTAATTGCCATTCAGTGCGGATCTTGCGGCGCCATAGATACTGGATGATCAGGTAAGCGACGCAGGCGGTCACCGTGGCCAGAACCAGAGAACCCAGGTACAACGGCACGCCGATATCGATCAACCTGTGGCTGATCCAGTCCCAGGAAAGCTCGAATTCGAACGCC
Organism: Marinobacter sp. EVN1; assembly: GCF_000475375.1. Classification (NCBI taxonomy): domain Bacteria; kingdom Pseudomonadati; phylum Pseudomonadota; class Gammaproteobacteria; order Pseudomonadales; family Marinobacteraceae; genus Marinobacter; species Marinobacter sp. EVN1. The sequence goes on from NZ_AXCB01000070.1 coordinate 416,929, forward strand.
AGAACCGGCCGATTGAGTATCCAGGCCCCCACCTTGTAATTGAAGTAGAACATCGGGGGCATGGTCAGCGGATTGCTGATCCAGACCAGAACCACGGATAAAGGCAGGTTGGCGTTAAACCAGATGGCGCAGAATGCGGCTGCCAGCATCTGGAAAGGCATCGGAATAAAACAGAACCAGACGCCCACCAGGAAGGCCCTGGCAACACAGTGCCGGTTGATGTGCCACAGGTTGGGTTCATGGAGGATATCGCCCAGAAAACGCAGCGATTGCATCGACTGCACCTTTTCAGGGGTGGGCAAATACCGTTTCATGAACTTCTTCGGCATAGGAAGTTCGGCCTGTTTCCTGGCTTTGAGTAATCACTGGAGCCCAGAGGCTGCCAGCGCTATCGAAAATCGGAGGACAAGGATTGTCCGAAAACCCAGTTTCCAACCGGGTCAGCAGGCTCGGTGTTGGACTCGCCAGCATTCTCGCCTTCTCTTGCGGCGTTATCTTACTGTATCGGCTCGCAACCTTGCCACCATATCCATGGCTGTTTGTGCTGGTTGGGTTAATGTTGCTGGCTATGGCCTGTCGATACCAGCGCATACAGAGGCTCGGGCCCGTGGTGGTTGCTGCGACGCTGGGGTTGGTCTGGGCCGGCTGGAATGCCGATATGAGACTGGCCGAGCGCCTGCCTTCGGAGTGGGAAACCAAGCGCATTGTGGTTTCCGGGTATCTCTGTGATTTGCCGACGCCGGGAAGCTTTGACAGTCTGAGATTCGGATTCTGTGTCCTGCACTGGCAGGCACCTGGCGTGTCGGTAGATAACAACTTGCCCCGCGTCCTGCGACTATCCTGGTACGGCAGGGAGGGGCGCAGGCTACCCGACCATCGCCTGACACTGGAGGTCACTCTCAAGCGTCCTCAGGGCAACCTGAACCCAGATGGGTTTCGCTACGAAGACTGGTTGTTCCGTCACGGCTATCGGGCGACCGGTTCCGTTAAACAGGTCTCTGCGGCACCGGAGCTGTCATGCGCACTGCAATGTCAGTACCACGCCTGGCACTGGCGAGCATCAAAGAGGTTGCAGCATTGGTTTGGTGAAGCGGAATACTACCCCCTGATTGCGTCTCTGCTAATGGGTAACCGGGGTTCTCTGGAAGATCATCACTGGCAGGTACTCAAGTTGACCGGCACCATTCATCTGGTGGCTATTTCTGGTTTGCATCTGGGTCTGGTGGCGGTCGGAGTTGGTCTGTTGGCGCGCTGGGGTTTGCTATTGCTGCCGGTTGGTGGTCTGAGTGAGCAGGGGCGGCGTTCTCTGGTTTTTCTGGTGGTTGTTCTCAGCTGCCTTGTCTATTCGCTATTGGCCGGTTTTACCGTACCAACCCGGCGGGCCCTGGTGATGGTGGTTGCCGGCGGCTGGTATTTGCTCAAGGCAAGACAACAGAGCGGCTGGCGACCCTTTGTGCTGGCTCTGGCAGTGGTGCTTCTGATGGATCCGTTTGCGCCTCTGGACCAGGGTTTCTGGTTGTCTTTTGGAGCTGTCGGGGTGCTGCTGGCGGTATTTTCAGGGCGTCTGGGGTCGTCGGGTTGGTTATCGGCTTTGTTGATAGCCCAGTTGGCGGTCTTTGTCGGGTTGTGGCCAATGTTGATGCTGGTGCATCAGGGCCAACCTTTTGCAGGCTTCGCGGCCAACCTGTTGGCGGTGCCCTGGGTGTCTTTTGCCGTCATGCCGGTACTGTTCCTGGGGGCCATCATCGCCCTTTTTTCCGGGGGTTGGCTCCTGCCCTGGGTGTCGGCCGGGTTTGACCTTGTCCTGGGGGCGCTATGGTGGTGGCTGGAGCTGGTGGCCCGGTTCCCGGCAGGACAGATGCAGCCTCTGCCGCTGCCATTGGCAGCGGGTTTGGCGTTGCTGGCGCTTTGGGGGATTCGCTGGAGGGACTGGCGATGGCGGGCATTGCTGGGCGTTACCTTCCTGTTGCTCAGTGTTCCCTGGTCAGGTACGGGAGCAGGCAATTCCGTGGCACGGGCACCTGAAGTCCGGGTGTTGGATGTGGGTCAGGGGCTGTCGGTTGTGGTTCGCGCCGGTGGCCGGGTGATGGTGTATGACACCGGGCCCGAAGTTACGGGCGTCTACTCCGCCGCCGATTCGGTGCTGGTGCCGAATCTTCGGGCAATGGGCGTCGAGGTTATTGATCTGCTGGTCTTGAGCCATGCGGATAATGACCACGCCGGCGGTCTCGAGACGTTGTCTGAGCACTTCGCGATCAAAAGGGTGATTTCCGGAGAGCCTGCTCTTATTACCGGGCGGGTGCCGGTGACGGTGGAAGGTTGTCGCCCGGGGAATATCCGGTGGCCGGGTCTGGTGATGTCGCTGTGGCAAAATCCGTTGCCTGCGGACGGGAATGACGCTTCGTGCGTGATACGCGTGTACCACCCGTCCAGCAACAGCGATTTCGTATTGACCGGGGACATCAGCCGGAAGGTTGAGCAACTGATGCTCGGTGGCGGCGGCCCAGAGTGGCTTGAGAACCGCGTTGCGCAGCGGGTGGTGCTGGCGCCACACCATGGCAGCAAAACCTCATCTTCAACACGCTGGGTGCAGGCGGTGGCGCCGGATCGGGTGATCTATACGGCGGGCTACCGGCACCATTTCGGGCATCCGCATGCGGAAGTAACCGGTCGATACCGCGCCAGCGGTGCAGTGCCATTGAATACGGCCTGCTCCGGCCAGATCACACTCAGGTTCACAGATTCAGGTCTGCTTATGAGTGAGCTCTGGAAGACGCAGCCTTTCTGGATAGCGTCTCCGGGGCTTGCCAGGAGTGAATGTAAAATACCGTGACAATCCGGGTGTGGCCTGCACCGGCAGCTATGCTAAAGTAGCGCGGCTTGTAACTAATCAGGGAGATCAAGCGTGTTCGAGCTGTTGAAAGCCGGTGGCATCCTGATGGTGCCCATTGTTGCCTGTTCCATCCTGGCACTTGCCATCATTCTGGAACGAATCTGGACCTTGCGGGCCTCTCGGGTTGCGCCCCCGCAGTCTATTAACGAGCTCTGGCGCTGGATCAAAAAAAAGGAGCTTAACGGCCGCAAACTGAAGGCGCTGCAGGCATCCTCTCCGCTTGGCCGAATATTGGCCGGCGGCCTGATCAACGCCAAGCATGGTCGCGAGATCATGAAAGAAAGCATCGAACACGAGGCCAGCCAGGTTATCCACGAGCTGGAGCGTTTTCTGAATCCCCTGGGTACTATCGCCACAATCACGCCGCTGTTGGGCCTTCTGGGTACCGTTATCGGGATGATCAAGGTGTTTGCCGAAATCCAGTTGGCCGGCGTTGGCAATGCCGGTAACCTGGCCGGAGGCATTTCCGAGGCATTGATTACCACCGCGGCTGGCCTGAGTGTCGCCATTCCTGCTCTGGTCTGTCACCGCTATTTCATCCGTCGCGTGGATGAATTGGTCGTCAACATGGAACAGGAAGCCATCAAACTGGTGGAAGTGGTCCACGGAGACCGCGAAATCGACGTTGAAGGAGCCTGAACGCCGTGAAGTTCAAGCGTCAACGAAGCCAGGAAGTCGGGGTAGATCTGACGCCACTGATTGATGTGGTGTTCCTGCTGCTGATTTTCTTCATGGTGTCGACCACATTTACCCGGGAGAGCCACCTGCAGGTGGAGCTTCCGGAAGCCAGTGCAGAGCCGGCAGCTCCGTCTGAAGTCTGGCAGATTGATGTGGTGATTAACGCCGAGGGCCAGTACTTTCTGAATGACCGCCCCCTGGTCAATAATCGCCGGGAAACCCTGGAGCGTGGTGTCAGTGAACTGGCTGAGGGCGACAACAGTCTGCCGTTCATTATCACTGCAGATGCCCGAACCCCCCACGAATTTGTGGTGCGGGCCATGGATGTTGCCGGTCGCCTGGGTTTTGCCAAGCTGAGCATAACCACAGAGCGGGAGGCTGAGAGCCAGTGATGCAAACAAGGCCGGAGCCGCTCAATACGCCACCTGCCGGTAGCTGGACCACCTACAAACGCCTGCTCAAGTACGTCAAGCCCTTCTGGTTTGCGTTCTCCCTCGCCGTGTTCGGAAACATCATTTACGCCGCTGCATCCACCGGGATGGCCGCGGCGATGGAATATGTGATCACGGCGATCGAGAATCCGTCCGACCAGAACCGGATGTTGCTGACCGGGCTGATTGTGGGTGTTTTCGCCTTCAGAGGCGTTGGTACGTTTTTTAGCCAGTATTTTATCAGTTACGTCGGGCGAAACGTGATCAACGCCTTGCGCAACGATGTGTTTGATCGCCTGATGTCTTTGCCGTCCCGGTACTATGATGAAAATGCATCCGGGCGTCTGGTCTCGAAGCTCACCTTTAACGTTGAGCAGGTCGCTGATGCTGCGACCAATGCGGTGACTATCACCCTTCGCGAAGGCCTGACCATACTGGGTCTGCTCGGCTTTATGCTGTACACCAACTGGAAGCTGACCCTGATTTTTCTTACTGCCGGTCCGGTCATTGGTCTGGTCGTGAATTATGCCAGCAAACGGTTTCGTCGAATCAGTAAGCGTATTCAGGGCTCCATGGGCGATATCACCCATGTGGCCTCCGAGTCGATCACCGGATACCGGGTGGTGCGCACCTTCGGAGGCGAAGATTATGAACGGGAGCGGTTTCGTGAGGTCAGTGCCCGAAACCTGAAACAGAGCCTGAAAATGGCTTCTACTCAGGCGATCAGTGTCCCGGTCATTCAGGTGCTGGTGGCTTTTGCTATCGCCGCGCTGGTGTGGACCATGCTTGCGCCGGAGATTCGGGGTGAGATGTCGACTGGTCAGCTGATTGCGTTCATCACCGCGGCGACGACCATGGCCAAGCCCATTCGCCAGGTCACTTCCGTGCACGCCAAGATTCAGAAGGGTGTGGCGGCTGCATTTGATGTGTTCGAGACCATGGATGAAAAGCCGGAAGAGGACCCAGGCTCCTACAACCCGCAGCGGGTCAAAGGCGACATCACATTTGACCAGGTGTCTTTCCGATACCGGGATCAGCTCGACAATGTGCTTGAAGGGATAACCATCGATATTCCGGCCGGCCAGAGCGTTGCACTGGTGGGCCGGTCAGGCAGTGGTAAGTCGACCATGGTTAGCCTGTTACCCCGTTTCTACGAGTACACTGGGGGAGCTATCCGCATTGATGACCATGAACTGAAGGAGTTTTCGCTTCAGTCCCTGCGTGCCCAGATTGCTCTGGTGAACCAGAACGTGGTGCTGTTCAACGATACCATTGCCGCCAATATTGCCTATGGCGCCTTGCGCGACTGCAGCCGGGAGGAAATCATGGAAGCGGCTGAGAAGGCCCATGCGCTTGAGTTTATCAACCGCATGCCGGAGGGGCTCGATACCATGATCGGCGACAATGGCGTGATGCTTTCCGGCGGCCAGCGCCAGCGCCTTGCGATTGCACGGGCCATCCTCAAGGACGCACCGATCCTCATTCTGGATGAGGCGACATCGGCTCTGGATACAGAATCCGAGCGCCATATTCAGGAGGCGCTGGAAACCGTTATGCAAGGCCGTACCACGCTGGTGATCGCACACAGGCTATCCACCATTGAGAAAGCCGACCGAATTCTGGTCATGGATAATGGCCGCATTGTCGAATCCGGCAGTCATGGTGAGCTGCTGGCTGCGGGGGGTGCCTACGCCCAGCTGCATCAGATTCAGTTCAGCGAGCACGCATGAGTACCAGCCTGGTTGACCGGCTTTGGTACGGGCAGGGCAGACCTCTTGCCCTGCTCACACCACTGGCCTGGTTGTATCGGGCGGTGTCTGAGTCCAGACGCCGAAAGGCCTGGCATGCGCGCAATGAATCGCTGCCGGTGCCGGTTGTGGTGGTGGGCAATATCACCGCTGGCGGGACCGGCAAGTCGCCTCTTACTGCCAGTCTGGTTCAGTGCATGAATCAACACGGCTGGAAACCGGTGATTCTCAGCCGTGGCTACGGTGGTAAGAGTTCTCAGTATCCCTTGCTGGTCGCTGACGGGACCCCGGCGGGTGTCTGTGGTGATGAGCCTCTGATGCTGGCCCGGGCCACCGGATGCCCCGTTGTAGTGGACCCGGATCGCTGTCGAGGGGCCCGTTGGGCGCTGGAGAATGGCCTGGGCGATGTGTTGATCTGTGATGATGGCCTGCAACACTACCGCCTGCCCCGGGATATCGAACTGGCTGTATTCGATGCCCGGCGCGGTACCGGAAATGGTGCCATCATTCCGGTAGGCCCGCTGAGGGAGCCGGTTGAGCGCTTGAACAGTGTCGACTTTGTCGTTCTTAACGGAGCTGAGTTTCCTGAGGCCGGAGAGACCATAGAGAGTTTTGCCGGCGTTGATCATCCGGAGATTCATGCCATGGAGCTGGTGCCTTCGGCTCTGGTGAACCTGAATTCCGGTGAGACCCTGTCTCCGGAGCAGCTCAAAGGCAAGCCGGTACGGGCAGTAGCGGGTATTGGTAATCCCGGTCGATTTTTCGAAACCCTCCGGAACCTTGGCGCCCACGTGAATGAAGTTCCCTTTCCCGACCATCATCATTTTCGCCCCGAAGACCTGGCGTCCGGTGCTCTTGAATGGTTGGTGATGACGGCCAAGGATGCGGTGAAGTGCCATGGCTTTGCGCCGGACAACGCCTGGGTCTTGACGGTTCAGGCCCGGTTGTCGGAACCTTTTGAACAGCATTTTCTGGAACGGCTCAGAGCCAGCTCTGGCCAGTTGCAAACTGATATCAGCGAGGAATCGAACCATGGATAAGAAACTGCTGGCCATGCTGGCCTGCCCGGTGTGCAAGGGAGAGCTCAAGCTCAACGACGCCCGTACCGAGTTGATCTGCTACCAGGATGCCATGGCGTTCCCCATTCGTGAGGGGATTCCGGTTATGCTGGCGGTTGAAGCCCGCACCCTCAGCACAGACGAGCGCCTCGACAAACACTGAGTCACCCGCAGGACGCAACCATGTCATTTACCGTTGTCATTCCCGCTCGATACGCTTCCAGCCGTTTGCCCGGCAAACCTCTGGCCATGATTGCCGGCAAGCCGATGATCCAGCATGTCTGCGAGCGGGCGAATGAGAGCCGCGCCAGCCGCGTGGTGGTCGCGACCGACGATGCCCGTATCGAGGAGGCGTGTCTTGGTTTTGGTGCAGAAGTCATCATGACCTCGCCCCATCATGCCAGTGGCACAGACCGCCTTGAAGAAGTGGCGAGGAAGCTGCAGCTGGATCCGGATCATCGCGTGGTCAACGTTCAGGGGGACGAGCCTCTGATACCGCCTGAACTGATCAATCAGGTTGCCGATAACCTTGAACAGTACCAGGAGGCCGCCATCGCAACACTGTGCGAGCGGATTCACGATGCCCGCCAGGTGTTCAACCCCAATGTTGTGAAAGTGGTCTTCGATGCCCGGGGCATGGCTCATTATTTCAGTCGGGCACCGATTCCCTGGGCCAGGGACTTCTGGCCAGCGGGGGCTGCTACCCAGGACGTGGACCTTCCGGATGGCATCGGCTATTTCAGGCACATTGGCATCTATGGTTATCGTGCCAGTGTGCTCAGTGAGTTTGTTACCTGGCTGCCGGCCCCCACCGAACGGGTGGAATCCCTGGAACAGTTGCGGGCACTCTATAACGGCGCTCTTATTCATGTGGATGTGGCGGACCGGCCTCCTGCTCCGGGGGTAGATACCGAAGAGGATCTGGCCCGTCTGCGGGCGCTGATGGAAAAAGGGGGTGCCCGTGGCTGATCGTGTAAGCGTGCTGTTTGTCTGCCTGGGCAATATCTGTCGTTCTCCCAGTGCTGAGGGCGTTTTTCGCCACCTCGCCCGGGAACAAGGCCTGTTCGGCAGACTGCATATTGATTCCTGCGGCACCGGCAACTGGCATATCGGTAAATCTCCGGACGAGCGGGCAACTGCCGCCGCGGCGCGCCGTGGTATCGACATCAGCGACCTTCGTGCCCGCCAGTTCCGTGCAGAAGATCTGGATCAATTTGACTATGTGCTGGTGATGGATCGGTCTAATCTCGCGGATGTTCGAGAGGTCTGGCACCAGAATGGGGGCACGGAGCCGCGCTTGTTTCTGGATTACGGTGACTCCCGGTTGGCCGAGGTGCCGGATCCTTACTACGGCGGAGAGGATGGATTTGAGCACGTGCTTGATCTGATTCATGACGCCAGTTCCGGCCTCCTGGACGAAATCCGGGGGCGGCTGGCTTGAGTCAGGATCTGCAGATTCAGGAGTGGGCCAGCCTTCAGGGATTGAATACCCTGGCTGTGCCGGTAACGGCCCGATACCTGGTGGAAGTCGAAAATCCGGATCAGCTCAAACAGGCGCTTTCCTGGGCCTGTAACCACGAACAGTCCATTCTGGTACTGGGCGGTGGCAGTAATCTGGTGTTTGCCGGCGATTATCCCGGCCTGGTCATCCGGATGGCACTGCGTGGCCGAAGCTGGGAGCAGGTAGACGATCACGGCGCGGTGCTGGTGTTGAAAGCCGGTGAGAACTGGCACGAGGCTGTGCTTTACGCCGCCCGTTCCGGTTATCGCGGGGTCGAGAACCTGGCGTTGATCCCGGGCACCGCCGGTGCCGCCCCGGTACAGAACATCGGGGCTTATGGCACCGAATTGGGTGACTGTCTTGACAGTGTCACGGTACTGAACCGCCAGACTCTGAAGGTTGAAACCCTGCCTGCAAGCGCCTGCGAATTCGGTTATCGCGACAGCCTGTTCAAGCACCGGCCAGGCCTCTACATCATCCTTGAAATCCGGCTCCGGTTGTCCCGTAATGCGCCTTTGAAGGTTGCTTATCGGGATCTTCAGGATTACTTTGGCGACGTTAACGAGGCTGAGTTAACACCCCTGGCGGTGGCCGAGGGCGTGATGGCCGTCCGTCATCGCAAACTGCCGGATCCTGCGGTATTGCCGAATGCGGGCAGTTTCTTCAAGAACCCGGTAATCGGATTGCCCCAGTTCCGGGAGCTTCAGGCCCGGTTTCCGGACGTTGTGTTCTATCCTGCTGATAGTCAGGTCAAACTGGCGGCAGCCTGGCTTATTGATCAGGCCGGATGGAAAGGGTTTCGTAACAGCCGGGTCGGGGTCCACAACCGCCAGGCGCTGGTGCTGATCAATCATTCCGGTGGAACTGGCCAGGATGTACTGTCCCTGGCTGATGACGTGCGCCAGTCTGTGCTTGAGAAATTCGGCGTTGAGCTGGAAATGGAGCCGGGGATTGTGGGCAACGCCTGATCTGCGGAGACGTCGTTAACACACCGGAAGGCTGGGGACAGCCTTCCGGTGTGTATGGTTCAGGGTTACAAGCCGCCTTTGGGCGATGCCTTCACCAGGAACGACAGAGCCTCATCCACAGGAATGTCCTGTTTTTCCTCGTCCCGTCGACCCTTGTATTCCAGGGTTCCGGCGCTCAGGCCGCGTTCTGAGACCACGAAGCGGTGGGGGATGCCAATCAGCTCCATATCTGCGAATTTCACACCCGGGCGTTCGTTGCGGTCATCCAGCAGAACATCGTAGCCAGCCTGGCGAAGCTGTTCGTAAAGCTTGTCGCCAGCCTCGGCCACCACCGGAGATTTGTGACCATTCAGGGTAACAATGGCCACCTCGAACGGTGCGATGGCATCCGGCCAGATGATGCCCTTCTCGTCGTGGTTCTGCTCGATGGATGCCGCGACGATGCGGGAAACGCCAATACCATAACAGCCCATTTCCATAATCGAAGTCTTGCCGTGTTCATCCAGAACCGAGGCGTTCATGGCCTTGCTATACTTATTGCCCAGCTTGAAAATGTGGCCAACTTCAATACCGCGACGGATCTCCAGTGTGCCGTTCCCATCCGGGCTGGCATCGCCCTCGACCACATTGCGAAGATCTTCCACACGGCTGATTTCGGCATCGCGTTCCCAGTTTACGCCAGTCAGGTGATAATCATCCTTGTTGGCGCCGCAGACAAAATCTGCCAGGTGTGCTGCGCTGCGATCCACGATAACCGGCACCGGCAGCTTGACCGGGCCGATGGAGCCTGGCTTGCAGCCGATGGCTTTTTCGATTTCCTCGTCGGTTGCCATGGTCAGCGGCTCGGCAATGCCGGGGAGGTTCTCAGCCTTGATCTCATTCAGGGTGTGATCGCCGCGCAGAATCAGGGCCACCAGGCCGGATTCACCATTCTCATCCGCCTCTGCCTTTACCAGCAGTGTTTTCACACTGCGCTCAGCCGGCATGCCCAGGAACTGGGAAACTGCGTCGATGGTGCGTTGACCCGGTGTGTGAACCTCTTTCAGTTCCTCGCCGGGGGCAGGGCGCTCGCCGGCAGGTGCTACCGCTTCGGCTTTTTCGATGTTGGCGGCGTAGTCACCGCTGGTGCTGAATACGATGGCATCTTCGCCAGAGGAGGCTAGCACGTGGAATTCATGGGAGGAGCTGCCACCAATGGAACCGGAGTCCGCCTGTACCGGACGGTAGTCGAGCCCCAGTCGGTCGAAAATGTTGCAGTAGGTCTGGTGCATCACCTTATAGGTTTCATCCAGGGATTCCGCGTTCAGATGGAACGAGTAGGCATCCTTCATGATGAACTCGCGGGCGCGCATCACGCCAAACCGCGGGCGGCGCTCATCGCGGAACTTGGTCTGGATCTGGTAGAAGTTGGCCGGCAGCTCTTTGTAGCTTTTCAGTTCGTTCCGGATCAGATCGGTGATAACTTCTTCATGAGTGGGGCCAAAGCAGAAATCGCGGCCATGGCGGTCGTTCAGGCGCAGCAGTTCTCCACCGTACTGTTCCCAGCGGCCGGATTCCTGCCACAGCTCGGCGGGTTGTACCGCCGGCATCAGAACTTCCTGGGCGCCGCTCTTGTCCATTTCTTCACGGACGATTCGCTCCACCTTACGCAGGGTGCGCAACCCTAACGGCAACCAGGTGTAAAGGCCGGCGGCCAGTTTACGGATCATGCCCGCCCGCAGCATCAGCTGATGGCTGATAATCTCGGCGTCGGAAGGGGTCTCTTTCTGGGTAGCTATCAGGTAACGGCTCGCTCGCATCGTGTCTTCCGCTGTCATCAGAAAAGTGGGAGTCAGACTAATTGGCAAGGCGGGATGCCCGCCACAGCCTTTCATTGTCGTAGAGTGGGCGTTATTGTACGGAGCCTGCATCACAAGGTACAGATAATGACTGACGAATCCATCGATGTGTCACCCCGCCGGCGCCCGGTTCAGGCCCGCAGCCGGGAACGGGTGAACACCATACTGCAGCATGCTGCCGGGATCTTTCACGAGCAGGGCGTCGACAGCACCAGTATGTCGGCCATCGCCCGGCAGTCCGGCATGTCTCTGGCATCGCTTTACCGCTATTTCCCGAATAAAGCGGCGATTGTCAACGCTATTGCGGAGCGACATGTTGAGAAGATGGAGCAGGCGCTGAGGGTCAAGCTCCCGCAGCTGAGCCTGAGCGACGCGGTGGATGTCCTGATTGATCTGTTTTACGACTTCTACCGCACCGAGCCCGCCTATTCCGCGATCTGGAGCGGTGTGGAAGCCATGCCGGAACTGAGGCAGTTGGATCTTCGCGAACTCTACAGCAACGCCCGGGACCTGGATGCCCGTCTGCAGGAGGAGTATCCCGATTTGCCGGCAGATCGCCGCTGGACAGCCAGTTTGCTGTTACCCCGTTCTGCGGGCACGATTCTTCGGCTGGCGGCCACCCTGCCGGATGAGCAGGGCGTATTGTTGGTACAGGAAATGAAAACCATGGCCCGCGCTTATCTGGACAACCTGGTGGCTCAGGACAAATAGCCCAGCGGCAGTGCGGTGCTGTCGATGACGCGCCGGAGAACAAAGCTGGAGTGAACACCGCTAACACCGGGAATACGGGTTATCCTGTTCAACAGGAAGTGGTGGTAGTGGTCCATATCCGGCACGACCACTTTGAGCATGTAATCCGCACTCTGACCAGTGATCAGATAACACTCCTGAACCTCCGGGTATTCCCCCACCTGTTCCTCAAACGCGGCAAAGCGCTCTGGTGTATGCCGGTCCATGCCAATGAGAATAATGGCGGTGAGCGACAGCCCCAGTTTTTTGTGATCCAGAATGGTGACCGTTCGCACGATAATGCCCGCCTCCTCGAGGGCGCGAACTCGCCGAAGGCAGGGGGAAGGGGATAGGCCGACCTTCTCGGCCAGTTGCTGATTGGTCAGTGAGCCGTCTTTTTGCAATTGTTCGAGGATTTTTCGGTCGAGCTTGTCAATTTTGACAAGCGTTTTCTCGGTATCGGGCATTTTCTGTCTCTTATTAAAGATTTTATGAAATTATATGGCATTATCTGGTTGTGCGGCCAGAAAATGGCAACCAAATAGCTCGCTCCAGCCTTTACACTGTGTGTGTTCCAATCACTGTTTGATATCGGAAGGAATTTTCATCATGGCTTTTGACCATCGCAAATACGTTGCTTTCCAGCCGGTCGCCAAGAAAGACCGTCGCTGGCCCGATCAGGTTATCCAGAAAGCCCCGGCCTGGTGCGCTGTAGATCTTCGGGACGGCAACCAGGCCCTGGTCAAACCCATGTCTGTTGCCCAGAAGCAGCGCTTATTCGATTTGCTGGTCAAGCTGGGTTTCAAAGAGATCGAAATCGGTTTCCCGGCAGCCAGCCAGCCGGACTTTGATTTCTGTCGCAAGCTGATCGAAGAAAACAGGATTCCGGATGATGTAAAGATCCAGGTGCTGACCCAGGCTCGCCCTGAATTGATCGAGCGGACTTACCAGGCCCTTGAGGGTGCCAAGCGGGCGATTGTTCACGTTTACAATTCCACCTCGACCGTGCAGCGTGAGCAGGTGTTCGGGCTGGACCGGGACGGTATCCGCGATATCGCGGTCCACGGCGCCACCATCGTGCGGGATATCGCCGCCCGCTATCCGGACACGGAGTGGACCTTCCAGTATTCGCCGGAGAGTTTTACCGGTACGGAGCTGGACTTTGCGGCCAGTGTGATTGATGCCGTCAACGATGTCTGGCGCCCGGACCAGGGGCAACCGGTTATCATTAACCTGCCGGCGACTGTTGAAATGGCAACGCCCAATGTCTTCGCAGATCAGGTGGAGTGGATCTGTGACAACATTCGCTATCGGGAGCACATCAGCATCAGCCTGCATACCCACAATGACCGGGGCTGCGCGGTGGCCGCTGCCGAACTCGGCGTGATGGCCGGGGCAGACCGGGTGGAAGGCACCCTGATGGGCAACGGCGAGCGCACCGGTAACATGGACCTGGTCACCATGGCTATGAACCTGTATTCCCAGGGGATTGACCCTACCCTGGATCTGTCCGGCATGGCCGAAATCACCGAAGTGGTGGAGGCGTGCACCGAAATTTCCACTCATCCGCGTCATCCCTATGCCGGTGAGCTGGTCTTTACCGCTTTCTCCGGCAGCCATCAGGACGCCATTCGCAAGTGTCTCTCCCGTCGGAAAGAGGGCGATGCCTGGAACGTGGCTTACCTGCCCATCGATCCGTTCGATGTCGGTCGCCGATACGAGGAAGTGGTTCGTATCAACAGTCAGTCCGGCAAAGGCGGCGTCGCTTACGTACTCGAGCGCGACTACGACATTACCTTGCCGCGGTGGCTGCAGATCGAGTTCAGCAAGGTGGTTCAGCGCGAGGCTGAAACCAATGGGGGCGAGATCGACTCACACACCATTCACCGTTTGTTTGAAGAGCGATATCTGAAGGTGCACAGCGATTGGGCTCTTCGCTCCTATGACCTGCATCGGGATGACAATGGGGTGCGGGCCGAGGTGGTTGTTGGGGGTGATGCCTCGCCGGTTACCCTTGAAGGTCGTGGGTTGGGAGCCGTTGAGGCCGTTTCCGATGCACTGTCCCGGCAGTTTGGGGTCTCGGTGGCGGTTGAAGCCTATGATGAGTTTGCGCTGGGCGAGGGTACCAATGCCAATGCTCTGGCATGCATACGGCTCACAGCCAATGGCAAGCACTGCAGTGCGGCAGCCCTGGCAGAGGATACCTCCTCGGCAACGTTGCAAGCTCTGTTCTCGGCTGTAGCCCAGGTGCTCGATGATAGTCGGTCCGAGTCTATTTCTGCAGAAGCAGCCGAGACTGCCTGAACGGATAATCCCTTAAACAAACAGAAAGGCCGGTAATCCCAGGATTACCGGCCTTTCTTGTTTCTGCCCGTGAGGGACATCAGGACGTTAACATAACGGCTTAGAGCGGCGTTACGTTTTCGGCCTGCGGGCCTTTCGGGCCCTGGGTTACGGTGAACTGTACCTGCTGACCTTCGGCCAGAGTACGGAAACCGTTTGCGTTGATTGCACTGTAGTGAACGAAAACGTCACTGCCGCCTTCCTGGGCGATGAAGCCAAAGCCCTTGGATTCGTTGAACCACTTTACGTGGCCGGTTTTGGTATCGGACATCGATCTTTCCTGTCTTACTGATAATTTTCCCTCACGGGACCTTCTTTCGAGCTGGGACATCCGGAGCGCACTGAGGAAGGGGCAACGAAAAGCCAAGGGCAGGACGTTGTAACGCATTCGCCAAATAACGCTGCAGAAGTACACAGCAATTTTCAGTATAGACCGACTTTGAAAGGCGTCAATTGTTTTTTTTATGATCAGCAAGTGTTTTTTAATTGATAAAAAACAATAGGTTGTAATCAAAGTGAAACCCGGGGCTGCTCTTGATCAAGAGCGCCCCGGGTGTTCTGTGGCTCAGCGGATGGAGGTTTGATCAGCGACCGAATTTCTCGCTGATTTCTTCCAGAATGGCCGGGTCATCGATGGTGCTGGGTACCGTGTACTCCTCCCCATCGGCAATCTGGCGAATAATACGTCGCAGGATCTTGCCGGAGCGGGTTTTGGGTAAACGGTCAACAACGATAGCCCGGCGGAAACAGGCAATAGCCCCGATCTTCTCGCGAACCATCTCTACCAGCTCCTCCTCCAGTTCATCCTGGTCAATGGTGGCGCCATCTTTGATCAGCACCAGGCCAACCGGAATCTGACCCTTCATATCGTCATGAGCGCCCACTACGCAGCATTCCGCGATCGCCGGATGGGATGCAACGACTTCTTCCATCTCGCCGGTAGAGAGCCGGTGCCCGGCGACGTTAATTACATCATCCGTCCGCCCCATGATGAAGACATAGCCGTCATCATCGATAAAACCACCGTCGCCGGAGCTGTAGAAGCCAGGGATTGGCTTGAGGTAGCTGTTCTGGAAGCGCTGGTCGTCGCCCCATACGGTCATCAGGCAGCCCGGGGGTAATGGCAGTTTGACTGCAACCTGGCCCTGTTCGCCCGCGGGTACCTGGCTGCCTTCCATGTCCACTACCTGAACGTTGAAGCCGGGTGAGGGTACGGTTGCAGAGCCGGGTTTCGTAGTCATCATTTCAATGCCGACCGGGTTGCAGCAAATGGCCCAGCCGGTTTCAGTCTGCCACCAGTGATCAAGGATTGGCAGCCCGGTGTGCTCCTTCAGCCACTCATAGGTGGGCGGATCCAGGCGCTCGCCGGCCAGGAAAATCCGTTTGAGGGAGGAAACATCGTAGCGGCTCAACTGATCTGCTTCCGGGTCTTCCTTGCGCACTGCACGGAATGCGGTGGGCGCGGTAAACAGCATATTGACCTTGTGGTCCTGAACCACACGCCAGAATGCGCCGGCATCCGGGGTTTTTACCGGTTTGCCTTCGTAAAAAATGGTGGTGCAGCCAGTAAAGAGAGGCGCATAAACAATGTAGCTGTGGCCCACCACCCAGCCAACATCTGAGGCCGCCCAGTAAACGTCGCCGGGTTTGGCATCGTAGACCAGCTTCATGCTGTAAGTGAGGGCAACGGCATGGCCACCGTTGTCACGGACAACACCTTTGGGTTTTCCAGTGGTTCCGGAGGTGTAGAGAATATAAAGCGGGTCGTTGGCCTTGACGGGTACCGGATCAGCCGGGGTGGCGTTGGCCACGATCTCGTTCCAGTCAAAGTCTCGGCCTTCCTGCATGGTTGCCTTGACCTGCGGCCGCTGGAATACCACGCAGGCTTCCGGTTTGTGGCTTGATTGCTCAATGGCCTTGTCTACCAGCGGTTTGTATTCGATCACCTTGGTAACTTCGATGCCGCAGGACGCGGTAATCAGGGCCTTGGGCTTGGCATCTTCAATGCGAACGGCCAGTTCGTGTGCGGCAAAACCGCCGAAGACCACCGAGTGGATAGCACCCAGCCGGGCGCAGGCCAGCATGGCGATGGCTGCCTGAGGAATCATCGGCATGTAGATGATGACGCGGTCACCTTTTTCGACTCCGCGGGCGCGCAGGGCGCCGGCAAACAGGGCGACTTCATCGCGCAGTTCGTTGTAGGTGAATGACTGCTTGGTATTGGTGACCGGGGAGTCGTAAATCAGGGCTTTCTGGTCGCCTCGGCCGGCACGGATATTGGCATCGAGAGCAACGTCGCTGGTGTTCAGTTCCCCGTCTGGAAACCACTCGCCGTGGCCGTTATCGAGGGCGCGCCAGATCGTATTCGGTGCTTTGATCCAGTCGATGTACTGCGCCTGCTCGCGCCAGAAATCATCCCGCTGGTCAATGGACCGGCGAAATTCGGAGTTGTAGCTCATTGTGCTCCACCTCAGTTGTGCGTGTTGTTGTTTTATCGTTGTTATTGACAACTTTAGGAGCTTTGAAATCCGGGGCTAGTAGACCATAGGCGTAGTCGCCAGGCTCTGCGGCACTATTCCGACGAAGAATTGATCTCCGTCACCCGGGCCGACACCGAGCCGCGTCCAAGTCTTGCGGTAATCTGATCGCCGGTTTCCAGGTCGCCGGCCTTGCGAACAATACGGCCCTGGTCGTCCCTGACGATGGCGTAGCCTCTTCCGAGGGTGGCCAGAGGGCTGACAACATGAAGGGTTTGTGCAATATGCTGTAATCGCTCGTCTTTTTGGCGCAGCTGGTGACGGGTCGCGAGTGTCAGGCGCTCCTCGAGACGTTGGGTCTGTTCTTTTACCGTTTTCAGGGTTCGGCGTGGGGATTGTGCGCTCATCCTTTGAAGCAGGTAATCGGTTTTCTGCTTCTGCTGGTCCAGTCTGTCACGGATCGCCTTGTTCAGCCGCAGCTCAAGCTCATCCATGCGTTGCGCCTTTTCCAGTAGTTCCCGTCGAGGATCCCGGAGCCGGGCAGACAGGTGCCCCAATTGGTTATGCAGTCTTTGCAATAACCGGCGTGCAGACAGGCCAAGCCGCCCCTTGTGCTCGGCCAGGCGGCGGAGCCAGTCCTGCTGGTCGGGCGAGATCTTTTCAGCGGCGGCCGACGGCGTGGGAGCTCTCAGGTCCGCGACAAAATCAGCAATGGTGACGTCAACCTCATGGCCAACGGCGCTGACGATCGGGATGGGGCAGGCGGCAATGGCCCGCGCGACGGCTTCTTCGTTGAAGCACCACAAGTCTTCCAGGGAGCCGCCACCCCGGCCGATGATCAGGACATCGGCCAGACCATGCTGCTGCGCCCGGTCAATGGCCTGGACAATATCTGCGGTGGCCGGCTGGCCCTGGACGGCGGTGGGATAGAGCGTGACCGGAATAGCCGGGCAGCGCCGCTTGAGTACCGTCAGAATATCGTGGATGGCGGCGCCAGTTGGCGAGGTAACCACACCAATATGTCTGGGCGTGGCGGGAATCGGTTTCTTTCGGGCCGGGTCAAACAGGCCTTCGCCCTGGAGCCTCGCTTTGAGGGCCTCGAAAGCCTGCTGGAGGGCACCGAGGCCGGCGGGTTCGAGGTGTTCCACGATGATCTGGAAATCGCCGCGGTTCTCGTACAGGGTCACCTTGCCGCGAATCCGGATCTGATCTCCTTCCCGGGGTAAGGTGCGGATGCGCTGGTTGGCACCACGGAACATGGCACAGCGGATCTGGCATTTCTGATCCTTGAGTGAGAAATACCAGTGCCCGGAGGATGGTCTTGAAAAGCCGGAGAGTTCCCCCTCCACCCAGACCTGCATAAAGCTTGTTTCCAGCAGATGGCGCGCCTGGTGGTTGAGCTCACTGACTGTGAGTGCTCGTGGGCGGGTGTCCGGATAAGGGGTGCTCACAGGGCGGGCTCCAGGATTATTCATAAGCAATAGCCGAAAGAGATGGCCAAAAATAACGGAAATTCAAAAAGATGCAACCAAATGGCAAAAACCGCGCGGTTTACTGTCCTTACGCACCACTTTATAATAGATCGATTAAGGATTTTGCTTTGTCGCACCGCCGCGGGTGCGGCACGGAAATTCCCAACTTAGCATGTTCAAAAGGCGGATCCCAATGCTGCGTATTGCCGAAGAAGCCCTCACGTTTGACGACGTTCTGCTCGTGCCCGGATATTCTGAAGTTCTCCCTCACCAGGTCGACCTGAAAACCCAGCTGACCAAGGGTATTACCCTGAATATTCCGCTGGTGTCGGCGGCCATGGATACGGTAACCGAGGCGGAGCTGGCCATTGCCATGGCCCAGGAAGGCGGTATCGGTATCATGCACAAGAACATGACGGTGGAGCAGCAGGCGGCTGCTGTCCGCAAGGTCAAGAAGTTCGAAAGTGGTGTGGTCAAGGATCCGATCACCGTATCTCCGGGTACCACCGTACGTGAGCTGGTCGATATCACCATGGCCAACAATATCTCCGGCCTCCCGGTTGTCGATGGCAATGACCTTGTCGGTATCGTGACTGGCCGTGATATCCGTTTTGAAAGCCGCATGGATACCCCCGTCCGGGACATTATGACGCCCAAGGACAAGCTTGTTACCGTCAAGGAAGGCGCCGATCTGGAAGAAGTAAAAGAGCTTCTGCATCGTCACCGCATTGAAAAAGTTCTGGTGGTAAACGATGAGTTCCAGCTTCGTGGCCTGATCACGGTAAAAGACATTCAGAAAGCCAAGGACTATCCGCTGGCGTGCAAGGACGAGCAGGGGCGCCTGCGAGTTGGCGCGGCGGTCAGCACCGGTGGTGACACCGAAGCTCGCGTAGCCGCACTGGCAGAAGCCGGGGTGGATGTGATCGTGGTGGATACCGCCCATGGCCATTCCAGGGGCGTGATCGATCGGGTTCGCTGGGTGAAACAAAACTACCCGGATGTTCAGGTCATTGGCGGCAATATCGCCACCAGTGATGCTGCCATCGCCCTGGCCGAAGCTGGCGCAGACGCCGTGAAGGTAGGTATTGGCCCCGGTTCCATTTGTACCACCCGGATCGTCGCCGGCATTGGTGTGCCCCAGATTTCTGCGGTTTCCAATGTCGCCGCTGCCCTGAAGGACCGCGGTGTGCCACTGATTGCAGACGGCGGTATCCGCTTCTCCGGAGACATCGCCAAGGCCATTGCTGCTGGCGCTCACTGCGTCATGATCGGCAGCCTGCTGGCAGGCACCGATGAGGCTCCGGGTGAAGTCGAACTGTTCCAGGGTCGCAGCTACAAAGCGTATCGCGGCATGGGCTCTATCGGCGCCATGGGGCAGGGTTCCAGCGACCGTTATTTCCAGGATGCCAGCAAAGGCATCGAGAAACTGGTGCCGGAGGGCATTGAGGGCCGCGTGGCCTGTAAAGGCCCGATGCGTAATATCGTGCATCAACTGGTTGGCGGTATCCGGGCCTCCATGGGCTACACCGGTAGCGCCACCATGGACGAAATGCGTACCAAGCCCGAGTTTGTTCGCATTACCAATGCCGGTATGCGTGAGAGTCACGTCCACGATGTGACCATCACCAAAGAAGCGCCCAACTACCGAATCGGTTAATCTTTGCCTGATCAGACGCGGCCCGGTTTCCGGGCCGCGTTGTTTCTTTACAGCCCGAGGACTCCATGGCCCAGAACATTCACGACCACCGTATCCTGATTCTCGATTTCGGTTCCCAGTACACCCAGTTGATCGCTCGTCGCGTTCGTGAAATCGGGGTTTACTGCGAGATCAAGGCATTCGATATCACCGATGACGAACTTAACGAGTTCAATCCCAAGGGTATTATTCTGGCGGGCGGCCCGGAATCGGTCACCCAGCTCGGTGGCCCGCGTGCCCCGGAAGGTCTGTTCGATCGTGGTATTCCGGTGCTGGGTATCTGCTACGGCATGCAGACCATGGCAGAGCAGCTTGGCGGTCGGGTTGCCAGTTCCGAGAAGCGGGAGTTCGGTTATGCCCAGGTGAAGGTTCGTGCCAAGGGCCCGCTGCTGGCAGACATTACCGACCACCTGACGCCGGCTGGTGATTCCCTGCTGGACGTCTGGATGAGCCACGGCGACAAAGTGGTCGCCATGCCGGAAGGCTTCGAGCTGTTGGCCTCCACTGAGAGCGCGCCGATTGCTGCCATGCAGGACCTGAGCCGCAACCTGTACGGCGTTCAGTTCCACCCGGAAGTGACTCACACCCTGCAGGGCAAGCGCATCCTCGAGCACTTTGTCCTGACCATCTCCGGCTGTGAGGCTCTGTGGACCCCGGCCAAGATCGTCGACGATGCCGTTCGGCAGATTCGCGAGCAGGTGGGTTCCGACAAGGTGCTGTTGGGCCTGTCCGGTGGTGTGGATTCTTCGGTTACGGCGGCGTTGTTGCATAAAGCCATCGGTGACCAGCTTACCTGCGTGTTCGTGGACAACGGCCTGCTGCGCCTGCACGAAGGCGATCAGGTGATGGACATGTTTGCCAGTAACATGGGCGTTAAGGTTATCCGTGTAGACGCTGAAGACCTGTTCCTGTCCAAGCTCAAGGGCGTGAACGATCCGGAGCAGAAGCGCAAGATCATCGGTAATACCTTTATTGATGTGTTCGATGCGGAAGCCGCGAAGATCACGGATGTGAACTGGCTGGCCCAGGGCACCATCTATCCGGACGTGATTGAATCCGCTGCGTCCAAAACCGGTAAAGCCCATGTCATCAAGTCCCACCATAATGTGGGTGGCTTGCCGGAAACCATGAAGATGAAACTGGTAGAGCCGCTGCGCGAGCTGTTCAAGGACGAAGTCCGCAAGATCGGCCTCGAGCTTGGCCTGCCGTACGACATGGTCTACCGCCACCCGTTCCCGGGGCCGGGGCTGGGGGTTCGTATCCTCGGCGAGGTCAAGAAAGAGTATGCGGACATTCTGCGTCGTGCCGACGCGATCTTCCTGGAAGAACTGCATCGTGCTGACCTGTACCACAAGACCAGCCAGGCCTTTGCCGTGTTCCTGCCGGTGAAATCCGTGGGTGTAGTGGGTGATGCCCGCCGCTACGAATACGTGATCGCGATCCGTGCCGTGGAAACCGTGGACTTTATGACCGCACGCTGGGCGCGGCTCCCGTACGAACTGCTGGAAACCGTATCCAACCGGATTATCAACGAGATTTCCGGTGTATCACGGGTGACCTACGATATTTCGTCCAAGCCGCCCGCAACCATTGAATGGGAATGAGTCGGGCAGGCTAGAGCCGGAAGGCGGCAAGCAGGGATGCTTGCCGCCTTTTTTCGTTTTCAGGTCGTCATTCGGCGGTCAGCAACATCTTGACTGCTTTCTCCTTCGCCGCCTGGCTGAAGATGTCGTAGGCTTTTTCGATATCGTTGAGCTTGAGGCGGTGTGTGACCAGGTCCTCCGGCTTCACATCGCCACTCTCGACGACCTTCATCAGCACCGGAATGGTGTTGGTGCTCACCAAGCCGGTGCGTACCGTGATGTTTTTGATCCACAGGTCCTGCAGCCGGAATTCCACGCTTTTGCCGTGTACGCCGATGTTCGCGATGTTGCCGCCAGCGCGAATGATGCTCTGGCAGATATCGAAGGTCTCAGGTATGCCGACCGCCTCCATGGCAACGTCTACACCCTCACCGTTGGTCAGTTCTTTGATGGTTTCGATGGGGTCTCGGGCGATGGTGTCTGTGGCCCCCAGCATCCTGGCCATTGCCAGGCGGTTCTCGTCCGGATCAATCATGATGATACGCGCCGGTGAGTAGAAGCGGGAGGTCATTACGGCGGCCAGTCCGATGGGGCCGGCGCCGATGATGGCGACTGTGTCCCCCAGTTTGACTTCGCCGGCGAGAGCGCCAATCTCGTGTCCTGTGGGCAGGATGTCGCTGAGCATCACCGCGGCAGCTGGGTCCATTCCTGAAGGCAGGTGGTACAGGCTGTTGTCGGCATGGGGGATGCGTACATACTCGGCCTGGGTGCCATCGATCAAATGCCCCAGAATCCAGCCGCCGTCCCGGCAGTGGGCATAGATGCCGCGCTTACAGTAGTCGCAACGCCCGCAGGAGGTGACGCAGGAAATCAACACTTTGTCGCCAACCTTGATGTTACTTACTCCGTCACCCACTTCTTCGACCACTCCCACGCCTTCGTGGCCGAGAGTGCGACCTTTCGTGACCGCTGGCACATCGCCTTTCAGGATGTGCAGGTCGGTGCCGCAAATGGTGGTATGGGTGATGCGCACCACGGCATCTGTGGGTTTCTCGATTGCAGGCTGTGGCTTGTCTTCCCAGCTACGCTTTCCTGGTCCGTGAAATACCAATGCTTTCATAATGTTCTCTCCTTGAAGGATCTGCGGCTGCAGATGCGATTCAGGTCCTTGTAAGTCTTGCACGGACTGCACTGATTGAAACATGACGTATGTCAGTATAGGCCCCGAAAGGTAAAACGGTATGACAGTTGTCTGAGTAAAAAATCTTCTTTCAGTGCGGGTGCGCCCGGGGCCGTCGCTTGGTTAAGACGGCGAATAATGGTATTTTCGTGGCGCTTTCGGGGTTGGCCACTATCGTAGTTGTATAGGGCGCTATCAGTAGAGCCGCATTTATGTCGGATTCACCAAAGAATGATCAATACTGGATGGCCCGTGCACTGATGCTGGCGGAGCGGGCGGCCTCGATAGGCGAAGTGCCCGTTGGCGCGATTGTTGTCCGTGATGGTAAGGAGCTGGGCGTGGGTTACAATGCGCCCATTACCGGTTGTGATCCCACAGCCCACGCGGAGATTCGGGCTTTGCGGGATGCCTCCGCCAGGGTGGGGAACTACCGGCTGACCGGGGCAACTTTATACGTCACCCTTGAGCCTTGCACCATGTGTGTGGGCGCCATTGTGCACAGCCGAATCAGCCGCCTTGTTTATGGTGCCCGCGAGCCCAAAGCGGGTGCGGTAGAATCTGCCCGGCGTACGCTGGACGAGGCCCACCTTAACTGGCAAGTAGAAGCGGAAGGCAGTGTCCTGGAAGGCGAGTGCGGCCAGGTTATCAGTGATTTTTTCAGCCGGCGGCGGGCAGAGATTCGGCGGCGGCGTAAACAGAATTCAGGGAAGGAGTAACTCTGCGTGAAAGTACTTGTTACCGGCGGTGCCGGATATATCGGCAGTCACGTTGTGCGTCAGCTGGCGGCGGCAGGTCATGACATTGTCGTTTTTGATAACCTGTCTACCGGTTATCGCTGGGCCGTGACCGCCGGCGAGTTGGTGGTGGGCGACCTTGCCGATGAGCAAGCCCTCAGTGCGGTTTTTTCGCAGCATAAGTTCGAGGCGGTACTGCACTTTGCCGCCAATATCGTGGTACCGGAATCCGTTTCCAACCCCCTCAAGTACTACAGCAACAACACCCGGAACACCCTGAATCTTCTCAAGATGGTTGAGCACTATCAGGTTCCCTACATGGTGTTTTCCTCCACCGCAGCGGTTTACGGTATGCCCGAGCAAACCGTACTGACGGAAGACCTGCCGCTGGCTCCCATCAACCCCTACGGCGCCTCGAAAATGATGAGCGAGCGCATGATGATGGACCTCGCCGCTGCCAGCAGTCTGAATTACGTGATCCTTCGCTATTTCAATGTGGCCGGCGCCAACCCGGACGGCTTGTTGGGGCAGGCAACGCCGGAGGCAACGCACCTGATCAAGGTAGCCTGCGAGTGCGTGACCGGGCAGAGAGACGGCATGAGCGTGTTTGGCACTGACTACGAGACCCGTGACGGCACCTGTGTCCGCGACTACATCCATGTGGAAGATCTGGCCAAGGCCCATGTTATGGCGCTGGATTATATGGCCAAAGGTGGAGAGTCCCAGGTACTCAATTGCGGTTATGGCCGTGGTTTCACCGTGCGTGAAGTGATCGATGTGGTGAAAGCCGAGTCCGGCGTTGATTTCCTGGTACAGGAAACCGGACGCCGAGCCGGCGACCCGGCTGCGCTGATGGCCGATAACACACGGATCAAGAATGTTCTGGGCTGGCAGCCGGATTTCGATGACCTGAATACCATTGTGCGGACCGCACTGGCCTGGGAAAAGATCTGGCAGCAAAAGAAAGCAGGCCACTGACAGTTTTTATTCTAAATTTTCAGGAAGAGTTGCATGAAGATTACGATTTTCGGAACCGGTTATGTCGGCCTTGTGACTGGCGCCTGTCTGGCGGATGTCGGGCACCACGTGCTGTGCATGGATGTGGACCAGGGCAAGATCGAAAAACTGAAGAACGGCCAGATTCCTATTTACGAGCCAGGCCTGGACAACATCGTCAAGCACACCGTTGAGGCTGGTCGCCTGGCATTTACCACGGACACCGAGGAAGCGGTCAAGCACGGTACCCTTCAGTTTATCGCCGTTGGCACGCCACCGGATGAAGATGGTTCTGCGGACCTTCAGTATGTTCTGGCAGTGGCGAAATCCATTGGGCAGCACATGGAGGATTACAAGGTGGTGGTGGACAAGTCCACCGTACCGGTCGGGACTGGCGACAAGGTAAAGGCGGCGGTTCGTGCCCAGCTGGACAAGCGGGGGTTGGAACTGGATTTTGATGTGGTGTCCAATCCGGAATTCCTGAAAGAAGGTGCTGCCATCAACGATTTCATGAAGCCGGACAGGATTGTGGTCGGCACCGAGAGCGAAAAGGCGGCGGATTTGTTGCGGGAAGTGTACTACCCGTTCAACCGCAACCACGATCGCATGATCTTCATGGACATCCGTTCTGCTGAGCTGACCAAGTACGCGGCCAATGCCATGCTGGCCACCAAGATCAGCTTCATGAACGAAGTGGCAAACCTGGCCGAGCGGCTGGGCGCGGATATTGAAGAAGTGCGCCGGGGTATCGGTTCTGATCCGCGTATCGGTTACCACTTTATCTACCCGGGTTGCGGTTACGGCGGTTCCTGCTTCCCGAAAGATGTGCAGGCCCTGGCCCGCACCGCCCGAGACTGTGATTACGAATCCAAGCTGCTGAATGCCGTAGAAGCCGTCAACTATGCCCAGAAGCACGTGCTGTTCGACAAGGTCTCGCACTACTTTCAGGGTGATCTGAAGGGCAAGACCGTGGCGCTCTGGGGTCTGGCGTTCAAGCCCAACACAGATGACATGCGCGAAGCATCTTCCCGCACCCTGATGGAAGATCTCTGGAAAGCTGGTGCGAAGGTGCAGGCTTTCGATCCGGAAGCCATGGAGGAAACCCAGCGCATCTACGGGGATCACGACGGACTGACTTTGTGCGGTACCAAGGAACAGGCGTTGAAGGGTGCTGACGTATTGGTGATCTGCACCGAGTGGAAAGAGTTCCGCTCACCGGACTTTGATGTGATTGCCTCCACCTTGAGTGAGCCGGTGGTGTTTGACGGCCGCAACCTGTACGAGCCGGAAATGCTGGAGCGTCATGGCCTGATCTACTACGCCATTGGCCGCGGCCGTAACCAGTTCCATTCAGCGGTCTGACGGCCGGGGAGGGGTGTTGATGTTCCAGCTTCATGAGCGTTTGGCGGCGGATACCTACAAGCTGGGAGAGAGTCGTCTTTGCGATATCTTGCTGATGAACGACAGCACCTGGCCCTGGATCATTCTGGTGCCCCGGGTATCCGGCATCCGGGAAATCTACCAGTTGGCGAGCGAACAGCAGCAACAATTGCTGGCGGAGTCCTCGGTGCTGAGTGAGGGGATGATGGATCTGTTTGCGGGAGACAAGATGAATGTGGCAGCGCTGGGCAATATGGTGCCCCAGTTGCACTTGCATCATATTGTCCGCTATCAGGGCGACCCGGCCTGGCCGGGCCCGGTGTGGGGCAAGCAGCCTCCTGTACCTTACACAGAAGAGCAGCTAGCCAGTGTGAAAGCAAAGCTGCAGCCGCTACTTGAGCAACTTGCCTAAGATTTAGTAGCTCAATCCAGACCCTGCTGCCACTGGACCAGGGTCTGGGAACCCACCAGAATCATTCTCAGCTCGGTTTTCAATTTCTGCTTGAGTTCTTCTCGCTCTTCCGGGGTTGCATCCAGCGCCTCGGCGCCTTGATTGAAGACCAGTGTGACCATGGCTTCGGCGACAATCCTGGCTTCCGCCAGGGGTTTGTTCTGTTCGTCGGCAAACCGGCCAAGATCGTCGGCCAGCTCCGTTACGAAATGGTCGATTTCTGCTTTCACCGCCGTCCGGAAAGGCTTGGATACGCCGGTGCGCTCCCTCAGCATCAGGCGGAACAGGTTGGCGTTATTACCCAGGTACTCCATGAAGGTGTCCACCGAAGTGGAAATCGCACTGCCGTCCCGGGCAATACGTTTACGGGCCTGGCGCATCAGCTGCCGCAGGGCCACGCCGCCTTCGTCCACCAGGGCCAGGCCAAGCTCGTCCAGCTCGGCGAAGTGCCGATAAAAGGATGTGGGGGCAATGCCGGCCTCCCGGGCGACTTCCCGCAAACTCAGGCTGCCAAAGCCCCGATCTGCGCTCAGTTGGGCGAGGGCAGCGTCCATCAGTGCTCGACGGGTTTTCAGTTTCTGTTCCGCTCGGGTGGCCAACGTCTTACTCCATGGTCCGGTCAAACCATGCATTCTAGCCCCCGGTTTTTTGATAGTCATCCCGATGCCGGATATCCGGTGTCAATTCTGTTTCGGGACGCCTGATTTTCAAAGTCATTGTGTTTATAATGGGCGGCTTTTCGGCTATAGCCGCCCAAATTCTTTGATTCAACGCGAACACATTCAGAACGAACGGGAACCGATATGCGCAGCCATTATTGCGGTGGGATTAACGAATCTCACATCGATCAGGAAGTCACACTCTGCGGATGGGTACACCGCCGCCGTGACCACGGTGGGGTCATCTTTCTGGATCTGCGAGATCGGGATGGCATGTCTCAGGTTGTGGTCGATCCGGACACCCCTGAAAGTTTTGCTCTGGCGGAGAAAGTCCGCAGCGAATTTGTTATCAAGGTGACCGGCCGCGTTCGTCGTCGCCCCGCGGGTACCGAGAACAACAACATGCCCACTGGCCAGGTCGAGCTGTTGGGCAAAGAGCTGGTCATTCTGAACGCAGCCGCCACCCCGCCGTTCCCGCTGGATGAGCACGTCGACGTGGGCGAGGATGTTCGCCTGCGCTACCGTTTCGTAGATCTGCGTCGCCCGGAGATGATCAACCGTCTGCGGTTCCGTTCCCGTGTGACCAGTTACATCCGGAACTTCCTGGACAGCCGCGGATTCATGGATGTGGAAACCCCGATCTTGACCCGTGCCACCCCGGAAGGTGCCCGTGACTACCTGGTACCGAGCCGTACCCACGAAGGTTCCTTCTTCGCTCTGCCACAGTCGCCGCAGCTGTTCAAGCAGTTGCTGATGGTGTCTGGTGTAGATCGCTACTACCAGATTGCCAAGTGTTTCCGCGATGAAGATCTGCGTGCCGATCGTCAGCCCGAGTTTACCCAGGTGGACATCGAGGCTTCTTTCATCGATGAAGAAACCCTGATGGGCCTGAACGAGGAAATGATTCGTTCCCTGTTCAAGGATGTGCTGGATGTTGAGCTGCCGGAGTTTCCGCGCATGCCGTATTCTGAAGCCATGCAGCGTTACGGCAGCGACAAGCCGGACCTTCGTATCCCTCTGGAACTTCAGGATGTGGGTGATCTGGTGGAAAGCGTGGACTTCAAGGTGTTCGCTGGTCCCGCCAAAGATCCGAAAGGCCGTGTCGCCGCCCTTCGCGTGCCCAAGGGTGCCGAGCTGACCCGTAAACAGATTGATGACTACACCAAGTTTGTTGGTATCTACGGTGCCAAGGGCCTGGCCTACATCAAGGTAAACGAACTGGCCAAGGGTGCCGAAGGCCTGCAGTCGCCAATCGTGAAATTCCTGGGTGACGACGTTGCGCTGGCCATCATGGAGCGCGTAGGTGCGGAAGATGGCGATATCGTCTTCTTCGGCGCTGATAAGGCTACCGTCGTGAATGAAGCCCTGGGCGCCCTGCGTATCAAGGTAGGACACGACCTCAACATGCTTACCTGCGAGTGGGCACCAATGTGGGTTGTAGACTTCCCGATGTTCGAGGAGCTGCCGGATGGCAATCTGACCGCCATTCACCACCCGTTCACGGCGCCGTCCTGCAGTCCGGAAGATCTGGCAGCAGACCCGGCGAACGCCTTGTCCCGTGCCTATGACATGGTGCTCAATGGTACCGAGCTGGGCGGTGGTTCTATCCGTATCCACGACGAGAAAATGCAGGAAGCGGTGTTCCGTATCCTGGGTATCGGAGAGGAAGAGGCTCGTGCCAAGTTTGGCTTCCTGCTGGATGCCCTGAAATTTGGTTGCCCGCCTCACGGTGGTCTGGCCTTTGGTCTGGATCGTCTGGTGATGCTGATGACCGGTTCTTCGTCAATCCGCGACGTCATCGCTTTCCCGAAAACCCAGAGCGCCACCTGTCTGATGACTCAGGCGCCGGGCGAGGTAGACGAGAAGCAGCTGAAGGAGCTGCATATTCGTCTGCGCCGTTCTGCTAAAGCCGTTGAAGGCAACAAGGCAGAAAATAAAGAGTAAAGGCACGATGCCGGAGGTGGCGCGCCATCTCCGGCACGGCCAGACTCTCTCACTTCCGAGGGCAGGCGGATGGCAATCATCCTGGGGGTAGACCCCGGCTCCCGCATCACCGGTTACGGTCTTATTCGTTCTGAAGGCCGGCTTCTTGAGTACCTCGACAGTGGCTGCATCCGAGTAGGTGAAAAGCCAATGGCGGAGAGGCTGCAGACTATTTTCCACAGTCTCGCCGTGCTGATTGGCGAATATCGCCCGGAGGAGTTCGCTATTGAGCAGGTGTTCATGGCGCGCAACCCGGACTCGGCCCTGAAGCTCGGTCAGGCAAGGGGAGCTGCAATCGTCAGTGCCGCCAACAGCGGCCTGGCAGTCCATGAGTATTCTGCCCGGCAGGTGAAGCAGGCGGTGGTGGGTACTGGTGGAGCGGATAAATCCCAGGTGCAGCACATGGTGCAGGCGCTTCTGGGGCTGTCCCGAAAACCACAGGCGGATGCCGCCGATGCCCTGGCCATTGCCCTCTGCCATGCCCATATGAACCAGAGTGTATTACGTATGGCCAGGACCGGAGGTAAGGTCAGAAGCGGCCGCGTACGCCAACCATAAGCGGCGGTTTGCCGCGACAGGAGAGCCCGTTTGATTGGTCGAATCCGAGGAATGCTGATTGAAAAGTCTCCCGGGCAGGCGCTGGTGGAATGTTCCGGCCTGGGTTACGAAATTGACATTCCCTACACCACGTTTTTTCATCTGCCCGAGACCGGGCAGGAAGTGACCCTTCATACCCATTTCGCCGTTCGTGAAGACGCCCAGAGCCTTTATGGTTTTGCCTCCCGTCTGGATCGAAATCTGTTCCGGCTGCTGATCAAGGTTAACGGTGTTGGCCCCAAACTTGCGGTGGGCATTCTGTCGGGCCTGGATGCACAGCAATTCATCCGCTGTGTCGAGGCTCGGGACGCGAATTCGCTGGTCAAACTGCCCGGTGTCGGCAAAAAAACGGCCGAGAGGCTGTTGATTGAAATGGCCGACAGGATAGGGCAGCTGGAAGGGCAGTTCGTCCCGTCTCAGCTCGATGTGCCGACTGGAGCCGGGGCGGCTACCGCGAATCAGGCTGGGCCTGACCCTCGGGAGGAGGCTGAGGCCGCATTGATTGCGCTTGGCTACAAGCCCCAGGAGGCGGCCAAGGCGATCAGCAAGGTGGCCGGCCCGGATATGAACAGCGAAACGCTGATACGTCTGGCCCTGAAGAATATGATTCCCGCCGGGTAACAACCCGGCGTTTTTGTGTCGGCTATGGCCACAGAACCATGACACCAATGTGTATAGAGCGTAACGTGACTCACAAGCGCCCCTTTGTACAATTGGTGCAACCTGACTTACAGGGTGAGCCAGCGGGCATGTTGTTTATTCCCAGCAAGCGGATAATGCCATGATTGAATCGGACCGATTGATATCGGCCAAGGCCGGAGAATATGAGGAAGTGCATGATCGGGCCATCCGTCCGACGTTGCTTTCCGAGTATGTGGGCCAGCCTACGGTACGCGAACAGATGGAGATTTTTATCTCCGCTGCCCGGGGCCGCCAGGAAGCGCTGGATCATGTGCTGATTTTCGGCCCTCCCGGGCTTGGTAAAACCACTCTGGCCAACATCATTGCCAATGAGATGGGTGTCTCGATCAAGACGACGTCCGGCCCGGTACTGGAAAAGGCCGGAGACCTGGCTGCCATGCTCACCAACCTCGAGGAAGGTGACGTCCTGTTTATCGACGAGATTCATCGCCTGAGTGCGGCGGTGGAGGAAGTGCTCTATCCGGCCATGGAAGACTATCAGCTGGATATCATGATTGGTGAAGGGCCAGCTGCACGGTCTATCAAGCTGGATCTGCCGCCGTTTACGCTGGTGGGGGCAACCACACGTGCTGGTCTGCTGACGTCTCCGCTGCGAGACCGGTTCGGCATTGTCCAGCGCCTGGAGTTCTACAATCATCAGGACCTCACCCATATCATTACCCGTTCGGCCCGGCTGTCGTCGGTGGAAATCGACGAGGCAGGGGCGTTCGAGATTGCCCGTCGGTCCCGGGGAACGCCAAGGATTGCCAACCGGTTGTTGCGGCGAGTCAGGGATTTTGCCGAAGTGCGCTCCAACGGCCATATCACTGCGGATATCGCCGACCAGGCACTCAACATGTTGAAAGTGGACAGCCAGGGGTTCGACCACATGGACCGTCGCTTGTTGCTCGCCATGATCGAGAAATTTGATGGTGGCCCGGTGGGTGTGGAGAGTCTGGCGGCCGCAATCAGTGAGGAGCGGGGTACCATTGAGGACGTACTGGAGCCATTCCTGATTCAGCAGGGATACATGGTGCGTACACCGAGAGGGCGTATGGTGACGTCGAATGCCTACCAGCATTTCGGAGTAGTGCCGCCCAGATCCGGCCGGGAGGACGACCTTTTTGAGTGATCCCTCTGCCAGCTTTGAACTGCCGGTTCGGGTCTACATAGAAGATACGGATGCCGGTGGCATTGTTTTTCATGCCAAATACCTGCACTACATGGAGCGTGCCAGAACGGAGTGGGTCCGTAGCCAGGGCGTTGGGCTTCGTGCGGGGCTGGAGCACAATATCAGTTACGTGGTGCAAAAGATGAATCTGCACTTCCGGATGCCCGCGAAGCTGGATGATCAGTTGCTGGTTACAGCTGAACTGAAAGCCGCATCCCGGGTCTGGATGGGCTTTCGGCAATGCGTGTATCGGGCGGATGATCGGCAGTTACTGTGTGATGCAGACGTCCGTGTGGCCTGTGTTGCACTGGATACCGGCAAACCCCGGCGTCTTCCGGAAAATATGCAGGAAATTCTTAAGAATTTCGTATAATTTGTTGAAAGATTTACAAAACTACTTGGGAGTGAACAGTGGAAACGGAACTGTCAGTCTGGCATCTGATTGCGAATGCAGGGATATTGGTGCAGTTGGTCATGCTGTTGCTGATGCTGGCATCGGTCGTCTCCTGGGCACTGATTTTCCAGCGCCTGCAGGTCTTCCGGAAAGCCCGTCAGGCTCAGCTGGAATTTGAGGACCGGTTCTGGTCCGGCATGGATCTGGGCCAGCTCTACAAAGAAGTGAGTGCGGAGCCAACGCCGTTTTCCGGTATGGAGTCTGTGTTCCGGGCAGGGTTCAAAGAGTTCTCCCGCCTTCGTCAGCAGAGCCGGGATGCCGACGCCGTGATGGAAGGTACCCAAAGAGCCATGCGCGTGGCTTTTTCCCGGGAGCAGGAGCGCCTGGAAACCCATCTGCCGTTCCTGGCCACGGTCGGTTCCACCAGTCCCTACGTTGGCCTGTTCGGCACCGTGTGGGGCATCATGAACTCCTTCCGCGGTCTGGCGCAGGTGCAGCAGGCCACGCTGGCTACGGTGGCGCCGGGTATCTCTGAGGCGTTGATTGCCACGGCCATGGGCCTGTTCGCGGCCATCCCTGCGGTCATTGCCTATAACCGGTTCTCGGCCATGTCCGACGCCTTGCTGAAGAACTATGAAACCTTTGCGGAAGAGTTTTCCAGCATTCTGCATCGCCGGGTCCACAACAGCGATCAGGCCGCAGCATAAGTTGCCATCTGGCGGTAACAGGAGTGTAGCGAGATGAAAGGTATGGGAATGATGCCTCAGCAACGGCGCAAGCCGATGTCTGAGATCAACGTAGTCCCCTACATCGATGTGATGCTGGTGCTTCTGGTGATCTTCATGGTGACGGCACCGATGCTCACCCAGGGCGTGAAGGTGGATCTACCGGAGACAACCTCCGATCCGATTCAACAGGACAAAGACGTGGAGTCCATCACCGTGTCTGTCGATAGCAATGGCGCCTACTATCTGGAAGTGGGTGACGACGCCAGCGAGCCGATGGCGCTGGACGAGGTGCGCGACCAGGTGGCAAAGATTCTGTCCCAACGGAGCAACGGTGAAGTGCTCGTCCGGGGCGATGAGTACGTGGACTACGGTGTGGTGGTGCGCCTGATGGCTGAGCTGCAGGCTGCCGGGGCCACCGGGATTGGCCTGATTACCGACGCGCCCAATGATAATCAGTAATTGGATGATGGTGACATTTTGAAGGGCCACAAGCGGGACATCGTCAGTACCGGAAAAGCTCCTCTGAAATCGCCGGTGGCGGTCTCGGTAGGGCTGCACCTGCTGGTGTTCGGTATTGCTCTGGCCGGGTGGTCGTGGAATACGCCACCAGAACCGGAGCCCAGAAGTATTTCGGCCCGGCTGATCAGTCCTGAACCAAGGCCGACACCGGTGGTGGAAGAGCAGGACGAGGCGGATAAAGAGCAGGAGCGCAAGCAGGCACAGGCGCGCGAGCAGGAAGAAGCTGAACGCCAGCGCCAGGCTGAAGAAAAAGCCCGGCAGGAGGCGGAACGGAAGGCTCAGGAAGAAGCTCGCAGGCGCGAAGAAGAGCGTCGTCAGCAAGAGGCGCAGGCAAAGGAGCTGGCAGAGAAGCAAGCCAGAGAGCGTGAAGCGGCGCGCCAGAAAGCGGAAGCCGAAGCCAAAGAGCGGGAACGGCAGAAAGCTGAGGAAGAGCGCAAGCGGCAAGAAGAAGCTAAACGCCGGGCCGAGGAAGAAAAGCGCCGTCAGGAAGAGCAGCGAAAGAAAGAAGAGGCTGAACGCCAGCGCCGCGAAGAGGAAGCTCGCAAAGAGGCGGAGCGGAAACGTCTTGAGGCTGAGAGGCGCCTGCGTGAACAGCAGCTGGAAGCGCTGGCGGATCAGGCCAGGCAAGAGCGTGAAGCGGAAGCCCGCCGCCAGCAGGAAGCCGCGGCAGCGCGCGCAAGAGAAGCACAGATGCAGAGCGAGAGTGATAAATACCAGGCGTTGATTCGCGAGCGGTTAAAGCAGGCGTGGTATCCGCCGTCCTCAGCGAATGAAAACATGACGGCGAGGTTGCAGATCACACTGTTGCCCACCGGTGAACTGGCCAGTGTGAAGTTGGTCGGTAGCAGTGGCAACACTGCGTTTGATAACTCGGCCCTGAGTGCGGTCCGATCATTGAACCGCTATCCCATTCCGGATAATCGTGACACGTTTGAGCGTTATTTCCGCCAGTTCATGATTGAATTCAACCCGCAAAGACTGCGGTGAGGTTGACAATGTTTATGAAAAGCAGATCCCGTTGCTCTGGTAGCTTTCTGAAGACACCGGTTATTGCCTGCCTGGTGCTGTTTTTGACGGCATCCCTGGGCGCCCGGGCGGAACTGTTGATCCGCATTACCGAAGGTGCGGGGTCGGCCATTCCGATTGCCGTTGTACCGTTCGCAGAGAGTGGCAGTATGCCCGCCGGGGACAAGGTGGGCAGTATCGTGCAGGCAGATCTGACCATGAGTGGTGAGTTTCGCCCGCTAGAACCATCGAAAATGCTGAGCCTTCCCTCTGAACGCTCCGAGGTGTATTTCCGGGACTGGCGCATGCTGGGACAGCGCTATGTGCTGGTAGGTCAGTTGACCCGCAATGGCGATCGGATTCAGGCCCGCTACGAGTTGTTTGATGTTAACCAGGAGAAGCGGATTCTTGGTGAAACGGCGGCAGTTCCTGCCTCTAACCTGCGATCGCTGGGCCACCACATCAGTGACCGGGTGTATGAGGCTATTACCGGAGCTCCCGGTGTATTCTCCACCAAGCTGGCTTACATCACCGTGTCTGGTGAGGGCGAGCAGACCCGTTACCGGCTTCAGGTCAGCGATGTGGATGGTAAGCGCTCCAAAGTCCGGTTGGAAAGCCGGGAGCCGATTCTGTCACCGGCCTGGTCGCCGGATGGAAAGAAACTGGCCTATGTTTCCTTTGAGACGGGCAAGCCGGTTATTTTTGTCCACGAACTGGCTACCGGTGAGCGCCAGAAGGTCGCAGACTTCCCGGGGCTGAACTCGGCACCGGCCTGGTCGGCCGATGGCCGTTCCCTGTTGATGACGCTTTCCCGTGACGGTAACGCCGAGATTTACCGAATGGACCTTGCCAGCCGCAATCTGACGCGTTTGACCGACCATTGGGCGATTGATACCGAAGCCGCATGGGACCATGCCGACCGGGGTATCTACTTTACCTCTGATCGCTCCGGTGGTCCGCAGCTCTATCACATGGAACGCCCGGGGGCTGAGCCGCGTCGAATTACCTTTGGCAGTCGCTACAACGCAAGGCCGCGACCGAGCCCCACGGGTGACTATGTCTATTACGTTCATCAGCGCGACAGTGCCTTCCATATTGCCAGAACGAACCTGGAGACCGGCGAAGAGACGGTTATTACCCGCACCGGCTCCGATGAATCACCCAGTGTGGCTCCCAATGGCAGGTTGCTGATCTACGCAACCCGTCAGAACGGGGAAGGCGTACTGACCGTGGTATCCGCAGACGGAGGTGCGGCGTATAGCCTGCCGGCCTCCGAGGGCGAAGTGCGGGAGCCGGCCTGGGGGCCGGTTACCCGCTGAAAATGTACTGAACTGAATTAATTCAACGAAGACCTGAAAAGAGGAAATAACGTGATGAAGATGTCTTTCTCTACAAAAGCGTTTGCCATGCTCCTGTCCGCCGGCCTGGTTGCTGGTTGTAGCTCCACCGGTGAGAACATGGAAGAGGGTGCTTACGGTTCTGACGTGGCCGCGATTGATCAGGATGGCGGTTCTACCGTTTACGGTGGTGCGGATGGCTCCGGCGTTTCCGCCTCCGAGCTGACTGATGACGAGCGCCGGGCCGCTCAGGAGCAAGCCGAGCAGGAAGCCCTGCGTGACATCACCACCTTCTACTTCGATTTCGATACGTCCGAAATCAAGCCGGACGCCCGTGACGTGCTGGTTGCCCACGCTCGCTACCTGGCGGACAACCCGCGTCAGCAGGTACGCCTGGAAGGTCATGCGGATGAGCGTGGCACCAAGGAATACAACCTGGCTCTGGGTGAGCGCCGCGCGAATGCCGTACAGCGCTTCCTGATCGTAAACGGCGCTTCCCGTGGCCAGATTGAAACCGTAAGCTATGGTGAAGAAAAGCCGGCCGTGCGTGGTTCCACTGAAAGTGCCTGGGCACAGAACCGTCGCGTAGAGCTGGTATTCCAGTAAAACCGACCTAGACGGACGTATCCATGAGAAAACAGCTCATGGCGGCCGTGCTGATCCCGCTGGGCCTTGGCCTGGCGGGAGTCGCCCATGCACAGTCGTCCACACCCGCATTCCAGAACAACAGCTCCGAGGCCCAGCGTAAGGCTGGCAACAACCAGGCCACGGCAGAGCTGTTCTACATGATTCAGCAACTGCAGCGCGAAGTGCGAGACCTGCGTGGCCAGGTTGAAGAACAGCAGCACCAGATTGGTCGCCTGCAACAGCAGGGCAGGGACCGCTATGTGGATCTGGATCAGCGGATACTGGAGCTGTCCAAGGCCGTCGAGTCCGGGGCCAGTGCTGCACAGCAGCCGGCTGCAGCGGGAGCTTCAGCAGACAGTGGAAGACTGAAGCCGACCCGGGTGTATCGTTCGCCGGAACCGGAAGAGCAGAAAACCTATAACGACATTATCGACCTTATCCGCAACAAGAAAGACTACGACACGGCGATAACCCGCCTGTACGAGTTTGTGGATACCTATCCCGAGGGCGACCTCACCGTTAATGCCTATTACTGGCTTGGTGAAGTCTATCTGGCGAAACCCCAGTTGGAGCAGGCCCGTCAGGCTTTTACCATCGTTGCGACGCGCTATAGTGATCATCGCAAGGCGCCGGACGCTGTGTACAAGCTGGGGGTGACTCTGGATCGCCTGGGCGAAAAAGACGAGGCACGGCGTCGGATGACCTCCGTTGTCGAACAGTACCCCGATTCAGGGGCGGCAGAGTTGGCGAAGAAGTATCTTGATTCCGCCCAGGGTTGATCGGTATCTGGTCAACTTGCACGGATCTTGATCGGTCATTGAAAAAAGTTGGTCGACCATGAAAAAAAGGGGTTGATCACCAAAAAAATATCAGTAATATGTGCGCCTCGTTTGGGTCGTTAGCTCAGTTGGTAGAGCAGTTGGCTTTTAACCAATTGGTCGAAGGTTCGAATCCTTCACGACCCACCAAATTCAGAGTGCGAGGTTTTGGCCGCGCGTTCGCTGGATGAAAAGCCAGCACAGCCAGTTAGGGGTCGTTAGCTCAGTTGGTAGAGCAGTTGGCTTTTAACCAATTGGTCGAAGGTTCGAATCCTTCACGACCCACCAACAAGGCAAGCCTTCACCACGGGGTTTGCGGAAAAAAGAGCCGAAAGGCTCTTTTTTTTTGCCCGCAAGAACCCACCTATACCCACAGGACGGACGCTATCCTGCAATCTGGCATACCCACATTGCAGGATCATGAAACCAAAGGCAGAAGTGATATACTCTGGCCGTTAACGTCAATCAGAGAATAAGTGATGACTAAAGCGCAAGACCGCATTCTGGTTCAGGAACATCTCGCCCATCAGGCGGAGCCCAAGCCCCTGAGCGCCTCAGAGAAAGCTGATCTCGAGGCCAGGATCAAGGTGGCTCTGAAGGAGAAGGATGCCGTTCTGGTAGCGCATTATTACACCGACCCGGACATCCAGCGGCTGGCAGAAGAGACCGGTGGTTGTGTGGCGGATTCCCTGGAAATGGCGCGCTTCGGTAACCAACACCCGGCCTCCACCGTTGTCGTTGCCGGCGTTCGTTTCATGGGAGAGACGGCAAAGATTCTGAATCCGGAGAAAAAGGTTCTGATGCCGACTTTGGAGGCAACTTGCTCGCTTGATGTTGGTTGCCCGGCAGACGAGTTCTCCGAGTTCTGTGATCAGCACCCGGATCGCACCGTCGTGGTTTATGCCAACACCTCGGCTGCGGTGAAAGCCCGGGCCGATTGGGTGGTCACCTCCAGTTGCGCCCAGGCCATTGTTGAGCATCTGGACGCCAAAGGTGAAAAAATCCTGTGGGCGCCAGACAAACACCTGGGCGGCTATGTACAGAAAACCACAGGCGCAGACGTTCTGCTGTGGGACGGCTCCTGCATCGTGCACGAGGAATTCAAGTACCGTGGCCTGGAAGACCTCAAGGCTCTGTACCCGGATGCAGCAATCCTGGTGCACCCGGAGTCACCCGATGCGGTGGTACAGATGGCGGATGTGGTCGGTTCAACCTCGCAACTGATTCATGCGGTGCAAACGCTTCCGAACGAAGAGTTTATCGTTGCAACCGACAACGGCATTTTCTACAAGATGCAACAGCTGGCGCCCAACAAAACGTTGATTGAAGCGCCCACCGCGGGCAACGGCGCAACCTGCCGAAGCTGTGCCCATTGTCCCTGGATGGCCATGAACGGTCTGGAGAATCTGCTGCACGTGCTTGAGCATGGCGACCAGGAAGTGCATGTGGATGACGAGCTGCGAGAAGACGCGCTGCGCCCGCTGCGCCGGATGCTGGACTTCACCGCCAACATGAACCTCAAGGCTGCCGGCAACGCCTGAAGGCTTCGGGGTTATTCCTAACCGGCTTCGCGCGCCTGAAGCCGGTTAGTCAGCTCACCAAGGCGCTCACTCACCACCTGGCGTTCGGCGGAGCCGGCCGGCAGTTTCTCCTGGGCTTGGCGCAATTGCCGCTGTGCTGATTTCAGATCGCCCATCAGTACATCGTATTCCGCTCTCGCCCGGTGTACGCCGACAATATTTCGCGCCATACCTTCGGCTTCGGCCAGTCTCAGCCACAGTTGCTCCTGGCTGGGCAGGCGGCGAGTCAGCTCCCTCAGGTAGTCGGCAGCGGCGGCGCCGTTACCATCGGCAATCTCGATGGCCGCCAGCGTGGATGTTATTGGATAGTTGCCGGGATTGCGCGCCAGGGCCTCCTGCATAAGCGCTCTGGCGTCGGCATACCGTTTCTGGCTGAGCAGAACTTCCGCCAGTGATACCTGGAACGTGATGCGCCCGGGGTTGGCTTTCAATAATTCCCGCATTAGCTGCTCCGCCTTCTCATAGCGCCGGCTTTCCTGATAAGCCACCGCCAGGCCGTAGCGAATGGCATCGTTGCGCTGGGCGTCTTCCCGGGCCAGGTAAGCCTCGAACGTTTCTATCGCCGTTTCCGGGGATTCGCTGTAATGCACCTGCAGGCGGCTGCGAACCAGGTGATATTCCTGTCCGTCCTGCACCCGGGTATCAGGGTATTGTTCGGCCCGGTTGCGGGTGTCGGCAACCCGGTTCTGGGTCAGCGGGTGAGTGGAAAGGTATTCCGGCAGGCGATTTCCCTGCAGGCGGTTCTGTCTCATCATGATTTCGAACATCTCGGGCATACCTCTCGGGTCCATGCCGGCACTGGCCAGGATGTCCATGCCAACCCGGTCGGCTTCCTGTTCGTGGGAGCGGCTGTAGGCCAGCATGTTCTGCACAGCCATGGCCTGGGTGCCGGCGATGGCGGCAATGCCAATGTCTGACTGGGTAACCGCAGAAAGCACGATACCGGCGATCATGCCGGCCAGGGTTAACGGAGCGCTGGTTTCCTGTTGCTGCATTCGGCGAGCAAAATGGCGCTGGCTGAGGTGGGCCAGTTCGTGGGCCAGGACCGAGGCAAACTGTTGTTCGGTGGCGGCGTTCAGAAACAGGCCCCCATTTACGCCTACCACGCCGCCGGGCACGGCGAAAGCGTTGATGGCCGGGCTGTCAATCAGCACCAGTTTCAGGTCGCGATTATCCAGCGGTGCGGACGGCACCAGACGATAAATGATCGCGCTCAGGTAGTCGTAGACCAGTGGGTCCTGAAGTTGCGGGGCTGAACGGCGAATGGAGGCCATAACCTGTTGGCCAATATCAGCTTCCATTTGTCCGGAGATCAGGCCGCCGCTACCGCCGATGCTTGGCAGGTCTGACGACTGCGCGCGTGTGGCCGGGCTGGTGACCGCCATGCTGAGCGCCAGAAAAACGATCAGGGCCCAGGGGGAGCGGTGTTGGCCTTCGTTCTGGTACTTCATATGTCTGAGGATGCCTCGAATTCGTGTTGCCCGTTTGACAAGGCGGCAGCCGGCAAGTTCTCCGGAGTATTACCAACTCTTGTGATGCAATAGAGTAACACCAGCGGCATAATGCCTGCCTGATTACTGTATGAAACGTAATGGTAAATGCTGATTATGGCTGACAGAACCCTGGATGCCAGCGGCCTGCGTTGTCCCATGCCGCTGCTGAAAACCAAGCTGGAACTCAACTCCATGACGCCCGGGGAGGAATTGGTGGTTGTCGCCACGGATACCGGCTCACTGAGGGACATACCTGCCTGGCTGGCGTTGTCGGCCCATACGCTTGTCAGCCAATCGGAGAGTAATGGGGAATACCGTTTCGTGATAAAGTGCGGCGGTTAATTTCCGGAGTCATTCATGGTCAGAATTCTGCGCGGTCTAGCCCACAAGTATTTTTCAGACGAAGAAGCCGTCATCCTGTTTTTGCTGCTGGTGACAGGCACCGTCTTTATTATCTGGTTCGGGGCCATGCTGGCGCCGGCCATCGCTTCCCTGATTGTCGCGTTCATTCTGCAGGGCCTGGTGTCAAAGCTGAACCGGATGGGTGTGCCTGAGCTGATCGCCGTGATTGGCGTGTTTGTGGTGTTTCTGGGCGTGCTGGTGGGCTTCATCTTCGGCTTGTTGCCGTTGATCTGGACCCAGCTGAGTACCCTTGCCGGCGAAGCGCCACGGAT
Source organism: Marinobacter sp. EVN1 (assembly GCF_000475375.1). Taxonomy (NCBI): domain Bacteria; kingdom Pseudomonadati; phylum Pseudomonadota; class Gammaproteobacteria; order Pseudomonadales; family Marinobacteraceae; genus Marinobacter; species Marinobacter sp. EVN1. The sequence continues at coordinate 457,351 of NZ_AXCB01000070.1, forward strand.
CATCCGCGAGCTGCAGTCCTATCTGGAGGTTCTGCCGCAACAATATCCGCATCTGGTTTCTGCTGAATCTGTGAATACCATGTATCAGCAGATCTCGGCCGAAGTAGGGCACCTGACTCAATGGCTGGTGTCTTTCTCGCTCTCCAGCATTCCGGACCTTGTGGCCTTGCTGATCTACATGGTTCTGGTGCCTATCCTGGTCTTTTTCTTTCTGAAAGACCGTCGGGTCCTGGTGAACTCATTTGCCCGCCTGCTACCTCCGCAGCGACCAATGATGGTTCGCATCTGGCACGAGGTTAATCTGCAATGTGCCAACTACGTCCGTGGCAAGGCGGTGGAGATCCTGATAGTGGGTGGCGTCACCTATGTCGCCTTCAAGTTTCTCGGTATGCCATATGCGGCATTGCTTTCCCTGTTGGTGGGGCTGAGCGTGGTGATTCCCTACATTGGCGCTGCGGTGGTCACCATTCCAGTGGCAGTGATCGGCCTGTTTGCGTTCGGCTGGGGCAGCCATTTTATCTGGGTCATGGTCATCTACGGCATTATTCAGGCGCTTGATGGCAATGTCCTGGTACCGATTCTGTTCTCGGAAGTGAACAACCTGCACCCGGTGGCGATTATTGTTGCCGTACTGTTCTTTGGCGGAATCTGGGGCTTGTGGGGCGTGTTTTTTGCGATTCCGCTGGCGACGATGCTGAAAGCGGTCTTCGCCGCCTGGCCGGTGAAGGAGTCGCCTCCGCCACCAGCCATTGCGGAATAGGGCGTTAAAGGGCTTTGACGGCTTCCAGCACCTCGTCGGCGTGCCCTTTTACCTTGACGCCGCGCCATTCCCTGCGCAGCACGCCTTCCTTGTCGATCAGGAAGGTGCTGCGTTCAATGCCAAGGTGCTCCTTGCCATAAAGCTTCTTGAGCTTGATGACGTCGAACAGCTTGCACAGGGATTCGTCCTTGTCGGAAATCAGGTGGAACGGAAAGTCGTATTTTGCCCGGAAGTTATCATGGGCTTTCAGGCCATCCCGCGAGACGCCGAAAATCTCGGTGTCCTCGGCAGCAAAGGCTTCCATTCTGTCCCGGAAGTCCTGGCCCTCGGTGGTGCAGCCCGGTGTATTGTCTTTCGGGTAGAAGTAAATAACGATGTTCCGGCCTTTCAGGTCGCTCAGGCGAACGGTCTGGTCGCCAGTGGCCTCAGCCTGAAATTCTGGCACGGGTTGATTCAATGCTACGGATGACATGACATCTCCTTTAATTCCCTTGTGTCAGTTCGAGCCCAACATTACCATATCGGTTTTATTCGGACGGAGCTTTTATGATTACGGGTAGCCTTGTCGCACTGGTCACGCCCATGTATCCAAACGGTGATATTCACTGGGAGGATCTGGACAAGCTGGTGGACTTTCATATCGAAAACGGCACCCATGGCATTGTTGCTGTGGGCACCACTGGCGAATCCGCAACCCTGGATCCGGAGGAACATATCCGGACGATCGGGCACATCATAAAACGTGTAAACGGCCGGATTCCCGTTATTGCAGGTACCGGTGGTAACAGTACGCGCGAAGCCATCGAATTGACCACCGAAGCCCACAAACTCGGTGCCGATGCCTGTCTGCTCGTAGTGCCTTACTACAACAAGCCGACCCAGGAAGGCCTGTATCAGCACTTCAAGGCCATCGCGGAAGCAGTACCGGGCATGAGCCAGATTCTCTACAACGTACCGGGCCGCACCGCCTGCGATATGCTCAACGAGACGGTCGTCCGCCTGGCCGATATCCCCAATATCGTTGGGATCAAGGACGCGACCGGGAACATTCCCCGTGGCGCCGAGCTGATCGAAGCCCTGGATGGACGCCTTGCGGTTTACTCCGGTGACGACGCCACGGCGGCAGATCTGATGCTGGCGGGTGCGAAAGGTAATGTTTCGGTAACGGCCAACGTCGCTCCGAAGGCCATGGCTGAGCTCTGTGAAGCGGCCATTGCGGGCAACGAAGACGAAACCCGCCGCTTGAACGAACTGCTGATGCCGCTTAATCGCAAGCTGTTTCTGGAGGCCAACCCGATTCCGGTAAAATGGGCGCTTTACCGCATGGGCATGATCGGTGAGGGCATTCGTCTGCCTCTGACGCCGCTCAGCGAAAAGTTCCACGGCGAGGTGGAAGACGCGCTCAAGGCCTCAGGTGTTCTCTGAGGCCACCGTTACCGTTAACCGGAGTAACCCGATGCAGGTTCCTGCAAGAGCCCGTAAGAAAACCGTTTTGTTCGCTCGACCTGTTTCGGCATTGGTGCTTGCCAGTGCCCTGGCCGGTTGCAGCCTGATCGATGATCGTTCCGAAGGCTATGTCAACGCACCGGAAGGCGAGCCGATTCAGGTGCCTGAAGGCCTCGACAGCTCCCGGCTGAGCGAGACCATGCCGATACGGTCAATCAACACCGCCGATTCCCGCAATCTTTACCCGTCGTCGATTCCCCGTCCGCCGGATATGACATCCGAGATTCTGGACGAAAACTATGTGATTGAAGAGTTGGACGGCCGTATCTGGCTGCTGGTCAATGAGGTGCCAGGACGACTCTGGCCCGTGGTCAGTGCCTGGATGAATGAGAGCGGCCTGGGCATTGCCCATGACAGTCCTCAACTTGGGATTATTCAGAGTGAACTGGCGAACTTCAGCAAGCGCAGCCGTACGCTGCTGGGGCTCGCCGATAATCCGACCGCCACAGAACCCAAGGTGGTGATGCAGGCCCGCCTGGCCCCTGGCATTCGGCGTAAAACCACCGAAATCCGCGTGCGTATTCTGGAGCTGGAGCAAGCTCCGGAAGAGCTTCTGCCCTGGGACAGTGGCACGGTGACCAATGCAACCTTCGAGCAACAACAACGGGTGCTGTTGGCCGAGCTGGGGGATTTCCTCAAACAGCGTGAGGACAACAAATCCTTCTCGCGGGCGGCCTCAGGCATGGTGTCCGAGCCGCTGGTGCGCCTGCAGTCGGAACAGGATGAAGCGGTTGCCATTCGGGTGGAACTGGATTTCGGCCGCACCTGGGCAGAGGTCAATCGGTCCCTGGAGGAAATGGGGCTGCCGGTACTGGATCTGAATCGCAGTGAAGGCTGGTTGCAGGTGGATTTCCGCACGGAAGACGAGCGTAGTCCGGGCTGGTTCTCGTGGTTCAGTGATGCTGAAAAGCCGGTCCACACCCACACAATCCGGATTCAGCAGGGTGCCGACGCCATGAGCGTTACCGCCGAGCAGCATGACAGCTACGAGGGTGAACGCAGTTCTGCAGATCTGCTCACCCAACTCTTTGAACATCTGTATTGATTAACGGGGTGGCCGTGGCCACCGGCCGTTTGGAGAAAGTAATGGAAAAGCGCGACGAGCTTTACGCCGGCAAGGCAAAATCGGTTTACCGCACGGACGATCCCGAGCGGTTTGTTCTGGTATTCCGTGACGATACCTCTGCCTTTGACGGAGAGAAAAAAGAACAGCTGAACCGCAAGGGCATGGTGAACAACAAGTTCAATGCCTTCATCATGGAAAAGCTGGAAGCGGCCGGCGTACCTACCCATTTCGAAGGGCTACTCTCTGATACCGAGTCCCTGGTCAAGAAGCTCGAGATGATCCCGGTTGAATGCGTGGTGCGCAATGTGTCTGCGGGCAGCCTGTGCCGTCGCCTTGGCGTGGAAGAGGGTCAGGAGCTGAACCCGCCCACCTTTGAGCTCTTTCTGAAAAACGACGCGCTGCACGATCCGATGGTGAACGAATCCCTGGCGGTCAGCTTCGGCTGGGCCAAGGCCGATGAGCTGGCCCGGATGAAAGAGCTGACCTATAAGGTCAACGACGTGCTGAAAAAACTGTTTGACGACGCCGGCATGCTGCTGGTGGACTATAAGCTGGAATTTGGCCGCAGTGGTGGTCAGATCGTTCTGGGTGACGAATTCAGCCCCGATGGCTGTCGTATCTGGGACAAGGAAACCCGCAAGAAGATGGACAAGGATCGCTTCCGCCAGGGCCTTGGCGAAGTGATCGAAACCTATGAAGAGGTCGGTCGTCGTCTCGGCATAAAGTTTGACTGACCGGGCAATACAACCACAAAAAACGGGTGCGTTATGCGTAAACTGATGATTGTTGTAGGTGGCTCACTGGCTTTGGCCGCGCCGCTGGCCAATGCTGATGTACTGGGCGTTGGCGCCAACGTTAGCTATTGGGATTCCGATTTCTCCGGCGAAGTGGTCAACAAGGATTCGGCCGTTGATATTGAAAAGGATCTCAACCTCGACAGCGACAGCAACGCGAACTTCACGGCGTTTTTCGAGCATCCGATTCCGGTGCTGCCGAACGTACGGTTGAATTACACCAGCATTTCCCAGAGTGGGCGTGGTGAGATCGGGCTGGAAGCATTTGATGGAATTCTGCCAGGGGCTCCTGTTCGTTCGGATCTGGATATCGACCAACTGGACGTCACCCTGTACTACGAAGTGCTTGATAACTGGGTGAACCTCGATCTGGGCCTGACCGCCAGAAATTTTGATGGTGAGCTGGTTTTACGGGACGTGAATGATATTGCCAATGTCAGTAAAACCTCCGTCGACGCCGTCGTTCCTATGGGCTACCTCGCCGCCCGTTTTGACCTGCCGTTAACTGGCGTGTCCGTAGGTGCAGAGGGCAATTTCATCAGCTACAGCGGCGACTCTCTGCACGACTTCAACGCTTATGGCCAGTACGAATTCGCCATGCTGCAGCTGCGGGCGGGCTATCGTCAGATGGCCATCGACTATGAAGATGATGACGACAAACTGGATGTCGAAATGTCCGGACCCTTCGCCAGTGTTGGCGTGGCGTTCTGACCAGGACCGCTAAAAGGCGCCTTCGGGCGCCATTTTTCATGGAGAACAGATCTTGAAAATCCTCGTTACGGGAACCGCCGGCTTTATCGGCTCGCATCTTGCTCACCGTTTGCTCGATCGTGGCGATGAAGTGATTGGCGTGGACAACGTCAACGACTATTACGACGTCAATCTCAAGGAAGCACGCCTGGCCCGGCTGCTGAACAAGCCCGGTTTCACCGAAGTACGCCAGGACGTGGCCGACCGCGAGGCCATGGAAGCGGTTTTTCGTGAACACAAGCCCGAGCGGGTAGTGCACCTGGCAGCCCAGGCCGGAGTCCGGTATTCCCTGGAGAACCCTCATGCCTATGTGGATGCCAATCTGGTCGGCTTCATGAACATCCTTGAGGGTTGCCGTCATAACGAGGTCAAGCACCTGGTGTATGCCTCCAGCAGCTCCGTGTACGGGGCCAATGAGACCATGCCATTCTCCGTGCACGATAACGTGGATCATCCGCTGAGCCTGTACGCGGCGTCCAAGAAAGCCAACGAGCTGATGGCCCATACATACAGCCATCTGTACAACCTGCCCACCACCGGGCTGCGGTTCTTTACTGTTTACGGCCCCTGGGGCCGGCCGGATATGGCGCTGTTTATCTTTACCAAAAAGATCCTGGCCGGTGAGCCCATCGACGTGTTTAACCACGGGCATCACAAGCGGGACTTCACCTACATCGACGACATCGTCGAAGGCGTTATCCGCACTCTGGACAACGTAGCCCAGCCGAGCCAGGACTGGAGCGGTGCCCAGCCGGATCCGGGCACCAGCAAGGGGCCTTACCGAATCTACAATATCGGCAGTAATAACCCGGTGGAGTTGTCCCGTTTTATCGAGATTATTGAGGAGCGGGTGGGCAAGAAAGCTGAGAAGAATCTGCTGCCGTTGCAACCGGGTGACGTGCCGGCCACCTACGCCAATGTCGATGACCTGATCAACGATGTGGGGTACAAGCCGTCTACCACGGTGGAAGAGGGCATTGCCAACTTCGTGGACTGGTATCGGGATTTTTACAACGCCTGAGCGTCCATCATCGCTTATGAATAAGGCCAGCTGAGACGCTGGCCTTATTTGTTTATGGTCGCTGTTCCGGAAGCCTGAATACCTGTGCTTTCCGGGTAACAGGACATTGGAAAGCCAATTCAACGGCGGTGAGTTGCAGGCCACCCGCAGATGCCGCGCCATACAGCCGGTCTCCCACAATCGGGTGGCCAATGCCGGCCAGGTGTCGACGGATCTGGTGTTTACGGCCGGTTTCGATTCGTACCTGCACGTCCGTTGTGTCTGATTCCTCATCCCGGCTCAGTGTCGTCACGCGGCTGATTGAGTCCTTGCCATCCAGTGGTGTGTCGAGGCGAAGATCATCCGCCATCAGGTTGCCGGCGACCCGCGCCCGGTAGATCTTGGTCATGGCTCGCCCGGCAAACAATTCTGAAAGGGCCGCCGCAGCCTTGCCGTCATGGGCAATCAGCATCAGACCTGCAGCGTCGGCGTCCAGGCGGTGTACCAGAAAGCAGGGTGTGTTCAGTTCGATTTCCGCCAGGCGCAGCAGGCTGCAGTGGTCGCCCCATTGAGACCCTTGTGATAACAGCCCGTGGGGCTTGAACCAGACACTGTAACGTCCTTTGTTCTCCAGCAGCGTCGGTGTTTCCGGCTTGCGCGCCAACACCTGATCATCGTAGAACAGCTGAATACGGGTGCCGGGTTTCAGTTCCCGCTTGGCCTTGCGTAAACGTACCTGCTTTCCCTTCTGTGTCCACCAGCACGCGCCCTTGGCCATGGCATCCTTGATGCGCTGCTTGGGCAGGCCCGAGGCGCCTGCAAGCGCATCCACAGCCGTCATGCTCTGGTCTACGGTGACATCAAACTGTTTGCGCATCGGCGTTTTTATCCGGAAGGAGAAGATCCAAGATGATTGCCGGCAATAATACGGAGCGGGGAAAGTATCGACAAGGCGCTTGTACCTCAAGGCACATTGATGACAGTGAGCGCTGAGGGTGTACACTGATGAAAAGCCACCTCAAGGAGATATCGACATGCCAATGATTGGCTGGCTGTTTATACTCGCCGCATTCGCGATGATTGTGGGAAGCCTGCTGCTACTCAGAGATGGGGCCAATATGAAAATCCCCAAAGAAAAGCTTGAGAAGATTCGTCAGCGCAAAGCAGAACAGGACGCGAAAGATAAAAAAGAGGGGGATAGCTGGTAGCGCCAGAACCATGAACCAGTCCACGACTTTTGAGTCTGCCCCCGCCTGAACCTTTCGCGACCTAACGATATGTCGCATGATTAGACATCACTGCCCGGATATGGACTAGACGACACCGGATGTCGCCGCTACGAGTGCGCAATTCCTGCAAGAGTTCTCCCGTCTTTTTCATCAATGCCGCAACCAGAAGCGCACAGACTGTGTCGCCTCGGGAATGGCAGTGATCGTGCCTGAAGAATAAGCCTGAAATCATAAGAAAAAAGGAAAGAACATGATCCAGTTGAGCCGTATTGGATGGGGGCTCGTGTTGCCCATGGTGCTTGTATTATCTGCCTGCGGTGGCGGAAGCGGGGGTGGAGGTAATGATCAGCCTGAAGAGCAGACTGGGCCTCAGTTGAGCTACGACAACAAGAACTTTGCCCAAAAATCAGTATCGATAACCAGAGATAGCGGTGCTGAAGGCTTGATACGCCTCCGCGACGATCTTGCGTTGGGGTGGTCAATTATTGATGAGTACACGTCGGCTATTCAAGATATGTCGGTCTTGGAGCAGGGCACTTACCCATGTGCGGGTGGTGGTAACCTGGAAATCCGCTGGACAGAGACTGAGAACTCCCTGGAGGAGACCACCCGATTCAGCAGATGCGTACTGGATACCCCGACCCATGGCCCCATTATGATCAGTGGCAGCACCATCTACGAAAGCGTCCTGATCGCCGAATCGGAAACCGCTGCCAGTTGGAAGAGTTCTTACACGGACGATCTGTCCGGAACAATCCAGCGCACGGGTGAGTCGCTTCGTTTCAGTGGCGCACTTCGTATGAGCGATTATCTGAATGAGAATGGTGGAGTCACGAGCTGGCGCTACGTTCGGGATATCAAACGATACGAGATGATGCTGGGTAAGCGCTACGTCGCCATTGCCGACGCTCAGAACCGGGATTCGGGAACGGATGCAGATTCGGAGTATTCGGTTCGCGCCACCATTGTCGGCTCGGCGATTGGTGGTTACATGAAGCTGGAGACCCCGGATCCGGTGGAGTTTTCCTCCAATCTGGAGTGCCCGGTGTCCGGTATCGTAAAACTGTCCAGCAACGGTAAGGCCGAGGTTCGCTTTGGTAGCAGCGCAGGCGGTACCGCCAAGGCAGTTGCGGTCTGGGTTGATGGTGCCGTTGTCGAGAGTTATAACGATTGCAGTGAAATAGGTGTGGTTCTGTACTTCTGACCGGAGGAGGGCAGGCTTCTCTGGTCTGCCCTCTACGACTGCTAACAGCAAATGCGAGACACAAAAAAAGCCGCCCAGCAAAGCTGTAAGCGACTTCTTCTGCAGGATTGGTAGGACCACGCGGATTCGAACCGCGGACCTCTACCATGTCAAGGTAGCGCTCTAACCAACTGAGCTATGGTCCTGTCCTGCAACGGGGTGGAAATATACGGATTTCGGGTGCCCTGGTCAACCTCTTTGCCGGGGATTTTTCGCTTTCATCAGGGCCTTGATGGCGCGGCTCAGGGCGTTCCAGCGATTGACCAGAAGCGCGGCAAAAATCAGCGCGCAGCCGGCTATTTGCAGCAGGGTCATGGTTTCGCCGAACCAGGCAACCGCGAAGACAGCAACCCACACCGGTTCCAGTACCAGTATCACTACACCGTGGCTGTTAACCGACAGGCTCTGGGCATAGGTCTGCAACAGGAAACGTCCCGCTGTGGCAATCAAGGCACTGGCCAGTACCCAGACATAGAGCATGGGTTCGGGGTTGGTCAGTATGTGAGTCCAACGCTCGCTGATGGCGGACTCCGCCAAGGTCACGGTCCCAACGGTAAGCAGGGCAATGGCCGTCAGCGGCAGTGCCGGTACTTTCTTTTTCTCCACCGTTTTGCCTTGCTTGTCGACCACAATGCGTTGGTTGGCGGCGCGGGTATTGAGCGTGAAGTACAGGGCAAAGATGGTTGCCGCCAGAACGAAATAGAGCTGCCCCGGGTCTGGCCTGAAGCCGTTTTCGAGGGACAAAAGCGCCAGACCGGCCACCGCAATCGGTATCGCCAGCCAGGTGCTCAAAGGCTGCTGTTCGCCAAATACTGTGCGGGCAATGATCGGGACAATCACCACGCCCAGGCTGGTCAGAAACGCGCCCTCGCCCATGCTGTCGGTGTGATACAGCCCCATGATCCAGCAGGTCATGGCAATGCCGAACACAAAGCCCACGCCCAGGCTTCGGAGTATCTGGTCCCGGGTAAGCCTTAACAGTGAGGGTAAGGCCAGCAGGGCGAGAAAGGCGCCGGCAATCAGAAAGCGAGCCGCCATGAACATCAGGGGCGGCATCATTAAAACCGCCTCTTTAGACAGCATCCAGCCAATCGCCGCCAGCAGGGTAACGAGTACCAGGTAAAGATCAGATTTGTGGGCGTCAGACATGATTGAACCGGCATCAATAGAAATCAGAGGGCTCAATCTATAGTTTGCGAACTAAAAAAGATAGCAGCGAAAACCGAGGGAGTGGCTCATCCCTGAGCCTTTGCAACAACGATCGATCAGTTGTTGAGTGTGGTGTAGACAAGATTGGACAGACTGGTCTGGCTGGAGTTCGGCACTTCAATGTACTGATCGCCAGAGCCCCAGAACTGCCACCACGCACGCTGATTGTAGGTGCGGCTGGCGAAGTCCACACGCAGGCCGTTCAGGGTGGTGTTGTTCACCACGGGGACAGCGGTGTTGCCGGTCTGGGTATTGATCACGTCGCCATGGTTGGCGCCCTCGCTCATCAGCACCGGGTAGTGGTTGTAATACAACCCGGACGGGCCGTTCTGTCCGCTGACTTTACCGGCCAGGCTGATGCTGTTGGAGCAGGAATCAATACCGCTGGCACTGGTTGCTCCGCAGGCTGAATGGGTGGGAACAACGCCATCGTCGGTGCCATCAATAAAGGGTTTGGTGATACCTCCGTAGGATGAGCCACCGCCAACGAACCGCAGGCGCGGAATGCTGTTGGGGCTGACGGCCAGGTTGCGGGCAACGTTGGTCTGCAAGTCGTTGACCACACCCAGATTATCCGGCTCCGGGTCAATGCCGGTAAAGGCTTTGACCGCCTGTTTCACCGGCCAGTTGTACCAGCTGTCGTTGTAGGCAATGCTCACGGCCAGGTCGGCCAGTTCCGTGCCACCACCGGCACCGGCCATGTCCAGTACTGCCAGGATTTTCAGCGGTTGCAGGCCTTCCGATTGCAGCCAGCGCGCCTGGTTTTCCAGCAGATGGCGGGTTACCAGATCGCCGGTGGAGTGGGTAACAACAACGCAGTAGTCATTACACAGCCCTTGCTGACTGATCTGCCGCAGTTGCTGAAAAGCCTGCTGGGCGATCTGGCCTTCTACCCGGCCATTGCTGGCCCAGTCGATACGGGCTTCGGCCCGGTTCAGCCAGTATTCCCGCCAGTTATCTTCGCCGGCCTGCTGGACTTCCTGGAAGTTGGCCGGTGGATTGGACAGATCATCCATCATGAAGCCGTGAACCAGAATCACATTGTGGCCGGCCAACTGCGCACTTGCGCCAGTGGCAAACAGGCCGCCAGCCAGCGCTGTCGCGAGGGCGGTTTTCGTCAGGCATCCTCTTCTTTTCATTGTCATTGGTTGCTCCGTTTCTTTCCGATTTATTGTTGTGGTGTTATCAGAACTTGTCCGCCAGCTGCCGTAGCAGGGCAGCCCGTTGTTCTGATTCGGGATTCATCGCCGGCTGGTTTTGGAGGCCGTCCAGATCCGGCGGTGAAAATTCATAGCCTTCCTCGGGACCGAAGGCGTAGTCGGTGCGGTCGCCCGGGGCGGCGGGTAACCGGCGTATCTGCAAATGCCTAAGTTGCAGGGTGCCCTGAATGTCGCGATTGGCTAACACGCTGCCATGGGCTTTCAGGCGAATGACGGCCGAGCTGCTGCCCAGAGACGTTTCCTGTTGCAATTGGGCCAGCGGGGTTTCGCCGCTGTAGAGCTGTGCAGAGAGGGCGTAATAGCCAGACTGTTCCGGGTCGAAGCGCACAGGGATGACGAGGTTGTTCCCAGACACATAGGCGGTTTCCAGACCCTCGAAGCTGCCCAGATCGGGTTCGATGGTCAGTGAAGACACATGTCGAACGGGCTTGCCGTCTACCCGGGCCTCCACAATCAACCGGTACTCGCCGGGGGGATGATCGGAACTGACGGTGCCCTGGTAATAACCGGGGTCTGCATTCTCCAGCTCGGCAGAGGCTACCCGGCCCCGCTCTCCGGCCGTCTCCAGGGTGGCGGACAGAGACTGGCCGAACACCTGACGACCATTCAGTGACGCCACCACCAGAATCGGCTCACCCTGGCTGAAGCGGAATTTGTCCAGCGTCACCACAAAGCGGCCATCACCCTCGAGCGGGAGCACGACCGGGTGGTAGCGGTTGCCCTGGTAAGCCTCTGCCTGAGCTTTGGTCAGCGGCACCGAATAATCCGGGTACCGAATGGTCTGTTGGTATTCCTCTGCAACACTTGCCAGCATGAAGCCCAGCGCATTTTCAGAGGGTGGCTCGGGAACAGGCCCGGCAGGTGTGGCCGGAGCTACGGTATCCTGGTTAGCAACCATTTGGGGCGCGGAAGAGTTGGTGTCTTGCAGCAGGCCCCGGAAGCTGCCCTCGTTCTCGGCAGAGAGCAGCCACACGGTGCCGGCCACACCGGCGGTGATGGCCAGGGTTAGGCTTAATGCCCGGTACGGCATTGTCAGACCCCGTTATTGTTGTTGATGGTTGGGTTAACTTTTAACCATAGGGTCGGATTGTCCTAAACGGCAAAAATTTAGGCCGGAATTGCGGAGGTTTTGTGTCGTTTTGAGAGGCGGTTCTCAAAGTCAGAACCAGCCACTGTCTTTGATGGCCTCAAAGCCGAAGCGCAGCTGTACCTCATCTCCCACCAGCCCATTTTCCAGGCCGTAGGTCATGCCCCAATCGCTGCGGTTGATGACAGCCTCCGCGCTTATGCCCAGGGTGTAGTCTTCATGGCCGATGGGATACTCCGCGGCCTTGTTCAGGGTGACATTCACATCGACCGGTCGGGTCTGCCCCAGCAAGGTCAGGTCGCCGGTCACTACGCCAGTATTGTCACCGGTTTTTTCAAAGTCACTCACCACAAAGGTAATCTCCGGGTATTTGCTGGCGTCCAGAAAATCGGGCTTGCGGAGGTGGTCGTCCCGTTTATCGTGGTTGGTAAAGACACTGCTGGCTTTGAAAACCAGCTTCCCGGAATTCAGTTCTCCGGTTTCTTCGTTGTATTCAAACTGGCCTTCAATATCCCGGAACATGCCCATCACCGGGGCATAACCGATATGCATGATTTCGAAGCTCATGGAAAAGTGCTCTTCGTCCACTTCGAACTTAGCCGGCTCTGCAGACACACTGGTAGCGGTGGCCAGCAGGATTGAGGTTGTCAGAGCTTCAGGAAATGACAGTTTCATGATTTTGTCTCCTTTGGTAGAGCCAGCGCACGTCCAGATAAAAGGACCAGGCAAGCAACGCCAGAGCGAACCCGAGCGTCAGGCTGGCGAACAATGCAGGGGTAATGGGCACAACGGCGACCATCAGTGTGACCACCTGCCAGACACAGATGGTCTTCCGTCGGAAGCTGTCTGGCAGCGGGTTATTCAGCCAGGGCAGCGGCCAACTGGCCAATATGAACAGATAGCGCATCAGGCCCAGGGCAAGTACCCAGCTACCGGCTTTCTCCAGAGCCAGTGTGGCAACGCACAGCCCGAGGATAAAGAGCGCGTCCAGCTCCATATCGAAACGGGCACCGAAGGCGCTATGGCTTCCTGTTGCCCGGGCGATTTTGCCGTCGACACCGTCCAACAACAGAGCGATCAGGCTGATAACCGCATAACTCCAGAGCGCGGGTGAGGCTGCTGAAGAGGAGTGGTCACCGAGGAACGGAGCCCAGCCAACCAGTGCCAGCACCAGAACCGAGCGCAGCAGCGTGGCGCGGTTGGCCCAGCCGAAGTCGGCTCTCCAACGCCAGTGCCGGAGGACAAGGACACTTTGCCCGAGATAGAACGCAAAGGTGATTAACCAGAAGCCGGTTGGCAGATCAAAGGCTTTGGCCAGAAAAAACGAAACGCCAGCCAGGCCCAGCATTCCCAGGATCAGATCACTGATGGGGCTGAAACTTCCTTTCATTGAGGTGCTGGTGGAATCCATACGCCATTGCGTCCGTATAGCCTGTGAGTGGCGTTAGCAAGCTCCCATTCTATGACTATAGTTTGGAGAGACTGCTTTTGCGTACGCGGCCATTCATCAAATGGACTATTCATGGACGTTGAGAACAACACTGCCTTTTGGATTACCGGGTATCAGGAGGCCAGGTTAGGGCCAGTGCCCGAGCCGACATTTCCCGCTTCTGAAACACCGTATGTGATCGTTCGTTCCCGCTATTCCGGCATCAGCCGGGGGACGGAATCCCTCGTCTACAACAACCAGGTTCCTGAAAACGAATACCAGAGAATGCGGGCACCGTTTCAGGAAGGCGAATTTCCGTTTCCGGTGAAATACGGCTATGCCAGTGTAGGAGAGGTTGTGGACGGGCCGGAAGCCCTGCTGGGGCAGAACGTATTCTGCCTCTATCCTCACCAGCAGCGATACGCGGTGCCCGCATCCGCGGTTCTGCCTTTGCCAGCCAAGGTTCCAGCCGAGCGAGCAGTGCTGGCGGCCAACATGGAGACCGCCGTTAATGGAGTCTGGGATGGGCAGCCTGCGGTTGGTGACCGGGTCGCGGTGATTGGTCTTGGCGTGGTGGGCTTGTTGGTGGCCTGGCTGGTCAATCGCATTCCCGGCGTGGAATTGATTGCGGTTGATACCAATGAAGGGCGAAGATCGGTGGCTCAAGCCCTTGGCGTACGGTTCACCACCGAGCCGGACATCCAGAACTGTGACCTGGTATTTCATGCCTCCGGGCACCCCTCGGGGTTGGCCAAAGCCTTGTCGCTGGCGGGGCCGGATGCCCGGGTGGTTGAATTGAGCTGGTATGGAGACACGCCTGTTTCCGTGCCGCTGGGACACGCCTTTCACCCGAACCGGCTGACTCTGAAATCAAGCCAGGTGGGCCAGCTATCGCCGGAGCGCAGGCCGCGCTGGAACCATCGCCGCCGCCTGGAACTGGCGCTTTCCATGCTGTCAGAGCAGGCTCTGGATGCGTTGATCAGCGGAGAGTCACGCTTTGAACAGCTTCCGAAAGTCGCCAGAGATATCCTGATGCCGGGCGCCGATGCGCTTTGCCACCGAATTGTTTACTAACCCAGGGAGAGACTATGTTCAGCCTGACCGTTCGTGATCACATGATGATCGCCCACAGCTTTAACGGTGAGATCTTCGGGCCTGCCCAGGGCGTTCACGGCGCAACCTATGTGGTGGATGTTACTTTCGAGCGCCACGTGCTCGACAACAACGACCTGATTGTCGACATCGGGCAGGCTTCGGCGTTGCTCAAGGACGTGTTGTCGGAATTCAACATGAAGAACCTGGATGATATTCCCCAGTTTGCGGGACGAAACACCACCACAGAGTTCATGGCCAAGGTGGTGTTCGACCGCATGGCAGCGGCCATTCACGCCGGGCGTCTGGGTGAGGACGGTAAAGGCGTGGTCAGCTTGAAAGTGACCCTCAGCGAGTCGCACATCGCGTGGGCCAGCTACCATGCCGGCATCTGAACTCTGGTTCGTGGTGCCGGGAGACCCCGGCCAGAACACCGGCGGTTACCGTTATGTTCGGCGCCTGGTCGAGGCATTGGCCAAGGCGGGCATTCCGGTACAGTTAACCGGCCTGGAGGGAATGTTTCCCAAACCGGATGATATTGCCCGGCAGTCGCTGAATCGGTTCCTTGCGGACTTGCCGGACGGAACCCGGGTCGTGCTGGATGGCCTGGCGATGGGCGGCCTGCCTGAGGTTTTACAGCGACACCAGAGCCGGTTGAACCTGATGGCGCTGGTGCATCACCCGCTGGCGGATGAGAACGGCCTGAGTGAGCAGGAGCAAGCCTGGTTCAAGCACTCGGAATCGACGGCATTGACCTGTGTCGGCGCCGTTTTTACCACCAGTCACTACACTGCGGAACGGCTGCAGGCATTCGGGGTGACGCCGGCGCGGGTGACCACTGCCTTGCCCTCTGTCGACGACGCTTTTTTTCAGCAGTCGCCCCGGATTAAACGGCATGATGCCACCAGGCCGATTCACCTGTTGTGTGTCGGTCATCTGTCGCCACGAAAAGCGCAGCATCAGTTGATTCAGGCGCTTGCTCAACTCACACACCTGAACTGGCGCTTGAGGCTGGTTGGCAGTGCCGGGCGAGCCACGGATTATGCCTCGGGAGTTCGTGCCCTGGTCCGTGAATCCGGGCTGGAAAGCCGCGTTGAGTTTGCTGGCGAGTTGGGAGAAGCAGATGTGCTGAAGGCTTATCAGCAAGCCGATCTGTTTGTGTTTCCCTCGCTTTACGAGGGCTATGGCATGGTCATCGATGAGGCCCTCGCAGCCGGTCTGCCGGTGTTGAGTTCCGACGGTGGCGCGCTGGCTTTGACTGGCGCCAAACCAGGGGTTGAGTTGTATGAAGCGGGCAATGTAGCGGCTCTGGCCAACAGATTGACCCGGCTGATTGCGGAACCGGATGCCGTTGAAGCACTGGTCGCCGGCGTCATGCAGGCCCGGTGCGAGATCCGTCGCTGGTCTGAAACCGCGCAAGATTTCATTGCCGGGCTGGAAAAGGGCAGGCCGCGTAATCCGGTTCAATTTGCCGCGGATTGGCTGGAAGCAAGGGAGCCCGCCGATCACCAGGCCCGTGATGATGGGCTGACGGCCCGACTCGCCGAATGGCTTACCGAACGATATGACTGTCGGGCGTCGGGTAGTAAACCGGGGGCGCCCCTTCACCTTGTGGATCTCGGTACCGGTCGGGGCTCCAATCCCGTCTACCTTAGCCCGAAACTACCGGTACCCCAGCGTTGGACTCTGGTTGAGCCGGACCAAACCCTGGCCGGGATCGCCCTTCAGCGGGTTGAAAAGCTGGATGCACCGGCTGTGCTGGAAACAATGGTCTTGACGAAAGATAACCTCAGTACGGCGTTGCCCGCAGACGCCGACCTGGTGACGTCTTCGGCCTTGGTCGACCTGGTTTCCGAACCCTGGTTGAGCGCCTTGTCTGCAGCGGTGGCCAAACGTCAGGCGGCATTGTTGGTCGTCATCACTTACAGCGGCTTTTTTACCCTGGAACCTGCACATCCCTTCGATGACGAACTGCGCGCTCTGGTCAATGCCCATCAACATCGGGAGAAGGGCAGTGGCGCTGCGCTCGGCCCGGACGCCACGGCCTGTTTGAGCCGTCTGATGTCTAACAAGGGCTATCACATCCAAACGGCAGATAGTCCCTGGGTATTGACGGGTGAGCAGGCCAGCCTCGCCGCAATGTTGCTTGAGGGCTGGGCGGAGGCTGCCACAGAACAGCAGCCGGAACAGGCGAACGATATCCAATCCTGGCTCGAAACCCGTCGGCAACAGCTGGATACCGGCGCCCTCGTCATTACCGTGAGCCATACGGATCTGCTGGCATGGCCGAAGCAGGTCTGAACCCGGAGAGGCCGGTCCCCGGCTTTGGGCGAGGGGTGTTTCGCTGGTGCGTCACCTTGCTGCTCCTGGGGATTGTTTTTGTTTTCGTCGACATCGATAGGCTAGCCCAGAGGCTGGCGATGGTTCCGCCAACGATCGTCCTTGCGGTATTGGTGGTCTCGCTGATTCAGATCGCACTGTCGGCCTGGCGCTGGCGGTATACCGCGAACCGGCTCGGTGTAGTCATGGGCTTTGGCTTTGCCTTTCGGGAGTATTACCTGGCCGGGTTTCTGAATCAGGTGCTTCCCGGGGGCGTGATGGGGGACGTAAATCGAGCCTGGCGCCACAGCCGTTCGGCGAAGCGTTTGCAGCAATTAGCGATTGTCCATGCGGTTGTGCTGGAGCGCCTGTCAGGCCAGTTGGTGCTGGTACCGGTTGTACTGATTGCGGTGTCCGGGCTTTGGTGGACCGGGCAGTTAAATAGCCAGGTCGGTGACGCAGGCGTATCCCTGAACCTGGGCTATTGGCTGATTCTGCCCGCGTTGGCCGTGCTCGGGGTTTTGCTGGTCTCTATGACGGGGTTCGGGGCCCGGTTCAGGCGTTATGTCCGACGATTAAGCGGGGATGTGCGTCGGGCTTTTCTGGGTTGTCGGAATGCCCTGGTGCAGGTTGGTACCTCGGTTCTGGTTTTCCTGACCTATATGGCGGTGTTCATGTTGATGGCCACGGGCATGGACTTGTTTGCCGACGGCACACCCTGGCTGTTGGTCGTGGCCCTGTGCCCGCTGCTGCTTTTGGCCATGGTTATGCCGGTAACGGTGTCCGGCTGGGGCGTCAGAGAAGGTGTAGCGGCCATTCTATGGCCATTGGTGGGGTTGCCCGCAGAGCAGGGCGTGGCGCTGAGTGTTGGCTATGGTGCTGCGGTGTTTCTGGTGAGCTTGCCGGGCGCGCTGGCGCTGCTTGTCCGCCGGTAATCAGGGTTTGGCGGTGTCGAACGCCAGATCAAAGAGCATGTCGCTACCAAGGTTAACCAGCTGGGCTTTGGGGCGAAGCGCTTCATCCAGCTGGTCAATCTCCGGCAGGGAGAACGCTGGCCGGCCGCTGCCGATGATCATGGGGGCAACCATCACATGTAAGCGGTCCAGTAATCCCGCCTTCAGGAAAGACGAGACGGTAACGCCTCCGCCCTCGATAAAAATCTTGCGAAGTCCAAAATCCTGTAACACCTGCAGGATACGTTCGGGAGAAGCAGGGGTTTCGTTTTCTGCGGAGCCCAGGCAAGGCACTGTTGTAACCCCGGTCGGATCCAGCGTTTTGGGGCCTGGCTGATAATCGCCGGCAATCAGGTGCAGGGTAGGAGCATCGCCGTCGGTGAACAGGTGGTGGCTGGCAGGCACCCGCTGCCGGCGGTCGATCACGACGCGCACCGGGTTGCGGCCAGAGGTTCGGCGCACGGTCAGGCGCGGATTGTCGGTGCTGGCCGTTCCGGCACCGACCACCACGGCGTCACACAGGGCGCGGATTCGGTGCAGGTGGGTGATGCCGTCGTCACCGTTGATAAACCGGGAGCAGCCGGTGACCGTGGCGATCCGTCCATCCAGGCTCTGGCCAAGCTGGCCGATCACCCGGCTGTTATTGGTGACGGGCTGGCACAAGGGCAGGAACAACGATAGCAGGTTCCTCGCCTGTTCGGATGCCGGCTGAACGAGTTCCCAGCTTTTGCCGTTGATCTTCACCGCGGGTTGATCAGAACCGGGCACGGGCAGGGTGATATTGCTCCGGTTGATCGCGCTGAGTACCAGATCCCAGGCGTTATCGGTGTCCAGTGCGTCATTTGCCATGTGGTACCTGCTCGTTCGTTGTTCGTTTCAGTATAGGCAGATTGTGTCCAAAGCTATATGTACGATACATTTCCGGTTTGATTCACTTTTTCGGCCAACTTTTCAGGGGCACGGAGCCATGCGGTACCTGCAATCTTTTAACCGTCGTCTGCGTCGTATTCGGGAGCAGGGCCAGTTGTCCCTGGGGGATGTGGCCGAAATGTGTGGCGTGGACGAGGCCCGTGTCCGCAGCTGGGAGGCGACGGACGCACGCCAGAGAGGGTACCCCGGGGTTAGTGAATTGCTGGATTTTTGCCTGAAAACCGAAACACCTCTGGAACGTCTGCTGGATATGGACGATGACGGTGAGGATGGGCAACTGGAACTGCCGGGGCTGGCGTTCAGCAACAGTGATGATCTGTCAGTGGCCCTGAAAGAGCTTGAGCAGGAGATCAATCGAATCCAGCTCAGTGATGACGAAATCGAGCTGTTGCGCCGGTTCCGCAAGGCAAGTGCAGATAACCGGCGCATGGTGTTGCAGCTATTGGGGCGCTAAAGGGCCCGGGTCGCCTCTATTTTCCCTTCTTGTAGATGTTCTCGTACACGAAGTTGGTGGCCTCCACGAAACCGTCGATGCTGCCGCAGTCAAAACGCTGACCTTTAAACTGGTAGGCCAGCACGCAACCATTCTTCGCCTGCTCCAGCAGGGCATCGGTAATCTGAACCTCACCATTCTTACCCGGCGGTGTACGCTCGATAATGTCGAAAATGTCCGGGGTCAGGATGTAGCGCCCGATAATCGCCAGGTTGCTGGGCGCGTCTTCCGGTGCTGGTTTCTCCACCATGTCGGTAATACGGTAAAGGCCATCCTTCATGGATTCACCCGCGATTACACCGTACTTGTGGGTTTCGTCTTCCGGTACTTCTTCGATGGCCACAATGGAGCAGCGGAACTGGTTATACAGTTTGACCATCTGGGTCAGAACGCCGTCACCATCTTCCGGGCCCACGCAGAAGTCATCCGCCAGCACAACGGCGAACGGGTTGTCGCCCACCAGGTTGCGGCCAGTCAGGATGGCGTGGCCCAGTCCCTTCATTTCATTCTGACGGGTGAAGGCAAAAGAGTTGTTGTTGATCAGATCCCGGATAGAGGTAAGCAGGCCTTCCTTGCCGGTACCGGCAATCTGGTGCTCAAGCTCGTAACTGATATCAAAATGATCTTCGATGGCGCGTTTGCCGCGGCCGGTGACAAAGCCGAATTCATGAATGCCGGCATCTGCGGCTTCCTCCACCCCGTACTGCACCAGTGGCTTGTTAACGATCGGCAGAATTTCCTTGGGCATGGCCTTGGTGGCCGGAAGGAAACGGGTGCCGTATCCGGCAACCGGGAAGAGGCACTTTTTGATCATGATTGTTCGTCCTTAATCAGGTGGTTTACCGCTTTGTTTACCCACAAAGCGTGCCAAGTGTAACCAAGTTGTATGCTGAGTTGGAGGGTTTCATTTCCGAGTGTTGATTTCTGGTAATTCTGTCGACTGGTTCCGATCTGTCCGGGGTGACTGAAATGCCTAGAAAATTGTTTCAGTCCCGCTTTTAACTACATGATTTTACGTAACATTAAAATTGTAAATTTATGATGATAATGGTGGCCTGAGAGCGGCCTATCTTTTAAAGTTGCACCGAATTAATGGGTTTACATGAAATTGACATTGCTTCGGGTTTTCCAGAGTGCCGCCATTGATCTTCAAACTGCCTGTTCGTCACTTCTCATTGTCTGCACTGTTTTTGTGCGCGACGGCGAGCTTGTGTCTGCCAGCCTATGGTTCAGAGACGGCGCTCGATGGTGATACCCCTGAAACCAGCCGGCAGGCGTTGCTTCCCGAGAACAGTCTGAAGCTGACCCGTGAACACTGGCTGCGCTCCAAGATGAAGTTTTCCGGGCGTACCAACCGGGACACGGATCATCGAGATGGGGCGCTGAACGTGGGCCTGAATGGTCTTTTCTGGGCGAATCATCGTGCCGGCGTGCGCTACAGTGACGCCAAGACCTATCGGGTGGGCAATGAGCGCCGAGTACTCGGCTTCAGTTATGGCCTTCCGGTAGGGCGTAACCATCTGGATATTGAGCTCCGGAATACCGCTTATGAAGAGGTGTCCAGGGCAGACGGTTCCCGTTTTCAGAAAGAAGGACGCACCCGGGATCTCACTATCACCGGCAGGCGAGCCCTGTTCTCTACGTTCGGCTATCAGTTCCTCGGCCGTGCCGGATACTCTTCCGTAAACCAGTATTGGACCCGAAGAACGGATGAAGTGCATCGTTCCAGTTACCAGTTATCGACTGTGGGGTTTGAGGCTAACGGACATCACAATCTGTACGGTGGTTTTGACCTGAGCAGCGGACTGCGGGCGGTCACGGGTATTGAGGCCGAGATAGAGCGTGCAACCGATTCGGAACAGGGGCGGCGTGAAGAGCAGTTTGGGCGCATGGTTCTCAGTGCATCGCTTGACCGAGAGTTGCTGGCCTGGCAATGGGGGCTGGACGGGGAATACCAGTTGGCGTCTGCCGATATTCCGGGTTCTCAGCACCTGAGGGTTGCCGGGTCAGGGCTGGTGGCGGGTTTCAATGGCCAGTCACTTAGCGTAGCCGAAGGTGGGTGGCTGCGCCTGGGTAGCCGTAGCCCGGAATTCGACGTTCCGTTCTTTCCCCGGTTTTCGTCGAGTGTTCGTCTTTCTGTCCTGCGCGGCTGGATTCCTGATGAATCATTCCAGCAGCATCAGGCAGGACATGTGACGTCGGGAGAGGTCTCATGGGGGCTATCTGCGCGGCAGTTCAGCGCCGATGTCAGCCTGGGGCGGGTGCTGAACACAACCACAGATGCCATAGCCGTACCTGATCAACCGGATGTCCGCTTTACCATGAGCTTGCAGATCTGAAGCAACTCTGCCTCACGTCGTTTCATTTGATTTCGATTCGCTTACGAACTTGTCACTTGTAGCAGCCCTCGGGCGCGGTGCTACATTGAATGGACAAACCGTGAACCGAGGAAGGAAACGATGCACGCAGGGAAAGTAGGTCTGGTGGTTCTGGGATTGTTCTTGTTTGCTCCCCTTTATGCCCAGGCGTTCCAGTTTCAGGATGTTGTGGAAAAAGCGAAATCGAAGGCGAGTGCGGCGTACGAGCCGGTCCCTGGAATTCCCGACTTCATGGCAGGCCTGAGCTACGACGAATACCAGTCTATCCGCTTTGATCCTTCAAAAAGCCTCTGGCGAGAAGGGGATTCCCGTTTCCAGGTAATGCTCATTCCCGCTGGTAAATTTTACACCCGTCCAGTAAGCATCCACGTAGTGGACAGCGAGGGCGTCCATCCACTGTCGTTCGATAAGAGTCTGTTCAATGTCGACGACGAGGCGCTCAGAAAACGGGTGCCGGCCGATCTAGGCTATGCCGGACTCAAGTTGACGTTCCCTTTTGATGGTCCCGACGTAGCCAATCAGTTCCTGGTGTTCGCGGGCGCAAGCTATTTTCGCGGCGTCAGTAAGGAAACCTCTTTCGGGCTATCTGCGCGGGGTATCGCTGTAGACACGGGTTTGCCGACCGGTGAGGAGTTTCCTGATTTCACGGAGTTCTGGTTGGAGCGCCCCGCTCCCGACAGCGACCATGTTCGTTTCTACGCATTGTTGGATGGTCCAAGCCTGACCGGGGCCTATGAGTTCACGGTCTACCCCGGGGAGCAGACCCGGGTAGATGTGAAAGCCCGCCTGTTTATGCGGGAAGATATCGAGTTGCTGGGGCTCGCACCACTCACTTCGATGTTCTATTACGGGGAACATACTCCCAGGCCGCTTGGTGAGTGGCGCCCCCAGGTGCACGATTCGGACGGATTGTTAATCCATGATGATGCAACCGGCGAGTGGCTATGGCGCCCGCTGATGAACCCGGATCGACTTGCCGCAAGTTTCCACAGTGTCCGTCGTGTCGGCGGCTTTGGTCTGATTCAGCGTGATCGGGAGTTTCGTCACTACGAAGATCTGGAAGCCCGCTATGAGCGCAGGCCCAGCGCCTGGGTGAGCGCCGAGGGGGACTGGGGGAAAGGAAATGTGGTTCTCGTGGAGATACCTACGGACGACGAGACCAATGACAACATAGTTGCGTTCTGGAGCCCGGGAGGTGAAGTGTCCGCAGGCACGTCACGTGATCTGAACTACTCGATTCAGTTCGGCGGTCCCGGCGTGGCGCCACATCCTGGTGGCAAGGTGGTAAACACCTTCGTCGGCGCAGGGGATCGTATAGGTGGCGGTGATCAGGCGGGTGCCTATCGGATCCTGGTGGATTTTGCCGGCGGTCCCTTGTCGGATCTCAACGCGGAGTCTCCCGTAGTCAGCAAAGTGACCGGGGGCGAGGGTGTTGAAGTGCTTGAACACTTTGTGGAGTGGGTGGAGCCAGAGAATCATTGGCGATTGTCGATCCTGGCCAAGCCCGCGCCGGATCAGATACTTCAGCTGCGGGGTTTTCTGATGGTGGATGATGAGGTCGCCACGGAGACGTGGAGCTATTCCTTGCCGCCCGGGACAGGCCTGCGGGCAGAACCCTGATCCTGGAGGATCGTATGGACGCGCAAACCTCTTACCAGTTGCTGGGAAAGCTGTTGGTGTACCTTGAATTGAGTGGCGCCAGTAACGACCGTAAAACGTTCAATGGCGCGCTGGCCTTGCTCGCGGACGGCGTCGCCGGAAACGAACACAGCGTTCGGTTTGAGGACCTTTTGGCCCGCATTCCTGACTACTTCGAGTTGGGTGAGCCAAGTATTCCGCCGGTAGCTCCGCCGATTCGCCGCAGCAGTATCGGGTATTTCACCGATGACTGAGTCAGCGACTGCGTCCCGCTCCTGGCACCTGCAGGCGACGATCCGACGCCTGGTGCTGACTGCGTTTGTGGCTGGCCAGACGGGGCTGGCATCCTGGTTTCTGCTCCAGGTGCTGCCTTATCACGGCGGCAACCTGGTGGAGTGGCTGATTGTTGCTGTTTTCGCGGTACTTTACCTCTGGATTGCCTTTGGCTTCTGGATCGCAGTATACGGCTTCCTGCTGCGTTTGCTGGGCGGAGATCGGGCATCGTTACTGAAGCGCCATACGCCGAATGAGCTGGCGGCAACGCCGCTATCGAAAACCGCAATTGTCATGCCTTTGTATCACGAGCCGGTAAGCTGGACGCTGAAGGGGCTCAAAGCCATTTACCTCGATCTGGCGCGATCAGGCCGCCTGGATGATTTTGATTTTTATATTCTCTCAGACAGTCAGGATCCTGATGTCTGGCTGCAAGAGCAGCAGGTCTGGTTGAAACTGGTGGAAGAGCTCGGCGCTCACGGTCGGCTCTTCTATCGCCGGCGTCGGGTTAATCTCAACTACAAAAGCGGCAACGTGGCTGATTTCTTGAGGCGCTGGGGAAGTCAGTATCAGTATATGGTCGTTCTGGATGCCGATAGCCTCCTCGCCGGTGACACTATTCGGACCATGGTGCAGGTGATGAACCGGGAACCGCAGGTTGGTATCCTTCAGACTGCTCCTACCATTATTAACGCCCGTTCTGCGTTTGCTCGTATCCAACAGTTTGCCAATCGGCTTTACTCGCCGCTTTTCGCCACGGGCCTGGCTGCCATCCAGATGGGGGATGCTGCATTCTGGGGCCACAACGCTGTGATACGCGTTGCTCCATTCATGGCGCATTGTGGTTTGCCAAAGCTCAAAGGCGCTGGTATCTGGCAAGGGCCGATCATGAGCCATGATTTCGTAGAGGCGGCGTTTCTGGGTAGAGCAGGGTATGAAGTCTGGTTGGAACCGGTTTTGGGGGCCAGCTATGAAGAATCTCCGCCCACGCTTGATGACGAACTTGCCCGAGATCAGCGCTGGTCGAAAGGAAACCTGCAGCACGCAGCGCTGATGCTATTCTCGCCTCAATTGCGCCTGGCACATCGTTTTGCCTTTTTGAATGGCATTATGGCGTACGCATCGTCACCGTTATGGTTGTTGTTCCTGGTACTGACAACGATTGCTGCTGTGCAACTGACCGTCGCGCCTATCGATTATTTTCCAGACGGGCGTGAGAGCCCCTTTCCTTTGTGGCCAGAATGGCGGCCGACATGGGCCATCACCTTGGTCGTCAGCACCATGGCGCTGTTGTTTTTGCCCAAGTTTCTGGCCATTGTTGATGTCGTCGCCCATCGGGCTCTGAGTGGATTTGGCGGCTTTTTCAGGTTGTTGTCGAGCGTGTTGCTTGAAATCGTCGTCTCAGTGTTGCTGGCCCCCATCCGGATGCTTGCCCACAGTCATTCCGTTGTTTCGGCCTTGTTAAACGTTCGGCTGAGTTGGGCTGGCCAGAATCGTACCGAGGAGACCGGTTGGCGGGAGGCTGCTGTGCGACATCTGCCCGGACTTATCATCGGTAGTGCCTGGTCGGCCTTTGCCTGGACCCTGGACCCGATGTTCTTTTTATGGTCATTACCCGTGTCTGTCCCTCTGGCACTGGCAGCGCCAACAACGGTTTGGTTGAGCCGGTCAAGCAGCGGTGAGTCCCTGAGTCGCAGGGGCTTATTGTTAACACCTGAAGAGCGAACCCGTATGCCGATGCTTGATGATGCACGGGGCTTTCGAGAGGAGGCAGAGAGTGAGGTTGCTCTCACACCGGTGGAACAGGCGGTACTGATCCCTGCGGTCAATCGGCTGCACCGCAAGCTTGCCGGGCGTAGCGCCAAGGGCCTGAAGAAAGAAGTCATTGAGGGTGAGCTGGATGTCTGTGTCAGCCGAGGCTACCGGGGAATCGAAAAGGGCCGGCTTTCGCTTTTGCTGGAAGACCCGCAGGCACTGACAGCCCTGCATCGGCGAGCCTGGAGTGCGCCTTCGGACTCATTCTGGGGGCGACGTGTTCGCAATCTCGTACTGCACGCGCAAGGTTTGCAGGATCTGTAAACAATCATACTTAAGCCTAACTCAAAATTGTTGACAATCAGAGAAGTCAGGCGTAGTTTCACGCTAAATAACTTCTGGATTGTTAACAAAATATGATTCAGGCACAGTTGCAAACCCTAACCCGCGCCGATGAGGCCTTTGATTGTCTGCAAACGGCGATTGTGAAGGGCGATCTGGCGCCGGGCGAAAAAATCGGCGAAGTCGAGCTCTGTTCCCGCTTTAACCTTACCCGAGGCCCGCTGCGCGAAGCGTTGGGCCGCCTTGAATCCCGTGGATTACTGGTCAGGCGCCCTCACGCCGGTGTGAAGGTGGTGTCCGTTAGTGCCGCAGAGCTTCTTGAGTTGTACCGAATTCGCGAAGTCATGGAGGGGCTGGCAGCCCGTCAGGCGGCCGAACGCATGCCCGATGAAGAAATCCGTGATCTCCTGGCCACGCTCGATAGTCATGAAAAAATGATTGAGGAAGCTCAGGGCCAGGCCTACTACCAGGCCGAGGGTGACTACGACTTCCACCACCGGATTGCCACCGGCAGTCGCAATACCAAGCTGGCCCAGATGCTTCTGGGTGATCTTTACTACATGGTGCGGATGTACCGTTACCGGTTAAGCACCTCGGCCGGGCGCCCCCATCTGGCGCTGGGTGAACACCGCCGTATCGTCGAGGCCATTGCCCAGCGCGATGGCGAACTCGCCGAATTCCTGATGAAACGACACATTAATGCAGCACGCCAGAACATCGAGAAGAAAATCGAAGAAGGCGTTCTCACCATCTGATAAGAGAGGAAAAACCCATGGCTAACAAACTCTCCCCGGGCGCCCGTTTTCGTAAAGCCCTGAAAGAAAACCAGCCACTGCAGATTGTTGGTACCATCAACGCCTACGCGGCCATGATGGCCGAGCGGGTAGGGCACCAGGCCATTTATCTGTCTGGTGGTGGTGTAGCGAACGCCTCCTATGGTTTGCCGGACCTGGGCATGACCACCATGAATGACGTGGTGGAAGACGTGCGCCGGATTACCGCCGCGGTTGATGTTCCGCTGCTGGTCGATATCGATACTGGCTGGGGTGGCGCGTTCAACATTGCCCGGACCATTCGCGAGATGGAGCGTGCCGGTGCCGCTGCCGTGCACATTGAAGACCAGGTCGCCCAGAAGCGCTGCGGCCACCGCCCGAACAAGGAAATCGTTTCCAAAGAGGAAATGGTAGACCGCATTAAAGCTGCAGCCGATGCTCGTGAAGACAAAGACTTCTTCATCATGGCCCGCACCGATGCGTTTCAGAAAGAAGGTCTGGACGCGGCCATCGATCGTGCCAAGGCCTGTATTGAAGCCGGTGCCGATGGCATTTTTGCGGAAGCCGTACACGAACTGAGCGATTACAAGGCGTTCGCCGAGGCGATCGATGCGCCGATTCTGGCCAACATCACCGAATTTGGCGCCACGCCGCTGTACAACCGGAAAGAACTGGCGGATGCCGGCGCGGCGATGGTGTTGTACCCGTTGAGCGCCTTCCGTGCCATGAACAAGGCGGCGCTGACGGTATACCAGAACATTCTGGAAAAGGGTGACCAGAAAGACGTGGTTGACCTGATGCAGACCCGTATGGAGCTGTACGAGTTCCTCAACTACCACGATTTCGAGCAAAAGCTGGACCAGCTGTTCGCTCAGAAAAAAGACTGATTGCGTTAAACTGAACAAAATATAAACAGAAAATCTGGGAGACCAACATGGCTGAAGCAAAGAAACTCGGTGGCGCTGGCCTGCGTGGCCAGGTAGCTGGTGAAACCGCCCTGTGCACCGTTGGCAAAACCGGTACCGGCCTGACCTACCGCGGATACGATATTACCGACCTGGCGGATAACGCCCAGTTCGAAGAAGTGGCTTATCTGTTGCTGCGAGGCAAACTGCCGAACCAGGCCGAGCTGGATGCCTACAAAAGCAAGCTCAAGAGCCTGCGTAGCCTGCCGGAAGCCCTGAAACTGGTGCTGGAGCAGATCCCCAAGGACGCGCATCCGATGGATGTGATGCGTACCGGTTGCTCCATGCTCGGTAACCTGGAAACCGAACAGGATTTCAGCGAGCAGGACGACAAGATCGACCGCATGCTGGCGGTGTTCCCGGCCATCATCACCTACTGGTACCGCTTTGCCCACGAAGGCATTCGCATCGATACCGCCAATACCGAATGCGATTCCATTGGTGGCGTGTTCCTGGAGCTCCTGCATGGCAAGAAGCCCAGCGAGCTGCATGAGCGGGTGATGAACGTCTCCCTGATTCTGTACGCGGAGCACGAGTTCAACGCCTCCACCTTCACGGCCCGTGTATGCGCCTCCACGTTGTCTGACATCCACAGCTGCGTGACCGGTGCTATCGGCTCCCTGCGCGGCCCGCTGCACGGCGGCGCCAACGAAGCGGCGATGGAACTGATTCAGAAGTTCAAGACCCCGGAAGAGGCCGAAGCCGGCCTGATGGGCATGCTGGAACGCAAAGAAAAAATCATGGGCTTCGGACACGCCATCTACAGCGAATCCGACCCGCGCAATGCCATTATCAAAAAGTGGTCTGAAAAGCTGGCCAAGGAAGTGGGCGATACCGTGCTGTACCCGGTTTCCGTCCGCTGTGAAGAAGTCATGTGGCGCGAGAAGAAGCTGTTCTGTAACGCCGACTTCTTCCACGCCTCGGCCTATCACTTCATGGGCATTCCGACCGAGTTGTTCACGCCCATCTTCGTGATGTCCCGGGTATCCGGCTGGACCGCCCACGTGAAAGAGCAACGCGCCAACAACCGAATTATCCGCCCGAGCGCTGAGTACACAGGCCCTGAACACCAGGACTGGTTGCCCATCGACAAGCGGAGCTGAGAGAGACTATGAATACCCAATACCGTAAAGCCCTGCCGGGCACGGAACTGAAATACTACGATACGCGCCAGGCGGTAGAAGACATCCAGCCGGGCGCTTACGCCAAGCTGCCTTATACCTCCAAGATTCTGGCGGAGCAGCTGGTGCGCCGTTGCGATGCGGAGTCTCTGACGGATTCCCTCAAGCAGCTGATTGAGCGTCGCCGCGACCTGGATTTCCCCTGGTACCCGGCGCGGGTGGTGTGCCATGACATCCTGGGCCAGACCGCCCTGGTGGACCTGGCCGGCCTGCGTGATGCCATTGCCGAGAAGGGTGGTGATCCCTCCAAGGTTAACCCAGTGGTTCAGACCCAGCTGATTGTTGACCATTCCCTGGCCGTTGAAGCCCCGGGTTTCGACCCGGATGCCTTCGAGAAGAACCGCGCCATCGAAGACCGCCGTAACGAAGATCGTTTTCACTTCATCAACTGGACCCGCACCGCATTCAAGAATGTGGACGTGATTCCGGCCGGTAACGGCATCATGCACCAGATCAATCTGGAGAAGATGTCGCCGGTGATTCAGAACCGCCCGGATGAAGACGGTCACCCGATTGCCTTCCCGGATACCTGTGTGGGCACCGACAGCCATACGCCGCACATTGATGCGTTGGGTGTTATCGCCGTTGGCGTGGGTGGTCTGGAAGCGGAAACTGTGATGCTGGGCCGCCCGTCCATGATGCGTCTGCCGGATATCGTGGGTGTGAAGCTGACTGGCAAGCGCCAGCCGGGCATTACCGCCACCGATATTGTTCTGGCGATTACCGAGTTCCTGCGCAAGGAGCGTGTGGTCGGCGCCTACCTGGAATTCTTCGGCGAAGGAGCGTCGAGCCTGACCATCGGCGATCGGGCCACCATTTCCAACATGACGCCGGAATACGGTGCTACGGCCGCGATGTTCTACATCGACGAGCAGACCGTTGACTACCTGAAGCTGACCGGTCGTGAGCCAGAGCAGGTAGACCTGGTTGAGAAGTACGCCAAAGAAACCGGCCTGTGGGCCAGCGAGATGACCGGGGCCCAGTACGAACGTGTGCTGGAGTTTGATCTGTCTACCGTGGTCCGCAACGTGGCCGGCCCGTCCAACCCGCACCGCCGTGTCGCCACGTCCGATCTGCACGATCGCGGCATTGCCGTGAATCTGGACAAGGCACTGGAAGAAGAGAAAAAGGGTCTGATGCCGGATGGCGCGGTCATCATCGCTGCCATTACCTCCTGCACCAACACCTCCAACCCCCGCAACGTGGTGGCGGCTGGCCTGCTGGCCAAGAAAGCCAACGAGCTGGGGCTGGTGCGCAAACCCTGGGTAAAATCTTCCTTTGCACCGGGATCCAAAGTGGCCCGCCTGTACCTGGAAGAAGCCGGTTTGTTACCAGAACTGGAGAAACTGGGTTTTGGTATCGTGGCCTATGCCTGCACCACCTGTAACGGTATGTCTGGCGCCCTGGACCCGAAAATCCAGCAGGAGATCATCGACCGGGATCTGTATTCCACCGCCGTTCTCTCCGGTAACCGGAACTTCGACGGCCGGATTCATCCGTACGCGAAACAGGCCTTCCTGGCGTCACCTCCGCTGGTTGTCGCCTACGCCATCGCCGGTACCGTTCGGTTTGATATCGAACAGGACGCCCTGGGTTACGACAAGGATGGCAACCCCGTCACCCTGAAAGACCTGTGGCCGTCTGATGAAGAAATCGACCGCATTGTCGGCGAATACGTGAAGCCGGAGCAGTTCAAGCAGGTGTACATTCCGATGTTCAACCTGGATGAAGCCGAGCAGGCCAAGAGCCCGTTGTACGAGTGGCGCCCGCAGTCCACCTACATCCGTCGGCCGCCATACTGGGAAGGTACCATGGCCGCCGAGCGCGCGCTCAAGGGCATGCGCCCGCTGGCGATCCTGCCGGACAACATCACCACAGACCACCTGTCACCATCCAACGCCATCATGATGGACTCGGCTGCCGGTGAGTACCTGCACAAGATGGGCCTGCCGGAGGAAGACTTCAACTCCTACGCCACCCACCGTGGTGACCACCTGACTGCCCAGCGAGCGACCCTGGCCAACCCGAAACTGTTCAACGAAATGGTCCGGGACGAAAACGGGGAAGTGGTGCAGGGTTCCCTGGCCCGTGTGGAGCCGGAAGGCAAGACCATGCGCATGTGGGAAGCCATTGAAACCTACATGGAACGCAAGCAGCCGCTGATCATCATTGCCGGTGCAGACTACGGGCAGGGTTCTTCCCGTGACTGGGCGGCCAAGGGTGTTGCCCTTGCAGGTGTAGAGACCATCGTCGCCGAAGGCTTCGAGCGGATTCACCGCACCAACCTGATCGGTATGGGTGTGATGCCGCTGCAGTTCGAAGAAGGCACCACGCGCCACACGCTTCAGCTGGATGGTACCGAGACCTACGACGTGGAAGGCAAGCCCGCCCCCGGCGCCAAGCTGGAACTGGTCATTCACCGCAAGAGTGGTGAAGTGGACCGGGTGCCGGTGATCTGTCGTCTGGATACCGCGGAAGAGGTCACCGTGTACTCTGCCGGTGGCGTACTGCAGCGCTTTGCCCAGGATTTCCTGGCGTCTGAAAGCGCCGCCTGATCGCCATGGCAAGGTCAGGCGGGAGCTGTTCCCGGCTCCCGCCTGAAACATTCATTCAAGTGAGGCTCGCTCAATGAGTTTTGCTCCCCAAGTTCGTATTCCTGCCACCTACATGCGTGGCGGTACCAGTAAAGGCGTCTTCTTCCGCCTGCAGGATCTGCCCGAAGTCTGCCAGGTACCCGGTGAAGCGCGAGACAAGCTTTTGCTGCGCGTAATTGGTAGCCCCGATCCCTACGAAAAGCAGATCGATGGCCTGGGCAATGCCACCTCCAGCACCAGTAAATCGGTAATCCTGGCAGCGCCCACGCAACCGGATCACGACGTCGATTATCTGTTTGGCCAGGTGTCCATCGACAAACCCTTCGTTGACTGGAGTGGTAACTGCGGCAATCTCACCGCCGCCGTAGGCGCATTCGCCATTAACGGCGGCTTTGTGGCCAGAGAGCGTATTCCTGAAAACGGCATCTGTACCGTTCGTATCTGGCAGGCCAACATCCGCAAAACCATCGTGGCCCACGTGCCCATCACCAACGGTGAAGTGCAGGAGACCGGTGATTTTGAACTGGATGGCGTAACCTTCCCGGCGGCGGAAGTGCAGATCGAGTTTATGGACCCGGCCGATGGCGAAGGGGCCATGTTCCCCACGGGTAATCTGGTGGATGAGCTGGAAGTGCCGGGTGTCGGCACCCTGAATGCCACCATGATCAATGCCGGTATCCCGACCATTTTCATCAATGCCGAAGACATTGGCTACAAGGGCACCGAGCTGCAGAATGACATCAACAGCGACCCCAAGGCGCTGGCCATGTTCGAAACCATTCGCGCCCAT
The DNA here is from genome assembly GCF_000475375.1 of Marinobacter sp. EVN1. NCBI lineage: Bacteria > Pseudomonadati > Pseudomonadota > Gammaproteobacteria > Pseudomonadales > Marinobacteraceae > Marinobacter > Marinobacter sp. EVN1. Next base: position 489,120 of record NZ_AXCB01000070.1, read on the forward strand.
GGCGCGGTGAAAATGGGACTGATCTCGGATATCGCGGAAGCTGCCAGTCGCCAGCACACTCCGAAAGTGGCGTTTGTGGCCAAACCTTCGGATTATGTGTCTTCCAGCGGTAAACAGATCAATGCCGCCGATATTGATGTGCTGGTTCGGGCGCTGTCCATGGGCAAGCTGCACCACGCCATGATGGGTACGGCGGCGGTGGCTATTGCAACGGCCTCTGCAATTCCCGGCACGCTGGTTAATCTGGCGGCTGGCGGCGGAGACCGTACCCATGTGACTTTCGGTCATCCGTCCGGAACCCTTCGGGTGGGGGCGGAAGCGAAGGAAGTAAATGGTCAGTGGACTGCCACCAAGGCGATCATGAGCCGCAGTGCGCGGATTATCATGGAAGGTTGGGTGAGGGTACCTGGCGACAGCTTCTGATGGCTCCTATAGTTGGGACAGGAGGGCCGTAATATGTCTGCCACTTACGATCTCAACGAACGCCCGGACTACGACGACGTACTGCAACAAATCGCCGACTATGCCCTTGATTACCGCATAGAAAGCGAAGAAGCCTGGGAAACGGCCCGTTATTGCCTGATGGACACCCTGGGCTGCGGTTTGCTGGCGTTGCGTTTTCCGGAATGCACCAAGCACCTGGGCCCGCTGGTGGAAGGCACGATCGTTCCCCACGGCGCCCGGGTGCCTGGCACTTCATACCGCCTGGACCCGGTGAAAGCCGCCTGGGACATTGGCTGTATCGTCCGCTGGCTGGATTACAACGATACCTGGCTGGCGGCCGAATGGGGCCACCCCTCTGATAATCTCGGCGCCATTCTTGCAGTTGCCGATCACCTCTCTCAGAAGCGCGTTGCCGATGGCCAGGCGCCACTGGCCATGAAGGCCGTTCTTGAGGCCATGATTCTGGCCCATGAAATTCAGGGTGTACTTGCCCTTGAGAACTCGTTTAACCGGGTCGGGCTGGATCATGTTGTGTTGGTGAAGGTGGCGTCTACCGCCGTCAGTGCCAAACTGATGGGCGCCAACCGGGAACAGATGCTCTCCGCGCTGTCTCATGCCTGGGTCGATGGCCAGGCCCTGCGCACCTATCGCCACGCGCCCAACGCGGGTTCCCGCAAATCCTGGGCGGCCGGCGATGCCAGCTCCCGGGGTGTTCGCCTGGCAGATATTGCCATGCGAGGGGAGATGGGCATTCCCGGGGTGCTGACGGCGCCACAATGGGGCTTCTACGACGTCCTCTTCAGCAAGACCAATCGAGATCAGGCCCTGAAACCCGAATCATCACGTAGCTTCGCATTACCACAGTCTTTCGGCTCCTACGTGATGGAAAACATCCTGTTCAAGATCTCTTTCCCGGCAGAGTTTCATGCCCAGACCGCCGCCGAGGCAGCGGTATCACTGCACCCGCAAGTGAGGGGCCGACTGGACGACATTGATCGCGTAGAGATCACTACCCACGAGTCGGCTATTCGCATCATTTCCAAGCAGGGCAAGCTCGCCAACCCCGCAGACCGGGATCACTGCCTGCAGTACATGACGGCGGTGCCACTGATCTTTGGCAGCCTGACAGCTGAGCATTACGAAGACAGCTTTCACCAGGCCCATCCAGAAATCGACCGCCTGAGAGAAAAAATGCAGGTCATCGAGGATGAACGATATACCCGCGAATACCTCGAGGCCGATAAACGATCAATCGCCAATGCGATACAGGTTTTCTTCAAGGATGGCTCCAGTACCGACAAGGTTGCCGTGGAATACCCGATAGGGCACCGACGCCGGCGCAAGGAAGGTATGCCTCTGCTGGTAGAGAAATTCCGGGCCAATCTTCAGACACGCTTTCCTGCCCAACAATGCGACGCCATTATGGACAGTTGTGCTAGTCTGGGGCGGCTTGAGGTGATGCCGGTGCACGAGTTTGTGTCGCAACTATAAAATATTTGTAAAATTGAACGAAATGGGCGAGTGGCCCACATTGCAGTTTCAATGAATTGCCGTACAATCCCGTAACGGTTTGTTACAGTGTGTAGCAAAGGATGCTTGCAGTACAGGCAGTGTGAACCGCACAAGGAGTCGACGTGGCCCACGTCAGGTTGTTCAGACACTATATACACTTACCTTTTGTCATTCTCGGCCTGATCGATCTGATCGTCATGGGCCTTGCGTTCGCACTGGCGGTGTTTTTCCGCTTCTTCGGCGAGCTCGAATTCTTCCTCGATAATCTTGTTTTTGTCCTCCCTTCCATCACGATCTTTGCGTTGTTCAATCTGATCGTCATGATCGCCCTGGGCGTGCACCAGTCCCGTGTGGAAGAAGGCATGTCCGGCATGATGCTACGCACCATCATGGCCATGATTCTCGCCATACCGCTGCACGGCTTTGCCTATTTCGTGGCTGATGACTGGCTCTGGTATCTGGGCAGCTTCGGGTTACTGACATCGGCGACTGTGCTGGCGATATTTTCGCTGGGCATTGCCAGAGTGGTGTTCTTTGCTGTGGTCGGCAAGGACCGCTTCAAGCGCCGGGTTCTGGTGCTGGGTGCCGGCCGCCGGGCAAAACAGATGTTCGAGGACTTGACCACTCCCTTCAACCGCAAAGGTTTTTCACTGGACGGCTTCGTTCCCATGCCGGATGACACGGTGGAAGTGGATGAGCAGTACCTCATTAATCTTCCAACCTCCTTGCATGACTACGTTCTTCGACACCCGGTGAGGGAGATTGTGGTGGCGGTGGACGACCGCCGTCGGGGCTTGCCGATGGAAGACCTTCTGGAATGCAAAATGGAAGGTGTGCACATTATCGACGGTGCCAACTTCTACGAGCGTGAATCCCGTAAGGTGGCTCTGGAAATGATCACCCGGGGCTGGCTGGTGTTCTCTGACGGATTCACGGTTTCTTCGGTGTATGGCGTTGGCAAGCGGGCGCTGGACGTTCTGGCCTCCGGTACGCTCCTGCTGGCGACGTTCCCGATCATGATTCTCACCGCCATCGCCATCAAACTGGAAGACGGATTGAAAGCACCGGTGATTTACAGCCAGGAACGGGTAGGTCTGAACAACCAGGTGTTCAAGGTGCACAAGTTTCGGTCCATGATTACCGACGCGGAAAAGAACGGCGCGGTCTGGGCCAGGAAGAACGATACCCGGGTGACACGCGTTGGCGAATTTATCCGTAAGGTGCGGATTGATGAGCTGCCACAGATCTTTAATGTACTGAATGGCACCATGGCCTTTGTCGGGCCGAGGCCAGAACGGCCGGTGTTCGTTGAACAGCTGTCTGAAAAGATTCCGTTTTATGCAGAAAGGCACCGGGTAAAGCCCGGGCTGACCGGTTGGGCCCAATTGTGTTTCGCCTATGCGGACAACGAAGAGGACACCCGGGAAAAGCTGCGCTACGACCTCTACTACATCAAGAACCAGAGTTTACTTCTTGATCTGTTGATTATAATTCAGACAGTAGAAGTGGTATTGTTCAAAAAAGGATCAAGGTAGTTTCGGGAGTCAGCTGTTCCCGGAACATGGAATAAAGCACGGACCTCACAAGAGAGGAATAAAGATGTCACGGAAGTATCTCATCCAAGGGCTTATTGTGTCCCTCATGGCGGTAGCTTTGGCAACGGGTTGTGCCGGCCCTTCCGCTTCCTCTTCAGAACAGATCCAGCGTGCATTGGCCGTTGATACCCGGGATAGCGTGGACCAGTACATACTGGGCGCAACCGATGTCGTACGGGTTTCTGTGTGGCGCAACGAAGATCTCAGCATCTCCGTTCCGGTTCGGCCTGACGGCAAGATTTCCGTGCCGCTGGTAGGGGATGTTCAGGCCAGTGGCCGCACGCCCGAAGAGTTGGCCAGCTCCATTCGTACTTCCCTGACTGAGTACATTCGTGAGCCACAGGTGAGTGTGGTTGTGACCTCCATGGGCAGCCATGAATTCACAGACCGGGTGCGGGTAACTGGTGCGGTTCGCCAGCCCATTTCAGTGCCTCACCAGAGCGGCATGACGGTTCTGGATATCTTCCTGAATGCCGGTGGTGCGAACGAGTTTGCCGCGCTGAACAACGCCATGCTGTATCGGAAGCTTGAGAGCGAGGTGGTTGCCATTCCCGTAAAACTGGACGACATCCTTAACAAAGGCCGGGTTGAAACCAACTACGGCATGCGGCCGGGTGACATTCTTACCATTCCAGAGCGCAGTTTCTGAGTGGTTGCAGAGCTAAAAGGTCTGAAGGCGGGTTAGGTTATGGCATTACCGTTATCCCAGTTACCGCAGGAGATCATTCGCGAGGTCCGGGGCCGGAAGGGCCTCGCGTTTCTTGCGTTTGTGATTGTCAGTTTTGCTGTGCTTGGAGCAGGCTTTGTATGGCCCTATAAGTATCAGTCTGAGACCATCATCTTCGTAGACGACCGCAACATCATTGCGCCGTTGATGGAAGGGCGCGCCGTGGCCACGGAGATTAACGACCGTACCTCGGCTGCAAAAGAATTGCTGATGAGCCGGAGCCTGATCGAGAAAGTGGCTTTGGATCCTGAAATTTATCCGGATGCGCCCTCAGACCCGGCGGCACTTGAGTACCGGATTGCGAACATTCGCTCGGGTTTGTCGGTCAGGCCCCGGGGCGACAGTTATTTCAGTATTGGCTTTTCTTCCACTTCCCAGATGGAAGCATTCCGCGTTGCCCAGAAACTGGGGCAGGTCTTTATAGAAGAAACCAAAGACCGTAAGCGGGCCGAAAGCCGCAACGCCTACGATTTCATCGACAAACAGGTCAAAAGCTACGAGCAGCAACTGGCCCAGGCTGAGAACCGGCTCAAGGAGTTCCTCTCTGAAAACACCGATGGAACGGAGCAGGAGGCTAATGCCCGCATGGCGCAGCTTCGTAATCAGCTGGAGCTGGCCGAACTCGAGAAAAAAGAACTTGAAACCCGTGCGGCTTCCCTTCAGAGCCAGCTCGGAGGCATCCGGCCCACGATCACGCAAGGCCGAACTGAGGATGCCTACAGAGAGCGGATCCGGATCCTGGAAGAGCGCCTGGATAGTCTGCGGCTGCAATACCACGATACCTACCCGGATATCGTGATACTCCGGGAACAGCTGGCGGAACTGCGCAAACAACGAGATCAGGCGGCAGAACGGCCGACAGACGTGAGTTCACTTGAGGGCGAAGAAGCCGTTAACCCGCTCTACCAGGAACTGCGGGCAAACCTCTCTACCACGCGGGCGGATATGGCCACCGTGGATACACGAATTACTTCGCTTTCCCGCCTGCTGGAACAGCAAGCAAAGCGTATGGAGCGCATCCAGGCCAACAAGGCCCAGTACTCTGAGCTCACCCGCGACATGGAAGTGAACCGTGAGATTTACGATGACCTGCTCAAACGTCGGGAAAAAGCTCGGGTCTCCATGCATCTCGACATTGAAGGGCAGGGGCTCAACTACCGCATTAATGAAACCGCTCAGTTCCCGCGTACGCCCTCTGGTCCCCAGTTCTCCATGTTTGCTGCGGCTGGATTGTTCCTGGGGCTGGCGGCACCCTTTGGAGCGGTTGCGGGTCTGTTACAGGTAGATCCCCGAATTCGTGCCAGGAAGCAGTTGGAAGAAGACATTGGTTTGCCGGTTCTTGTTGAGATTCCGGAGGTACGAACACCCTACGAAAAGCGACGGGATCGAAAGGTTACGTTACTGATCGGGATTTTCGCGGTGCTCACGGTAACAGTGTATGTGACCATCGTTGTGCTAGCTCAAATGGGAGTGATCTGATGCCAGAACAACGAAATGATCGGTCCGGATTTGATCCCGAGGAATCCCAGGATTCTGGCAATGAGACAACCGGCAGCAGCCCGGCGGGCAGTGAAGAGCATTCCTTTTGGCTGAAGCGCAAGGAGCGTTTGAAACAAGAGCTGGATTTCCGGGATGACGAAGACTCCCGTATGCTGGTGCCAAGCTCTCTGGAACTGGGGCCCGGCGCGGTTGATAAATACGTTATCAGTAAGCAGATCGTGCGTATGCAGGAGCCCAGAAGGCTCACGCACGACGACCTCGACGAGCGTCGGATTATCTATCCCGAGTCCCGCAACCGCGCGCTGGTCAACCGCTTCCGGGATCTGAGAACCAAGCTGCTCGAGGTTTCCGGAGGCAATAACTTCACGCTGGTCGTGAGTGGTGCCAGCTCTGGTGCCGGTTCCTCGTTTGTAGCCCTGAATCTTGCGGCAGCCTTTGCCTTTGATCAGGCCAAGACGGCTTTGATCATCGACTGCAACCTGCGCGAACCGTCTTTGCACTCCACACTGGATGTGATGCCCGAGACAGGCCTGACCGACTTTCTGGATGACCCGGACTACGACATTTCCAGGATTCTCTATCCGACCGGTATTCCCAGGCTGAGGCTGATTCCGGCGGGTAGTCGCCGTGAAACACCGGCCGAGTTTTTTACCTCCTTCCGGATGAAGCAATTCCTGCAGGCAATCCGCCGTCGCTATCCGGACCGTTTCATCGTGCTGGACACGGCGCCGATATCCGAATCTCCGGATGCCCGCATTCTGACCGAACTCTGCGATTACGCCATGCTGGTGGTACCTCACGGCAAGATCACTGCGGCGACGGCCGAACAAGCTGCGACGGCTTTCAATCCGGACAAGTTTGTAGGAGCGGTGATCAATGGCTGATCAGCAGAGGGTAGGGACACCCGTTGCAGTAAAGGCAATACCAGTAATGTTACTGGCTGGTGCCTGCTCGTTCCCCGTGTTTGCGCAAAGTGAGGTCACGTTCGGGCTGGACAGCCGCTTCACCGACAATGCCCGCAAAGCAGATACGAATGAAGACAGCGATTTCGAGACCCGTGCCTACCTTACCGCTGGTTACCAGACAGATCCCGGACGCTGCAACGCTGATTTCCTGGGCACTCTGGGGTATTCCTGGTGGCAGGACGATAGCTTTGACAGCGAGAGCTTCGCGGAAATGGACTTCCAGGGCGATTGCGAGCTCGCCAACCAGCTTTACTGGGAAGTGGACAACAACCTTAGGGAAGTGAACCAGGACACTCGCCAGAGTGACACACCGGACAACCGAACCCGAAAAAACGTGTTCAGCACTGGCCCCAGATACCTCTGGCGTCTGAATGACACCAACTGGCTCAATCTTTCTGCCCGCTACGCCAACACCGAGTACGACGAACCGGAGGAAACGGACAGCGAACGCTATACCGGTTCTATCGCCTGGAACCACCTGTTCAGTTCAACATTCACCGGGGGACTGAGCGTTTCCCACAGTCAAACCGAATTCGACTACGGCGCAGAAGTGGATGTGAATAGTGCCCAGGTCACCTTCGAGAATCGGTGGGCGACCACTTCTCTTTCCGGTTCTGTTGGCGTGAGTGAGATCGAAACGGATTACGCCAATACCAACCAGTCAAGCGATGGGCTGGTAGGCCAGATAAACCTTACCCGGCAAATCAATCCGAGTACCGAATGGTACCTGAATGCCTCAAGGGAGCTGACAGACCGCACGTCCACGCTTGACCTTCGTTTTGGAGAGTTCGAGTTCAACCTCCGCGAAAGCATCACCGTTGAAAACAGCGTTTTGTCGACCGGCATCAACAAGCAGTTTTCCGACGCCTCCTCACTGAATCTTGACCTCTATGCTTATCGCTCGGATTACCTCGAGAGCGAGGAGAGAGAAGACAAAGCAGGCATTAATGCCCGCTATTCACGCCAGATGTCGGAGCTGACTACCGGATACCTGGCGCTGGGCTTCGACCACCTGAGTTATGAGCGCGACGATAGCCAGGACGAGGTCGCCCGGCTCGTTCTAGGGGCTAAACACCAGGCAACCCGGGATTTGAGCCTGTTGGCCAGGGTAGGGCACAACACCAAAACCAGCGATATTTCCAGCCGGGAGTACGATGAGAACTGGGTGTTGGTTGGTCTGGAATACCGACTGCGCTGATCAACACAGGAAGTGTGAGGCTATGGCCATGAAAGAACCGATACAGAACGCCCTGACAATTGATGTGGAAGACTACTTTCAGGTAGCTGCGTTGGCAGAGGCCGTTCGCTACGACGACTGGTCCTCCATGGAGTATCGGGTTGAAGCGAATACAGATCGCATTCTCGCGTTATTCGAGAGGGCAGGTGTAAAAGCGACCTTTTTTACCCTTGGGTGGGTCGCTGAGCGATCTCCAGAGATGGTGAAACGGATCGCGGCTCAAGGCCATGAAGTTGCCAGCCATGGTTACAGTCATCAACTGATCTATAACCAGACGCCGGACGTTTTCAAAGAAGAAACCCGGCGATCGAAGGTGATTCTTGAGGACATTCTCGGTGCGCCGGTAACAGGGTATCGCGCGGCCAGCTACTCCATTACCAATCAATCGCGTTGGGCGCTGGATATCCTTGCCGAGCAGGGGTTTACCTGGGATTCGTCCATCTTTCCAGTGCATCACGACCGCTATGGCATGCCCGGTACGCCACGCTGGCCCCATCGGTTGACCACCGATAAAGGATATGAGCTGGCGGAGTTCCCGCTAAGCACGTTCAAGTTGCCGGGTTACACCCTTCCAATTGCTGGTGGTGGATATTTCCGGCTTTTCCCGTACTGGTTCAGTCGATACGGACTGGGCTCCATCAACCGGCATGGACGGCCTTTTGTGTTCTACCTTCACCCCTGGGAAGTAGATCCGGACCAGCCGCGCCTGGATGTAAAGTGGTTCTCCCGCTTCCGTCATTACAACAATCTGGATGTGTGTGAACAGAGATTGGCCAGATTGTTGTCTGATTTCCGGTTTACCACCATGAGCCAGGTATTGGAAAGCGAAGGGGTTCTTGAGCCCTCATCGAACACCCTAGGTTCCAGCTCTGTGGCAGGGATGGCATGATGGTCGCAGTATTCTGGATATCTTTCCTGTTGTTGGCTTACATCTACTTCGGCTATCCCGTCTGTATCAGACTGCTGGCATCCGCACGACCCTTGCCCGTAAACAAAAGCGGCGCTGACCAGCCGAAAGTCTCGATTCTTATCGCCGCCTACAACGAGGCCAAAGATATTGAGGCTACGCTCAGAAACAAGCTGGCGTTGGACTATCCCAGGGAGCAATTGGAGGTCCTGGTGGTTTCCGATGAGTCGGAGGACGGAACCGACGAGATTGTCCAGGCGGTTGCTGCGAATGCGCCTTTCCCGGTCAAACTGTTTCGTCAGGTACCCCGTCAGGGCAAAACCGCAGGGCTCAATATGCTCAAACAGCATGCGGAAGGGGATATCCTGGCATTTTCGGATGCCAACTCCGAATGGGATCAACAAGCCCTGAAAGCACTGGTGAGTAACTTCAATGACCCAGCGGTGGGATACGTAACCGGAAAAATGGTCTACGTGAACCCGGAGGGCGCCCTGATTGGCGACGGCTGCAGCGCTTACATGAAGTACGAAAACTGGCTGAGAGCGCAGGAAACATTGGTGGGTTCGGTTGTAGGCGTTGATGGTGGCATTGATGCCATGCGTACAGCCTTGTATCAGCCACTTCGGGCCGACCAGTTACCAGACTTTGTGCAACCACTGAAGGTAGTAGAGCAGGGGTATCGGGTTGTTTACGAACCCGAAGCGCTGCTAAAAGAAGAAGCCCTCAGTGACGGTAGCAGCGAATTCAGTATGCGTGTCCGGGTAAGTCTTCGTGCGCTGTGGGCACTTAAAGACATGAAACACCTGATGAACCCAGCCCGTAACCTGTTGTTTGCCTGGCAGATGATCTCCCACAAACTACTGAGGTACGGCGCGTTTATTCCCATGCTAACTCTGGCGTACGCGGCACTTTACCTGGCTCCCGTAAAAGGATTCTACGCATTGGCGGCACTTGGGTACCTGGCCTTTCTGATTCTCGCCTGGAGCGGGCATAAAAAAGAATCCAGCGGTGAAACACTCTCAGCCATCTATTCCATTCCGTACTACTTTGTTCTGCTGAATCTCGCCTCTCTGCAAGCCAGCTTGGCGTTTTTGAAAGGAGAGAAGAAGGTAGTGTGGAATCCAAGGAAGGGATGAGTGTGGCTGCTGTCTCTATAGATGCTTTATCCAATAGCTCTGGAGTGTATTTTTGAAGGTTTTGCATCTAATTGATAGTGGTGGCCTTTACGGTGCAGAGAAGATGCTACTTGCCCTGGTTAAGGCGCAACTGGATCAAGGCCTGGATCCTATGATTTTAAGTGCAGGGGACCCGGACATTGAGGAAAAGCCTCTGGAAGCCGAAGCTAAGCGCCAAGGGCTTCCGGTTATTGCATGGAGAATGAAGCCGGGATTAAACCTTGTGCAAAGCCGGAAAATCCTTAAATGGGCCAGGGCTAATGGTTATCAGCTGCTTCATTCACATGGTTTTAAATTCAACGTATTGCTAGGTTGCTATCCCCGCTTTATTCGGGGTATTCCCATGGTTGCAACGCTGCATGGTTATGTTCACGCACCTCGATTTACTAAATTGTGGGTGTATGAGTTGCTAGACCGGCTGGCGATATCTTTAATGCAAAGGGTAGTTTTGGTTGGCGATGCAATGAGCGCAGAGTTACCAAGTCGCCTGGCGCTCTCTGAAAAGGTTTGCACCATACGCAATGGGCTGCCTATAGATGAAGTTGTAAAACGCTCTGAATCCGAATTGCCGGAAGATTTTCAGCAGTTCTTTAGGCAGCATAAAGCCGTCATCCTCGGCGTGGGTCGCTTATCTCGAGAGAAAGGCTTCGATCACCTGATTATGGCATTTCGAGAGATTCAGGCTAAAAACCCAAATGTAGGCTTAATGATTGTTGGCGAAGGAAATAAACGGCCGGAGCTCGAGGCGCTAGTTAATAAGTATGACCTCGGTAAGCATGTAGGAATGCCCGGATATTTCGATAATATTCCCGCTCTCATGGCCAAATCCTCTGTTTTAGCTATTTCTTCATTGACTGAGGGGTTACCTATTACGTTGCTTGAAGCCCTCGCTGTTCGATTGCCGATTGTTTCGACTTCTGTTGGTGAGATTTCGTTTGTGCTCGGTGATGGTGCCTATGGTGTCTTGGTGAGCGAGGGCTCGACGGATGGGGTTATAGCTGGGATTGAAGAAATAATCAAAGATCCTGAGGCCGCAAACTATCGAGCGGAGGAAGGCTTTAAGATGCTTTGTGATAACTTTTCAGCATCAGCAATGACTGGCCAGTACCTGAACATTTACGAGCAGGCCTTAGTTTTATGAAGGTATGGATCTTGTTGCGTTACCTAATCGCGCGCATAACTTTCATGGCATTGAGAATCCCCGTCACGCGGTTTGAGAAAGAAGTAGCCGAGCATTGGCGAGTTGGCGCTTCAATAAATAGAGAGGGATATCTGGATCGATGCCTTGCTCAAACTAGACCTTGCGGTGCAAATGGAGATGAGGTTTGTAGTTTAGACGAGCTAGAAAGACAGCTACCTCTCACTAAAAAACAGTTACGAGAGGCCACATTTAAGAACCAACCTGAGTCAACCGGTTTTGCAAGACACACCGCAGGTACGACTGGTGAGCCAACGAATATAAGCCTTTCCAGGGAAGAATTGGCCCGAATGCTTGCTGTTCGGGCGTATTGTTATCGAAAACACGGTCTGCGTCTCGGCCAGAGAGAGGCACGTATCTGGGGTAGGGCGGACGCTACGCTAGCGGCGAAATTACGGGATTTTCTGCTTAACCGAAAGGTCTTTTACCCTGCTGAAAACGGTGCGGATAAAGTCGTTTCTAGTTTGATAGACTGGCGCCCTGAATACTTATATGGATACAGTTCCCTGATACTTGAGGCAGCTAGAATTGTTACTAATAACAAGCTCCGTCCTGCTGGAATAAAAGCCATTATATGTACAGCGGAAGCTATCTTACCATCTCAAAAAGAGTACATAAGTAAAGCCTTTAATGCGCCTGTGTTGGAAGAGTATGGGTCTACCGAATTCGATATAATTGCATTTGAGTGTAAATCCGGTCATCTTCATTTGGTTAACCCCTGGCTTTGGGTTGAAACGTGGAATGGCGAGGCTTTGATAAGTGATGTGACAAGAACCTCCCAAAGCCTTGTTCGTTACCGCTTGGGAGATTCTTTCACGCTGGCCAACAGCGGATGCCGATCTTTGGGGAGCGAATGGGTGATTGATGAGTTGCGTGGCAGATCGATCCATCAATTTGCATATTTAAGCCCTTCGGAGAAATTTCATGCCGTGGTTTTTGGCCGTGCCATTGATCGTTATATGAGTGCTTATGGTGAGCACTTTATGTTCAATGTAAGGCAATTAGACTATGCCCGATTTGTGATTTGTGTATCTGAAGCGCCTGGGAGGGGGCTGAATCACTTTGAAGTTAATGTTATTGCTGAATTGCGAGAGTTGTTAAGTGTAGATGATGAGTTTGGCCTTGACCTAAGTGTTAGGGTTGATGAAGATGTTTTTGGTAAGGGTGGCCATAAATATACCTATTTTTTTCAGGATTTGGTTGTTTGATTTTGGTTTAAATAACTTTTTATTGTTTAAAATTATAAATTTTACGTGTCGGGGTTGATATGGGCGGGAAAGTTGTTTGGTTCGCGTGGGAGGATCATAGGCGCTCTAGGGAGCTGTCTTCTGAGTTTGAGGCAAAATATATACCGATGGTCTATCGCGGTGTAAAGATTTTTCGTTATCCCGTTTTGTCGTTATTAACAATTTATAAGATATTGGCAGAGCGTCCGACTCTCGTTTTTTGTCAGAACCCTTCGATTATCTTAACGTTTTTGTTAGTTATGACAAAAAGAATATTTGGTTTCAAATTGGTTGTTGATCGACATTCTAATTTTAAGTTTGAATATGAATCTTCAAAAGATATCAAATGGAAGATTTTTAGATTTGTTAGTAAATTTACTGTTAAGCATTCAGATTTAACTATTGTAACTAATGATTATCTGAAGTCTGTGTGCGAAGGGTTTGGTGGGGTGGCGATGGTTTTACCAGATAAATTGCCTGATATGTCTTCGGGGAACTTAGAGAAAAGCCGATTTCTAACGGATCCCAATAAAGTTCATGTTATGGCTGTCACAACATTTGATAGTGATGAGCCTATAGAAGAAATGATTGAGGCTGCAAGATGCCTTGGTGAGAATTATATTCTATATATGACTGGTAATTCTGATCGCTATTTTAATTCTGGTAATTTGAGAACAGATATTCCTAATAATTTGATTTTTACTGGTTTTGTGTCGGAGTATGATTACAAGTGTTTGATTAATTCTGTTGATGTAGTGGTTGTTCTTACAAATAAAGATTTTATATTGAATTGTGGGGCGTATGAGGCTGTTTCGGTAGATGCGCCTCTTGTTTTGTCGGATACTGAAACGCTTAGAGGTTATTTTTTCAAGGGGCCTGTTTTTGTTAAGAATAATCCTGAAAGTATAATGACCGGAGTTGTTAAGGCTGCTGAGAATAAGGTTTTGGGGGCTGGTATTTATCGTGATTTGAAATCCGAGCTTACGAGATCTTGGGGAGATAGTTTTTCTAAAGTTAGAAGTTTTATTTCGGATTTTGTTCTTTGATTTTATTATTATAGTTTTTTGTGAATAATATTTTTATTTTCTGTTGTTGAAAATTTCGGAAGATGAGCTAAAATTTTTACGTGGCTTCTCTATCATAAAGAGGGTTATATATTATGAATATAACAAACTGCCGTTTTAGATTGATTTTATTTTTTTTCTCTTTGGCATTCGGTGTTAGTGCAGAGCCCTTGGTAAAGGATGTTTTGTTAGATGAAGGGCGCTTGGTTATAAAGGGGGAAGGATTTGGAGAAAAAAAGAATCCCCATCCTGTTTTGTGGGCGTTCGGGTCTAGAGTGATAGAAAATGGTATCGATACTACTAAAGAGATGGGTGTTGTACCGGGGAAGCCGGTTCCTGTCGGAAGTGACGGTGAAGCTTTTGTCTGGTCTCGAGGTGAGGGTGTGGTTTTTAGTGAGAAGTCAAGAATACCCGAAGTATCTCATACATACCGGTCTGAGAATGATGGATGGCTTGGCTGGCCCCACGCCTTCGGTGGGGATGATACGCCATATGCTGATAAAGCTTATTTCTCATGGAGGGTTCAGAGTGACGGCGATATAGCTAATTATAAAACAATTGCTGTAACATCGATTAAGGGAGTATTTTTGGATGGAGGAGATCCGTTTTCCCCTGGTGAAAGTATAAGGGTCATGCCTATTGATCGAGGAGAAACCATTGGTAGGGTGGTTTATTACGATGCGGAAAAATCATGGATTCATATTGAAGTTTCCGGTTTGACTTCAGATCATTTTGCAGGTGCTGTAATTTCAGGAGTTGATTCAGGAGCTACGGCTCTTGTTGATAGTACTGTATTTTACCGATCTGGTTCCTCGTCTAAATATTTTAGATCCTATGAAACTGTGGCTGACGCAGGTACTCATGTTGTAGCAACGACAAATAGACTTATAACCGCACAACTTGATGAGAATGGAAAAGAACTTTCTCGTGCGTTTGAAAGTGAAGGAGATTCAGGTTATGGACTGCCTAATGTCTCTTATTCAAGTCAATGGCAGCTGATTGAAGTTTATATTGACTTGTCTGGGGATTATGGGGCAGGTTACTTCAAGCTTAACGGAAAGGATAGTAAGTCATTTAGCGGTTTGTATATTAAAGATTCAAAACCAAAAGATGCCGGCCCCACAATATCTAATATCGGTTGGGAAGCTGCCGGGGGGGTGGATATGGTTAACGTTGCCCTTAATTTTGGTGAGATTTATTTTGACACAAGCCCCCAGCGTGTTTTGTTTGCAAATACTCCTTCTGTTGTTGAAGCAGGAAGTAATGTGGAGTTTCAGTATTTAGTTTCATGGTCGGACAAAGAAATTGTAGTTGATAAAGGGTATGGCGCTTTAAATTTATCTAGTCCGATTTACGTTTTTGTTTATGATGAATATGATTCGGTGTCTAATGGATTTTGTATTTTGAATTGTTCGGGGGGGGAGTATCCGCCATCAAGAATCGGCTTAGATGTTGAGTGATTTTCAGTTAATATTTTGTAAAGCTTATGGATGGGTGATTTTTTTCTCATTGGTGATTTTAATTACTCTAGTTTTAGTCATTCTAGATATATTCGGGCTCGGTTGATTCTGTACTAGCTCAAAATTATAATAATTTTGAGCTTATTATTGCTAGCAATGGCTAAGCAGATGGAATCTTGAGACTCTTCAGGAATATGAATCTGCTTTTAAATTGAAGCTGTTGGCACATTCGAACCGGGAAAACTGTGGGCAATCTGCGACTCTTAATGTTGGATTTGGGGCCGGGAACCGGCGATTACATCGTGATTCTCGACAAGTGAAGAGTTGACTCATCTGAAAAAATCTAAAATCAGGTTGAGTTTCCGGGTAAGAATCCTGAAATCGCTGTGGTGTATCGCCTGACTAGCGCTGTTTTTTATCATGTAGTGACTCTCTTGTATTCCTCTGTCGGGGGGGGCGAGATTGTCCTTGGTTTTCATAGAGGTTATTTTCGTAGGCATCTGGTAAGCCATCTTAAGCTAGGCGCCGTAGCCGCTTTTTGCGAAAATTCAATGCCCGGATTGTTGTCAATGCCTGAAATTCGGTGCATTTGTTTCCCAGGTCACGCTGGGTAATGGGTTTAACGTCAATATGGTGCGGTGCTGGATCAATTAGGCGTGTCGCTCACCGAAAACACCGACGACACGCCGGAATCTGTATAGGGCAATCTGACCATCGAACCACTGGATTTGGGGGCAGTCCAAGACAAAGCCCAGGCCACGGTTATTCCGGTGTTCGGTCAAGTTAGGCCTTGCTGTGCCTACATACCCTCCAGTAAACGGGGCAACCGGAAGAACGTCGGTTTATCCAGAAAGGTTGGATATCTGTCTGTGCGCCCTCCGGCGGATGTCGCGGAAAAATATTACCGTTTGTGGCGATCTAAAAGTCAGTAAGTTCATGTTTAGGTTGATCTGAAGCTAGACGGCGCTTTTTCGTGAAAGCGCAAGGTATTGTTGTTTACAAAACGATACAAAATAGAAGATGATGAAAGTCGAATTTGTTGGTGTGCCGCTGGCAGCGCATTGATTGAGAATGGATGCTTGGAGAGTAGTAAATGCGATTAGATTCAGAGAAGCCTTTGGTCAGTGTCATCACCCCTACATTCAATCGCGTCGCACTTCTGCAGGACACAGTCCAATCTGTAGTTAGCCAGAAAGACTGTAATTTCGAGTATTTGATTATTGATGATGGGTCGACTGACAGTACACTCGATTGGCTTGATAGTCTTAACGACCCTCGTATCAAAGTTCTGACGCATCCCGGTCACGCGAACCGCGGCCAGGCTTCTTCCATTAATTTGGGGCTAAAAGAAGCTGTTGGTCGTTATTTTGTGATTCTTGACAGTGATGATTTGTTGGCTGATGGCGTACTTGAAGCGCACTCGAATTTTTTAGACATGAATACTGAATGTGGAATGGTTTATGGAGGGGGGAGTGCAGTTGATAATAATCTTGACTGCCTGTATCCGCTCTTCGGAAAGAGTCATGTAGAGAAAAATGATCCAAATGATTTACTTCTAGACTGTTATATACCTTCGCCTGGAGTGTGTATGTTCAGAGCGGAGGTGGTTAACAAAGTGGGATTTTTAGAAGAGTCGTTCCGTGCAGCTCAGGATCATGATTTTGTATTGCGTGTTGCGGAAAACTTCCCAATTGCTTTTTCTGGATTTCATGGTTTTTACTATCGGAAACATGAAGATTCAATCAGTCAGCGTGGGCTTGAAAAGCGTTGGCGAACTGGATTTGAGATATTAAAAAGGGCTGAAGCTCGTTACCCCTACCGGCGATCAACTATCCGTAAACGTCGTGCGTTGCTAAATTACAGAATGGGGCAAGTCTACCGGAGTCAAGGCAATGTTTTGCGCTCAGCTCTTTCACTGGCGCGAGCTGGGTTGGGTGATCCTGTACGTTCGGTAAGGGTTATCCTTGGCGTTGAAAAATCTGGATAGTGGCATTATGGAAATGGAGAGCCCTGTTCGCATTCTTTTTGTGATTGATCAGTTTGCCAGCCCTTATGCGGGAACCGAGGGGCAGTTGCTTCAGCTTCTGATGAATCTTCCTGCCGATCAGTTTGTTCCGGAGTTGTTGGTGCTGCGCTCATCAGCGTACATCGAAGAGGGCTCAATGCCCTGTAAAGTGAGCACGTTGGGTAGTTCTAAGCTGTTCAGCATAAAAACCTGGCTGGCGATGTTTCGTTTTGCGCGCCTTCAGAAAAAGGAAGGCACAGCTTTGTGCCATGTGTTCTTTAACGATGCATCTGTCATTTGTCCTCCGATCTTTTATCTTTTTGGTATTCCCACGCTCATTTCCCGCAGAGATATGGGATATTGGTACACCCGAAAATACCTTAGTGTGCTCAGGCAAACCGCGCGTTTCGTGAGGGGTGTTGTTGCCAATAGTGAGGCAGTAAAGGGTGTGACAGCCCAAAAAGAAGGGTTTTCTGAAGGGGATATTTCCGTCATCTATAATGGGTACCCGGCTCCCGAAGTGGCGTTGCATCCACTCCAGGGAGAGGCAAGGGCGCGTTACCTTGAATCTCTTGGCCTGCCTGAACAGGGCAGGTTTGTGGTGTTGGTCGCCAATCTTCGTGAAATTAAGCGTATAGGTGACGCAATAAAAGCCATGGGGATTGCCTCTCGGGCTTTTCCGGATTGTCATTTGGTGTTGATCGGTGCAGGTGATCAACAGGCGTACCGTGATCTGGCTGAAACCGAGGGGGTTGCTGAGCAGGTTCACTTTCTTGGGGCTCGCCCGGATGTAAAGGATATTTTGCGGGCAATGGATATTGGTTTGCTTTGCTCGGAATCGGAAGGTTATTCAAACGCTATTGTTGAGTACATGCAGGCCAGGCTGCCGGTTGTAGCTTCAGAAGTGGGCGGTAACAGCGAGGCAGTGCAGCATGGGGTTACGGGGTATTTATTTCCGAAGGGCAATACTGAGCAAATGGCAGAGTATTTGATGACCCTTCTTGGCGACGATGAAAGCATGAACGCTATGGGTGAGGCTGGTTGCAAACTCGCCAGTCAGCGGCATGCCCTGGGCGCTATGATTGAGTCTCACTGTGCGCTGTACACCGACATGCTGACTCGCGCCGGTGCCCGTAACCGGGGGAAGGGGGTTAAGTGAACATCTCTAAGTGGGTAAAAATAGCCGGCGAGTACGGGGGCTATGCGTTAGCTCGTGAAATGACCGGAGGCCACCCGCGTATTCTGATGTATCATCGGTTCTCCCGTTTGCCCAAAAAAGGGTATGTTGGCGCGGATGAGTTTGAATGGCAGGTTCGTTACATTGCCGAGCATTTTAACCCTGTAACCGTTTCGGAGGTTGCCTCTTCTCTTTACGGCACCCAAAAACTCCCAAGAAAAAGCATCGCTATTACTGTTGATGATGGGTACCGTGATTTTTATTCGATTGCGTGGCCAATACTGAGGAAGTATGGCGTTCCAGCCACCTTTTATGTGACGACAGGGTTTGTGAATGGTGAGCTTTGGTTATGGCCGGATCAGTTGCGGTACCTGTTGGAGAAAGCACCTGTAGCGCAGGGAAGGCACGATTTCGGGCTGTTCAGTATTGAAACGCCTATAAGGGCTGGCGATTTTGAAGCGGAGTTTTGGAGAATTAACCAGATTCTTTTGAAAGCGGATAATTCAGAAAAGCTTGAGTGTCTGGCTGGTTTGGCCCGGGCGTGGAAGGTGGAGCTACCCGGGTGCGCCCCGGGCCGCTTCCAGTCTGTTACCTGGGCCCAGTTGAAAGAAATGCAGTCTGAAGGGCTTGAAGTAGGGGGCCATACAGTTACTCACCCGTCCCTCGGCAGAGTGAGCGGTGATCAGGCCAGTAATGAAATTCTGGGGTGTGCGGAAGCACTCACGCAGAACCTGGGAGAGGCCTCACGCTCTTTTTGTTACCCGAACGGAACGCCAGATGATTTCGTTGGTGACCAGGTTCAGTTTGTGCGTGAAGCCGGCTTTTCTTGTGCAGTGGTGGCTTTTGCCGACAGCCGTGAGCATATTCAGAGATATGCTATGCGCAGGCACGCGAGTTCATCGGATCAGTTTCAGTTTCTAAAAGCGGTGGCCGGTATTGAGCTGCTGGGCATGAAGTTCAGGAAACATGCGTTAGAGACCCCTTATGAGTAGCCTTCCTATGGTCGCCCGGCAAGCATCCCATAAAAATGGGCCGGCAAACCCGCCAAGGGAGCAGGTCAGCGCGGTTACATTTGGGCTGTTTATTTATTTTTTAATCGATTTCTTTCTGCACCTCTCTGCGCGGATACCGGGCTACGGTGTTATCAGGCCTACGCTTCTACTCGTTCTTCTTATATCGGTAAGCCTTTTTATTCAACGCGAAAAGTTCAGGGGCTGGTCGAAAGACCCGATTGTCGCGTCTTTATTTGTGTTGGTTGTTTATCTGGTGGTATCGCTGCCTCTGGTTGAATGGCCGGGTAGTGTTGTGAAAAACAATCTGGGTGATTTTGTTAAAGCTATTGTTTTCTTTTATTTTACGGTGCTTTTAGTCGATTCTAATCGGCGCCTTAAAATTTTCTTGGTGGTTTTCATTGGTTGTCAGGTTTTTCGTGTTCTTGAGCCGTTGTTCCTGAACCTGACAGATGGATACTGGGGCAGCCGAACTCACCTAGGCCATGGGGAATTTTCACAAAGGTTAGCCGGGGCACCTTCGGATGTTATTAACCCAAATGAGTTGGGTTTTGTGATTGTTACGGCCATACCTCTTTTGCACTATCTTTTGTGGCCTTCAGGGCTTAAGGCCAAGCTTCTTTATTTGGTGTTGGTGCCGCCACTGTTGTATGCACTCATTCTGACTCAGTCACGCGGGGCGCTTCTGGCACTGTTCGTGGTCGCTTTTTTTGTGTTCAAAGAATCGAGCCGGAAATTCAGTTTGATTGTGCTTGCGGTTTTCATCGCGATGGCTGGGTGGCAGGTGATGAGTGATGAACAGAAAGATCGTTATCTGTCACTTATTGGCCAGTCCGAGACATCGAATGCGGCGACGGTTGATGGCAGGTTTCAGGGTATGATGCGCGAGTTCGCGCTGGGCCTCGAGCGACCGATTGTCGGGCATGGGCTTGGCACCACACCAGAAGCTAAGACGCACATACTGGGTAGCCGGCAGGCCTCTCACAATCTTTATGCGGAATTATTAATTGAGCTCGGTTTTATTGGTGCAGTGATTTTTTTACGCTTTCTTCTGAAGGTGTACC
Organism: Marinobacter sp. EVN1; assembly: GCF_000475375.1. NCBI lineage: Bacteria > Pseudomonadati > Pseudomonadota > Gammaproteobacteria > Pseudomonadales > Marinobacteraceae > Marinobacter > Marinobacter sp. EVN1. Next base: position 509,386 of record NZ_AXCB01000070.1, read on the forward strand.
AGGGGCTTTCCGAAAATCAAAAACGAATTGAAAAATTGTCAGACAGGACCGGATCTTTCTATGTCAATCTGAACAAGGCTCTGATTGCCTTGTTCTGGATGTACGCAGTTTATAGCTCAAATTACTGGGGGCTTTCCCAGTACTACTGGTACCTTTTTGCCGGGGCGGTTGTTGTTTTTCACCGCCTGCTTCTTCTGGATGTGTCGGGTTCAAATAATGTCGAGGAAGTTTCTGAAGGGGCTGACCTCAAAAACCGTTTCAGTAATTTGGTGAGCCTGGCCGACAGGCGTTAAGTATTTTTATAAAGGGATTTTTTTGATGGACGTTGTTGTATTTGCAAGGCACCCCGGTGGAGGAATTCGAACCTATTTCTCGTATGTTTATGGGGATAAAGCATTAAAGGATTTTGATTTTAACCTTATAACACCGGAATCTTCGGCTTTGGAGTCTTTGGTAAAGCCTATAGACAATGTTTACGTGAGAGAGCAAACCGCTGAAAGTAACGTGAAGCTGTTAATTGCACTCTTGAGGTTTGTATTGAAAAAACGGCCAGCATTTGTTCACTCTCATGGCTTTACCGCCGGCCTGATCTCGGCATTGCCGCTTTGGATACTGCGTATCCCCCACATCATTACAACGCATGATGTTTTTATGCCCGGGCACTTTTCAGGCAGGCTAGGGGGGCTTAAAAAGTTCATTATGGCTCGTTTGTTTTCCCTGGCAAATGTGGTGAACCCCGTAGGTGAAGATGCCGCAGAGAACTTTTGGGAAACCTTCCCCGCCCTTGCTGCGAAGGGGCGGGTGCAGGCTGTAAGAAATGGCATCAGTAGCCAGGCATTTCTTGGAGACAATGCCAGAGATCTCCGGAAAGAGGCCGGCATACCCGACAACGCCTTAGTCGTTGGCTTTTTTGGTCGATTTATGGCCCAGAAAGGGTTTGGTTTGTTGGTTGATGCTGTTGAACAGTTGAATCGTCCCAGTAGTGAGACGCCGGTTCACGTCTGTTGCTTCGGCTGGGGAGGTTTTATCAGGGAGGAGCAGGCAGATATCCGCAGCCGGGGTTTGGATTCTTTTTTTCATTTCTTTCCGGCGACAGACTCGATGGCCGAAGCCATACGGGGAGTTGATGTCGTTGTTATGCCTTCGAAGTGGGAAGCGTGCCCACTCCTACCGATGGAGGTTATGGTATCCGGTCGGCCGCTCATTGCATCCAATTGTATAGGAATGAAGGAGGTGGTCGCTGATTCTCCAGCAATGGTGTTCGAGGTCGGTTCGTTGGGTGGGCTTCTCGAGAAGATCCAGTTGTTTGAGGCAAATCAGAATGCTTTTCAACTTGAATCGGACAGATTCAGGGAGGAAGCAGCGTTAAGATTTGATGTTAGCCAAACCTCCAGCAAGTTGGCACATCTTTTTGATGGTGTGTTGGCGAATATGGAGTCCGGTAGGTGATTCGTATTTTATTAGTCAACACCGGCTCAAATGTCCTGGTGATGCTCGTTAAACTGGTCATCACCTTCATTATGACCCCCGTTTTCGTTCACAACCTTGGGAAGTACGACTACGGTCTGTGGGAGATGATTGGCGCTGTAATCGGCTACATGGGGATATTGGACCTGGGCCTGCGGCCGGCCATCAGTCGGTATGCCGCGAAACACCACGCCGAGCAGGATTCACAGGCACTTGAGTCTGTGTACATGTCCGCCTTTGCGTTCATGATGATGGTCGGTCTGCTCCTCTTCGCCTTTTTCTTATGCTGGGGAATATGGTTTTCCGGTGCGATCGCCCCGGAGGGAGAGCCATATCAGAAGTACACGCTGTTTCTGATCATTATCGGCGCCCACCTGTTAATCTCGTTTCCCGGATATGTTGCAGAGAGCTACTTGGAAGGTTTCCAGAAGTACTACCTAAAAAACAACATCACGATTATCAATTCGATCGTGGGCTCCACGCTCCTTTACCTGTTCATCACTCCTGAAAACGGTCTGGTGCTCTTGGCAGGCATCAACGCCATTGGGATTTCCATAAAGTACATCCTCTTCATGTGGTTGCTGTCCCGCCCTGCCTTTGGTGCGATCAGAGCCCGTTGGCGTTCATACTCCTGGGTGCGTCTGAAAGAGCTGATTGTTTTCGGTTTTAAATCATTCGTTCAAGGTATTGCCACCCGTGTTGAAAATGCTACGGACGTTTTGGTGATTGGTTTGATTATGGGGCCTGCTATGGTTCCGTTCTACAGTATTCCCGCGAACCTGACTCAGCACATCCGAAACCTCGGGTGGACACTAACTCATGCCTTTATGCCGTTGTTCAGCGGCTTGAGTGCGAGGGCTGAGAACGACACCATCCGGCGGGTTTTTCTGATTTCGTCCCGTTACGTTGTCAGCATTCTTTTGGCCATGGGCACGGGGGCTCTGTTGTTGGGAGTGCCTTTTATCTCAGTATGGCTGGGGCCAGAGTTTGGTGAGAAGGCGGAATGGCTTATCGTGTTTCTGGTGTTCTTTACGGTGCTGCCTTTTATCAATCCGTTCGCCAGCCGTTATTTGACGGCGATTGACAAACACGGGATTTTTGCACGCCTCACTCCTTTGGCCGCCGCACTGAATATTGGCCTGAGCCTTGTTCTTGTTCACCCGTTTGGCCTTGAGGGCGTAGCTTTTGCTTCCGTCGTTCCCGGGTTGATCTTTGTCCCTTTATATCTCCGATATACCTGCCGCCATCTCGAACTTCCCGTCAGAGAGTATTTGCGCTCGTCTGTGCTGCCTGGGTTCGTGCCGGCTGGGTTAATGGCAGTTATTATTCTGGGTGTTGGTCAATATCTGATGTACGACAGTTACCGCCATATTCTGTTGGGTGCGGTTCTGGGGAGTATTGGCTGGCTGGCAGCCTTCTGGCTGCTGGTGTTGAACCGAGAAGAACGAGATTACGTGGGCGCTCGACTGGCTCGCATCGCAGGAAGGAAATAGTCCATGTGCGGCTTTGCAGGATTCGTAAACAGGGATGTGGGTAGAACCCCGGAGGCCACCCTGGAGTGTATGGGGGCTGCCATAGCTCACCGGGGGCCGGACGATTCAGGTATCTGGCTCAAGGCAGACCTTGGCTTGGGTCTGGTGCATCGCAGGTTGGCCATACAGGATCTGTCACCGGCGGGTGCGCAGCCGATGGCGTCAGCGAGCGGGCGCTTTGTTATTGCCTTCAATGGGGAAATCTATAACTTTCGGCAGCTGCGAGCAGAGCTTGAAAAGGAGGAATGCACCTTTCGGGGCCACTCAGACACGGAAGTGATGCTCCACGCAATTGAGCGTTGGGGGTTGGAAGAGAGCCTACCGAAGTTTTCGGGAATGTTTGCTTTTGCCCTGGTGGATCTGAAAAGCCGGGATCTGATTCTGGCCCGAGACCGAATGGGCGAAAAGCCACTGTATTATGGATGGCAAGGCAACACTCTGTTGTTTGGTTCGGAGCTCAAGGCGCTTCGGGTGCATCCTGCATGGCAAGGCGGTGTAGAGCCCGGGGCGCTGGCGCTGTTGCTCCGGCACAACGTGATACCAGCACCGATAAGTATTCACAAAGGAATTTTAAAACTACCGCCTGCCTCACTGGTTCGTTTTCCTCTTGATGGATCCTCACCGGCTACGTTACCGGAACCGCAACGCTACTGGTGCCTTGAGGATTGCTTTACAGAGAGCCGGGCGCCGGAAAGCTTTGAGGCTGCCAGTGAGCAGTTGGAGGCTTTACTCGGGAACGTGATCGAAGACCAGATGGTATCGGACGTTCCTTTAGGTGCTTTTCTCTCCGGCGGTATCGACTCTTCCACCGTGGTTGCACTTATGCAAGCCCGTGCAAGCCAGAACGTGAGAACGTTCAGTATTGGCTTTGATGAGCCGGGCTTCAATGAGGCAGAGCATGCTGCAGAGGTTGCCCGTCATCTGGGAACCGAACACACGGAGTTGTACGTAACTCCCGAGGATGCGCTTAACCTCGTGCCGCGGTTGCCAGATCTATACGACGAGCCTTTCGCGGATTCCTCGCAGTTGCCTACTTTTCTTGTCAGCCAGACGACACGGAAGCATGTCACGGTTGCATTGTCAGGTGATGGCGGAGATGAGTTGTTCTGTGGCTACACTCGGTATCCCTCGGTTTATAACCGTTGGCGGAGCCGAAGCAAGCCGGCTGGTGTCGCCCGGCGCTTGTTATCCCGCTTACCAGAGGCGGCGACGGCTCAGGCGATCCGGGCTCTGGTGCCTTCCCAGCGAGGTCGGTCGACGCTGGCAATTCGTCATCGCCTCAAAGCGGAGCGTGCGCTGGCCTCGGCCGTGGATCTGTCAGATTTCTATCGGCAGTCTGTCTCTTTCTGGAATGAGCCCGAGTGTTTTCGGAGGGACGTTCAGGAACCCACATATGGTCTGACCCAGGCAATCCCGCGCGGTGTTCCCCCCGACGGCTTGAAAGCGTTGATGTGGCGAGATCTGAATTGGTATCTGCCCGATGACATTCTGGTGAAGGTCGACCGGGCAGCGATGGCGTGTAGCCTTGAAACCAGAATACCGATGTTAGACCCGAAGGTGGTTTCCTTCGCGCTGTCGTTACCGTTGAGCTATAACCTTAATGGCGGCGTTGGCAAGCAGGTACTGCGTAGCGTTTTGTATCGCCACGTGCCAAAGGCCTTGGTGGACAGGCCCAAGCAGGGGTTTGCGGTGCCCGTGGGGCAATGGTTACGGGGCCCACTGCGCCCCTGGGCAGAGGCGCTGCTGCAACCGTCTGTGTTTGACAAGCAGGACTATCTGGACCGCTCAGTTGTGAATGCCTATTGGCAGGAGCACCTCAAAGGGCGGGAGGATTACTCTGCAGAGCTATGGGGCATTCTGATGTTTCTGGCATGGCTGGAGCGCACGGGTGGCTGAAATCAAACCCTATGATGATCAACGCCATCGGGAGCAGGTGCTGAACCTGTTTGCTGATGTGGAGTTCAAACGTGATATCTGGAGTTATCAGTTCCAGGAGAATCCTGGTGCGCGCGATCGTGGCTTTGCCCCGGTGGTGGCCGAGGAGAACGGTTCGATTGTCGGCTTCAACGGGGTGGTACCGGTAAGTATTCTATGGAATGGCCGGCCAACACAGGCCATGTGGAGCTGCGACTTCAAGGTGTCTGAGCGCCAGCGAGGAAAGGGCGTAGGTCGGCTGATCAAAGCGGAATTGGCACAACGATCTCCCATTCTTATGTCGTTTGGCATCAGCCCGGTCGCCGCCATCGTATTGCAGCGGATGGGTTGGCGCGCCAGCGACCAGGTGCATTTCCTTCGTAAAATCCGTCAGCCTCGTAGCGCTCGTGACTGGGCTTTGATGCTTCTGCAATTCTGCACTCGAGTGGTTAATCGCTCAGTGCAGAGCCGACACATGCGGGCGTCTCTCCTGCAGCAACTGCCACCCAGAGAACAGATTGATGAGTTGTGGGCGGCAGTTGCGCAAAGCTACGACAAGGTTGTTGTGAGAGACTGGGCTTACCTTGACTGGCGCTATCAGCGGCATCCGTTTGCACAGTACTCATTTCTGGAAGTACGGGACGAGAATGATTCCCTGAAAGCTCTGGGGGTTGTCCGTGCGGATGACCGACAGGTTCGGCTGGTCGATTACATCGGGCCAGCAGCATCAGCAGCGCTGAAATCGGCGGTTGTAGCGGCAATGCTGAGGGAATGGCCGAATGCAGCCTCTTATTCTGCCATGACGTCCGATTTGGAGCTGAAGCAGGTCATGAAAGCGCACGGGTTCTATCAAGGCCGTGAACAACCCCGATTCTTTGTGTGGGAATCACCACAGCGAGTTTCGTCAAGCGGAGATTGCACCAGCGGCTGGTTCATTATGGGGGGGGATTCTGATGGCGAACTGCTGCAGTCTGCCCGGGAAGCGTGGAATGAAGAACGTATCAACAAGGACGATAACGGATGTCGGCTAAAGACCCTTTGATCACTATTATCACTCCTACCTATAACCGTGCAGACTTTATTCTGCAGGCGGTTGAGAGTGTGATGGGGCAGACGTACGGAAACTTTGAATTTCTGATCGTCGATGACGGTTCAACAGATAATACGGTGGAACTGCTTGAACCTTACCTGAAGGATGAACGCGTTCGTCTGTTCCAGCAGGAAAACCAGGGGCAGAGTGTGGCTCGGAATCGCGGAATTGCCGAGGCGCGTGGCCAGTTCATCTGCTTTCTCGACTCCGATAATGCCTGGGTCAGAACGAAGCTGGAAATCAGTCTGAAGGCCTTTGAGGAGCATCCCGAGGTGGATATCGTCTATGGTGATTTCATAACCATAGACGGGGAAGGGCATGAACATGGTGTGAATCGTATGGCCCGTTATTCCGGCCGTATCACGCCGCAGTTGCTCCGGGATAATTTCGTGAGCATGAACACAACTATGACCCGCAAGCGCTGCTTTGACGAAATGGGGGGCTTTGACAGCGCCGATCGGTTGGCGGAGGACTACGGGCTCTGGTTGCGTTTTTCTACCCGCTATCAGTTTCTATATGTTCCAGTGGTGCTTGGGTATTACCGGGTTATGGAAAACCAGATTTCCTCTGACAAAGAGAGCCGGTTTCGAGCGAACGAACAGCTGGTCCAGAGTTTTCTGAAAGCCTTTCCTTCAGCAGTTACCCGGGGTGAGGCCCGCCGGGGGTTAAGTTATTTTTTTATTCGGAAAGGGCGATATGAGTACTCGTCTGGTCAGCGTCGCCAGGCCATTCGTTCTTTGCTTCGGTCATTGTCGAAGGACCCGTTCTGGATGGGCCCCTGGCGGTTCGCTGTAAAAATGGTGCTAACTTTCAGCCGAGGGAGGCGAATGTGACTTATACCGTTCGTCGCTTGTCTGAGAAAGAGTTTTTCGGGCTGCAGGAAAGCTGGGACCATCTGCTGGAGCAGAGTAATGCCGACCCGCTGTTCATGAGCTGGGCCTGGCAGGCGTCTTGGTGGGAAACCTGGGGCGATAGACTGAATCTCGATCTGTTGCTGCTGGGCGTATACGCCCCGGGTGATACGCTGGTTGGCCTGGCTCCGCTTTACCTGAGTGCCGTCAGTACGCCGCTGGGCTGGAAAGTTCGAAGGCTGCATGTGGTAGGTAATGCCTGGAAGTTGGGGCCTACGGTGCGTACGGAATACGTGGGTGTCATTGTGGATCGGCGTGAGCAACAGGCCATCCTGCAGGTGCTCGGGGGTTATCTCGCTGAGGTCCGGTGGGATGAGATGATCATTGCGGATGCCTCCGCGAGATCAATGCGTATGATCGAATCTGGCCTGAGCCACACGCTGGCTCTCTCCCGGGTAGTTCGGAGCGAGTCGGAAGGTGTGGTGATTCCAACTCAGGGGCAGTTTACGGACTGGTTATCAAGGCTTGGAAAGAATACTCGTCTGAAAGCCTATAATCGGCGAGAGTTGTTTGAAGGTACTTTGAATGGTTCCTTCGAGGAATGGCAAACCCCGGAGACGTTTCTGGCATTACTCAATCGTTTTCATTGCGAGCGCTGGGGAAAGCCCTGCTTTGACGACAATGCCGTTCGCTTCCATGAGGCACTTCTGAACCGGCTCTCTGGAAGCCAATCCGCGAGAATGTCGGTACTGAGAGCCGATAATCAGATTGTGTCTGTACTTTATGATGTCCGCGCCGGCAATCGGGTATACAACGTGCAAGCGGGGTTCATGCAGGATTTCCACAACAAATTGTCCTTGGGCACGCTCCATCTGGGTTATGCCATTGAGCGATCCTTTCAGGATTCGAGCATTGTCAGTTATGACTTGCTGGCCGGGTCCGGGAAAAATACGTTCTACAAACAGCACTTCAGAGGGGAGCAGGTGTTGTTTACCACCGTTGAGTATGTTCGTTCTCCCATTCTTAAAATGGCTTATGGGGCAAGGGGTTGTATGTCGCCCCGTTTAGTGTCCTCAATTAATCGTTTCTTTCGTCTCTGAGCGGGTGTTGTCATGAATAGGGAAAGGATGCCGTCTATCAGCCTGATGAGTCGCTTGTGGCCGTTCCTGCTTGTCTTATGTGTGCTGGCATTCGTTACTTTCCCTACTTTGGAGGGAATCGTGACGCGATGGTTAAAGTGGGACGAATCATACTCCCATGGTCTTTTGTTAGCCGGCGTGGCGCTGTATCTGATCTGGCGAAAGGCGAAGACCAATCCGGTGGCCCCGGGCTTCGCCCCGGTTTGGGTTCTTCCTTTGATAGCCTGTCTGCTTGCCTATTGGGTCGGCGGGTTGATTCGTCTTCAGGCGCTTCAGCAATTGGCGTTGGTGCCTCTTTTGTTTGCTGCCTGCGCGACGCTGATGGGGTGGCGCCAGGCTCGCTGGTTCATTGTGCCGCTGGGTTTGCTGTTTCTGACCATTCCTGTGTGGGATTTCCTGGCCTGGACGCTACAGGTAATTACCGTTGCCGTTAATAAGGTCCTGTTAGGTTTTTTCGATATTGATTTTGAGGTGGAGGGCGTTTTCGTTTACCTCATCGGTGTCGGAACCTTTGAAGTTGCTCATGGATGCTCTGGACTCCGGTATCTGCTGGTGGGACAGGCGCTGGTTCTGATTTATGGCGAGTTATACCTGTCGAGGTTGCGATCCCGCATCACGTTATTCTGTTTTGGGGTGGCATTCGCTCTACTTGCCAACTGGATCCGGGTGTTCGTCATCATCTACATGGGGTATGAAACGAACATGCAGTCCGGCCTGATCGAGGATCATGAAAACTTTGGCTGGTGGGTGTTTGCGGGGACGCTTGTTCCCCTCTATTTTCTGGCGCGTCAGCTTGAAAAACGAGACGACCAGGTTGTTGCCAGTCAGGATAGTGACGAGGAGCAATACCGCGCCAAACCCGCAGGGAAAACTGCCGTTGCTGTTGCGGTTGTCGCAATGTTGGGGCTAGTTACTTGGATCGCTCTGCCGGACAAACGCGGCAACATTGCTTCTGAACCTGAAGGTTACGTCATTGATTTGAGTGAAAGGTATGCCCCGGTGTTCGGTTCGGGACTTGATGGCTGGCGCCCCGACATTCTTAATCCGGACCGGGTGTATGTTCAGACGATGTTTGACCGCCTGCAGGCGCGTGCAGGGCAAGGTGTGGGCGTGACATTTTATCTCGGCACATTCACATACGAGTATCAAAGAAACCGCGCCGAACTTATCCAGTACAGTAATAGACTTTACGATCGTGATTTCTGGATTCCGGAAGGCTTCTTTGATGTTGAAAATAGCCTGAACATCCCTGTGCAGGGGGTTACCCTGAAACATCGTGTTTCCGGGCAACGTGTGCACCTGGGGTATAGCTACTTTGTTCAGGGGCAGTGGGAAACCGATCAGTGGCGCGCGAAGCTTGCTCAGGTGGGCGGATTCTTCAGTGGCCGGGATGATGCCTCGTTACTCATCTCCGCAGTGGCGTGTGATGGCTGTGAGGTGGCTGCAACGCTCGCTGAGTTTATCGAGTCCACCTTTCCGGTAATTCTTGAGCAGATTGATCAAGAGGTGGTGCAACCAGGCCGTTGAGTTGGTGCTCCAATCGAGACAGGAATTGTTCGTGATTGGTTAAATACCATTCGATTGCGAGCCCAGACATGTTCTCTAGGGAGTCAGGTTGCTGGTCTATGGCAGTTTGGATGCTCCTTTCAAGAGCTTGCTCTGAGACAAAGTAACGGGTACCGAGGCGGAACGTCAGTTTTCTTTCCACTTCTGCCAGAAAGCCTCTATCTTCCTCAACCAGCTCGTTCATCGGCGCTGCATCGGTTGTAATCGTGATGCAACCATTGCCCATTGATTCGGCAAGTGTCTGGCCATAACCCTCTACTTCTGACGGCAATATCGCAAAACCAGCCTGTGCCCACAGAGCAATCAGTTCATTACTGGTGAGAGTTGGCTTTATCTCAATATTGGACGCAGAGCAGGAAGTTGGTTCCAGGTGCTGGGAAACGAGGATTAGTTTTGGCCACTCGGGGTGCCTCTGCCAGCATGAGAGAACGCTTTGTGTGCCTTTGAACTGGCTGTTGCCGGCTACATGCAAAGCCAGACGGTAGTCTTTCTTTTTTGAGCCGTTCTGGGTGTTGATCTCACCGCCGGTAAACCCCAGGTATTGGGTGTCTGGATGTAAGGCGGAAAAAATCGATACCGCATGATGTGTTTTACAGAGTATGCGGTTGATAAAGTTGAGGTAGGGAAGCCTGGATTCAATGAACCATTCCTGGTTCGGGATTAGCCAGTGGTGCCGGCCAACCGCCAATTGGGTTACTCGAACATTCTCCAGGTGAATAACAAGATCCGCTCGTTTGCCCGGCTTGAGTATCCTGAGCAAAGCAACTTGGCTGCGATAAACGAGTTTCGTGATCGCACCGGGACAATATCTTTTCAGTACTTTGAATCGATAAATTGAAAGGTGGGATCGCCATAAGGGGGTAGGGGGGAGTTGAACCTGTCGGCATTGATGTCCTAGCCCCCGTAAAACTGCCTCCAGAATCTGGGCATCTTTCTGCAGCCCTCTGCCGCTATTTGAATAAACAATCAGTACATCCATGAACCTGACCTAGAATGAAAAAGCCCTGCAAATGCAGGGCTTCTAAAGCGTAACACAGAAGTCCATGTCAGGCTTTTTTACGGCCTTTCATGCGCACTGCAATACCTGCGAGGCCAAGGCCCAATAGCGCCAGGGTGCCGGGCTCAGGTACTTTGGTGGCGCGAACAGCGATGACCATGTCGTCGTGGTTGTCGTCGCCAGTCCAGCCGTCATCAAAGCTGATCAGGAAGTAATCCTGCTCATTGGGGACTTGGAAAAGGTTGAAGTTGACTGATGATTTGGGTTCGCCCGAAATATTTAATTGGCTACCGTTGGTTCCGTCGTTAAGCACTTCAACATTGTTTCCGTTTTTGAAACTGAATGTCAGCAGTTTGTCCAGGCCACCGTAGAAAACGGTACTGAAGGTGTCGTCTGGACTGTTAGTTTGGTCAAAAACCAAGGTGTTACCCCAGTAAAACTGGTTGTTGTCGCTCGCTTCCTTACCCAGGTAGGTGAAGGTCAGCTTGAACGGATCGGAGCTGGTGGATTTCAGGTTGTGGCCGAACAATACGGTATCACCCACGTTGTACAGAGGTGCATCCGCAGTCCAGGTACCACCTACGCGAGTGGCGTAATCGTTGTCTCCCGGAACACTTTGCTCAGCTACAGCGCCAGGTGCGTTTGCATTGGCAACAGCATCGATATAGGCAGCCTGAGCTACTCCAGCAAAACCGACGGCTGCAGCCATTGCCAAGCCTTGAGTCAATTTTTTCATTTGAGTCACTCCTCCAGTGAGTGGTCTTTGCGTTACGTCATCCTTTAATAAGCAGGCTTTGTGCCAGATTTTAAGTCATTGAATATTAATGAACTTTTCTGGTTGCTGCTGTTTGGTTGTAAAATAACTCGACAACTAAAATGCTCACTTAGTTAACCTGATGCTCTACCGGATCAGACGGTTCACTACTCAATCCATTGGTATCAATTACCTGAATCGTAAAGTACCAGGTGCCGGGCGCCAGGCCGGTAACCGTGGTTGAGGTTGTGCCTGCCGGCACCTCCAGAGTTTGAGTCAGGTTTGCAGCATCCTGTCCGTAGTTGATCCGGTAACGGTCAATTTCGCTCAGCGAAATGCTGCTGCCGTCTACCCTGGTGCCGGGAGGCGTCCACGACAGTGTCACACTGCCGCTGGCATCGCCGGTACCACCGGGCTGGCTGGTGACCGGTGATTCTGGCTCCGATACGGTTTCGAGCGTGTACGGGTGCAGACCCGATTGATAAGCCTCAAGAACCGTCACGCCGCTATCGTTAAGCACCCGGCTCGCTGATGGTTGCATCAGGGGGAGTCCGTAGCGAAGTTTGTAAAGATCGTCGATACTGTCGTTCAAGGTGCTTTCGGCGAACTCGCTGTCCAATGCCAGATGCTGGACGGTGTTGGTCGTGGATATGGCATCTCCAGTGGCGGCGTCGGTAATCGCCAGTTGTGCAGTGGCGCCCCAGCCGAACTCAAAGTACTCCATGGTGATGGCAACGGGGGTCCCCGCTTCGAGACTCGCGGTGGCGTTGTAGCTGGTGGGGGATTGGTTTTTCCACTGATCAATGACGGTAGAGCCGTTTAGGAAAAGCCGAACACCATCATCCGTAGTGGTGGTGAAGGTGTAGTCCCGGGTTCCTTCATTGTGAGGTGGTGTAAACCATCCCTGCCAACGCACGCTGAACCGGTCTCTTGGAAGCTCCGCTGACGGGCTTCCACTATTCCAGTTGAAGTTGACGGTCGCATCCCGCTGACTGTAAACGAAGCTGTCAAACTCGGTGCCTGTGAAGTACTGGCCGACGAATCCGGTTGCATACACTTCCTGGGGGGCAGGGAAGTCGCTGGCATCGGTAGGATTGGTGCCGGCCTGGTACTCTTGCAGGATGGTGTAGCCATCACCGTCAAGATCTACATTGGCATCGCCCGGGTTGGTGGGGTCCGTGCCATAGGCGTATTCGTATCCATCCGGAATGCCGTCGTTGTCGGTATCTTCGGTTCCGGGATTGGTCCTGGCCCAGAACTCATCCATGGCGGTAAGCAGGTCATTGTCGGTATCGGATTTGGCGTCGGCCGCATTGGATGGATCCAGCCCGTACACAATCTCCCAGTTGTCGTACAGATCATCACTGTCCGCATCAAGTGGTGGGTACTGGCTGTTGAATGAGAGGCCCTGTTCAGCGTCAAAGTAGCCGATTCGGTAGCCCAGATGGTAGGCATCTTCGGTTGTCATCTCGGGGGCCGAGTCAGGGGCTTTCTGGGCGTAGCTATGTAGCGCGCTGCCGCTGATCACTTGCTGAGAGATGCCGGGGCCGGACCAGGCGACGGTAAAGTGGTCGTCCCATCCACCTTCCTTGTGTCTGAATTCAAAGTAATATTTTTTGCCGGCCTCCAGATATTGTACGCCGGAGGTTTGTGAGGCGTAGCGGGTGAAATTATCGAGGGGCGTGGACATGGTGGAGGCGATCTGAACCGCACCGTCCGGGTTCTGGGAATCAGATAACCACAGTTGTGTCTGATCGTCGCCGCTGATGTAAAAGGTGTATTCGCCCGTTGCGGGGGGCTCGATAAAGCCCCGGATCAGTGTGCCGTAATTATTGGCTCGGCTGGTGGCTTGGCGCAGCTGGGTGAGTTCAGTGATTTCATCGGGCGAATCCGGATATTTCTCTGCATCCAGCATGCCCTGAACGTAGTTCCCGGAGATACCGTCAAAATACCAGACATCGACCTTTCCCGGTTCGCTCGCCTCTGGTATCGCGGCTGTCGGTGGCAAATCCTCAATATCCCTGAACTGCCAGTTCTGACAGCCGCTGAGCAGAACCACCACGGTGCCTACGCTCAACACTTTGATAGCAGCCATAACCCACCTTCCTTGCTATTGGAAACAATATGTAAAGTATTGTTGCAGTGTGTCAGGGCTGCCACCGGCGGCTAGGAACGTTTCGTTATGTCCTCTCTTTGGTTATAGCGTGAGTAATGATTAGCCGTTGTTGCCTGCGCTGAACTTGTCCATGATCTGCTGGGCGGCATCCGTGCGGCCGGTGGCTCGATAAGCTTCGGCCAGATGCATGGCAATTTCCTGGGAATCCGGTGCCAGGGAATGGGCTCTTTCCAGTACCGCCAGGCTTTGCTCGTGTTCACCAGCCTCGAACAGGATCCAGCCGTAGGTATCTGCAATCGCAGCATTTTCGGGCACCAGTTCGTAGGCGCGTTTGGCCAGTGATGCCGCTTCGCTGTTGCCGGCCTCGTAATACAGCCAGGCGAGATTATTCAGCGCCAGGGCGTTGTCCGGGGTCAGTTGCAGAACCTGCTGGTAGTGCTCAATGGCCGCATCCGTCTGGCCTGCTTGCTGGGTTTGAAGCGCCAGTGTAAGCAGAATTGACGAATTGTTCGGGAATTGTTTGTTGGCTTCCTGCAGTGCTTCTATCGAATTCTGAGATCGGCCGGCGTTAGAGAGTGCGCGAGCATGGGCGATGGCCAGTTCCGCCGTTTGTCGCTTGGCCAGCGCCAGTTGATAAAGCTCAGCAGCTTGCTGATGTTCGCCCTGGTTCTCGTAATAGCTGGCTTCTACCTGGTAGGGCGCGGGGGAGTCCGGGTGATGCTGCTTGGCATCCTGCAGCGCGCTGCGCGCGGCGGTTGCGTTGCCATTGCTGAATTCGATGGCAGCCACTTTTAGGGCGATGGCCTCGTTCTCAGGGAAGAGCGCTCGTCCGCGGCTCAGGATCTCCAGAGCGCGCTCGCTGTTGTCGCGCTGTGCCATTTGAGTGGCAATGCCTTCATATACCGCAGCGACCAGCGGTTCAGCCGGTGAGGGCTGGTCTTCCCGCTCTCTTTCCATCAACCGGGCGGTCAGTTCATCGGCTCGCAACGTATCGTTGTTGATCAGCGCGGATTCCAGAAGGATCAGCCGCGGTCCGTTTGCCTCAGGATGTTTCTTACTGATTTCCTGCATCAGCCCGGTCAGTTGATCGCGCTTCATCACACCGGCAAGGGCCTGAATGGCGGGCAGGTTGTTCGGGTTGGTTTCGACCGCCTGGCGGTACCAGGTAATCGCCTGCTCCGTGTTCTGCTGTTCGCGGGCAAGGTTGCCCAGAGCTACCAGAGGGGCTGCTTCTTCCGGGTGTTGCTTATGCGCCCGCTCAAAGTAGCTGGCCGCCTGTTGGGTGTTGTTCAGGCTGCTGGCCAGGTTTCCGCGGGCGATCAAAGCCGCCATGCTGTCCGGATTGGCTTTAAGCCAGGTGTCCAGGGTGTCTGTTGCCGCCTGCGAATTGCCAGACAAAGCCTGGGCCTGGGATGTCAGGATTGTCGCCTGCAGGGCCTCCGTGGCATCCGACGGAATCTGTCTGGCCTGTTTGATGGCATTGGCGAAATCTCGGGTTTGAGTGAGGTAAGCCGCATAGCGCAAACGCAGGTTGTGGTTGTCTGGTGCCAGTTCCAGCGACTTTTCCAGGAGCTGGCGGCCACTCTGGTCATCGCCAGAAGCCAGGCTTGCAATGCCTACCAGTGCCAGTGTTTGTGGATCGGCGTCGCTGCCCTCCAGGTCTTCCAGCAGTGATTTTGCGCCAGCCGGGTCGCGCATGGATATGCGGGTGGCGGCCAGGAGTTTGCGTACTTCATCGGCGTTTTCCATATCGGCCAGCGGTGCAAGCAGTTTCTCCGCCTCCTCGGGGCGGCCTTGCCGATAACGTATTACGCCCAGCATCAATGCGCTTTGTTGATGGTTGGGAACCTGGTTAAGGACTTCCTGCAGATACCTGGCGGCGGTATTCAGGTCGCCATCATTATAGGCTGAGGCCGCGGCTTCCAGGTTGCTTTTGATCGTACCCGGGCCGGACTTGGCAAGGATTTCCTCGTAGACAAATGCCTCCGCCGATTTGCCCTGCTCACGCAAAACGGTGATCAAGGCCGAAATGGTCTGGTATTTCCGGAAGGTCATAACGTCGAACTGGCCGATGGTCTCCAGTGCGCGTATGTACGCCTGTTCTGCTTCGGCCCATTGTTGTTGGGCATGGGCGAATTGCGCTCTCCAGAGCCAGACGTCCTCGTGTTCAGCGTCAATTTCTATGGCTTTCTCAAGGCGTTCCTTTGCAGTGTCGAAGTCGCCCTTGGCCGTGGCAACCCGGGACAGGCCGACCATGGCAACAACGTTATTGCTGTGTTTGTCGAACGCGCTCTGGTAGGCCTCTTCGGCTTTGTCAAAGTCGCCGCTGGTCAACCAGGCGCGACCTTTCAGGTTGTCTGCCTGCAACTGTTGATCCGGAGAGGGCGATGAAATCTGGTCCAGAGATTCCAGGGCTTCCTGGTGTTTACCCTGGAGAATACGGGCTTCAGCCCGGATCAACGCAGCCTGGTTGCGTTCCGATTGGCCCAGCTCCTCGATGTTGGTGTTTTCAAGGAGTTTGTCCAGTTGCCGTTCAGCGTTCGCCGCATCACCGGCAGTAAGCAGGTTGTGGATGATGACAAAGTAGGGGGCGGTGCGATTCGGCTGGAGATCGATGGCGCTTCTGGCCTCGATGGTGCTTGCTTTCAGCTCACCCTGGCGCTGGAAAAACCGTGCCTGGTCTACATGGCTGATGTACTGAATGTCTTCCTGAGACATGTCCGGTTCGCTGTTGCACCCCGTCACGGCCAAAGCGATGGCAGCGGATAGCAGTGATGCACGCGCAATAGTTCTTATCTTCATGCCCTGGTCCTTCCTTCGTCGGGTCTTGTTCTGTTCCAGCATTGGGTGTCTCAGGCCTCGTTCGGGGCGGTGTTGGTCTCAATCCGGTACTTGTCGGTCAGGTTGTATAGCGTCGGGCGGGTAACGCCCAGAAGGCGCGATGCCTGAGCCATGTTGAAATTACTGGTGGTGAGGGCCTGAATAATCGCCTTTCGTTCTGCCGCTTCACGTACCTGGCGCAGGTTGAGCTGAAAGTCGGTGTCGCAGCCTTCGAGCGGCAGAACCAGGTCCTCGGCGGTGATGCGCTTGCCATCGGCCATGATGATCGCCCGCTTCACCTTGTTGATCATTTCACGCACATTGCCTGGCCAGCTGTAGGCATTGATGGCCTGAACCGCATCGTCCGAGAACGTGAGGTTAGGGCGGTCCATTTGTTTCCCCAGGGTTTTCAGGAGGGATTGTGCGATCACCAGTGGGTCGCCATCCCGTTCACGCAGGGCAGGCACATCCAGTGTGATTTCACTGATCCGGTAATACAGGTCTTCCCGGAAATCGCCCTGGGCAATCAGGTCCTGAACATTCCGGTGGGTGGCGCACACCACCCGGACATCAACGGGAATCGGTTTTACCGAACCTACCCGGTCGACCACTCGTTCCTGCAGGAAGCGAAGCAGTTTGGCCTGCAGTGCCATCGGCATATCGCCAATCTCGTCGAGAAACAGGGTGCCGCCGTTGGCGCTCTCAATCTTGCCTTTCTTGGACTGGGTCGCGCCGGTAAAGGAGCCTTTCTCGAACCCGAACAGTTCGCTCTCCAGCAGGTTTTCCGGAATGGCGGCGCAGTTGATGGCCGCAAAGGGTTTGTCGGCGCGATGGCTCAGGTCGTGCAGGGCCCGGGCCAGGAGTTCCTTGCCGGTACCGGTTTCGCCGGTAATCAGGGTGGTGACATCGGTAGGCGCAACCTTTTCAACCGTGCGGCAAATCACCAGCATTTCGGGGCTGGCGGCAACAATGCCTTTGATGTTGGTGCCATTGCCTTGCGAGGACAGTTCGCGGTTTTCTTTTTCCAGTTCCGCGAGGCGGAATGCCCGATTTACCACAAAGGTGAGGATGTCGGCATCCAGCGGCTTCTGGTAGAAGTCGCAGGCTCCCATGCCTATGGCCTTGACGGCGTTTTCCTTGTCTTCCCGCCCAGTCACCACGATCACTTTGGTCATGGGCGCCAGGCGAAGGATATCTTCCAGCAGGGCGAAACCCTCAGTGGCGCCGCCGGGGTCGGGTGGCAAGCCAAGATCCAGCGTCACCACTTCAGGCTCGAGACGCCGAAGTGCCGTTAGCGCTGCCTCCCGGTCAGCGGCCACCGAGACTTCAATGTCTTCACTGAAGCACCATCGCATCTGGCTCTGGAGGCCAGGATCATCCTCGACTATCAATAACTGCTTCACAACAACAACCAGTCCTTTGTTCCGTGTTCATATCGGATAGACGCCCATGAGGCGAACGCGATTCCATGACTCTGATTCTTAACTGAACATTGACACTTTGCAATGCTCGCTTAATAAAATAGTCTTCTCCGTCGGTTAATTGACGGCTTGCCTGCCTTCCTGCAAGCCGGAATCTGTCGGTTCCGGCTTGTTCCCGGCTGATTCGCCGGTTGCTGCATTGGCCAGCGGAATACGTACCGAAAAGCAGGAGCCCAGGCCGGGCTCGCTGGTTACGTCAATCGAACCGCCCAGTTCCTGTATGTATTCCCGGGCCTGATAGGCTCCAATCCCCATACCGGTAAGCCCTTTGGTGCTTTCGAAGGGTTTGAAAAGCCGGGTGCGGATAAACTCTTCCGTCATGCCGCTGCCGGTATCCTGGATAAACAGCACCACGCTGCCTTTGGCCGTTTTCAGGTTCAGTGTGATTTCCCCGGTTGGAGCCGTGGCGTCCTGGGCGTTGCTAATCAGGTGGCCCAGCACGCTGCGCAGCTGTTCTTTGTCGGCGCATACCTGGATGGCGGGTGGAGCACCCAGTAGCATCGGTGCCGGGCTGCGGCGGCTGTTGTCTTCAATCAGCTCGCGGACCAGTTGGGTCAGGTCTATGGGAGCACGTTGCTCGTCCGCCCCGGAGGATGGTTTGCGGATATGATCCACGAGGTTCGACATTTTACGGACCGCATGATCGGTGGTGGCAATCATGTCGTCGATAAAGGCTGGGTTGTTGCGATGTTTGGGCGCATTCTTGACCAGTAGAGACAATTGGGCGATCAGTGTTTTCAGATCATGCACCATGAACGCGCTGGCCTTGCTGACGGCTTCAAACTGCATGGCCCGTGAGAGCCGGTTCTGGGCATCGTTCTGGGCGATGAGGTTGCAGGTCTGGCGGGCTACCACCTTGATCAGGTCGAAGTTCTCCCAGTTAAGCTCCACCCTGGCGTAGGGAGCGCCGACCATGGCAATGCCGTAGAGTTCGTTATCGAGATACAGAGGGATGACCAGCCAGGCTTCCGGGGTCTTGGTGATGGAGTCCGGTATTTCCAGCAGGTTGTAGCTCACCGGGTCTTCCCGGTATTCACTCAGATCAATGATCCACTCACGATCTTTAAAGAACTTCACCATATCCGAGTCTTCGTCAATGATGGTGTACTTCGGAGTCGCGATATTGACGCTTGCTTTCAGGTGGAAATCTTTCTGCTCGCCCTTTATCCAGAGCGCGCCGGCATTGCTTTCCACCAGTCCGGCCAGAATGCGCACTACTCGTTCGGGCAGGGGTGGTTCGTTGCTCAGGTTGGCAAGTTCCTTGGTGAGCTTGAGCCATTCATCGCGATAATCGTACTTGTAGTCGAAGAAGTTCTGGCTGATGAAGACCATCAGGCGGCCGCGAATACGCCGCGACAGCAGAAGTGTGACCAGAAACGCCAGGGAAACGGTGATGAACAGAACCTGCAGGGCTTCGCCCCACTCACCACCCAGGGCGCGTACGTAGTAACCGCCGATGGCCAGCAGTAACAGGTATCCGCCCGCGAAGATGAGTGTGCCAGCGTGAAATACGGCCGAACGGGACAACTGGAAGTCCACAGGTTGTTTGCGTGTGTTCACCACATTGATGGCAAAAAGGGGCATGAGTGCGGCGTTCACAAAACCGCGCGCATTCCAGAACGAATCCGCGACTTGCCCGAACAGCAGCGCATCGGCATACATGAAGAAATCAAAGGCGAAGATGGTGGCAACGCCAATGCACAGGTATTTCATGCTGGAGCGGCCGAAGACAGTAGAGTTTCGCCAGATTTGTTCGACCAGCGACAGGCCCAGGAGTGACAGGGCGATCTGGCCGATCACCTTGGTTTTACCGCTGACAAGATCGATGTGGAGGGCGAACTCAAGTGTACCAAGGGCCAGCAAGGTGATGATCAGTATCGCCGTCGCGGCACCCAATACCTTCTTTATTTGACTGGTGAACCGGCCTTGGCGAAAGCCGTCGCGAAGCATGGCGAACAGCAGGAGTAACCAGGCTGTGTCTCTGAGCAGTTCCAGGAGGTAGCGGGTGAAGAATCCGGGCGATCCCCAGAGGCTTTGGGTAACCAGGACGGAGGCCCACAGGGCGGTAACAATGGCGGCAAGGAACAGAGCACGATCAATGTCGCGGCGAAGATAACGGGTTGCCACAAGAACGGCCAGAACCGCAAAGACAGCGGCTGCCGCACCGTGACTGATCACGCTGAGATCCCTGAACATTAGCTCTTTCCTTGAACACCGGGAATCCCGGGCCTGCCGGTGCCCGGGTACTGTATTTAATATGTACAGGGTAGCGCCGAAAAGGGCCGTTCGTCTATTTGAATGCTCAAATTACCGATGAGTTTCACACCGGTTTTTTGTTATCGCGATAATACCGGAAAATCTCTTTCAATGGCCGTTTGGGCTCAAAACCGAATTCCCGGGCGAAGGCGCGACCATCAATCACCACCGGATATTTGAAGAATGCCATAAGGTAGGGAGGGAAGCTGCGCAGGTTCAGAACCCGGGCAATGGCCTTCGGCACGCTCGGTGGAATGGAGGGAATGGGTATGGTTTTGCAACCGCAGAGCTTCAGGGCGTGCTGGTAGGCGACCCAGTCTTGCGGCGCGACATTGAACACGCCTTTTACGGGCTTTGCCCAGGCGGCGACAATGGCGTCTGCCATATCGTCGATATGGATGAACTGCATCATCGGCGAAAAGCCAGCCAATACGGGTGCCCGCTCACTGCTGAGCAGGGTGCTCATGGTATTGCGAACACCGGGGCCCACGATGTTGCAGGGCCGAAGAATAGTTATGTTGAGTTCCGGGTAGCGCCAAAGATAGATGTTGGCGAGGTTCTCAAGCTCCACTGAATCCACCAGGTCCGCGCTCAGGCCCGCGCTTTTGAGGGGGGCGGACTCGTCAATCAGCGCCGGGTTATAGGCCACGGCACCATAGACGTGGTAGGTGGAGAGCACAATCACCCGGCGTATGCCGTATTTGTGGGACAGGTCCAGTAGCTTCTGGGTGCCCAGTACATTGGCGTTATAGCGGCGCATGCGGGTCAGTTGGCTGGAGAGGATGCGGCCGAGATGTATCACGCCATCAAACTCATAGCGTCGGAACAGGTCTTCGAAGACCCGCTTGTTGAAGTCAATGCAGTAGCTGGGGATGTCGTCGCCCAGGTAAACCTGTTCCCGGAAATCGACGGCCACCAGGTCGCAGCTTTCTCGCAGGCGGCGGATCACTTGCTGGGCCAGCGCACCGGCAGCACCGGTGATCAGAATGCGGGGTCTTTGGTACTTGCTCATCAGAACAGCCTTTTCCTTTCGCTCAGTCCCTTGTCAATCAGTCGGCTGATCTCGGCTTTCACAGCCTCTACCCGTTCGGTGACCTGCTCTTCAGGGATTTCGGTATCATCAAAATACATGGGTTCCCCGAAATTCAGGTGTACCTTGGCGGGGAGCACCACGGGCAGGGCGACAGGAACGTAGGGTACGCCCAGGGCATTGGCCAGTGGCTTGATGTTGGCAATGGCCGGGATGGTCTCTTCGCAGCCCACTACGCCCACAGGCACAATGGGCCCCTTGTACTTCATGGCCAGATGCATAAAACCGTTGCCGAAACGTTTCAGTTGATACCTGTCCCGGTAGAGCTTGCCGGAGCCTCTTACGCCCTCCGGAAACACAATCACTGCTTCATTGTTGGCGAGCATCTTCGCGCAGTTGACCGGGTCTCCGAGCACGGCGCCGATTTCGTTCAGGAGATTGCCAAGCCACGGCACCGTCGGAAAGAAGCGCTCGATCATGGCGCGGGGAATTCGAGGATTTTTTTCCCGTGAGGCGAGGGCATAACCAATGAGCAGGCCGTCGATGGGTAACTGGCCGGAGTGGTTGGCAATAATCAGCACCGGGCCCTCTGCCGGCACATTGTCAACGCCGGAGGCGCTGACCCGAAAGTATTTCTCGTAGATTTGTCGGGCAACGGAAAAACCGTACTTCACCGCTTCGTTGTTATAACCCCATGGATCGTAGCCCAGTGTGCCGATGGGTTTGCGAATGCGGTTTACCTGTTCGTCCAGTTCCGCTGGTATCAGTTTCGATCTCAGATACGATGCCAGGCCCATGCCCGCTCCCTGTGTCAAAGAAGTTGCCGCTCAGGCGCGGCCGATGAATACGCCCAGTGTGTGGCTCTGGCCTTCATTTAATACCCGATAATCCGATGCTGCATTGGCTGTTTCGACGCACAGCATTTTCTGCCAGGCAGAGTCTGGAAAATCAGAAAGACGCTGCGCTTTTCCCGGGCCCGGGTTCCAGACCACGGTTGAATCGCTACCCACAGACGTAAGCTTTCGCTTGCCGGAAGGTGTTACTACGGTCAGTGCTTCGCCGGTTTCGTATATCCGGTCCACTTCACCTTCGAAATACACTGGCCCTTCCTGTGAGACGTAGTCCCAGTCTTTCAGCGTGTCGATGTACTGGCTGTTTCCCAGGCCCAGCACGCGGGTTCGCTGAATGTCGTCAGTGGGCAGGTAAGTGTGAAGGGCCTGGCTGAACGCCAGCGGCGCTTTCGAAAGATTGGTGGTTGTCAGTGCGATCTGGCAACCGCGAATGGAAAAACTGAAGGTGATCAGGGCCAGGGCGTGGCCGTCCCAGTGTTCCTGGAAATCGTCGTTGGCGCTGAGGGACAGGCTGACTTCTACCTCGTGGGCGCTTTCCCGAACATCTTCCAGCCGCCATAAAGCGGTGCGGGCAAAGCCATGGGCTGAGGATGACGCTATGCGCTTGCGGATTTCCGGCGGGTTCCGGAGTGGGTCTCCAAACCAGGGCCAGCACACGGGAATGCCACCGCGAATTGCTCGGCCAGGTTGAAAACGGGCGAGTTCACTGAGCCAGAGCCAGTTGCGTTCATCCTTTGGCGCGAAATGGGTGAGGTGTGCCCCCTGTAGAAACAACGTGGCCTGGAACAATGGGTGATGAACTTCAAGTGCCTCCAGTTGCCCGATGGTACTCCAGCGGGTAAATGACCAGTTGCCCGGGCCTCCGGTTGCTGGCGGCTTGCTACTGCTGTCCGACATATTCAGAAACGGCTTCCTTTAGGTAAAACTCCGTAGCTTCAGAGTAATTTAAAACCGTGCGCGCGGCGAGTTTCTGAATACAATACGTCAAAATTGTGAGGGTCTGAACATGGAATCAGAAAATCCGGTAGCGTCGGTCTTGCCGATGCCGGAGCCGCTTCTCGAGCAGTCCGCGGGCCAGTTGGACAAGGTGGCTGGAGACATTATCGGGGCAGCTGGCCGCTGTGATTCTTTGTTGGTCTCCGATGGCTGGTTGGATGAACTCGCCGATAGCCTGAGCGAGAAAGCCTGGATTGAGCTGGATCTGCTCGGTCATTTGCCCGTTGGCCTGATCGCTGCGCTTCGTAACGAGGTAGAGATACTGGACCGTACCGAAGCCATGGGGCGAGCAGGGATTGGGCGCGGTGCCGATCTGACCCGTGATCGCAGCGTCCGCCGGGATAAAATCGCCTGGCTTGATGGCTATACCGCCGCCCAGTCGGAGCTGTTCCGGTTCTTTGATGCCCTGCGGGTTGGTCTGAACCAGCGCCTGTTTCTTGGGCTGAAGCGCTATGAAGCGCATTATGCCACCTACCAGCCTGGCGATTTCTACAAGCGCCACCTGGACAGTTTCCGGGGCAGGGCATCCCGAGTGGTCAGCCTGGTGCTGTATCTGAATGAAGGATGGCAGCTGCAAGACGGGGGAGAGTTGCGGGTGTTCAGCCCCGACAACGAAGATCAGATGGTTGGTCTGGTGCGGCCGGAAGCAGGGCGTGCGGCACTGTTTCTGAGTGAGGATGTGCCCCACGAGGTATTACCCGCCAATCGCACCCGGTACAGCATTGCCTGTTGGTTCCGGCAGGACGAAGTCCCTTTGCCGTTGTAGTCCTTATACCCTTCTGTTAATATGCGCGCCGCTTTCGAGGGAAATGCCCCGAAACGCCGTTATGGTGGCCCCATTGGTGCCTCCGCAACATGAAACCGTGAACCCGGTCAGGCCCGGAAGGGAGCAGCCGAAGCGGTGGATGTGTGTGCCGGGGGATCGCTGGTGGGGTCACCCCCATATCCTGCCTCTTGTTTTGCCTGTTTCCTCTCCCGTTTATTGCGCAAGCGCATGCTTCTTCTCATTGCCTGTCCATGCTAGAGTTGTTCCCATTTTTCAGAGCAGTTGATGGATCATGAGCTATCAGGTTTTAGCCCGGAAATGGCGCCCCCGTACCTTTGAAGACATGGTGGGGCAGGAACATGTGTTACAGGCGCTTATTCACGCCCTGGAACACCAGCGCCTGCACCATGCCTATCTGTTTACCGGCACCCGGGGCGTGGGCAAAACCACCATTGGCCGCCTGCTGGCCCGCTGTCTGAACTGTGAGACCGGCATAACGCCGAATCCCTGCGGTGAATGCGACAGCTGCAAGGAGATCCTGGAGAACCGTTTTGTTGATCTGATCGAAATCGATGCTGCCTCCCGCACCGGTGTAGATGACATGCGGGAACTGACCGACAACGTGCAGTACGCTCCCACGCGCGGCCGCTACAAGGTGTACCTCATCGATGAGGTGCACATGCTCACCAACCAGTCCTTCAACGCCTTTCTGAAAACCCTGGAAGAGCCTCCTGAACACGTCAAGTTCCTGTTGGCCACCACCGATCCCCAGAAGCTGCCGGTGACGGTGCTTTCCCGGTGTCTGCAGTTCAATCTCAAGCGGATGACGCCGGAGCACATTGTTGGCCACCTGAAGCACGTTCTGACCGAAGAACAGATCCCGTTTGAAGACCCGGCTCTGTGGCTGTTGGCGAGGGCGGCCGATGGCAGTATGAGGGATGCCCTCAGCCTGACCGACCAGGCGATTGCATTCGGCAACGAGAACCTGGCTGCCAGTGATGTCAGCAATATGCTGGGCACCATCGATCAGCGCGATATCCAGCGCATTGTTAACGCATTGGTTGAGCGTGATGGCCCCGGCCTGCTGTCTGAAATTAACCGGATCTCGGATTTTGCCCCGGATTATGGAGTCATCCTGTCCGATATGCTGTCCCTGTTTCATCGCGTCACCATGGAGCAGGTGGTGCCGGGCAGTGCCGACAACGCCATGGGCGATGCTGCCCAGGTGCAGGAACTGGCCCGTCGTCTGAGTGCCGAAGATGCTCAGTTGTTTTACCAGACCGCGTTGATTGGCCGGAAAGATCTGTCGGTGACACCGGATGCCCGTATGGGCTTTGAAATGACCTTGCTGCGCATGCTGGCGTTTCGACCGGGTACCGATCGCCGGGAACCGCCGGCGCTGGCCTCTGGCAACAGCAACAATGGCCCGGCGGATTCAGAACCTGAGCCTGGCCCGGTTTCGCAAACCGCGCCCACCCAGGCTGTCGCCGCGGCACCGCAACCCGAGCCCGCGCCTCAGCCGGCTCCCAGTCCGGAGCCGGTAGCTGAACTTGAACCGCAGCCACCCATGGTGGATGACCCGCCACCCTGTGAGCCAGAAGACTACGGCGTTCAGGCTGAATCACCCGAGTGGCAAGAGCCGGTGCCGCAATCGGATTCCAGTATTGAGCCTGACGCAAGCGCGATACCCGAGCCAGAGTCAGCGCCGGAACCAGTTTCGGCCCCTGATCCGGTGCAGTCAGAGCAAAATACCGACCTGGCTCTGGTGAACGAGCCTGAGCTTGCACCTGCCGAGCCCGAGCAACCGGTCACCGCCGACGGGTTTGTCTGGGAACGTGATTTCCGCTCGCTGGGTATTACCGGCATGCCTGGAAACCTGGCCAGCTATTCGTCCATGAGAATGGAAGGGCAGGCGGTTGTACTGACCCTGGATGAGGGGCATGCGCGGCTGCTCAATGCTCGCCACGAAGAAAAAATACTGGCGGCCTTGAGATCACACTTCGGCGACGCCACACAGTTGAAGATAGAGCAGGGTGTGCCGGGGTTGCATACGCCCGCCGCCTTTGAGGAGCGCCAGCGAGCTGCGCGCCAGAAAGCCGCGGAAGAGTCCATCCGGCAGGATCCTCTGGTCAAGAGTATTGTGGAACGATTTGAAGGGCGGGTCGTCGAAGAAAGTATCCGCCCCGCAGAAACAGCCAGGAGATAAGCAGATGATGAATAATATGGGCGACCTGATGAAAAAGGCCCAGCAGATGCAGGAGCAGATGCAGAAGGCTCAGGAAGAGATCGCCAAAGCTGAAGTCACGGGTGAATCCGGCGCAGGGTTGGTGAAAGTCACCATGAACGGCCGGCACGATGTCCGCAAGGTGGATATCGATCCGTCCCTGCTGTCAGAAGACAAGGAAATTCTGGAAGACCTGCTGGCTGCTGCCGTGAACGATGCGGTTCGCCGGGTAGAAGCAAACCAGAAAGACAAAATGTCCGGCATGATGTCTGGCATGGGGATGCCGCCCGGTTTCAAGATGCCGTTCTGAGCCGGCCTGCCATCGATTTTTTGAGGAGTAGTCATGGCCTTCAGCCCTCTGGTTGATGAATTGGTGGAATCCCTGAGATGCCTGCCCGGTGTTGGCCAGAAAACGGCCCAGCGCATGGCCTTTCATCTGCTGGAGCGGGGGCGCTCTGGTGGAACCCGGCTGGCAGCGGCGTTGGATCATGCGATGGACGGCGTGCGCCGTTGCGACAGCTGCCAGAATTTTTCGGATACTGAAATCTGCCAGATCTGCGAAAAACCCGAGCGCCGCAATGGCACACTGTGTGTCGTTGAAAGCCCTTCAGACCTGCTTGCCATTGAGCAGGCCGGTGATTACAAAGGCAGTTACTTCGTGTTGATGGGGCACCTGTCGCCCATCGATGGCGTGGGCCCGGAGGAGATCGGGATCGAGCGTCTGCTTGATAGAGTGCGCCGTGAAGGCGTAACCGAATTGATCCTGGCCACCAACCCCACGGTGGAAGGTGAGGCTACCGCCCACTACATTGCTGACCGCCTTGATGGCCAGAATATCCTGATCACACGCCTGGCCCATGGCATTCCCGTTGGCGGTGAGCTGGGCTATGTCGACGGCTTTACACTCACCCATGCATTCCGGGGTCGCAAACCCCTGTCTGAATAAGTCCTCAGGTTCTGTCTATGACCCACACCGACCCGGCCGTAACCATTCCAGCGGCCCCGGATACCGTTCGCTGGCTGGAGACACCCGAGCAACTGGATCAGTGGCTCGGCTGTCTTGAACCCGGCATTCCGGTTGCACTTGATACCGAGTTTGAACGGGTTTCCACCTTCTACCCGATTCCAGGCCTGGTGCAGTTAGGCGCTGACGGACATTTCTGGCTGGTGGATCCGGAGGTAGCCGAGGCCGCTGGGTCGTTCCGGGCCATGCTGGCCGATGAAAGCCGACCAAAACTGCTGTATGCCATGAGCGAGGATCTGGAGTTATTTCGCCATTGGCTGAATGTGGAGCCAGCGGGTGTGCTGGATTTGCAGATCGGTGCCGCACTGGCCGGTGCCGGATTTTCCGTTGGTTATGCCCGCCTGGTTGAGACCCTGTTCGGAGAGGCGCTCGATAAATCAGCCACCCGTTCGGACTGGGTGTCACGGCCACTGACGCCGGCCCAGGAACGCTACGCTCTGGACGACATCCGTTTTCTTGAGCCACTTTACGGATGGGTGTTGGCCAACCTCAGGCAGCGTAACCTGGAACATGCCCTGGCGGATGAGTCCCGGCGATTTGCCAACGAGGCCGCTACCCAGGAAGACCCGGAGCAGCATTATCTGAAACTCCGGGGCGGCTGGACCCTGAACCGGGAACAGCAAGCGGTTCTCCGGGCACTGGTCGCCTGGCGCGAGCAGGAGTGTCGACGCCAGGACCGGCCACGCAACAGGGTCCTGAACGATGGCTTGCTGATTGCCATTGCTGAGCGTTTGCCGTCATCTGCTGCGGTGATCAGGGATGTTCAGGGCGTACCCGGGGGGGTAGTTAAACGTTATGGCGAGCAGTTGGTTGAACTTGTGCAGGCCGCCCGTGCTACCGATAATTCCGGGCTCGAGCTCATCCCCAGACCGCTGAGCCGGGATCAGCAAGCGCTTTACAAGAAGGTTAAGCGTTACTTTAGCAATGCAGCCGAACGCTTTGATATTCCAATGGAAATATTGGCGCCACGTAAACGTATTGAGAAACTGATCCAGGATGGCACCCTGGCGGGCCAGACGTTTTTTGAGGGATGGCGCGAGGATATTATTGCGCCGGTAAAGCAAGATATTGAGGAACTGCTCAACCAATGACTGAACGCGAATTTGTATCGGTGTTTCGCAGTAGCAAGAAAGGCGACACCTATCTCTTTGTCCGCCGAGGGCAAAAGTGGGACGATTTACCGGAGGCGCTGAGAGGTATCTTTGGTTCGCCCATCCACTCGATGGATCTGCTGCTGACGCCAGACAAGAAGCTCGCGCGCACAACCGGAAAGGAGGTGTTGGCGGCAATTGAGGAAAAGGACTTTTTCCTGCAGATGCCGGAAGAGCAGGACACCTACATAGTCGACTTCAAGCGCAAGATTGAGCAACACCGGAAATGATTGCGCAGATTCCTTTCTGGCAGCGCAAACGACTGGCGGATATGACGCAGCCGGAATGGGAGTCCCTGTGTGATGGCTGCGGTAAGTGCTGCTTACAAAAGCTGGAGGATGAGGATACGGGGGAGGTGTATCACACCGATCTTGTATGCCGTTACATGGACCTGGATACCTGTGGCTGTACGGTCTATGAGCAACGATTGAAAAAGGTACCGGGGTGTACGGTACTGACCGCCGATACGGTTCTCAGCTACCACTGGTTACCATACACCTGTGCGTACCGGACCCTCGCCGAGGGAAGGCCTCTGCCGGACTGGCACCCGCTTCGCAGCGGAGATCCTGATACCGTTCATCAAGCCCGTGTTTCGGTGCGGGGAAACGTGGTGTCGGAAGATTCTGTGCCGGAAGAGGATTGGGAAGAACACATTATTCACTGGATTCTGTAATGATGGATACAGATGCTTCACTCGCTTATGGAGTTTTCTGGGCGGCCTATGCAGTCGCTTTCGTTGTGTTTTTCTACATGATGAAATCACTGTTCCGGGTATTGCCCTTTTACGGTCTGCGGACACTGCTTTTGTCTGCGCTTGTGGTGCTGGTGCTGACCCCCGTGGAATCGCCAGACGTGGCCGGCTGGTGGATACCGGCCTGGCTGTTTGCGGGCTATGAGCTGATTCTTGGCGACACCGATGCCGCCGGTCGCGCGCTGTTCAATTTCAGCATCGCCGCGATTGTTATGCTACTGGTATGGATACTTGATCTGGTTCGGTACCGACTGGTTCGCAAATAGACGATTTCTGAGAACTACAAAAGATAAGGGCGCAGTTCAATGAACGGGTTCAAACGCATTTGGGTGGCTGCAGCTTTGCTGCTGATTTCTTGGCAAGTATGTGCGCAGGACCCGGCACTGTCTCTGCCCGGCAATGCAGATGTGCGCATTGTGGTGGATATTTCCGGCTCCATGAAGGAAACCGATCCACAGAATCTCCGCCGCCCAGCGGTTCGTCTGCTGGCCCGGACATTGCCGGAAGGTGCCAGTGCCGGTCTCTGGACTTTCGGGCAGTACGTTAACATGCTGGTGCCCTACGGTGTGGTTGACCAGTCTTGGCGCGACACTGCTATTGAGCGTTCCGAGCAGATCAATTCGGTAGCTCTGCATACGAACCTCGGTTTGGCGATGGAGAAAGCCGCCAACGACTGGTTGTCTGGCGGTACCCTCGAGAACACCCATCTTATTGTCCTCAGCGATGGCAAGGTCGACGTGCCAGGCGGTGACGACGCAAGTCAGGCTGAGGAAAAACGCATAGTCGATTCCTTGTTGCCAGCGCTGAAAGACAAGGGCGCCACGATTCATACGGTTGGTCTGTCTGAGAAAGCGGACATCCGGTTTCTTCGTAACCTGGCCCGGGAAACCGGTGGCAGTTTCCAGCTGGCGCAATCTGCCGAGGCGTTGAATCTGGCGTTTGCCAATGCGCTGAATACCGCAGTGCCGCAGGAACAGGTTCCCATTGAGGGCGATGGCTTTGCCGTTGATGATGGCATCAGCGAGTTTACGGCACTGATCTTCTCAGGACAGGATGCTTCTGGCGAAGAGCCGTTGGCACTTGCACAGCCTGGTGGTGAGCCGTTCACCCGGGAGAGCGCTCCGGATAATGTCCGTTGGGCATCTGAGCCGGGCTATGATCTGATCACCGTTACTGAGCCGGTCTCGGGCCGCTGGCGTATCGTTGGCGATCTTGGCCAGGGGAGCCGCGTGACGGTGGTCAGTGATCTGCGCATGGCCGTGAATCCGATTCCCGCTGAGTTTACCGAAGAGCAGCCTCTGGCCATTGAAGTGGCTTTTTTTGAGGAAGCCGAAAAGATTACCGGGTCAGACTTTCTCTCGGTCATGGACGTTAGCCTGTCGATAACCGCGAGTGATGGTCGGCAAGGTACCAAGGTTTTGTCTCCCGATACCCCGCCGGAAGACGGCGTATATCGGGACACCGTACCCAGATTGCCTGCACCTGGCCGTTATCAGGTTGATGTGGTGGCGGATGGCGGAACTTTCTCCCGCAAATTCAGCGCCATGACGACGTTTACCGTGCCAGGGGAAGAGCCACCTCTGGAGGTGGTGACCGAACCCATGGTGCCAGACCTGTCTGAACAGGCGGAGCCGCTGCCGGATTTTGATGGCGGAGCCAACTCTTCAGAACCGGAGCCGCCAGTGGAAGCTGAGCCTCTGGTCGAAGCCCCGGTTCAGGAATCTGAGCCGGAACCAGAGCCAGAGCCAAAGCCAGCATCGGTCGTTGAGCCGGAGCCCGAAGCGCCGGTCGAACAGCCGATCGCTGACACGGAGCCGGAGAAGGGTACCCTTCTGGGTATCCCGGTTTGGGCCTGGGGTGCTGGCGCAGCCTTGCTGGTTGCTATCGTGGGCCTTGGTTTGTTTGCATGGCGTCAGAAAAAAGCGAGGGCAGAACAGGAGCAGGCGGCAGCGGCTGAGCGTGAAACCCTGGAAGACCTGGCTGAAGAGTCTGAGGAGCCACCAGTGGTTGAGCCGGAGCCTCCGGCAGCGGCGGCGTCAGAGTCGGTGGAAGCGGA
This sequence comes from Marinobacter sp. EVN1, assembly GCF_000475375.1. Taxonomy (NCBI): domain Bacteria; kingdom Pseudomonadati; phylum Pseudomonadota; class Gammaproteobacteria; order Pseudomonadales; family Marinobacteraceae; genus Marinobacter; species Marinobacter sp. EVN1. The sequence goes on from NZ_AXCB01000070.1 coordinate 540,218, forward strand.
GGCTGAACCTGAACCTGAACCTGCCCCGGAAAAAGAGCCAGAGCTGGCGTCTGCCGAAGAGCCGGAACCGGAACCTGAAGACATTCCGGAACTCTCGCAAGCTGACAGCGAACCGGACGAGATTCCGGATGAGGCCGTACCCGAAGTAACGGAAGAGCTGCCATCGGCTGAACTGGAACCGGAAGAGGATGACATCCCCTTGGCAGACGATACGGTTGGCGCCGAGGCGGAGCCAGATCCTTCTGAAGCTGATGAGATCAGCGAGTCGGAGTTCGACATTGATGAGGACGAGTTTGGTCTGGAAGACTTCGACCTCTCCGAATTCGACGATTTGCCCGATTATGATGAAGAGTCTCCGGAGGACGAAAAATCCAAACCGGCGGACAAGAAAGAGAATCCGAAAAAGTAACCAACAGGAATCAGACACATGAAGTTTACCGGCACCGATAAATACGTAGCCACCGATGACCTGCAAATGGCAGTCAATGCAGCGATCGCGCTGCAGCGTCCGTTGTTGATCAAGGGTGAACCCGGCACCGGTAAAACCCTGCTGGCGGAGGAAATGGCCGCGGCGCTGGGAATGACTCTGATTCCCTGGCACATCAAGTCGACCACCAAGGCCCAGCAAGGCCTGTACGAATATGATGCGGTGTCCCGCCTTCGGGATTCCCAACTCGGGGACGAGAAGGTCAAAGACATTCGCAACTACATTGTGAAGGGCAAGCTCTGGGAAGCCTTTGAGGCGGACGAGCAGGTGGTGCTGCTGATCGACGAAATTGACAAGGCGGATATCGAGTTCCCGAACGACCTGTTGCTGGAACTGGATCGAATGGAGTTTTTCGTTTACGAAACCCAGGAGTTTGTGAAAGCGAAGAAACGCCCGATTGTGGTCATCACCAGTAACAACGAGAAAGAGCTGCCAGATGCCTTCCTGCGCCGCTGCTTCTTCCACTACATCAGCTTCCCGGATCACGACACCATGAAGAACATCGTGGATGTTCACTTCCCGGGAATTCAGCAGCAGGTGGTGCGGGATGCGCTGGAAGTGTTTTTTGACGTTCGCAAGGTGCCGGGGCTCAAGAAGAAGCCGTCGACATCCGAGCTGATCGACTGGCTCAAGTTGCTGATGGCGGATGAGCTCTCTGCTAAAGCCCTGCAGGAGAAAGACTCCAGCTCGGCTCTGCCACCGCTCTATGGTGCCCTGGTGAAGAATGAGCAGGACGTTCATTTGCTGCAGAAGCTGGCTTTCATGGCGCGTCGCCGAAACTGATCACCGACAAGAGCCTTGCTTTATGTTGATTGATTTTTTCCTCGAAGTACGGCGGGCCAAGGTGCCGGCCAGTCTGCGGGAATTCCTGGACCTGCTGGAGGCCATTCAGCAGCGCCTGGCATTCGCAGACATGGAGGAGTTCTATTACCTGGCCAGGGTGTGCCTGGTTAAGGATGAGCGGCACTTTGACAAGTTTGATCGCGCCTTCCAGGCCTATTTTGAAGGCATCGAGAATCTCGATGATCTGCTCGAGGCGCTGATTCCGGACGATTGGCTGCGCGCCGAATTCGAGAAACACCTGACCGATGAAGAGAAAGCCAAGATCGAGTCTCTCGGCGGGCTGGAAGAGTTGATCGAAACCTTCAAAAAGCGCATGGAAGAGCAGAAGGAGCGTCACGCCGGCGGTAACAAATGGATTGGTACCGGCGGAACCTCACCGTTTGGTGCCAACGGTTACAACCCGGAAGGTTTCCGCATCGGCCAGAACAAGGGTCGCCACGGCCGGGCGGTTAAAGTCTGGGAAAAGCGTGAGTTCCGTGATCTGGACGACAGCATCACCCTCGGCATCCGCAACATCAAGGTCGCCTTGCGCCGGCTGCGTAAATTTGCCCGACAGGGCGCGGCAGACCAGCTCGACATGGATGACACCATCCGCTCAACGGCCCGCAATGCAGGATACCTGGACCTGAAAATGGTTCCGGAGCGGCACAACGCCGTGAAGGTTCTGATCTTTTTTGATGTGGGCGGTTCAATGGATCCTCACGTTCGCGTGTGTGAAGAGCTGTTCTCCGCGGCACGTCTTGAGTTCAAGCACATGGAGTATTTCTACTTCCACAATTTCATTTATGAAAGCGTGTGGAAGAATAACATCCGGCGCATGAACGAGACGCTCAGCACCTGGGACATCCTGCATAAATATACGCCGGACTATAAGGTGATTTTTGTCGGGGATGCCACCATGGCGCCTTATGAGATCACGCATCCCGGTGGCTCGATCGAACACTGGAATGAGGAAGCAGGCGCCACCTGGTTCCAGCGTGTGACCGAGCATTTCCGAAAGGTGGTGTGGCTCAACCCGTTACCGGAAAGCTACTGGGGATCGGGTGGTTCACTGGGCATTACCCAGCAATTGGTCAATAATCATATGTACCCTTTGACCATTGAGGGGCTCGAATCGGCCATGAGGCAGTTGAGTAAATAAAAAAAAGCCGATGCGGTTGAGGGCATCGGCAAAGCTCGGCATATTCAAGCGGGGGTTGCCCGAAAGGCGCTCCCGCCATCTCTGGTAGAGCAATTCCGGGGCCATGCCCCTGTATCTGCTTTTAGTATCAATAAGTTGCCTCGTCATAGGGCTGTCCAGTCCTCTGTGATCCGCCTCCCTTTTCTTTGTTTCTGTCAAATTAGTCGACGCTTTTCGTTGCCAATACCCGGCCAAATGCTCATTTGGTGAAATGGATACCGTTCTTGGTTGTTAGCGGGTGTTACTCTTTATTTCGAAATGTTACCTGAGCCGCGCACCAGCGCGGCCCGGCAAGGCAGGAAAGTGATGTTCGGCAGACAAAAACCACAAAAGTGCCGGATTGCCCCAGGGATCAGGGGGTTTTGTATATCCGGAATGATCATTGCCGCGATGGCGGCAACCTCCCACGCATCGTCGCTCGATGAGCAGATCGAGCGTCTGAACGCTGACATTACCCGGCATACCGCAAGTGTGCATGCCCTCGAGCAGAAACTGCTGCACCCGGTGAATACCCGGGTGGCGGTCTTTCTGTCGTTGGCGAACAGGCAAGCCCTTGAGCTGGATTCGGTAGAACTGTTCGTCAATGAGCAGCCGGTTACCGCTCATCTGTACACAGAAAACGAACGGAGCTCACTGGGCCAGGGCGGTGTACATCAACTGTTTATCGGCAACCTCGCGGACGGAAGACATACTCTCAAGGCAGTGATCAACGCCCGGGCGGCCAACAATCGTTTCGTGCGCCGGGAGATTGTCCACGATTTCCGGAAACAGCCCGGCACTTTGCGCCTGCAGATGACGCTGAACGCCAAGGCACCGGACTATGAACCGGAAGTCTCATTTGTTGAGTGGAAATAACCGGCCATGAATGGGCGCATGTCTCTGTTCCTCCGAAACAGTATTGGTGTCATGGCAGCGATGCTGGCAGGTGTGGCAACGCCGGTAGCAAATGCCATGGATAACTCGTTGGCATCTGGTGTGGTTCGCTTTGCGCTGGATACCGGTGAGGCTTCCTCGGTTGTCGGGTTGGCAATGAAGCTTGAAGGCGAATCGGCCGATTACCTTCAGGCCCGGCTTATGCTGGCCTCGGGGCAGCATGACGAGGCCAGGGCTGGGTTTGAGGGTGTATTTAACGGTGCGTCTCACCGTGGCGAAGCGGCATTGGCTCTGGCTGAAATGGCACAGGAAGATGGCGATCTCACCGGTGCGGAAAACTGGTACCAACAGGCGCGCCGAACCGGCTATGGCGAAGTGGCTCAAAAAGCGCTTCTTGGTCTGGCGGAGCTGGCCAGAATACAAGGGAAGACCGACGCGGCCGGTCAATACCTTGCGCGTATGGAAGATGGCTACTGGGCGGCCGTGGGCTATATGAACCTGGCGGCGGATTTCGCCCGCGATGATCTCGATTCGTCACGGGCCCTGGTTTCGCTCCGGGTTGCCATGGCCATGGCTGCCAAGGATACCGACACCAGCCGGAGCCGGGCACTGCTAGATCAGCTCAATCTCCGGGCCGGCTATCTTGCATTGGGTAGCGAAGATTACGACAAAGCGATTGATTTCCTGGAGAAGGTCTCTCTGGAAAGCTATCACACACCTCAGGCTCTCTACCTTCATGGACTGGCGCTGTCGCGCAAAGGTAACCACCGTGCCGCCATGCAGAGCTGGCACCGTGCCAAGAAATTTCCGCTGGCGTTTCCCGGTGTTTCAGATGCGTGGATTGGTATGGGCCGTGGTTACGATCTTTCCGGGTACCCGGGCCAGGCGGGAGAATCCTGGTTGGCAGCCAACGCGGCCTATGAGGGAGAACGGGTTACCCTTGGCAAGTTGTCCGAAAGGATCACGGCTGAAGGAGCCTACAAAGCTCTGGTTCAGGATGCCCGTAGTGACGACATTCAATGGTTTTTGGCCGATAACCGAACGTTAACCCAGCCACGAATGGCGTATCTTCTGCGCTTCATGGAAGAACCCGGGGCCCAGGTGGCGGTGCGGAGGGTGGCGCGCCTTGATGAGATGGAAGCAACATTGGATGCGAGCAAGTATAACCTGGAGGTTTTCATCCAGGCCCTTGAAGGCTATATGGCCTCGGTCGGTTCAGGGGGGGCGGCGTCACAAACCCTGGTACTTGAGCAACAGCAGAGTGATCTGGAATCCAGATTGAATGGGTTGGTGGAGCAGGCGGCTACGCCTGCCCAGGTCGCAGAGTTGCGTCAGCTAAAACAGTCCCTGGCAGGTGCGGGCCGCCGAATGGGCGCGTTGAATCAGCAGATCCTCCAAAGGCCTGAGCGCCTGGAGACGGTTCTGGACGAAGCTCGTGCATTGAGCGACGCCACCAAGGATTTACGTTACAAGACCCTCAGTCTCCGGGAGCAGGCTGCGCGAGAACTGGATGCACTGGCACTGGCGTTTGTTAAAACGCAGACCCAGCGCATGACTCACGCGCTGGACAAAACCGAGCAGCAAATCGCCCATCTCTACGAGTATCTGGCTCTGGAAAATCTCGGGGAGGGTGCACAGTGAATCTGCCTTTTGCTCCGAAGTCCTTTGCGGCATCCCTTGTCATGATTGTGGCGTTGGCCCAAGCGCCGGTTTCTGCGCAGGAATCGTTCCGCGTGGAGTTGGGGCGGGATGGTGAAACCCTGGGGGATATGCGCCCGGTGTTTCTGAAATTTGAGAGCCGGCCGCTGCCGGCGATTTCGCCTCTTGAAGTGGCTCGCCGTTATCAGAAGCTGTTTGAGTCCTCGGATGAGCCTGAAGTGCGGATAGACGCCCTGAACCGGCTCAACAACATCCGTGATAGGTCGGGAGAGGACGTCGGGTTCTCCGAAGAGCGGGAAGCGGCCATCTATGAGGAAGTGCTCGAGAGCTACGAAAGCATTCTGGCTAAAGGGTCCTTTTCCGGGCGTCTCGACGAGTTGCTGTACCAGATGGCCAAGGCCCACGCGCTGACCGGGCAACCGGAGCAGTCCATCGCAAGACTGAAACAGCTTGTTGGACTTTACCCGAACTCGGAACTGGTACCTGAGGCCCGTTTCCGCATTGCGGAAGCGGCTTTCTCGGCCGGGCGCTACGCGGAGGCAGAGGCCGGTTACCGACAGTTGCTGGAGCATGACAGCCACCAGGAACTCGCCGCCAAAGCTCGCTACATGCTCGGCTGGAGTCAGTTCAAACAGGGTAATCCCGCTTGGGCCCGTGCGTCAGCCAGCTTCACGGCGGTACTGGACCAGCAGTTACCAGACCACTCCGCCCTGGCCAACCCGTCGGCGCACTCCATGGATATGCTGGCGGACACCTTCCGGGTGCTGGCCTTGATGGCGTCCCGCCAGAGTGATGCCCGGACCCTTGCCGACTGGCTGGATGGTCGTGAGTCATCAGCATGGCAGCATCTGTTATACGACCGGCTTGCGGATCTGCATGCGGTGGAACGCCGTTATGAACGGGCGGTGTCAGTCAACAACGCTTTTGTGTCCGAGTTTCCGGGCCACACAGCGAGCCCGGATTTCCTGGCCCAGAGTGTTTCCTACTGGCAACTGGCCGGTAATACCTCAAAAGCTCTGGCGGCGCGGGATGATTACGTCCAGCGTTTGGGGGTAGAGGCCCGATTCCAGACGATGACTCCTGAGCAGAAGTGGCTTTGGGCGCAATACACCCGCTTCCTCGCTGATCACTACTACGCCACCGGTACAGACCTCAGTAGCCGGAACCAAACGGCTGCCGCCAGTGAAGCCTGGGCCAAAGCCGCCCATTATTACGAGCGGCTTGCACCTCGCTCGGATCAAGCCGGGGAACTGCTCCATCTCGCAGGCGATGCCCGGTTACTGGCTGGCGATCGGGCTGAAGCCGTCAGGAATTTCCGGGCCGCAGCCTACGACCATCGCCACGGGGATTCCCGGGATTCGGCCTGGGCCGCGATCCGAATTGTTCGTGAGGATCTTGAGCTGGCCTCAGGAGAGAGCAGAACTGCGACGCTGCTCGTCCTGAGCAACGAAGAGCAGCAATATGCAGAGGCGTTTGGCCCGGATGAACGTCTGTCGGGGCTCCGTGCCGACCTTGCCAACCGTTGGTACGACCTGGGCGAATTCGAGCGTGCCCTGCAATACGCCAGTTCTACACTGACCTGGGAGCGGGCGGGGGTTACCGAGCGTTACGCCGCGTGGTTGGTGACCGCGCGTATTCGACAGAAAAACAACGAATTTGGGCTAGCTGAACGTGCGTGGCGCCAGGCTTTGCTATTGGCTGACGAAGCCAGCCCGGATGCAGAAAGCCAAAGGCGCAGTCTTCTGGAACAACTCGCGTCCGCTATCTATCAGCAGGGTGAAAAGGCTGCTCGTGCCGGCGACGCAACTTTGGCCGTGGCGCATTTCCAGAGGGTTGAGGGCGTTATGCCGGGCTCTGAAATTGCGATCAAGGCTCGCTATGATGCCGCGAATACCCTGCTTCGGGCATCCGACTGGCTGGCTGCCATCAATGAACTCCAACGCTTCCGGATGGATTATCCGAGTCATGAGCTTACGCCTGAAACCAGTGAGAAGCTGGTTCTTGCCTATCAGGAATCTGGCCAGGGATTAAAAGCCGCGGAGGAGCTGCTGAGTCGCTCAGAAACGCTTGCGGACCCGTGGCCCACCAGGCTGCGTGCTGCGGCCATTTTCCACGCAGAGGGTGACAGCGCTTCCAGAAACCAGCTTTACAAAAACTGGCTGGCGGTTGCACCCACGCCCGATTCCGCCGAGGAGCATGTTCAACAGCAGACCATGCGCCAGCGCCTGATCGAATCGGGAGACTCGGTGATTGCCGTACGTGAACAACTGCTGGCTCGGGAACGAGCCAGCCATTGGCATTCCGAGGATACCCTGAAATGGGCTGCCGATGCTGCACTGTTCTTTGGTGCCCAGACGGCAGAGCGTTTTGCCGGCATTGCACTGGTTCACCCGCTGGAGCAGTCACTTGCACGAAAGCAGGCGGCCATGCAGCAGGCTCAGGAGTATCTCCTGGAGGCAGAGTCCTTTGCCGGCGTTGGAGTACGTTCGGAGGTTTTATATCGCCGTGCTGAACTCTATCGAACACTGGCGTCTGACCTCATGTCCTCTGAAGTACCTGCGGAACTGAACGAAATGGAAGCCATGCAGTATCAGATGCTCCTGGAAGAGGAAGCGTTTCCACTTGAGGAAGAGGCCATGGCGCTGCACGCCCGCAACCACGAACGTATCCCCGCGGAGGGGTTCGATGAGTGGATTCAGCGCAGCCTGGAGGCCCTGGCCGCAATGCATCCCGGGCGCTACGACCGACAGCTTCGCTGGATGAGTTGGACGACGGACACCAATCAGGGAGGCTCATGATGAGGTTGAGAGGGATACCCCAGGTTTTCCGGTTTTTACTTCTTCTGGTTCTTGCGGGGTTGGCTGGCTGCGCTTCCAAAGCGCCGGCACCTGAAAAAGTGGCGCCGGTGTATCAGCCGGAACAGTCAAAAGAGTGGGAGCGGCAGGGCCGGCAGGCCTACGAAGCTGGTGACCGGAAGATGGCGCTGGAGGCCTGGCACCAGGCGGTTGCGGCGGATCCTGCCAACGTGAGGGTCCGCAACAATCTGGCACTGCTTCTTAAAGGGCAGGAGCGCTTCGAGGAAGCCGCCGAGATGTTGGAAGCGGGGTTGAAGGTGACGCCGAAGGTGGCGGAACTGCATTACAACCTGGCGGTGATATCGGAACTCTACCTGCTGGACCTCGACAAGGCGCTGGAACATTACCAGCAATATCAGTCCCTGGTGGGGGCGGAAGGCTCGCAGGTTGCCGGCTGGATCGCAGATCTTGAACGGAGGCTGGAATGATGCTGTCCAGGTTAACGCGCTGCGGTTTCCCCCTGTCTGTTCTGTTGCTTTGGCCGGCCATCGGCTATTCCGCAGAAGGCAACAGTGAGGCGGAGCAGAGCCAACAGAACGTTCTGCAGGTACGGGGGCTCTCTGCTGGCACCGGCGAAGACGATCCGAGAATTCTGTACATATTGCCCTGGCAAACGCCGAGCCTGCCCCGGCGCCCGAGAACCGAACTCAATCAACAGGCACCGGAACTTTTGCATCCGGTACCTCAACCGGTTCTGGAGAACCACCGCCAGTTCCGCGAAAATCTGAACCCCCTTGTGCTGACACCAACGCTTTCTGCAGGGCAGGGCGCCGCACCAGTTGAGTCGCAACCGTAACGTCGCAGTAGATGGAGAACTACACCATGCTTGATACCGTTATCCGCTTTTTCCAGGAGGGTGGTCCCTTCATGTACCCGATTGCCATTGTGCTTGCACTGGGGCTGGCGATCACTCTGGAACGTTTCCTGTATCTCGGAGCGGTTCGCCGTCGAAACCGGGTGGCATTTGAGCGCGGCATTCTGCCCGCCCTGCAAAAACGTGATTACCAGCGCGCCATGAAGGCGGCGTCCAGCTCAGACAGCGCAATTGCCTCAGTGCTTGGCGCTGGCATTGCCCGGTTGATCAATAACTGCCGGCGTGAAGACATCGAATACGCGATGGAAGAGGGGCTGATGGAAGTGCTGCCCCGATTGGAAAAGCGCACGCAGTATCTCGCCACCCTGGCCAACATTGCGACGCTGCTGGGCTTGCTTGGCACCATCATTGGCTTGATTGCGGCATTCACCGCGGTTGCTGCCGCAGACCCCGCGCAGAAGGCATCGCTGTTATCGGAAAGTATTTCCGTGGCCATGAATACCACTGCTTTTGGCCTGATGTCGGCCATTCCGCTGCTCCTGTTCCATGCGGTACTGCAGACCCGCACCAACGAGATTGTCGACAGTTTTGAAATGGCGGGGGTCAAGCTCCTTAACATGGTGTCTGAGTCCGCAAACCGGCCGGCGGCGGCCGCCTGATGGTGCCGGCAATCCAGGATCTGATCAGGAGTAGCCGAAAATGAGACGTCGACATCGCAGACTGACGGCCTCGGCAGACCTCGACATTACCGCCTTTCTCAATCTGATGATTGTGCTGGTGCCGGTGTTGCTTCTGGGCATGGTGTTCAGCCAGATCCGGATGATCGAGCTTAACTTTCCGGGCATGGAAGCGGGGCAGGCGCCGGATGCCGAATCGTTCCGGCTGGTGGTGACGGTGCTCCCGGAGGGTATTGAGGTGGCGGACAGCGACCGCGGCCTCATTGATGTGTTGCCTGTTACCGGGCAGGGCCAGGCCTATTCACGGCTGAGTGAACTGTTGCAGCAGATTAAATCCCGGATGCCCGACAAGACGGACGTGATCCTGGAAGTCGGACCAGACGTTGACTACCAGACTCTGGTGTCGGTTATGGATACGGTGCGCTCTTACCAGGCGGTGGTGGCAGCGAGCGTTGTGGAAGCAGAGCTCTTTCCGGATGTGTCTTTGATGGATGCTGGTGAGGATCGCAATCTGGCCGCGCGACCGATGGAAGGCAAAGGAGAAGGCGCGTGAAGTTGTCGAGACGAGCCCGACTGCGCCAGCGACACTATGGCCGGATGCACAAGGCGGGTGGCCTGAACCTGGTGTCACTGATGGATATCTTTACCATCCTGGTGTTCTTCCTGATGGTGAATTCCTCGGATGTTAAGGTCATGCAGAACACTGCGGATGTTCCCCTGCCCAGTTCGACCGCCCAACAGGAAGCCGTGGAAAATCTGACGGTACAGGTGGTCGGCCAGTCCATTCTGGTCCAGGGCCGGGAAGTGGCGCGCCTGGACGGCATAGAAGCCACGGATACTCGCATTGCCGGCTTGTCCGAAGAGTTGGCGTACCGAAGGAACCGTTGGGCTGAGGTACCGGAAAACGGTCTTGAAGTTACGATTATGGCAGCGAAAGATACCGATTACCGGTTGCTGAGAAAGATCATGCAGACCTGTGTCGATGAGCAGTTCCGGCAGGTACGACTGGCGGTGGAGTCGGAGGTTCGTAATGGTTGATCACAGGGAGCTGTCGCAACCTTCCCGGCTGCCCTGGTCCAGGGACAGAGCAGAGTCAGGCCGCTTCGGCCTGATAACCGGGCTGATGCTGGCGCTGTTTCTGATTCCTGCCCTCATTATTCCGGGCCTGCAGGTACCGGAACCTGAGCGTGAACAGGCGGAGCAATTGCCGCCTCGGCTGGCGAAGCTGGTACAGCCACCCAAGCCGGTTGAGCCACCCGAGCCGGTTGTGGAGCCAGAACCTGAGCAACCCAAGCCAGAGCCAGAGCCGGAACCGACGCAGGTTGAGGAGCCGCCACAGACCCGTCCTGAGCCGACTGTCGCAAAAACGGAGCCGAAGCCTGCGCCGCAGACGACCGAGCAGGCTCGTGAAACCGCCTCACGTTCCGGCCTGTTTGCCATGAAAGACCGGCTCAGTGCTCTGACGTCTGTGGACACTCCGGCACCTGAGGTGCAGCGTGTCGCGAATGTCAATAACAGTCAGGCGGTTGGCCTGGCACCGGAAACGCCGAATGATTCGGTACTGCAAGGCAGCGGCGGTGTTGAAACCCGCGAAGGGCCAGTTCGGGAAGTCGAACTGGCAAAGCATGAAACCAGTGACGTAGCCGCTCCCCGGGAAACCGCGCCTCAGGTGGCAAGCCAGCCGGAACCCGCCCGGCCGTCAGTGGGCGAGCGTGCCATGAGCAATATCCGGCAGGTATTTGATGCCCAGAAGAGCGTGCTCTATTCCCTGTACCAGCGGGAGTTACGGCAGGATCCAACCCTTGAGGGTAAGGTTACCCTGGAACTGGTGATTGAGCCGGATGGCAGTGTCTCAGCCTGTGACGTGGTGGGCTCGGAGCTGGACCACCCGATGCTGGAGAAGCGCATTGCTTTGCGCGTACAGATGTTCAATTTCGGGGCAGCCAATGTGGAAACCCGGAAGGTACGATTCCCCATCGATTTCCTTCCGGGGTAATGCCGGCCGAAACTCAGTTTTCGATGGTGATTTTCGGCAAGCGGGGTTTTTGCAACGACATCTTTTCGGTGGGGGCAATCACCTTGGCCTCGCCGGTAACCACTTGATCACCGTTCTGATTGCGCACATCGCAGCCAAAAGAGACACGGTTTTTAGGTTCCTTGCGAAGCACCGACAAGGTGACGGTCAGTGTGTCGTCCAGCTTGACCGGTCGTTTGAACGACAGGCTCTGTTCCAGGTAGATGGTGCCGGGGCCGGGCATGACTGTGGCCAGGGCGGCAGAAATCAGTGAGCCACTCCACATACCATGAGCGATGCGCTCCCGGAACATGGATTCTGCGGCAAACTCGGAATCCAGGTGTACCGGGTTTACGTCTCCGGATACCGCAGCAAACAGCACCAGCTCATCTTCGGTGAGGGTGCGTGTGAAGGTGGCTGAATCGCCCTCGTTCAGTTCGTCGTAGGTAATGTTTTCCAGCGTATCCAGGGTGTCGCTCATCACAGGCTCCGGTGATTCAGTGTTCAAGTACGGTTGTACCGTTTGCTGATCTGAAAACTACCTCATCGTTAACAAAACTGCTATTCTCTCCCCACTTTTTTGAGGCTGATACTTTCGTCGGGTTGATTTTCCCGAGCGATCGGTCTTGGCAAAACATTACAATCAGGGGGCTTCTGAACCCATCCGGTAGTACCCCACCGCGCCAATCAGACAGGAGATGGTGATGGATTTTGAGCAGTTCTATCAAGACAAATACCCAGCTGGCATCCCCCGGGAAATCGATCTCAATAAATACAAGAACATGGTGGATGTTTTTGAGCAGGCGGTACAGAAGTTTGCAGACAAGCCTGCGTTTACAGCAGTTGGTGTTACCCTGACCTATCGGGATCTTGATACTCAAAGCCGTAACTTCGCGGCCTGGCTGCAGAACAAAACTGACCTGAAACCGGGCGACCGCATTGCGGTGCAGATGCCGAACGTGACCCAGTATCCGGTGGTTGTGTTCGGGGCCATGCGCGCTGGCCTGATTGTGGTGAACACCAACCCCCTGTACACCACTCGTGAGATGGAGCACCAGTTTAACGATTCTGGCGCAAAGGCACTGGTTGTTCTGGCTAATATGGCGGACAACGCGGAGAAGGTTTTGCCCCATACCGGCATTGAGCACGTGATCGTGACCGAGATTGCCGATATGCATTCTCCCATCAAGCGTACCCTGATGAATGCCGCGGTGAAGCACCTCAAGAAGATGGTTCCGGCGTTCAACATTCCGGGTGCTCATAAGCTGCCGGCGGTACTCAGCGCCGGTGCCCGTGAAAAGTTTACCCCGGTCGATATCAAGCTGGATGACCTGGCCGTGCTGCAGTACACCGGCGGTACCACTGGTGTTGCGAAGGGTGCCATGCTGACTCACGCCAACCTGGTGGCCAACCTGACGCAAGTCCGGCCGATGCTGGAAGATCAGGTGGAAGAGGGCAAGGAAGTGGTGATTGCGCCGCTGCCCCTGTACCACATTTACTCCTTCACCCTGAACTGCGGCATTATGCTGGAAGCAGGTGCCCATAACGTTCTGATTCCGAACCCGCGTGATATCCCTGGCTTCGTTAAAGAGCTGCAGAAGCAGAAGTTCTCTGCCTTTATTGGCCTGAATACCTTGTTTGTGGCCCTGTGCAACAACGAGGACTTCCAGGATCTGGACTTCTCTGGCCTCAAGCTGACTGCCTCTGGTGGTATGGCCCTGACCAGCGATACCGCTAAAATGTGGCAGCGTGTGACGGGTTGCGAAATCAGCGAAGGCTACGGCATGACCGAGACCTCTCCGGTGGTTACCTTCAACCCCCGCAGTGCCATCCAGATCGGCACCATTGGTCTGCCGATTCCGTCCACTGTGGTTAAAACCATTGATGACGACGGCAACGAAACACCGGTCGGCGAGCCGGGCGAACTGTGCGTGAAAGGCCCGCAGGTGATGCGCGGTTACTGGCAGCGTCCCGATGATACCCAGAAGTCGTTCACCGATGACGGTTTCCTGAAAACCGGTGATGTGGCGCTGATTCAGGAAGACGGTTACATCCGGATTGTGGATCGCAAGAAAGACATGATCATCGTATCCGGTTTCAACGTGTTCCCGAATGAAATCGAAGATGTCGTGACCACGCACCCGAAAGTGGTGGAGTGTGCGGCCGTGGGTATTCCCGATGCCAAGAGCGGTGAAGCGGTGAAGGTTTATGTAGTGCCCACCAAAGAAGGTGTAACCGCTAACGAAATCAAGGAGTTCTGTCGGGAGCGTCTGACCGCCTACAAGGTACCCAAGCACTTTGAGTTCCGTGATGAACTGCCAAAGAGCAACGTGGGCAAGATCCTGCGCCGTGAGCTGCGGGACGAGGCCAACGCCAAGTAACAGGCGAGGCCCGCATAACAACCAAAGACCCTGCTTCGGCGGGGTCTTTGTGTTTCTTGGCTCCGGTTTTCGTTAGACTGTTTCGCCCTGACGTTCCACCTACCCATTGATGAGCCTGCAGCTGTTAATGACTGACAACACTCGTTCCGAAACTCCCGTTGATTCCCGGGCCGCTGTCAAAGCGATGATGAGCCAGCTGGACGCCTGTAACCAGCAGGAGGCCGCCCGCATCATTCGTCGTGTAAGCCGTTGCAAGGGTAACCCTGGTAACAAGGACCTGGAAAAGATGGCGCAATGGCTGGATCAGGGGCTCGACAAGGTGCGTAAGCGTCAGGCATTGCACAAGCCGGCGACCTTTCCCGCCGGGTTGCCGGTCAGCGATCGCGTCGAGGATATCAGTGATGCCATCAACAACCATCAGGTGGTGATCATTGCTGGTGAGACCGGGTCCGGTAAAACCACTCAGATTCCGAAGATTTGCCTGAACCTCGGGCGGGGCATCCGCGGGCTTATTGGCCATACCCAGCCCCGGCGTATCGCCGCGCGCAGTGTTTCCAGCCGGATTGCCGAAGAACTGGGTGAGACGGTAGGCCAGCAGGTCGGGTACCAGGTGCGGTTTACCGACAACACCTCGGAATCGTCCCGGGTCAAGGTAATGACCGACGGCATCCTGCTGGCAGAAGTGCAGCACGACCGTTTTCTGGATCGCTATGACACGCTGATTATCGATGAGGCCCACGAGCGCAGCCTGAATATTGATTTTCTGCTCGGCTATCTCAAGCAACTGTTGCCGAAGCGCCCGGATCTGAAAGTCATCATCACCTCGGCCACGATCGAGGTGGAGCGCTTCAGCGAGTTTTTCAACGAAGCGCCGGTGATTGAAGTCAGCGGTCGTACCTTTCCGGTAGATATTCGATATCGCCCCCTGGTTGGGGACGAGGACGACAGGGATCAGGGCTGGACCGATGGTGTTCTCTCGGCATTGGACGAGATTGAACAGCATGAACGCCAGGAAAAGCAGCCTCCGGGCGATGTACTGGTTTTTCTGCCAGGCGAGCGCGAGATCCGGGCCCTGAGCAAGGTGCTGCGCCACGCCGACCTGCGTCATACCGAAGTGTTGCCGTTGTATTCCCGCCTGAGCAACCAGGAACAGAACCGGGTGTTTCAGGGTCACAAGGGACGGCGGATTGTGTTGTCCACCAACGTGGCTGAGACCTCGCTGACCGTGCCCGGTATTCGCTACGTGATTGATACTGGCGTTGCGCGCATCAGCCGGTACAGTGTGCGCTCGAAAATACAGCGGCTGCCAATTGAACCGATTTCCCAGGCCAGTGCCAACCAGCGGGCAGGCCGGTGTGGCCGTGTGGCGCCGGGTATCTGTTTCCGTCTGTACGACGAAACGGACTTTTTGAACCGCCCGGAATACACCGATCCCGAAATCCTGAGAACCAACCTGGCCTCCGTTATCCTGCAAATGGCGACATCCGGACTGGGTGAGATCCGGCATTTTCCGTTTCTTGAGGCGCCGGATCGTCGTCAGGTCAACGATGGTTACAAGCTGCTGGAAGAGCTTAGCGCCGTCGATGACAAACGGCGTGTCACCAGGCTTGGGCGCACCATGGCCCGATTGCCGCTGGATCCCCGGTTAGCCCGGATGCTGGTGACCTCAGCAGAGCAGGGCAGTCTGGCGGAAGTGTTGATTGTGATTGCCGGCCTAAGCGTTCAGGACCCCAGGGAACGCCCACAGGACAAGCAGCAGGCGGCCGACCAGGCTCACGCACCGTTCAACGACAAGGAATCGGATTTCGCCACCCTGCTGAATATCTGGAACTGGTTCGAAGAGCAGCGCCAGGAATTGTCCCAGAACCAGCTCAAAAAACTGTGCCAGAAAACCTTCCTGAGCTGGATGCGAATGCGTGAGTGGCGGGACATACACCGCCAGCTCACTCTGATCTGCCGGGAGCAGAAGCTGACATTGAATAGCCAGCCGGCCAACTACGACGCAGTGCATAAAGCCATTCTGGCCGGCTTGCTTGGCCAGGTGGCGGTGAAAGTGGAAAAGCGGGAGTATCTGGCCACCCGAAACCGCAAGGTAATGATTTTCCCGGGTTCCAAAGTCGGCAAGACGGCACCCAAGTGGATTGTGGCGGCCGAGATCGTCGAAACCAGCAAGGTGTTTGCCCGAATGGTGGCGGCCATTCAGCCCGAATGGGTGGAGCCGCTGGCCGGCCACGTGGTAAAGCACCACTTTTTTGAGCCCCACTGGGAGCAGAAGCGTGCGCAGGTGATGGGGTATGAGAAGGTCACACTGTATGGCCTGGATGTGGTGCCCAAGCGCCGCATTCCTTACGCTAAGGTAGACCCCGCCGAGTGCCGGAATCTGTTTATTCGCCGTGCCCTGGTTGAGGGGGATTATCAGTCGAGGGCGCCGTTTATTGCCCGTAACCGCGAAATGCTGGATACGGTCGAGAATCTGGAGAAGAAGACCCGGCGGCGGGATCTTTTGGTGGATGATGAAGTTTTGGTGGCTTTCTACGACCAGAGACTGCCATCGGATATCGTTAGTGGCCGACATTTTGAATCCTGGTGGAAAGGATTATCTGCCGAAGAATTGAAGAAGCTGGAGCTGACAGAGACCGACGTTCTACAAAGGCCTCTGGATGAGACCTCGGCCCAGCAGTACCCCGACTACCTGGAATGGGAAGGGGTGAAATACCCTCTGAGTTATGAATTTGAACCCACCAGTGAGCGCGACGGTGTCACCCTCAACGTGCCCTTGATGGCTTTGCGACAGATCCCCGCCCGGCGTCTGGAGTGGCTGGTGCCGGGGCTGCTTCGGGAAAAATGCATTGCCCTGGTCAAGGGGCTGCCGAAAGCGTTGCGCCGGAATTTTGTGCCGGTACCGGACTTTGTCGACGCGGCTCTGGCCAACCTGCAGCCAGGCAACGAGCCTCTGGCGATCAAACTGGGTGAACAGCTGCGACGAATGACCGGGGTCCAGATTGATCCGGATGCCTGGCCGGAGGAGGAGCTGCCCCGCCACCTGAGGATGAACCTGAGGGTGACCGGCGATAAAGGCAAGGTCATCGCCGAAAGCCGAGACACCGATGAGCTCCAGGCCAGACTGGAGGGCCGGGCCGAAGAAGCGCTGGCCTCGGCGACGAGAGATGAACCCGGGAAAAAACAGGCGGGTGAATACACCGACTGGCAATTCGGCACCTTCCCGGAGCAGGTTCAAACAGAAAAAGGCGGTATGCAGGTCACGGTTTACCCGGCTCTGGAAGATCTGGGTAATAAGGTGCGGGCTTCTCGTTGTCTGGACAAGCTCACCGCAGAGGATACCCATCGTCGCGGCGTTGCGCGGCTGATTGTGAACCGGTTCGGCAATACCCTGGCGGATCTTGAACGAAAGCTGCCTCGGTTCAAGCAGTCTGCGTTGATGTTTGCACCGATCGGCCAGGCAAAGGGACTGCTGGATGATCTGGTGTTGTCGACGGTTATGCAGCATTTTCTGGCGGACCAACTGCCCAGAACCGAACAGGCGTTCGCAGAGCTGTTCGACCGCCACCGGGGGGACTTCATTCCTGCTCTGGAAGCTGCTGACGAGCGTCTGTTTCAGGCTATGAACGGCTACCAGAAAGTCGCGAAACAGCTCAAGGGCAAGATCAATCTGGCGCTGGCGGCAAGCATGGCCGACCTCAAATTCCAGTTGCAACATCTGGTGTACCCGGGATTCCTGGTCAATACCCCGGCTCAGTGGCTGGAACGGTTCGGCACCTACTTTGAAGCGGCGGACATCCGGTTGGAAAAAATGGCGCGGGAAATGGGGCGTGAGCGGGAATTTCTTCACACAATTGAGCCATTATGGGCGCGGTATGCCGCGAAACTGGAGCAACAGAAGCGCCAGGGCGTGCGAGACCTGGAGCTGGAAAACTACCGCTGGATGATGGAGGAGTTCCGGGTGTCGTTTTTTGCCCAACAACTGGGCACGGTAATGACGGTTTCGGCGAAGCGGCTGGATAAACAATGGGAAAAGACCCGTATATAACGTTTTCGGATGCACTATAACGGGGCCACTGGACGATAGTCCCACGGGCAATTCTGCCGGACTGTGTTAGTATTTCTGACATCGTGATGTCAGAAACCGTTTTTATAATTGTGACGTGGGGTTATTGTGATTAAAGCCGTCATCAGCGGAACCGGCCTGTATACGCCGCCCGCCATTATCGAGAATGATGAACTGGTTGAAGCCTTCAATCAGTACGTGGAGCTGTTCAACAACGAGCATGCCGACGAAATTGCCCGTGGTGAGGTCGCTGCCCTGCAACCCTCGTCTTCTGCCTTTATTGAAAAAGCCTCCGGTATCAAGCGCCGGCATGTTATTGATCGGGATGGTATTCTTGATCCCCACCGGATGACCCCCTACATTCCGGAGCGCAGCAACGATGAACCGTCGGTACAGTGCGATATGGCGGTGGCCGCGAGCAAGGAAGCCCTGGCCCAGGCGGGTAAAACGGCGGCCGATGTCGATGCCGTCATTGTTGCCTGTTCCAACCTGCAAAGGCCGTATCCGGCCATCGCCATTGAAGTGCAGGAAGCCCTGGGTATTGAAGGCTTTGCCTATGACATGAACGTGGCGTGCAGTTCTGCCACTTTCGGCCTGCAGGCGGCAGTCAACTCGGTCGAAAATGGTGCAGCACGTTCGGTGCTGGTGGTCAGCCCGGAAATCTGCTCCGGCCACTTGAATTTCAGGGATCGGGACAGCCACTTTATCTTCGGTGATGCCTGCACGGCGATACTGGTTGAGCGTGAGGAAGACACTAAAGCCGGTCAGGGTTTTGAAATTCTGGGTACTCGCCTGAAAACCAAGTTTTCCAACAACATTCGGAATAACTTCGGCTTCCTCAATCGTGCCGATGAATCCGGCATTGGCAAGGCGGACAAACTGTTTATCCAGCAAGGGCGGAAGGTGTTCAAGGAAGTTTCGCCCCTGGTGGCCGAGACCATTCAGGCCCACCTGGCATCCCTTTCCCTCAGCCCGGATAATCTCACCCGGATGTGGCTGCATCAGGCCAACCTGAACATGAACCAGTTAATTGCGCGCAAGGTTCTGGGTCGCGATGCCAGTGTGGAAGAGGCTCCGGTGATTCTGGACGAATACGCTAACACCAGTTCCGCTGGTTCCATCATCGCGTTCCACAAATACAAGGACGATCTGAAAGCCGGCGATCTGGGCGTGATCTGCTCATTCGGCGCCGGCTATTCCATTGGCAGCGTCGTGGTTCGCCACCGCTGAGCCTGTTTATCTCGCTGCCAGCGCCCGCAAGGTGTCTGGCAGCGGGGTGGATTTGCGTGTCGCCCGGTCCGTCCAGACGATTTTCGCATAGCCTTCCGCGTAGATATCTCCGGTATCCTTGTCTTTCAACAGGTGGTAAGTGTCCAGGCTGGTATTTCCGGCTTTGTCCGCGTAAGTTTCCACCACCACATTGGCGGGGTGAGTCAGCTCCTTCAGGAATGTGGCGCTGGTCTTTATAATGACCGGCCCGGTGGCATCTTCGGCACCACCGAGTTCCAGTGAGGCAAGCCAGACAATCCGGGCTTCTTCAAAGAAACGAAAGTAAACTGTGTTATTGGCGTGGCCGTATGCATCCATATCACCCCATCGCAGTGCCATGGTGAGGGAGCTGACGGGATTTCCCGGTACTGACATCGGATTTCCTCCGGAAGGTTGAAAAATAATAATAAAGCGCCGGTATTGTTGACGAAACTGAACAGGTTAAACAACCCAAGAGAGCGACATGAAAGAGCGTAAGTCCCGGCGCTGGTCATCCTGGATGGTCATCGCAGTTTTCCCGGCCCTGGCGGTCTTTAATCCGGCCACGGCCCAGAATCTCCAGGAGCCCCCGGGTGAACAGACTATGCCGGTTGAAACCGGCGATCCCTATGAAAACTGGAACCGAAAGGTCTTCGCCTTTAATGATGCTATTGACCGGTGGTTTCTCCGGCCGGTAGCCAAGGGCTATCGCACTGTCACTCCAGATCTGGTGGACCGGGGGATTACCAATTTTTTCAATAATCTGACCGAAATCCGTAACTTCACCAACAGCCTTCTGCAGCTGAAGGGTGAGTCTGCGGTTGTGGCGGTTGGCCGTTTTACTTACAACACGGTTTTCGGTCTTGGTGGTTTCTTTGATGTTGCCAACGCCTTCGAGCTGCCCGAGCGGCCGGAGGATTTCGGCCAGACCCTGGCAACCTGGGGCGTGGATTCCGGTCCTTACCTGATGCTGCCGTTGCTAGGGCCGTCCACGCCCCGGTATTTCACGGGTATGGCGGCGGACGGATTCATGCTGCCTTCGGCGTGGGACTCGGTCGAGAACCCCGAATGGTATTACCTGCGAATGCTCCAGATTGTGGACAAGCGGGCAGATCTGATCCCGGCGGAGAATTTCATTTCCGGGGATCGGTACACGTTTATGCGCAATGCCTTCCTGCAGCGTCGTGAATTCCTGATTAACGATGGTAAGATCACCGAAGATCCTTTCGCGAGTGATGATGACGATCTGATGCTCGACGATTTCTGAGTGTACAAGCCGGGAGGCGACAGGTGATCAAGGACCCGAGAATAACCCGTTTCCGACAAATGCTGGCGCAGGCCACGAATTATGAACAGTGGAAAGCGGCCGCACTGGAGCTGGATTTTCTTGAGGGCAATGCTGAATGGAAAGAGGATTTTGCCTCCGATCTTTACCATTACGAGCTGATCTATGATCGCCTGTCCAATCTCAAGCAGTATCGCCAACAGAATGATTTCGAGCGCCTGAAGCGCGCGCTCAGGGAAGGGTTGCATCACGACCTTGGCAACATGGGGAATCCGGCGCTGTACACCCGCTCCCGCGTCGGTACCAAACACCTGATTGAAGAATACATCACTCAGGTCTGTGAGTCGCTGGATTACCTGTGTGACCACCCGGTTCCTGGCTTCCCGGTGTATGACAAACTGCAGTTTTTCCGCGACACCCTGACGAGCTACGGGCGGCCCACCTTACTGTTGAGTGGTGGCGCCAGCCTGGGCATGTTCCATTTCGGGGTTATCAAGGCGCTCTGGGAGAAAGGCCTTTTGCCGCAGGTGATTGCCGGCTCCAGCATTGGCGCCATTATCGCCGGCATTCTGGGGGTTCATACCGATGCTGAAATTCCTGAAATGCTGGTGCCTGAAAGCCATAACCTGAAAGCATGGAAATGGCGGGGGTTGTTAAGCGCCATGCGTGGAACCGGTCTGATGGACCAGGACACATTGCGCCGATGCCTACGGGAGAATATTGGCGACTATACCTTTGAGGAAGCCTACCAGCGCACCGGGCGCAGTATTAATATCAGTGTGTCTCCGGTGCAGGCGCATCAGAAAGCCCGCTTGCTGTGCGGTTACACCTCACCGTACCTGTTGGTGTGGAGTGCCGCCCTGGCCAGTGCCGCTGTACCGGGTATTTTCCCGCCGGTGACGCTGATGAAGAAAGATCTCAATGGCAATTCGCTGCCCTACATGCCGCGGCTCAAGTTTGTGGACGGCTCTGTTGTGAGCGATCTGCCCATTGAACGACTGATGCACCTTTATGATGTGAATTTCACCATTGTCAGCCAGACCAACCCTCACGTGGTGCCGTTTCTGACTGATCGTGGCCAGGATGAAAAACTATCTCTGACCAATCTGCCGTCCCACTTGCTGAAATCCGAGATACAGTTCCACGGGCAAGGCGTGTTCGATTACCTGCGAAAGCGTGTTCGGCCAGAGATCCTGCGGCAGCTATCCGGCCAGATGTATACCATTATGGCCCAGCGATACTCCGGCGATGTGACCATCGCACCAAACTATTCCCTGCGGCATTTTCGGCGTATGCTTGCCAACCCGAGCCCTGAGTATGTTCGTGAGATGATTCTGGAAGGTGAGCGGGCGACCTGGCCCAAGATATCCATGATCCGCTCCCACGCACGGATCTCGAAAACCCTGGAGCGTTGCGTTCGCCGCCTGAAACAGCAAAACCGGCGCGCAGCGGAACTCAAACTGGTAAGCGGTGATACCCCGGCCAGGCCCTGAGGAACCATGTACTACGATTTCTTCGGCTTTCGTGAGCCGCCATTTTCAATCGCTCCCGACCCCCGATATCTCTACCTCAGCGATCGCCACAAGGAAGCACTGGCGCACCTGATGTACGGTGTGCAGGGGCAGGGCGGTTTCATTGTGATCACTGGCGAGGTGGGCACCGGTAAAACCACGGTTTGTCGCTGCTTCATAGAAAACGCGCCGGCACATGTGGATATTGCGTTGGTCCTGAATCCACGCCTGTCCGCCAGGGAACTGTTGTCGTCCGTTTGTGATGAACTGGAAATAGCGCACCAACCTGATGCCAGTATCAAAACCCTTGTCGACAGCATCAACCAGGATTTGTTGAAAGCCCACGCTGCGGGCCGGCACAAGGTTTTGATTATTGACGAGGCCCAGAACCTCTCCGCTGAGGTGCTCGAACAGCTGCGCCTGCTGACCAACCTGGAAACCTCGGAAAAGAAACTGCTGCAGATTGTTCTGCTTGGCCAGCCGGAATTGCAGGAGATCCTGGCTCTGCCGGAACTTCGCCAGCTTAATCAAAGGGTCACGGCACGCTACCACCTGGATGCAATAGACCGGCAGGAATTGCCTGCCTATCTGCAGTACCGGCTTAATGTTGCCGGTATGCGGGGTGATATTTTTACCCCCGGGGCGGTCCGTAGACTGTATCGGGAAAGTCAGGGCGTACCCCGGCTTATCAATCTGATCAGCGACCGGGCACTGCTCGGCGCCTATGCGGAGGGAGATCATCTGATCTCCGTCACCCACATTCGCAAAGCGGCAAAAGAGGTCAATGGCGGGCTGGCGATGGCCCCGGCCGGCGGGACGTTCCGAAGCCGGGGCAGTCATGTATGGTTGGTTGTCGCCTCGGTCATACTGGCCATCATTGGCACCTTGTGGCTGCTTGAACTTCCTGGTTCACCCACCCCGGCACTCGCCGAGCCCAAGGCCGAACGGTCCGTTGCAGGTGTGATTGAACGGGAGGCAGAGCCTGAGCCGCAAACGGTATCAGATTCTGACCAGCCGGAAATCGTGGCACCGGAGCCAACATCGCAGGGGTTCGTGTTCAACCAGCACACCCAGTCGTTGGCTGAGGCCTTCGGCGCTTTGTTTGATTTGTGGGGCAAGAATTATGAACCGTCGGCCAACCCGATCGCCTGTGATTACGCCGCAACGGTAGGGCTGGCCTGCCTTGAACGCCAGGGCAGTCGGAGAAGCCTGGAGTTTATCAATCGGCCGGCCATCCTTCAGTTAAGGGATGAACGCGGTCGTACCCGCCAGGTAGTTGTGGAACAGCTGGATGGTGAGCTGGCCATGATTGCGACGCCGGTGGGCAGCCAACAAGTGCCGTTTCGCGAGATTGAGGAATACTGGTACGGTGATTTCAGGGTACTTTGGCGAATTCCTGAATTCATGACCGGCGATGGTTTCTACGGCGATGACTCTGGCCAGCAGTTATGGATCGGTGCCCGGATGATGGAGCTGGCAGAGCGTCTGAGCAGTGGTGGGCAGGAGGCGGCCCGGGTGAAGCGTATGGAGATGACGGACCAGGTGCGCTGGTATCAGGAAAAACGTGGGCTCACTGTGGATGGTATTGCAGGCGCCATGACCATTATCCAGATGAACAACGATCTGGCCGAGAATATTCCACGTCTGGTTTCGTCGGTGATGGCCAGGAGCGGGTAGCGTATGTCGTATATTCTCGATGCGCTCCGAAAATCCGAAGCGGAGCGCCGACAGGGCAAAGCGCCTGATCTCGGACAACCGGTACAGATGGTATACCGCCCTAAACGTAAGCCGGTATCGGCCGTGGTGTGGATTGCACTGGCCTTGTTAGTGAACGCGGGTGTGCTTGCCTGGTTGTTCTGGCCGGAGCGAGACGCAAAGATCGTGACGGTGAAGGAGGCTCCTGCTGTAGCCCAGGAACAGTCCGAACCGGTACCCGATGTGCCGGCGGCTCAGCCTGAGCCTGAGCCGCTTGCAGAGACTGAAATAGCGGATCCGGTCCGGGTTTCCGGAGGGCAGGACCTGTCTCAGGCAAAAGGTACAGGCGTGGTCACTGAGGCAGGTGATGATGCCATGTCAGATGAGTCCGGCGTCAACCAGCAGTCCTGGGACGAACCTGTCGTCATTGTGCCAAGTCGGTCCGAAAGTGAGCCGTTGCCACAATCTGCCTTGACGGAACGGGTGCCGCAGGGCAGGGTGCCTCACCTTGTGGAACTACCCCTTTCTTTTCAGAAGAGTGTCCCTGATTTGACTTTTAACAGTCACATATTTGCATCTGACCCCTCCGCCAGTCGTGTCATGATCAATGGCCATTACCTGAAGCCGGGAGACGGCTTTGGGTCGCTGTTGGTAGAACGTATTACCGAAGACGGCGTGGTGCTCAGCAAGAACGGCCAGTTTTTCCGTGTAGGTACCGTACGTGACTGGGTGAGCCCGAGATAATGGCGCTGACAGAGGACGTTAAACAGCAAATTCAGCAAGCCTATCGGGATGTGTTGGCGGGCAAGGATATCCGTGCCCGTTATGGCCAGCGCTTGATGATTGCGGAGATTGCCCGGTACATGGGGGAGATCACCGACAACGATGGCCAGCGCACTTCCCCGCCAGCTACCTGCGTGGTGGAGGCTGGTACCGGTACAGGTAAAACGCTGGCCTACCTCATCGCCGCCATTCCGGTGGCGAAAGCCCTTGGCAAGACTCTGGTGATTTCCACCGCCACGGTGGCGCTTCAGGATCAAATCGTTCTGAAAGATCTGCCAGACCTGCGTAAACACAGCAAGCTGGATTTCAGCTGGACTCTTGCCAAAGGTCGTGGTCGTTACCTGTGTATGTCGCGACTGGAAGCGAGGCTGCACGATGAGGGCCATGGTGACAGCGATACCATGCCGTTGTTCCTGTTGGATCAGCCGGTAGACGACGAAGCCCGTAGCCGGGCCACCTTTGAAAACATGCTTGCCAGTTATGGTTCCCGGGACTGGGACGGCGACCGGGATCACTGGCCGGAACAGATTCCCGATGAAATCTGGCGTCAGGTGACGACTGATCATCGCCAGTGCACCAACCGGCACTGCGCCTACTTTGACAGTTGTGCGTTCTTTGATGCCCGCAAGGATCTGGACGATGCCGATGTGGTGGTGGCCAATCACGACCTGGTGCTGGCGGATCTGGCCCTGGGCGGTGGCGCCATTCTTCCGGAGCCGGAGAACGCGCTGTTCATCTTCGATGAAGCCCATCACCTGCCAGACAAGGCCCTGAACCATTTCGCCGCGTCGGTGCCGTTGAACTCCACCCGGCAATGGCTGAAACAGCTTTCCCAGGCGCTGGTCAAGATGCAGCCCTGGCTTCCAGCGGGCTCCCAGGCCGCCAAAGCGGTTGAAAAGATCAGTACCGCGGGCCGGGACCTGGACCTGGCTCTCACTCGCGTGTACGAAGAGGTTGAGCAGAATACCGGCTGGGAATTCAACGAAGAGCGCCGCAGTGCCCAGTGGCGGTATCCGGATGGTGCCTTGCCCGAGAAGCTGGCCGAGTTGGCTGGGGAAACACGAATTGCCACGGCAGGGTTGTGTCGGCACCTCGGAACATTGGTCGATGAACTCCAGAGCGCATTCGATGAGCGCAAGGATCCCGAGCTGGACCGGGACACAGCAGATTCCTGGTATCCGGTAGTAGGTTCCTTTCATGCAAGGGCGGAAGATCAGCTGCGGTTGTGGATTGCCTGGAGCGAAGGTGTCGCCATCGTCAGTGATGAAGAGGAGCCGGTGGTCGAAGCTCCTGCCCGTAAAGGCCCACCGGCGGCAAGGTGGGCAGTGCGCCAGCGCTGGGACCATGCAGAAGACATTACCTTGTTCAGCTCGCCGGTACTGGCCGATAACCTGCTTTATTCTCGACTGTGGTCGAGAGCTTATGGGGCGGTGCTGACCAGTGCCACTCTGACGGCGCTCGGGCGCTTTGATCGCCTGCGTTCACGGGCCGGATTGCCTGAGGCCAGCCGTTATCTGGTAGTGCCAAGTTCTTTCCGGTACGCCGAAATGGCGACGGTGGAAGTGCCGGCCATGGTCGCCATGCCTACCGACGATGGTTTCGCCGATGCCCTGGTTAAGCGTTTACCGGAGCTCTGGGCCGGAGAAAAGGCGACACTGGTCCTGTTCACGTCGCGCCGTCAGATGCAGCAGGTCCGTGATGCGCTGGCGCCTGAATACCCGGAACTGATCCTGACCCAGGACGATATGGCCAAGAATGAGGTGCTCAGGGTGCATTGCAGCCGGGTTGACGAAGGTAAGCCCAGTGTACTGTTTGGTGTGGCCAGTTTCGCGGAGGGCATTGATCTGCCGGGGCGCTATCTGCACCACGTAGTCATCACCCGATTACCCTTTTCGGTACCGGATGACCCCATTGAAGCCAGCCTGGCAGAGTGGGTGACCCAGCGCGGGGGTAATCCATTCATGGAAATCACGGTGCCGGATGCTTCGGTCAAGCTGGTGCAGGCCGTTGGCCGCCTGCTGCGAACGGAACAGGACACGGGGCGGGTCACCATTCTGGACCGCAGGATTGTGGCGCGACGCTACGGCCAGTTGCTATTGGATGCACTCCCGCCGTTTCGCCGCATCATTGAACACTAGATTTCTCGCAAGCCTGTAAATAAACCCATAAATAGCCATAAAAAAAGAGCCAGCCCGCAAGGGGTGGCTCTCATGGAAGGGGTTCTTAACGAACCCGGGCGTCGAAACAACGCGGAACAAGAAGTCTGAAGGCCTGAATTTCAGATTTCGAGGTAAGGCGTTAACCCCACCATGGTTAAATGATAGGGCTTAAAGGGGCGTAAACGGATCGTCCAAAGGGCGTAGTGGGCAGGCTTAATCGGTGTCAAATGTGATGGTCATCACGTTTTTGCGACATCCTCCAGCAATCCCACCTCCCGTGCTTTCGCCAGCGCCTCGGTACGCCGGCTCACGCCGAGCTTGCCGTACAGGTTCCTGATGTGCGCTTTCACGGTAGCCGGGGCAACGGACATGCGCTCAGCAATTTCTTTATTGGCCAGTCCCTGATGGATCAGCACAAGCACTTCCTGCTCACGCTGGCTCAACGGTTCCGCCAGAACATTTGCAGCCTCGCCCCCCAGACGGGCAGTCTCTATGGGGCGGTTGGTTTCCCGGGTACCATTGGAAGACGGTTCGTCAGGTTGCCCGGCGGCAAGATCCCTGAGTATCGCGAGCAGCTCCCGGTTCCACCGGCCCGGGGTGCGTAGTCTGGGAAAATCCAGGAGCATGTCCCGCAGGGCAGTGCTCTCTTCCGCAAACAGGCGCAGAAAGCCTGCGTTTTCGGCCCGGTCCAATGCCTTCTCCAGCATGGCATCAGACTCGTCGGCACGGCCCTCGTGGGCGAGCGCCTCGGCGTACACCAGAAGAATCTCCACCAGATGCCGGTTGTGGGCGTTGCGTTCCGCCGTAGGTATCAGAGCGGACAGGGTGTCCTGGGCTTGCTGATATTCACCCAGTGCATTCTGCACCCGCGCCAGGGCAATCTGGTTCTGCTCCCGGTTAAGCGGGTTGGTGGCTGGTTGGTCCAGAGCGGGTTGCAAACAGGCGCGGGCCTTGTCGGGGTGGCCGGAGGCCAGGTAGCAGCGTGCCAGCAAGGCGGACGCGGCCGGGGGCTCGAAGACGATGTGTTCCCTCCGGCGCCTGCCGGTAGTCACGGCATCTTCCAATGCCTCAACTGCGGTTTCCAGGTCACCCCGGGTAAAGGCCAGGTGCCCGCGTACATACTGGATCACCACATGCTGGCCAGGTTCGGTGCCCTTTTTTACATGATCGAGCAAGGGGGCCAGGTACCCCTCGGCCGTGCTGATCTGGTTTCGCTCGCGATAGATTTCCGTCAGCGCACTGTTCTGCCAGCAGGAAATCAGTCGCGGCTGGCTGGGGTCCGAATAATGTTCGTCCACCCACTGCCGCACTCGGCCGGTGGTTTCCAGCGCCAGATCGGTATCACCGCGGTGGTATTGAATCCAGGCGAGCAGGCCGCCGGACGACAGAACGGTACTGGCTTTGCGCTCTACCTGGCCATAATGAACGGCTGATTCCAGAGCTTCCTCGGCGTCATTCAGTTCGCCCTTGCCGAAATAATCCAGGCCCAACCCGTAATAGGTGACGGACTTCAGGGGAATGCTGATCTGATCAATGTCCTTCAGCACCTGCCGGGTAAGATCCGAGGCGTTTTTCTCATCGTTGCGCGTGCGGGCCAGGTAGGATCTCACCAGGGAAATCTCGCTGTGCAACGCCAATGCGCCTTCAGCGTCTGGGTGCGAATCGGCAACGCGGCGGTCCAGCAGGTCCTCAACTTCCAGCAGAAGCGGGTCCAGGCTTTCCACCCGGTTTGCGAAAAACAGCCCCCAGATCCTGAGCATCTGCAGTTGTGGGCTGTCCTGAATCTTGTGGGCAGGGATCGAATCCAGCCATTCCAGTACCGGAAGGTGATAGCCGCCATGAATCAGATTGTTGCCGTGTTCCGCCAGAACCACCGCCAGATGGTCCGTATCGTTGCGCCGGACAATCTGGGCAATCCCTTCCTGCACATGGCCATGGCGCAGTAGCCAGTCAATGGCACGGGACTGAAGTTCCGAGGCCCGGGACGGGTCGGCACTCTGGATTCGCTGTAACAGGGCCTCCCGAAACAGGTCGTGGTAACGGAACCACTCGTTGCTGTTGTCCAGCGGGATGAGAAAAAGATTCTGGGACAATAGGCTGGACAGCCTTTCCTGACTGTCCTGGCGTTGCCTGACGGCATTGCACAAAGGGGCGCACAAGCGCGGACAACAGGCTGTTTCCAGCAGGAAGTCCGTCAGCTCTTCGGGAAGCTGCTCTAGCACTTCGGTAAGGACATAATCGGAAATCAGTCGGCTGTCCGGTGAGCCCATGGCCTGGCCGGGCACGACGGCTTCTTTCTTGCCCGCCAACGCTGAAAGCTGCATGGCGGCGACCCAGCCTTCGGTTTTACGGCATATCGACCGAATGTCGTCCTCGGACAGCTCCATGGCCATAGTGCTGCGGAAGAATTCCTGACATTCCTCTTCGGAAAACGCGAGCAGACCGGGGTGGATGTCCTGAACCTGACGACGGACGCGCCAGCGGGCCAGTGGCAGCGGTGGCTCAGTTCGTGACGCCAGGGTCACCAGGATACCGGGTGGCAGATAGTCCAGAAACCACGCGAGCTGGCGATGGAGGGTGTCGTTACTGATAACGTGGTAGTCATCCACCACCAGAGACCAGGCATTGCCATCGGCCGCGAGAACATTCAAAAGGCCGGTAATGGCGGGTGTGAGTTCGTCGTCGTCCTGCCTGGCCAACAGTTTCTTGCAGTTCTCCAGTCCGATCAGGCCGGCATGCTCGAAGGCGCCAATTACGTACTGCCAGAACTGCCTTGGCTTGTCGTCCTGCTCGTCCAGTGAGAGCCAGGCGGTGGGCAGGCTGTTGCCGGCGCACCACTGGCTGACCAGTGTGGTCTTGCCATAACCCGCCGGAGCAATAACCAGATTCAGTCGTTTGCCGGATTCCGGTTGCAGCAGGGTATCCAGCCGTTGACGTTGAACGGCTCTGGAATCGGGTGTTGGCCGGAGGAATTTGGTTGTCAGCAGCATGGCTTCCCGGGATCTGGGCACGTTTGACTAGCGATTGTGTGCTTT
Source organism: Marinobacter sp. EVN1 (assembly GCF_000475375.1). NCBI lineage: Bacteria > Pseudomonadati > Pseudomonadota > Gammaproteobacteria > Pseudomonadales > Marinobacteraceae > Marinobacter > Marinobacter sp. EVN1. Next base: position 569,783 of record NZ_AXCB01000070.1, read on the forward strand.
GTCACACACAAGTCAAGGGCTGTGTTGACGCAAGGTGTTGTCGGGCCAGCGAAACCAGAGATTTGGTCTACACTGAATACAGATTGCCTTGTATACCAAAAAAGAATGAAAAATTGATCCTTTATGCGTATTATCCGGTTATGAATCCACCAGCGTTCACGAGTTGAGCCTGAGGCACTGACTCAGGGCCGGAAATCCAGGGAGCGACAAGATTAATGAAATTACAGCAGCTGCGTTATATCTGGGAAGTTGCGCACCACGACCTGAATGTGTCCGCCACCGCCCAGAGCCTGTTCACCTCACAACCGGGCATTTCCAAACAGATTCGTTTGCTCGAGGACGAGCTGGGGCTTGAGGTGTTTGCCCGCAGCGGCAAGCACCTGACCCGCATTACCCCCGGCGGCGAGATCATCATCCGGGAGGCAGGGGAGATCCTGCGTCGGGTCGAGGGCATCAAGAAAATCGCCCAGGAGTTCAGTAACCAGCGTAAAGGCGACTTGAGCATCGCGACCACCCACACCCAGGCCCGCTATGCGCTGCCGCCGGTGATCCGGGGCTTTATCGAGGAATACCCGGATGTGTCCCTACATATGCATCAGGGCACGCCGATGCAGATCTCAGAGATGGCCGCCAACGGGGCGGTGGATTTTGCCATTGCCACTGAAGGCATGGACCTGTTCAACGATCTGATCATGATGCCCTGCTATAAATGGAACCGCTGCGTGATCGTTCCCAAGGATCACCCTCTGGCAAAAGGTCAGGAACTAACGCTTGAAGAACTGGCAGAGTACTCCCTGGTTACCTACGTATTCGGGTTCACCGGTCGGTCCAAGCTGGATGAGGCATTCCAGTCACGGGGGCTGACCCCGAAAGTGGTGTTCACTGCAGCTGATGCCGATGTCATTAAGACCTACGTGCGGTTGGGGCTGGGTGTCGGCATTATTGCCAGTATGGCGTTCGATCCCAAGGTTGATACCGATCTCGTGGCGCTGGATGCCAGCAAGCTGTTCAGGCCCTCGGTCACCCGTATCGGTTTCCGTAAAGGCACCTTCCTGCGGGGCTATATGTACGACTTCATGGAACGGTTCGCGCCCCATCTCACCAAGGAAAAGGTGGATGAAGCCGTGGCCCACCAGGGTAGTCGTTCCGAGATTCAGGAACTGTTCAAGGATATCGAGCTTCCTACCTACTGAGCACTGAGGTTGGGCCAATGAAAAGCCCGCGGGCCGTTAAGGCGACGCGGGCTTTTTTGTGGGCGCAGCTTCGGGACGTTCAGCCAGACTTGCCGATCAGGTTGCCGGCATGCAGACCACATTCCTTGTGTGTGGCTTCTTCCCACCACCAGCGTCCTTCGCGCTCGTGCTGGCCAGGGAGCACCGGGCGGGTGCAAGGCTGGCAACCAATACTGACGAAGCCCTGCTCGTGTAGCCGGTTATAGGGCGCCTCAGACATGCGGATGTAATCCCAGACTTCTTTGGAACTCCAGTTTGCCAGCGGGTTAAATTTTATCAGTGGTTTTGCATCAGTTGAGAAGGCGGTGTCCAGCTGGACCACCGGCACTTCATTCCGGGTACCGGGGCTCTGGTCCCGACGCTGGCCTGTAACCCAGGCATCCAGCGTGGCAAGCTTACGGCGCAGCGGGTTAACCTTTCGGATACCACAGCATTCCGAATGACCCTCTTCGTAAAAACTGAACAGGCCTTTGCGGTTGACCATGTCCTGAACTTCTTTGGCATCCGGGAACAGGACTTCAATATCGATGCCGTAGTGTTTTCGCACCCGATCGACAAACTCGTAGGTTTCCGCGTGCAGTCGGCCGGTATCCAGGGTAAACACCCTGAGATTGTCGGTCAGTTTGTGAGCCATTTCGATCAGCACGACGTCCTCGGCGCCACTGAACGAAATGGCAATGTTGCCATAGTGGGCGAGGGCGGCTTTCAGGATCGCCCTGGGGCTTTGACCATCCAGTTCGGCCCGGAGAGAGTCGATATCAGTCATAATCATCCAGTCTGTACCAATAACTTGTGTGGCTAGCTTAGCAGTAAACCTTTAATGCCCTGAAGGAATGAGGATCTATATCTTTATGCCATCAAAGATGGGCAACACCGGATACACGATGCATTTGGCCGCGCTTTTTCATATCATACGCCCACCAACCGGGGCGCAGGTGCCTCATCTTTTTATTTATCGTTCAGGAGACCGTTGTGGAACTCGCATGTCTTGACCTTGAGGGCGTACTCATCCCGGAAATCTGGATCGCCTTTGCAGAAAAAACCGGCATTGAAGAACTCAAGGCAACCACCCGGGATATCCCTGATTACGATGTCTTGATGAAGCAGCGCCTGCGTATTCTGGACCAGCACGGCTATGGGCTGCCGGAAATCCAGGAAGTCATCGGTACTCTGGACCCGCTGCCGGGCGCCCGGGAATTCCTCGACTGGCTGCGTGAGCGTTTCCAGGTGGTGATTCTGTCGGATACCTTTTACGAGTTCGCCATGCCGCTGATGAAGAAGCTCGGTTATCCGGCGTTGTTGTGTCACAAACTGGAAGTGGCGGAGAGTGGCCAGATCACCAATTACCTGCTGCGTCAGCGGGATCCGAAACGCCAGTCTGTGCGTGCATTCCAGTTGTTGAACTACCGGGTGATTGCCGCTGGTGACTCCTACAACGATACCACCATGCTCGGCCAGGCAGAGGCGGGCATTCTGTTCCACGCGCCCCAGAACGTTATTGATGAGTTCCCGCAGTTCCCGGCGGTGCACAATTTTGACGATCTGAAACAGGAATTTTTGAAGGCGAGCGCGATTCACAGCGCCTGATCCTTCGAATCGCTGATCTGTGCCGCGGCTGTGGTGCAGATCAGAGCTTCAGCTCTTCCAGAAAGTCCATCAGTGGTTTGACCTTCGTGAGTGTTTCCTGATACTCGGCCTCCGGGTCAGAATCCGCCACAATGCCTCCGCCCCCCCAACAACGAATCGTACCGTTGGACTCGCACAGCAGGGTTCGTATTGCGATGTTGCTGTCCAGCCGGCCATCAAGTCCGTAATAGAAGACAGAACCACAATAGGGCCCTCGCCAGTGAGGTTCCAGTTCGCGAATAATTTCCATCGCCCGAATTTTCGGAGCGCCGGTGATGGAGCCGCCAGGAAAGGCATCTAACAACGCCTGAAGTGGGCTGATTCCCGGTTTTAAACTGGCCTTGATATGGCTGACCAAGTGGTGGACATTGGCGTAAGATTCAAGGGCAAACAGCTGCTCAACCTGCACGCTTCCGGCCTCAGCATGGAGGCTGAGATCATTCCGCAACAGGTCCACAATCATCAGGTTTTCGGCCCGATCTTTCTCGGATGCCTGAAGTTCATTTGCCAATTTGATATCGGATTCCGGCGAGGAGCCCCGGGGGCGTGTACCTTTGATGGGGCTGGTCTCGACTACGCCCTGGTCTATTTTCAGAAACCTCTCTGGCGATATGGAAAGAATCGAGTCGTCTCCGGCTCTCAGGAAGGCGCTGTAGGGCGTCGGGTTGGCTTCCGTGAGCTTCTCGAAGGCGAGCCATGGATAGCCGCAGAATTTGCCAGAGAATGCCTGGGACAGGTTGGCCTGATAACAATCGCCAGCTTCTATGTAGCGCTTGACGGCTTCGACACCCGATTTGAATTCTTCTGGCGTTTGTACTGGAACAAACGGGGCTTTCATGTGCCAGCGCATCTGGCGGTTTGCCGGGGCCGACAGCCATTGTTCAATCTGATCCTGAATCGAAGCAGGGCATGCCGGGTGAATCCAGAGCCAGTAGCGACCGCTATTCCGGTCAAAACTTGCGGTCCAGAGATAGAGCCCGGCGTGCATTAACGGAACGGTGGAGGCCTCGTGCAATTGCGCCAGCCGCCGTTCCCGGGCGTAGCCCAGTTCGTACCCCAGATAGCCAATCCAGCCGCCAGTGAGATGATACGGGTCGGTACCGCGCTCTACCTGAAATGGTGCGGCAAGCTCTTCCATTTCCCGGGCGAGACTGGCGGTATCAACGGCGGCCGAACTGGCACCAGGCAGTTCCTGCGAGCATACGGCCATGGCCGAGAAACCACATAAGGTGCCGCGACCGGAGCCATAGCCTGCGCTACCCAGAAAGGCGAAATCTGGTGCCCGGCAGGCATGCATCATAAGCTGGTGGTAGGTCGCCCGGGTAAGTTCCCGTGTTGTTGCCCGGCCCAAGGGTCCTCCGGAATCTTGCTGAAATGATAAACAGGCCACAAAAACAGCGTTGTAGCGTTTGCGGCGGCACTGATCTAATGAAATAGCGTCCTGTTCGGACGGAGAGAAAAAGCCGGTGGCTATTCTAACCGAGATAGCAGGGCACCCCCAGCATAAAAACAATGTGAAAGCCGCGCGCTCCTGTTGCGCGAGCTTTTTGAGGAAAGTGGAGTAGGTATGACACAGTTAAAATCCCGTTTGATGACCTTCCTGATGTTTCTGGTTCCCCTGCTCATGGCACCCGGATACGCCAATGCCCAGCAGCCGTCTGAAACTGAAATCAAGGAGATGATTCAGGAGCAGTTTGTGCGGATGTACCAGAAGGGGGTCGATGACCTTGAAAACCGGATCGTGGTGACTGGCGGGGTAAAACCGTTTGCCGTGGTAACCGACACTGGAGACAAGACCAAAACGATTCGGATCAAGCAGATTGAGGAAATGCCGGCAGATTTGGCAATTGAAGTGCTACGGCGCTCGCTGATTGCCCTGGTGAAGAAAGGCAAGATTGGTGCGACGGCGGTATTTTACACGGCGGCAAACCCCAACAAAGAGTCTGAAGCTGATCGGGTTTTGGTGGTTGAAATGGAACATATTTTCGGTCCAACGCTGGCTCAGCTTGTACCTTTTAACGTCACCGATGGAAAAGCTCGTTTTGGCGAGCAGGTTGTTGTTGAGATGGAGAAAAAGATTTTTAACATCAATGTCGGGGAAGAGTCTGAGGAATAGATGTCAGGTGTCCGACAATCCAGGTATCGATTACGTGAAGGTGGTCACGGAACATTCAGTTACTCCTGCAGTACTCTGTAGCCGTGCAGATACAAAAGTACAGCAAACAGTCTGCACGAGATGGAAATAACAACAAACTGTTCCAATTAGGAGAACGTTATGAAAGGCCTGAAAAAAATCGCACTGGCAACGGCCGTTGCTGCAGCTCCTTTTGCCGCTCAAGCTGATCTGAAAGCGCTTGACGACACCACCATGGGTAACGTGACCGGTCAGGCCGGTGTGACCATCGAACTGGAAACCGAAGTTTCCATCGGTGAGTTCCGCTACACTGACGAAGGTTACCTGGCAGTTAACGACATCTCCATCGGTGGCGGCTCCGTTGAGCGTGATGCCAACGGCGCGGTAACTGGCGTATCCGGCATGCTGGACGACCTGCTGATTGACATCGATGTTGAAGCAGACGGCGATGCCGTGATTGATGTTCACAGCATCTCTGGCGCTCCGATCGACTTCGCCGTGGCTGTTGGCTCTGTCTCTCTGAACGCCACTGACGGCAGCGGCGACTCCACTCTGCTGGCCAGCAACATCGGTATCGAGGGTAACATCGGCCTGCTGAACATCCGTGTGGATACCGCCACTGACGACCTGATCATGAACGTTGGCTTCAACGTGACTGATATGGATATGGACGTGGACTTCCGGGGTGTTAACGTGCGTGACCTGACCGTAATGGGCGCGCAGTTCTATGAGCAAGATGGCCAGCCAACTGATGCAGCGGGTATGTTTGCCCAGGCACAGATCACTGTTGGCAAGGGCACTTCTGCCGCTACTGGTGGCGACGCTCTGGAAATCAGCATTCCTTCCTTCGTAGCTGACATCGGTGTAGGCGCGGTTGAGATCGGCGGTGAGTCCATCGGTTCCTTCCGAGTGGACAACCTGGCTGTGACCAACACCACCATGAAGGTATACGGTCACCAGTAAGTTGACCTGACACCGTAAAATGGTGATAACGCCCCGCGCTGCGGGGCGTTTTTTTTGCGCTGATTCAGTCAGACAAAAAAACGGCGACCGCTCTGGTCGCCGTTTTTCATTCCAGGGGCTGGATCAATTACTGATCGGGTACCTGAATGGAAAGGTCAAACCCACCGCCCGGGCGCGGCGTCAGGGTAATTGGGCCTTCGTTAATCGCTTCCGGGATCTGGATTTGGTCAATGCCCGGCGGATTGCCGATACTGAAATTCAGATTCTGGCCATCGAAGCCAATGCCCAACTGATCGTTCAGGAAAGTCTGGGTGAAGGGGTCGTCCGGAATTTCCGGTTGCTGACCAAAGATAATGGGAAGTGTTCTCGGGGTGAAGTCGGCAGGTGGCTGTGCTCTGGCCAGTTCGTCGACCGGGAGCAGCAGGGCTCTGCGCAGAAACTCCTCCTCGGCATCGGACAGCGCATCTTTCTTGCCCTCATCAAGATAGCGCTGAAGGGCTTCCCGATACGCTTCCTCTTCCGCTTCGCTCAGAACGGGCTCGCCCGGCGAGATGGTGAGGGCGCGGATGATCTTTTCCCGATCCGCTTCGGACTTCTGTTGCTGGCGTGGGACAATAATAACGGCGGAATCCTCCACGTAGGTTTCTACCATCTCGTCGGAGGTCATGGTTTGTACGCCGGCCCAGGCCGGTGTGAATGTGGTGGCCGTGATCGCGGCTGCAAGCAGTGTGCGACGCATTTGTGAATGCCTCATGCTGAATCGGTTCAAAAGAGGCGCTGCTGAGTGTACTGCTTCAGCCAATACGCTTCATACTATCACTTTTCAGTATTCGGTTTGTCCGACAGTTTTTCAACCGTAAAGTGCCTGGTGTGTGATCAGAATCCGGTGCTCGAGGGTAAATAGTTAAGGAACCATTATGTTTATGGTTTTATGTCCGGATTACTTGCAACCACATTCCATGAACTTTTGGGCCTGAACCCAGTCGCAGGAGCATGATGCGAAACTCTTTAAACGCCCGTTGGCGACGATGGATCAATCGCCGAATCCCGAGAGCAGACAGCCAGACCCTCAGCCAGAAGAACATCTTCATTCTGCCCACCGCGGCCGGCGTGGTGTACGGCTTGTTGCTGCTGGTCATGCTGATTACCGGAATCAATTACCAGAACAGCCTTATCTATCTGCTTACGTTTATTCTCGGCGCCTTGTTTGTGGGAGCCATGCACCAGACCCACAGAAATCTGTCCGGTCTTTCTGTTGCCCTGGTCCGTCCCGGTGAAGGTCGGGCGGGTGATGACATTCCGTTTGTGCTGCGGGTGACTGCAGGGAAGGATTCAGGCCTTGGCCTGAGCCTGTCGGTTGAGGATTCATCGGTTGAGAGCGTGCATGTGTCGCCGGGTGAATCCCGGGACGTGGTGCTGCCAGTGCCGTCTGCCCATCGCGGCTATCTTCGTCCGGATCGGATCCGTATCGAAACCCGTTTTCCGTTCGGGCTGTTAAAGGCCTGGTCCTGGTTGCGTCCTTTGTCTGCCGGAGTGGCCTTTCCCAGGCCTTTAGCGGCACCCGATGCTGCCGGAACCGTGCAGGATAGTAGCGAAGCCGCGTCGTCTGCGCCTGTGGCCGGCCAGGACAATGCCGACCTTCGTCCCTGGCGTGAAGGCGATATGAGTCAGCGGGTCATGTGGAAGCGCTTTGCCCGTACAGGCCAGATGATTGTGGCCGACTGGCAGGGCGAGCAGGGCAGCCCGCACTGGCTGGATTTCCAGGCTTTTCCCGGCGTTGATGCCGAGTTGCGGCTGAGTTATCTGGCCTGGATGGTGGCAGATCGGGTTCAGAAAAACGCAAGGTTCGGTCTCAGTTTGCCCGGCGATACCATTGAGCCGGACACTGGTTCACTGCATGGAGAGCGTTGTCTGCGCGCGCTAGCGGTGTGGGGCGAGCAACCGCCGAGGGATCCTGACGGTCAGCCTTTTGGTACCCGTCAGGCCGAGAATGCGAAAGCGGGAGTGTCGGCATGAGCACGATCATGGCCAGAGTTTTCTCCGCAAAACCGGCAGAACAGGCACCGATCGAAGCCATCCCCGGTAACGCGCTTTTGTGGTTGATTGCCAGTTTTGCACTGCTCCTGGTTCCCCAATGGGATCGCCTGCCCTGGTGGCTCATCGCGGCCTGCGCTGTGCTGGCAAGCTGGCGCTGGTTGGCACAAAAGGGCCGGGTGAAACTGCCAGGGCGGCTGCTGCGCACAGGAATCATGGTGACTTTGATTGGTGTTTATGCGGCCACCGTGCAGGGGCGATTCACCGTGGATACCGCCGCGTCGTTCTTTGTGTTGGCCGTTGGGTTGAAATGGCTCGAAACCCGGTCCGCCAGGGATTTCTATGTGCTGTTTTTTATTCAGGTTTATCTTGCGGCCGTGAACTTCCTGTTCAAACAGGACATTGCCTGGGCATTGCTGACGTTCGCCGCCATTGGGTGCCTGATGGTGGGCCTTCAGATTCTCAATGCACCTGATCTACCCGGCAGCCTGAGGGCTGGCTGGAAGCGCCTGGGTTTGCTGCTACTGAAAACCCTGCCAGTGGTTGTCCTGCTGTTTGTCTTTTTCCCACGTATGGCGCCACTCTGGAGTGTTCCGTTGGTGTCCGGCCAGGCCCGCAGCGGGATTTCGGATACCATGCGACCAGGCGATATTTCCAATCTGGCCCAGAGTAGTGAAAGGGCGTTCCGGGTAACCTTCGGGGGCGAGTCGCCACCATATCGGGAGCGTTACTGGCGGGGTCTGATTCTCGATTATCTGGATGATGAAACCTGGCGCCAGAGCGACCCCGACGGTTTCCGGCGGCCAGCCAGGGTAGACAACGACGGTGGTGTCGGGCCGTTGCGAAGTAATGAATACGATATCCTGCTGGAGCCAACAGACCAGCGGTGGGCGTTTGCTCTTGATAACTCGGTAGCAGTCTCGGGCAACGTGGTAAGTACGCCGGAGGATTTGTTCCGCTTTCAGCGCCCCGCCGACAGCCCGGTGCGTTATCGCCTGGCCCGGGTTTCCGCTGTGCCAGCGCCGGCTGAAGCCCTTTCCCCGGCAGAAACTCGGCGCTATCTCCAGCTTCCTCCATCCGGGAACCCCCGGGCCCGGGAGCTGGCACGAGAACTGTCTCAAGATCTGTCCCATTGGGAAGTCGTCAACACGTTGCTCCGCCGTTTTCGGGAGCAAGCCTATTTCTATACGTTGCGCCCGCCCACCATGCCAGACGACGGTGTTGATGCGCTGTTGTTTGATGAAAAACGGGGCTTTTGTGCTCACTATGCCGGTGCGGCGACCTTTGTCTTCCGGGCAGCCGGGATTCCTGCCCGAATTGTGGTCGGCTATCAGGGCGGCGACGCCGGGGCGGGCGGAGATTACCTCATTGTCCGTCAGTACGATGCCCACGCCTGGGTGGAGGTGTGGCTGGAAGGCCAGGGCTGGGTGAGGGTAGACCCGACAGCTGCCATTGCGCCAAGCAGGATTGAATCCGGATTGCGGGATGCGGTGGCCGATGAGGGCTCGTTCCTGGAAAATGATTTGACCTCGCCGCAGCGCTACGGTGATGTCGCGATCCTGCAATGGGCGTCGCTCCAGCTCGATCGCATCAATTATCACTGGCAGCGATGGGTTGTAGGTTACCAGGGGCAGAGTCAGATGGATCTGATGTCCCGGTTGCCGGGCAATTTCGGACTCAAGGAACTTGGCTACCTGGCGGCCGGATTGGTTGGCGTCGCCCTGCTGATCGCAGGTGTCGTCTCGGCTCTTTCGATTCGCCGCGCCCGTAAGGATGCTTTCGGCCGGGTGGTTTTGGCCTGGCATCGGCTGTGCGAACAGGTGGGCGTGCCGGTCCGTACCGGTGAAACCCCCACGACGCTGGCAGAACGCCTAGCGGATGCGCGCCCGGAAGTCGAATCTTCGGCCCGCCTCTTTGCCCGGGCCGTTAACAGCCATTACTATACGGCCTCAACTCAGGAAGTTTCCGCGCACGAAGCGCGCAGGCTTGCCCGGCTATTGAAAACGATGAAACGGCAGTTGCGCCGTAAACCTGAACCCGCTTCACGGACGCTCCGACATGACTGATATTGCGAAGGACATGCCCTGGCTCGGCCGCGCCTGGAACACGGTTCAGCAACGCCTTGCCCAGGATCGGTTGCCTCACGCGCTGCTGGTCGTTGGTGAGCAGGGCGTCGGGAAAAGGGCGTGGGCAGAAGCGGTCGCTGGGCTGCTGTTGTGCGACCAGCAGGTCGGGCTCGACAACGGAGCACCGATTGCGTGTGGTCAGTGTCGCCAGTGTCAGTTGATCGCGGCGAACAGCCATCCCGATGTCCGGGTGTATTCACCGGAAAAGTCCCGGATGGTGAAAGTGGATCAGATCCGCGCGCTGTCGACGTTTGCCGTGGCCTCGCCGCAGGTTGCACACCGCAAGGTGGCCATAGTCGACCGGGCGGATCAGCTCAACATCAACGCCGCCAACGCATTGCTGAAAACCCTGGAAGAGCCTTTGCCGGATGTGACCCTGTTGCTGCTCCAGGAATCCGGGCGGCCGGTACTTCCCACCATACGATCCCGCTGCCAGGCCCTGACCATACCGTTACCTGATGCCGAGGATGCCGGGCGATGGCTGTCTGCCCGGGTATCCGAGTTGGAGGAATCCACCCGCCCGTCGCCGGACACTCTGGCCAAAAGTCTGATGCTGGCGGGTAATGCTCCCAGGCTGGCGCTGGAGTATGCCACTGGCGAGTTTCTTGCGCAGAGGGATGAGGCCTTCGAGGCATTTCGACAGTTCATGAAAGGCCAGATGACGGTAGGAGACGCCGCCCGCCGCTTTAAAACGCTGGGACTGGACGATACATTATGGCTGTTTGAAAGCTGGGCTGCGGACCTGGCCCGGTGTGGTGCCGGGGGCGAAGTTCAGGACCCGGAGGCAGCAGACATGTTGGGCTATCTGGCCAGATCCAACCCGCCGTGGCGCGCTCATCAATTGCTGGAGCGGGTTCGGGAAAGCCGGAGTGCGGGCATATATAACGCAAGCCCGGAGCTTGAGGCCACTCAGCTTCTACTGGCCTGGCGGGAGTTGATGCCCCGGAAGCGGCAGACAACGTGAGCGTTGTTCAGGATCAACTGCTATCATTGCGAAATATCAGTAAATTTGCGTAAAAGGTATTTGATATGGGGCCCGGATTCGGAGCACGCAGCGGTATTCTAACCCTGACGATCAAGGACAAGGCGGTTCTCTATGCGGCGTACATGCCCTATATCCGCCAGGGAGGCCTGTTTATTCCTACCCAGAAGCAATATCAGCTGGGCGATGAGGTGTTTCTGCTGCTCAACCTGATGGATGAGCCGGAGAAAATTCCGGTGGCTGGCAAGGTGATCTGGATTACCCCCAAGGGTGCGCAGGGAAACCGGGCCGCAGGCATTGGCGTGCAGTTCAATGGCGATGACGAAACTGCCCGCACCAAGATTGAATCCTACCTGGCCGGCTCGCTGAGTTCCGATCGTCCCACTCACACCATGTAAGGCCGCTACCGAATGACGGAGACCTCGTTACCCGGTAGCGTTCCAGAACCACAGGCCGGTTGCCATGAAATGCACTGGCCCCTGGATAACATAACTCTTTCGGGTCTGACCTGGCCGAACTCCAGCGAGGAAAGCTCTCGACCACCGGCTATCCTTCTGCACGGCTGGCTCGACAACGCCATGTCCTTTGACCGACTGGCGCCGTTGTTGGCCGAGAACACCACGGTACATGCGGTGGATATGGCAGGGCACGGACACTCGGGCCACCGGCCGCCGGGTTACAGCTACTGGTTAATGGACTACGTTGGGGACCTTTCCGAACTGGTGGAGCGGCACTTTCCGGAAAGCGAGCGTTATCCTCTGGACCTGGTGGGCCATTCTCTGGGCGGGATCGTCTGCGCACTCTACGCCGCCGCATTCCCCGAACGGGTGCGTAGATTGGTGATGATTGACAGTCTGGGCGCTCTCAGTCGGCCAGCCCGTGAGACGATCCCCCAGTTGCGGCGGGCATTACAGAAACGCAGGGCCGGTTCTGCTGCCCCGGCGGTCTATCCGGACGTTCAGAGCGCGGCCCGAATCCGTGAGGGCGGGCTGAGCCCCCTGAGCCCCGAGGCGGCAAGAACGCTGGTGCCCAGAAACATGCGCATGGAAACTGGCGGGTTTATATGGCGCACGGATGCCCGTTTACGCCACCCGACACCGCTGATGATGACCGAAGAACAGGTGAGGGCGTCTTTGTCTGCCATCCAGACACCCACTTTATTCGTAAGGGCAGAAGAAGGGTTGCTGGTTTCCCGCGGCGGGCTCGATAGTCGTGCCGGTCTGGTCCCCAACCTTGAAACAGTAGATGTGCCCGGTGGGCATCATTGTCATCTTGACGGGGAGGTGACTCCCGTTGCCGAAGCGATTAACAGGTTTCTCTTACATGATTGATCGTGGTAATTTCTCGTTGGTCGGTGGGCTGGCCGGCCTTGTGTGGTTATGTTTTACCATTCCTGCAATGGCGGCGTGGCCTGAAGACGCGCCAGCCCCTTTTCCGCAGTCAACGCTTGAATCCACGGTCGAGATACAGTCTGCTGGCCATCTGGTGCTTTTTAGTCCGGTTCGGGAAATCCGTGATGAAATCCGCTCCGAGACCATGGCTCGTTTGCCGGTGCAGGGGCAGGGCCAGCTGTTTGAAATCTCCAGGGATGCGAATCGTCAGGCTGCGCGGGCCCACTACTACCAGCAATTGTCTGCCGGTGGTGCGAAAATTCTATTTGAGTGTGCCGGCATCGCCTGTGGCCGCAGTAATGTCTGGGCCAACCAGATTTTCCAGCAATCCCGCCTTCTGGGGCGGGACGCCACTCAGGATTACCTGGTTGCCGCCACAACGGCAGAGGACGGACAGCAGTGGTTGACCCTTGTCTACACCGTGACAAGAGGCAACCTGAGAGAGTATGTCTGGGTTGAGCATCTGAATGTTGGTTTCGGTGAGGCCATTCCCGGGTATACCATTGGAGTTGGCCCGATTCAGGGGCCTTTGGTGATCCCCTGGTCCGGCGGAGTGACGTTTCGTTTTGAGTGGTCAGCGGATGATCGGCGAACCCTGAATGACTGGGCTGGCGATGATGCCGAAGTGGTGCTGGCCTCGTTCACCGATCTCGAACAGAGTGAGTCGCTCGAGGCAGCTTTGGAACGTTCCCGCGCTGCGGCGGAAAGCCTGGCTGCCTTGCTGGGTAAATCGGGGATATCGGGAAGTCAGATACGCATTGTTCCGGTTGGGCCGGCCGTCCAGATGAATGACCCGGCCCGGCAGGGTAACCGGGTCGAAGTGCTGGTTATCAAGAGGTAAGGAAATGGCAGATAAGGACAACCCGGAAAAGGAATCTTCCGGAAGCACGGCAGCCGCACAGGACGGCGTCACGTCGGTGGTGAGCAGTTCTGGCATTTCTCCGGCATCAGCGCCGGCCAGCACCGAACGCATGGAGCCGTTGCCGGGCAAGGGCAAAACCGTTGCGCTGACCCTTGGGAGCGGTGGGGCGCGTGGGTACGCCCATATTGGCGCGATTGAAGTCCTGCAGGAGCGGGGGTACGAGATTGTTGCCATCTCCGGCTGCTCCATGGGCGCCCTGATCGGTGGCATGTACGGTGCCGGCAAGATGAAAGACTACAAGGACTGGGTGACCGGGCTCGGCCAGTTTGATGTCTTGCGGTTGCTGGATGTGACCTTCACTTCCGTCGGCGCTATTCGTGGAGAGAAAGTCTTTTCTGTGGTGCGGGATATTCTGGGCGATACGCGTATTGAGGATCTGCCCATTGCTTACACCGCCGTAGCAACAGATCTTCTGGCCCATAAGGAAATCTGGTTTCAGGAAGGCCCGCTGGACCAGGCTATCCGCGCCTCCATTGCCATACCCAGCGTGGTGACGCCTCTGGTGCTCAACGGCCGGGTATTGGTGGATGGCGCACTGCTAAATCCGTTGCCTATTATTCCCACCATCTCAGCCCATGCAGATCTGGTAATGGCCGTTAACCTGAGCGGTGAGGATGACCAACAAAGGCGCATTCCAGACGCCGCGTTTGCTCCGGAAGAAACCAGTAGCGATATGGATGAATGGGTCGATGCCATTCGCGAAAAGGCGTCCCGCTGGTTTGATTGGGATACCCTGAAAACCTTGGGTTCACGAAAATCCGAGAGCGGCGAGTCGCCGGAACAGAAAATAAGCCGGGAAATGGCAAAAAAGACGGCGCCCGAGAAAAAGCGTGAAGACGAATCGGGGCGGTCCAGACATCGTGACGAGCACGAGACCATCGACTGGGACAAGCTGGGCATTGGCAAATTCGATGTAATGAACCTGACCATCGAGACCATGCAAAGCGCGTTAGTGCAGTACAAGATTGCCGGCTACCCACCGGATCTGTTGGTTAACATTCCCAAGAATGCCTGCAGAAGTTACGACTATCACAAAGCCCCGGAGCTGATACAACTGGGCCGGGAGCGAATGTTGGCCGCTCTGGACCGGTTTGAACAAAGCCGCAGCAGCTCCGGCCCGTTGGCTCTCTGAGCCACAAGAGCTGCAGCCCGCGCCGCAATGCGCGTATAATGCCGCGCACCATTAGCCAGACCAGGAAGCTAAGTTTTGACCAGTCCCGTTGACGACCTGCACTCCATCCGTGACCTGCTTCGGTTCACGGTTTCCCGTTTTGCGGCTTCGCCAATCTACTTTGGCCATGGCACTGATAACGTCTGGGATGAGGCCGTTCAGCTGGTATTGCGCAGCCTGCATCTGCCGCTGGAAAACAACAATCTGTTTCTGGATGCGCGACTGACCCGTTCAGAGCGGGAACTGATTCTCGAGCGCGTAGAGCGTCGGGTCAACGAGCGTATTCCGATTGCTTACCTGCTTGGCGAAGCCTGGTTTATGGGGATGCCGTTCAACGTTGATGAGCGCGTTCTGGTTCCCCGTTCGCCGATTGGCGAACTGCTGGAGAACGGTCTTCAGCCCTGGTTGGGCGCTACGCAGGTTCAACGAATTCTGGATTTGTGTACTGGCAGCGGCTGTATCGGTATTGGCGCGGCGACGGTTTTTGACGAGGCGGAAGTGGATCTGTCTGATATTTCGGCGGATGCCCTCGCCGTAGCTGAGTCCAATATTGAACTTCATGGACTGGAGGGTCGCGTACGCGCGATTCAGTCGGATGTTTTCGACAACATTGAAGGTCGCTACGACGTGATCGTCAGTAATCCGCCTTATGTGGATGCGGAAGACCTTGCAGACATGCCGGCCGAGTATCACCATGAGCCCGAACTGGGCCTGGCCGCCGGAGACGATGGGCTGGACATTGCCCACCGCATAGTTGCCCAGGCTGCCGATTACCTCACCGACGACGGACTCCTGATTGTGGAGGTTGGCAACTCCTGGGGTGCCATGGATGATGCCTACCCGGATTTGCCGTTAACCTGGCTGGAATTCGAGAACGGCGGCAATGGCGTATTCCTGGTCACTGCCCGGGATCTGCGTGAATGGCAGGCCCGAAAAAGCTAAGATCGTAAATTACAAAACCTGTATAAAGTGCTGAATTATGTCGGGAAATACATTCGGAAAGCTGTTCACCGTCACCACCTTTGGTGAGAGTCACGGCGCGGCCCTGGGCTGCATTATCGACGGTTGCCCTCCGGGCCTGGAGCTGTCAGTAGAAGATATGCAGCGGGACCTGGATCGCCGCAAACCCGGTACTTCCCGGCATACGACCCAGCGTCGTGAGGCGGACGAGGTTCGGATTCTGTCTGGTGTGTTTGAGGGCAAAACCACGGGCACACCGATTGGTCTGATTATCGAAAACACCGACCAGCGTTCCAAGGACTATTCCAAGATTGCTGCCCAGTTCCGTCCGGCCCACGCAGACTACACCTATCACCACAAGTACGGTGCCCGGGATTATCGTGGGGGTGGCCGCTCTTCCGCCAGGGAAACCGCCATGCGGGTTGCTGCCGGCGCCGTCGCCCGGAAGTTTCTTGAGCAGCGTCTCGGGATCAAAGTGCGGGGTTATCTTTCCCAGTTAGGGCCAATCAAGACAGACAAGCTGGATTGGGAGCAGGTTCACCAGAATCCGTTCTTTTGTCCGGATGCAGACAAGGTCTCCGAAATGGAAGCCTACATGGATGCTTTGCGTAAGGAAGGGGATTCGATTGGCGCCCGCATCAATGTGGTTGCGGAGGGAGTTCCCCCAGGCCTCGGTGAGCCGATTTTTGATCGTCTGGATGCCGATCTTGCCCACGCCCTGATGAGCATCAACGCGGTCAAGGGTGTGGAGATCGGTGCCGGTTTTGATTGCATCGAGCAGAAAGGAACAGAGCACCGGGATGAGATGACGCCAGAAGGCTTCCTTTCCAACAATGCCGGTGGTGTTTTGGGCGGCATTTCCTCCGGCCAGCCGATTGTTGCCAGTATCGCCCTTAAGCCAACATCAAGCTTGCGGTTGCCCGGCAAGGGTATTGATGTAGACGGCAACCCGGTGGAGGTGATCACCACTGGTCGGCACGACCCCTGTGTAGGTATCCGCGCGACGCCCATCGCCGAGGCCATGATGGCGATCGTCCTGATGGACCATTACCTGCGTCATCGCGGCCAGAACGGCGATGTAGAAGTCACCACGCCGGTCCTCGGCCAGCTCTGATCCAGGGGAGGCGCTACCATCTACTGGCGGCTGTCGAACCTCTATTTCTGGTTTTTCGCCCTCCTTGGAGGGTTTTTGCCCTATTGGTCCCTCTATC
The DNA here is from genome assembly GCF_000475375.1 of Marinobacter sp. EVN1. NCBI lineage: Bacteria > Pseudomonadati > Pseudomonadota > Gammaproteobacteria > Pseudomonadales > Marinobacteraceae > Marinobacter > Marinobacter sp. EVN1. The sequence goes on from NZ_AXCB01000070.1 coordinate 586,535, forward strand.
TTGAGGGGCAGGGCTACTCCTATCTCCAGATTGCCACATTGATGGCGACCATCCAGCTAACCAAGATCGTCGCACCCAGCGTTTGGGGTTACATCGGTGACCGGACCGGCCAGCGGGTCCGCCTGGTACGATTTGGTGCTATTTTCGGCTCGCTGTTTTTCGCCGGCGTGTTTCTGGAACCCGGATTCTACGGTCTGTTGCTGGTCATGCTGGTGTTCACCTTTTTCTGGAACGCCATTTTGCCGCTGTATGAAGTCATTACCCTGCGGGTACTCGGCAAGCATCGGGACAAGTACGGCAAGGTTCGTCTTTGGGGCTCTGTAGGATTTATCGGCGCAGTGGCTCTGGTCGGCGGGCTACTGGAGTTGGTGGAGATTCAGTACTTGCCGTGGCTGTTATTGCCGGTATTTGCAGGGATTGCCGTCTCGGCATTTCTGGTGCCTTCCGAGCGTGGCGAGCGCAAGCAGCAATCTGCACCTGTCGGTAGCCTCAAAGCAATTGTCACCCATCCGGCTGTGATCGCTTTTTTCGCGATGAATTTTCTGCTTCAGGTATCACATGGTGCCTACTACACCTTCTTCAGTATCCACCTGGAACAACATGGATACGGCAAACTGGCCATCGGGTTACTGTGGTCACTCGGAGTCATCGCGGAGATCGGCCTGTTTCTGATTATGCACAGGCTATCCCGGCGTTTTAGTGTACGGCAGGTGGTGCTGGGGGCGCTGGTGCTGACGATGATCCGCTGGGGCCTGATTGCCGAGCTTACGTCGGTATTGCCGGTGCTGATCTTTGCCCAACTGTTGCATGCGGCTTCTTACGGCGCATTGCATGCAGTATCCGTCCAATACATTCAGGGCTTCTTCGGTAAGCACCATCATGGCCAGGGTCAGGCTCTTTACAGTGGCCTGACCTTTGGCGCCGGCGGGGCGCTCGGTGCATGGTTATCAGGTTTCCTGGTGGATGGTTTCAGTACCTCCGCGGCGTTCTGGGGTGGTGCCGCCGCAATGGCCCTTGCGATTATCGTAACTTGGCGGGGTTTGCAGCCGCCACCTCAGCTCCAGCACGATCATTGACTGGACTCTGGTCGCGTTTCTTCCTCTTCTACTATCTGCAGCAATGCCTGCGCGGCACTACCCAGTTGTCGGCGGGAGAGCGCCACGGCACCCAGAACCCGGGTAACAGGGTGGGGCACTTCAAGCACTTTCAGGCTGTTATCGAGCATGCTAACCGGCAAAATGCTCCACCCAAGGCCAACGCTTACCATCATTTTGATGGTTTCCAGGTAGTTGGTTGGCATCAGGGGTCTCAGGGTGAGGTTGGCTTCCAGAAACAGACGGCTGACCACCCGGTAGGTGGCGGTACTGGTGTCCGGTAGCAACGCCGGGTGTGGCGCGAGGTCAGAAAGTTCAGGACTCGCCAGTGCTGCGAGAGGGTGTTCTTTCCCAACCACGAAGGCCATTGGGTCTGGCCACTGGGCGAGGATGGAGAACTCCGGATTCATGCTGTCGCTGAGGGTCACAAAGGCCAGTTCAGCATTGCGTTTATTCATCTGGTCGTAGGCGGCATCGGACTCCATGAATTGCAGATGCAGATCTACTTGAGGGTATTCCCGGCGGTAGCGGCGCAGCCAGTTGGGCAGGTGGTGCAGGCCGATGTGGTGGCTGGCGATGGCGTGGAGTTCGCCTCCGATGCTGTCGGCGCTGGTGGTGAGGGCCATGCGGGCGTTGTGGATTTCGTCGAGGATTTTGCGGGCATGGGGGAGGAGTCTTGTGCCGGCTTCGGTCAGACGGATTTCGCGGTTGCTGCGGTCGATCAGTCGGGTGCCTAGTTGGGTTTCGAGGGCGGCCAGGCGTTTGCTGATGGCTGGCTGCGTCAGGTGCAGGGTCTCGGCGGCTTCCGAGAAGGAGCCTTGGTCGACTATGGTCAAGAATGCTTTTAAGGAGTTTGCGTCCATTTTCTGTGCCCATCTTTGATCGGAGTGTTCCGATGCCTTGGTGCAGGTCCCGGCTTGCGGGGCACCTTTCCAAAAACCGCTACAAGCACGTCCGTGTGCGCTTCTCTCCGGCCATCCATGGCCTCCGACATTTTTGGAAAGGTGCCCCACAAGCCGGAACTCGAACTTTGGGTTACAGCAGATCGACTAATTGGTTATGGGAAATCCCGACCATTGTATGGGGCACGACTGGGCGGAAAGGCTTTTCAAAACCGTTGAGGGCCATGGACGGCCCGAAACGAGCCTACAGGGACGTACTCGTGGGCGTGTTTTGAAAAGCCTTTCCGCCCAGTTGTGCCTGGCACCAGGCTTGGGGAATTCGTTCTAGCTGATCGCCGTCCATTGGTAATTTAAATATATGCCTTACGGGAATGCAAAGCATAAAAAACATGAATTGAGGTTATTCGTGGCGCAGGGGTATGATGTCATCATTCGAAGCAGAAACAGAAACCCCCAGAGAGTGAGAGAGAATCATGGCGGGCAAGACCTTATACGACAAATTGTGGGACGACCATTTGGTCAAGCAGCGGGACGATGGTTCCGCGTTGATTTACATTGATCGTCAATTGTTGCACGAAGTGACATCACCTCAGGCCTTTGAGGGCCTTCGTCTGGCTGGCCGCAAGCCTTGGCGGATTGATGCCAATATTGCCACTCCGGATCATAACGTTCCGACCACGGATCGTGACAAAGGTATCGACGGCATTGTGGATCCGGTGTCCCGCACTCAGGTGGAGACGCTGGACAAGAACTGTGACGAATTCGGGATTCTCGAGTTCAAGATCAAGGATCAGCGCCAGGGCATCGTGCACGTGATTGGGCCGGAGCAGGGTGCGACGTTGCCGGGCATGAGCATTGTCTGCGGTGATTCTCATACTTCTACTCACGGCGCTTTTGGCTGTCTGGCTCATGGTATCGGCACGTCTGAAGTGGAGCATGTTCTGGCGACCCAGTGCCTGGTCCAGAAGAAGATGAAGAACATGCTGGTAAAGGTGAACGGCAAGCTGGGCGCGGGTGTGACCGGCAAGGATGTGGTTCTGGCGATCATCGGCAAGATCGGCACCGCTGGTGGTACCGGCTATGCCATTGAGTTTGGTGGCGAGGCGATCCGTGATTTGAGCATGGAAGGCAGGATGACCATTTGTAATATGTCCATCGAAGCCGGTGCCCGGGTGGGTATGGTGGCAGTGGATGACACCACCATCGAGTATGTCAAAGGTCGTCCGTTTTCGCCCAGGGGCGAGACCTGGGACAAGGCGGTTGAATACTGGCGCACGCTCCACAGCGACGATGATGCGGTGTTCGACAAAGTGGTTGAGCTTGATGGTTCCGCCATTCAGCCTCAGGTGAGCTGGGGTACGTCGCCGGAGATGGTGGTTGGTGTAGAGGGCGCGGTGCCGGATCCTGCGAAGGAAGAGGATCTCATTAAGCGCGAGGGAATCGTCCGCGCGTTGAAGTACATGGGGCTTCAACCGAATCAGAAGATTACCGATATCAAGCTGGATCGCGTGTTTATCGGTTCCTGCACCAATAGCCGGATTGAGGATCTGCGGGAAGCTGCGGCGGTGGTTAAGGGCCGCAAGGTGGCTGCGAGCCTCAAGCAGGCGATGGTGGTTCCGGGTTCCGGTCTGGTCAAAGCCCAGGCGGAGCAGGAAGGTCTCGACAAGGTCTTTATCGAGGCGGGTCTGGAGTGGCGTGACCCGGGTTGTTCCATGTGTCTGGCCATGAACGCCGACAAGCTGGGGCAGGGCGAGCATTGTGCGTCTACCTCCAACCGGAACTTCGAAGGTCGTCAGGGCTTTGGTGGCCGTACCCACCTGGTGAGTCCGGCGATGGCCGCCGCGGCAGCGGTAACTGGCCACTTCGTTGATGTCCGTGAATTGATGAACTGAGCCACAGGAGAGAGACCATGCGAGCATTTACGCAACACCAGGGCATTGTTGCCCCCATGGACCGTTCCAATGTGGACACGGACATGATCATTCCCAAGCAGTTTCTGAAGTCCATCAAGCGCACGGGCTTTGGTCCGAACCTGTTCGATGAGCTGCGTTATCTGGACGAAGGCAAGCCGGATCAGGATTGCGCCAACCGTCCCCTGAATCCAGACTTCGTGCTGAATCAGGATCGCTACAAAAACGCCAGTGTGTTGCTGGCCCGGACCAATTTTGGTTGTGGCTCCAGTCGTGAGCACGCGCCCTGGGCGCTGGATGATTTCGGTTTCCGGGTGATTATTGCCCCGAGTTTTGCTGACATCTTCTACAATAACTGCTTTAAGAATGGCCTGTTACCCATTGTTTTAGATGAGGAAGTGGTTGATAAGCTGTTCCGGGAAACCGAAGAGAATGAAGGCTATCAGCTGACGGTCGATCTTGAAGTGAAAACGGTGACGACGCCTGGTGGCGAGTCGTTCAGCTTCGATGTGGACGATTTTCGCCGTCATTGCCTGCTGAACGGTCTGGACGACATTGGCGTGACCCTGGAAGATGCGGATACCATTCGCGCTTATGAAGAATCCCGGCGCAAGACCGCTCCCTGGTTGTTTAATACTGGAAACTGATTAACAAGGAATTGGATTATGTCCCGTAATGTATTGCTCCTGCCGGGCGACGGCATTGGTCCGGAGATCGTGGCAGAAGCGGAGAAGGTTCTGCATAAGGTGAATGACCAGTTTGGTCTGGGGCTGAGTTTTGAATCTGCCCTCGTTGGTGGTGCGGCGATTGATGAGACCGATACGCCGCTGCCTGAAGAAACCCTGGAGAAGGCCCGTAAGGCTGACGCGATCCTGCTGGGGGCCGTAGGTGGCCCAAAGTGGGACAGCCTGCCGATGGCGAAGCGCCCGGAGAAGGGGCTGCTGGGTCTGCGTTCCAATCTTGAGCTGTTTGCCAACCTGCGTCCGGCCATTCTGTATCCTCAGCTGGCGTCTGCCTCGTCCCTGAAGCCGGAAGTGGTTTCAGGGCTGGACATTCTGATCGTGCGCGAGCTGACCGGTGGTATCTATTTTGGTCAGCCTCGTGGTGTGCGTGAACTGGAAAGCGGTGAGCGCCAGGGCTACAACACCTACCAGTACACCGAGTCCGAGATTAGGCGTATTGGCCGGGTTGCCTTCGAGGCGGCCCAGCAGCGGGGCAAGAAATTGTGCTCGGTTGACAAGGCCAACGTGCTGGAAGTAACCGTGCTGTGGCGGGAAATCATGGAAGACCTGAAGCGCGAGTACCCGGACGTGGAGCTTTCCCATATGTACGTGGATAACGCGGCCATGCAGTTGGTCCGTGCGCCCAAGCAATTCGACGTGATTGTGACTGGCAACATGTTTGGTGATATTCTTTCTGACGAAGCGGCAATGCTCACCGGTTCTATCGGCATGCTTCCCTCAGCGTCACTGAATTCCGACAAGCAGGGTATGTATGAGCCGTGTCACGGCTCGGCGCCGGATATTGCCGGGCAGGGCATTGCCAACCCGCTGGCTACCATCCTCAGTGCTGCAATGATGTTGCGTTACAGCCTGAATGAGGAAAAAGCTGCCCAGGCCATCGAGGCGGCGGTCAGCAAGGTACTGGACCAGGGGCTGCGTACCGCCGACATTATGTCGGAAGGCGGTCAGAAGGTATCCACCCGCGACATGGGTGAGGCGGTTCTGAACGCGCTTTAAAGCACCACTGGTTTGCTTGATCGAGACCCGACAACGGCAGGATGCAGCCGTTGCGGGATCATCCATCCTGTCCCTGCCAGCGATAACGGTAGAGGGTGGGCATAAAACGAGGTTCAAAGGTCGCACATGAAGCGAGTTGGACTTGTAGGTTGGCGTGGCATGGTGGGCTCGGTCCTCATGCAGCGCATGCGCGAAGAAAATGATTTTGCCGACATTGATCCGGTGTTTTTTACCACTTCCCAGGCAGGGAAGCCGGCTCCGGACGTAGGCAAAGATGGTGTTCCTCCACTGCAGGATGCGTTCGATATCGACATCCTCAAGGGGATGGATGTGATCGTTACCTGTCAGGGCGGCGATTACACCACTGAGGTTTACCAGAAGCTGCGTGATGCAGGCTGGGACGGTTACTGGATTGATGCGGCATCCACCCTGCGTATGGTCGATCACTCTGTGATCGTGCTGGATCCGGTTAACCGTAATGTGATCGACGCGGCTCTGGACAAGGGCGTAAAGGACTATATCGGCGGTAACTGCACCGTCAGCCTGATGATGCTGGCCCTGGGTGGCCTGCTGGAGCAGGATCTGATCGAGTGGGTGTCTCCGATGACGTACCAGGCCGCTTCCGGCTCTGGTGCCCAGAATATGCGGGAACTGTTGAACCAGATGGGTACGCTGAATGAGAGCGTCAAATCTGAGCTGGCTGATCCGTCTTCCGCCATCCTCGAAATCGATCGCAAGGTAACCGACACCATGCGTTCTGGCGATTTCCCCACCGAGCATTTCGGTGTGCCGTTGGCAGGTAGTCTGATTCCGTTCATCGACAAGCAGCTCGATAACGGCATGAGCAAGGAAGAGTGGAAAGCGGGCGTCGAGACCAACAAGATTCTGGGTCGTAGTGACAACCCGATTCCTATTGATGGTATCTGCGTGCGGATTGGCGCCATGCGCTCTCACAGTCAGGCTCTGACCATCAAGCTGAAGAAAGATCTGTCGGTTTCCGAAATCGAAGGCATTCTGGCCAAGGCAAACGACTGGGTGAAAGTCATTCCCAACGATCGCGATGCCACCATGCAGGAGCTCACTCCGGCGAAAGTGACCGGCACGTTGAGTATTCCGATTGGTCGTATTCGCAAGTTGTCCATGGGGCCGGAGTATATTTCCGCTTTCACGGTGGGTGACCAGTTGCTGTGGGGTGCCGCAGAACCGCTGCGTCGGATGCTGCGAATCCTTCAGGAACGTTAAAAAGTGTTACACAGCGGTAATTAATGCCAACTGTGTCCGGTTTTTTGCAAGCCGGTCAGGGGCGGAGGCTGATTTCAGCGTCCGCCCCTGTTATTTTCAAGGGCGCTAAGGAGTTCCGCCCGATAGATAAAAAAACGGTGCAAGGATTGCAGCTGATTGATTGATAAAACGGGTTTTATCAACAATACTTGCCAAACCGAACGGTATAATTGCGATATAAAAACGAGAAATAACAAGGCGAAAGTCATCCAACCTCGTCCGATTCTGTTGAGATACGGCAGTAAAGAATAACGGAGACTGGAAAGGAATAAGCATGAAGGTACGCAAGCTTGCGGTTGCCCTGGCGCTGGCGGGAGGGCTCGGCTCTGGAATGGCTCAGGCGCTTGGACTTGGAGAAATTGAGCTCCAGTCCTGGCTGAATGAGCCACTGGATGCAGAAATATCACTGAATCAGAGTCGCGGTGTTGATCCCGGTGAAGTGTTCGTCAATGTGGCACCGGAGGCCGCCTATGAGCGCGTCGGCCTGGACCGCCACCAGTTTCTGAGTCAATTAAGGTTTGAAGTGGTTACCGGGACGGATGGCAACCTGGCCATCAATGTTTCCTCCCGGGCGCCAGTACGCGAGCCGTATCTGAATTTTCTGCTCGAGCTGACCTGGCCCAATGGTCGCCTGATGCGGGAATATGCCGTGCTGGTCGATCCTCCGGTCTACGCCGAGGAATCTGGTATTGAGGAGCAAGTCAGTGCTCCGGCCACGACAGCCACCCGACAGCAGCCGGCGCGCAGCCAGGAATCTGTTCGCCGTCAGGCGGCAGCAGAAGGCTCCATGTCGCGGGGCTATCAGGCAGATACGTTTGGTCCGACAGGGCCCTCCGACACACTCTGGACCATTGCCCAGCAGGTACGTCCGGATGGTTCGGTTTCCATGCAGCAGGTTATGCTCGCGATTCAGGATCAGAATCCTAACGCGTTCATTGGTGGGAATATTAACCGCCTGAAGCGTGGTGAGGTGTTGCGGATTCCTTCCCTCGATCAGATTCGGAGCCGTAGCCGCGCTGAAGCCAATCGGGTAGTTGCACAGCAGAACCAGGAATTCCAGTCTCCGAGAACCGTTGATGCAACGGATACCGCCCAGGCTGCGGCAGGACAGGGTGCTACTCAGGCGGCAGCGGGTGATGAGTTGCGCCTGCTGGTTGCCGATGAATCGGAATCCCGGTCTACCGAAGACGGTGGTTCTGCCGGTGGTGACGGCGATCTGCCGGGCGGTGTTGATGCCGGTTCCGCAGTTGCGATGGAAGAGCTGGAGGCCGCAAAACGCGAAAATGACGAACTCAATACCCGTGTCCAGGATCTACAGGACCAGGTTGAGACCCTGCAGCGGTTGCTGGAACTGAAGAACAGCCAGCTTGCGGATATGCAGGGTATGGTGTCGGAAGAAGAGTCTCCGGCCCCGACCGACACTGGCGTGACCGAGTCTGACGCTGACCCGGCGACAGCACCTGTAGAAGGTGATCTGGGTGCCGGCACCGGAGAAGAACCGGTAGCAGACGGCCAGGTTGATGAAGCCGCTGATGGTGAATCGGCCGACACAGCGATGGCGGAAGAAGATAGCGCCATGGCTCCGGACGAAGCCGATATTGCAGGTGAAGAGCCGTTTGGTGGTGATGTCGACGCGGGCGCTGCGGATGAGGTGGTGGCAGAGCAGCCTGCCGTTACCGAGCAGGAATCATCATCTGAACCTGACCCAGCGGCCGTCCCCCAGGCCCAGCAGCCAAAGCCGCAGCAGCCAGTAACGGCCCCTGAGAAGGCGTTTCCGGGTAATATTATTGACGGCATCCTGAACAACCCGATGTATCAGATTGCACTTGGTGGTGGTCTGATCCTTCTGCTTCTCTTGTTGCTGCTCGTGGCACGACGCAACGCCAATCGAGAGAAAGAGTTCTACGACCAGTTGAACAGTGATGAAGGTGAAGGCGGTGATTCGTTCGACCTCAGTCTCGAAGATGAGGATGAGGCAGAAGCGGAAGCCGGTGATGCCATTGCCGAAGCAGAAACCTATGTTGCTTACGGTCGTCACGATCAGGCAGCCCAGGTGCTCGAGAACGCCATTTCACGTGAGCCCAGCCGTACTGATCTGCGCCTGAAGCTGTTGTCTGTGTATGCGGACAATCAGGACCGCGACGCGTTTGAAAAGCAGTACCGTGAAGTTGAAGCGCTGGATGATGAGGCAGCTATCCAGGAAGCTGAATCCCTCCGGGAGCGCCTTGCTGAAGCTGAAGCGATGCCCAGCATCGACGACCTTGAATCCCAACTGCGCTCGGATTCGTTCGGCAGTCAGCCAGAGCAAGAGCCGGCCACCGAGCAGGCTTCGGATGACTGGGATATCTCTGACGAGCTGAAAGCTGACGAATTTGAAGCCACTTCAGAGCCCGCTGATGAAAACGAGTTCGGTGAGCTGGAATCCGATGTCAGCAAAGAATCCGATGGCCGGGATGACATGATTGAGTACGATCTGTCCGGCATTGGTGAAGAACCGGAGTCTGAAGACGAGTCCGCCACCGAAACGGATTACGCTTCACTTGATCTGGATTCCGGTCTGGATGAGGCAGCCGGGACTTCCGAATCCAAAGAAGAGGACTTCAGTCTGGATTTCGAGTCGGCCTTTGAAGACGACGCACTCGCCGGTTCAGATGGGCCCTCCTTCGAAGCCGATGAAGCGGCGCCGGTTGAGGCGGATCTGTCTGGTACCGGTTCGGATCAGGAAGACGATCTTGAGCTGGGCTTCGATCTTGATGACGACCTTGAGTCGACGGAAGAAGAGCCAGTTAAGCCGGAGGACACCGAGGTATCGGATCTGGACCTGGAGTCTGATTCGCTTGACGAGTCCTTCCTGGACGAGCTTGATGCGGAGCTGGATAAGGTTGCCGGCGAGGATGAAGACCCCTCTGAACTGGAGCTCGGCGAATCTGATCTGGATGACCTGGAGCTGGATGTGTCTGATGAAGATCTGGCGCTGATGGAAGAGTTCTCTGATAACGGAGAGCCTGCAGGTCCTCAGGAAGACGAACCATCCCTGGAAGATGAGCTTGGGCTGGAAGATGCGCTCAGCGAATCCGAGGCTGATGAGCCGGGCGTTGACCAGCAGAATCCGGAAGAGCTGGCGGAGCAGACAGAAGAGGTTGCTGAGGCCGAACCGGCTCCTGAAGAGCTGGAGGACGAAGTAGTGCCTGTGGCGTCAGACTCACTCGATGAAGGCTCCACTCGCAGTGATAGCGGGTTGGATATTGATGAGAGCGCTCTGGACGACGAGGATGACTTTGATTTCCTCGCCGGTACCGATGAAGCCGCCACCAAACTTGATCTGGCACGGGCCTACATCGAAATGGGTGACAGCGACGGTGCCAGGGATATTCTGGAGGAAGTTGCTCTTGAGGGTAACGAAGAACAGAAGGCAGAAGCACAAGAGCTTCTTAAAAATCTCTCCTGATTCGTTATAATCAACTAACCGCGGCAAGCGCCGGCCATTGAGCCGGCGTTTTGCTTTTTCAGTGGACAGCAATCGGGTCAGCACTTGTTCCTCACGCCTCAGCCTCTCACCACAGATAACGCCATTGGTAATGGACGGGTTGCCATCATCTTTGAGTACGACGGTCAGGCCTTTCATGGCTGGCAATTGCAGAAGAGTGGCGTGCGTTCGGTGGAGGCAGAACTTTCCCGGGCCGCGGCCCGCGTTGCCGACCATCCGGTCGACCTGGTGTGTGCAGGCCGCACCGACGCCGGCGTGCATGCCAGTTTTCAGGTAGCCCATTTTGACACGCCATCGGTTCGAAACCTTCGTTCCTGGGTCATGGGAATGAACACGGCATTACCTGATGACATTTCTGTGCACTGGGCAGGGAACGGTCAGGGCGATTTTCACGCCAGGTTTTCCGCGATTTACCGACGTTACCGGTATGTGATCTACAATCATCCGGTGCGCCCGGGGATCCAGCGTGGACAGGTGTCCTGGACCTTTCGTCCGTTGGATGCCGAAAGAATGCATCGTGCAGCCCAGGCACTGGTCGGCGAGCATGACTTCTCCTCATTTCGCGCTGCCGGTTGCCAGTCCCGGACTCCGGTTCGGTTTCTGGAGCAGATTTCGGTAACCCGATGCGGAGAGTTTGTCGTAATAGATGTGCAGGCCAACGCCTTTCTTCATCATATGGTACGCAATATTGCCGGTGCCTTGATGGCGGTTGGTAATGGTCAGCAGCCTGAAGGCTGGATTGGTGATATTCTGGAACGCCGTGATCGCAAACTTGCCGGTGTGACCGCCCCTCCTTACGGGCTCTACCTGGTGGATGTCGGTTATCCTGAGTCCTTCGGGATTCCCAAGGCATTGTGTGGACCGGCGTTCGTTACTCCCTGGTTTGACCCGGCCAGCAACGCGCCGATCACACCAACTCACATACACCCGAAACAGGGAAAGGCTCCTGCATGACAGCCCGCGTAAAAATATGTGGCCTGACGCGCCCGCAGGATGTGGAAGCCGCGGTAGCCTGTGGCGCCGATGCCATAGGTCTGGTGTTTTATGCGCCGAGCCCGAGAGCGGTCGATCTGGAGCAGGCCCGAATCCTGGCCGCCAAGGTTCCTGCGTTCGTGGCGGTTACCGGACTGTTCGTGAATCCTGAGCGGGATTATGTCGAAGCCGTTCTGGATGCTGTGCCACTGGATCTCCTGCAGTTCCATGGCGATGAGAGTCCGGAGTTCTGCCAGTCTTTTGGCCGGCGCTGGATCAAGGCCGTCAGGGTGCGTGAGCCCGGACAGATCGAACAGGCGTTTGCCGATTATCATCAGGCTTCCGGTTTGTTGGTGGACGCCTGGGATCCAAACCGCTATGGCGGTACCGGCCAGTCGTTCAACTGGTCACTGATTCCTGAAAGCAGGCCCTTGCCCCTGATATTGGCCGGTGGGTTGTCATCTGATAACGTAGCCCGCGCGATTGAGCAGGTACGCCCCTGGGCTGTTGACGTCAGCGGTGGGGTGGAAGAGAGCAAGGGTAAGAAAGACGCCACCAAATTGTCTCAATTTTTCAAAGAGGTTCACCGTGTCTGTAAAACTGACTGAAGAAATGTTGAAGGCGCTTCCTGATGCGAGAGGTCACTTCGGTGCCTTTGGTGGACGGTTTGTTTCAGAAACCCTGATGGATTCTTTGATGACCCTGGAAAAGGAATACCTTCGCTTGAAGGAAGATCCTGAATTCCAGGCGACTTTTGATAATGACCTTGCCGACTATGTTGGCCGCCCCAGCCCGCTCTATTTTGCAGAGCGCCTGACCCGGGAAGCCGGTGGTGCACAGATCTGGCTCAAGCGCGAAGACCTTAACCACACCGGTGCCCATAAGGTGAACAACACCATTGGCCAGGCCCTGCTGGCCAGTTTCCTGGGCAAGAAGCGCATCATTGCGGAAACCGGGGCCGGTCAGCATGGTGTGGCCACGGCAACGGTGTGCGCCCGTCTCGGGCTTGAATGTCACGTATTCATGGGGGCAGAGGACGTCAAGCGTCAGTCCCTCAATGTGTACCGCATGAAACTCCTGGGCGCGACCGTACATGCTGTCCAGAGCGGTACAAAAACACTGAAGGATGCCATGAACGACGCCATGCGCGATTGGGTCGCGAATGTAGATGACACGTTCTATATCATTGGTACCGTCGCGGGCCCGCACCCCTATCCGCTGCTGGTGCGCGATTTCCAGTCGGTGATCGGGCGTGAAATCCGCAAACAGGCCATGGAGAAGGTGGGTAAACTGCCGGACGCACTGGTGGCCTGTGTGGGTGGTGGTTCCAACGCCATTGGCATGTTCTACCCGTTCCTCGCGGATGAATCCGTGGAACTCTATGGTGTTGAGGCCGGTGGCCTGGGTATCGAGACCGGCCAGCATGCAGCGCCACTGTGCGCCGGTCGTCCCGGTGTGCTGCACGGCAACCGGACCTACCTGATGGAAGATGAGAACGGTCAGATCGCCGGAACACATTCTGTCAGCGCCGGGCTGGACTATCCCGGCGTTGGGCCTGAGCATGCCTGGCTGAAAGACATTGGCCGGGCCAATTATGTGTCCGTGACCGATGATGAAGCCCTCGATGGCTTCCGCAAACTGACACGCGTTGAGGGTATCATGCCGGCGCTGGAAACTGCCCATGCCGTAGCCTATGGCGTAAAGCTGGCCGCCACCATGGACAAGGACAAGATGCTGGTTATCAACATCTCCGGCCGGGGCGACAAGGATATTCACACCATTGCCCAACTGGATGGCATTGAGATCTGAAGGTATCAGGAGCAGGCATGAGCCGAATTGAAGGTGTATTGAACGCATTGAAAGAGCAGGGTCGCAAGGCGCTGATTCCCTATATTACAGCTGGCGACCCACACCCGGACGAGACCGTCAGCCTGATGCATACTTTGGTGTCTGCAGGTGCCGATATTATCGAGCTGGGCGTGCCGTTCTCGGACCCGATGGCTGACGGCCCGGTGATTCAGCTTGCCTGTGAACGGGCGCTCAAGCACGGTACGTCGCTCCGTCAGGTGATTGCGATGGTCAAGGAGTTCCGTAATTCCGATCCGGATACTCCAGTGGTACTGATGGGCTATCTGAATCCGATGGAAGCCATGGGCTATGAAGCGTTTGCCAATGCGGCGGCTGACGCCGGCGTAGATGGTGTTCTGACGGTTGATTTGCCTCCGGAAGAGGCTGATCAGGTAGCGCCGCTGTTTGCTGATAGCCATCTCGATCCGATTTTCCTCCTGGCCCCGACGACCACGGATGACCGAATCAAGGCAATCAGCGAGCACTCATCCGGCTATGTGTACTATGTTTCTATCAAGGGCGTGACCGGGTCCGCAACCATTGATGTTGATGAAGTCGCGAAGAAAGTAGCCCACGTGCACGAGCTCACCGCGTTGCCGGTGGGTGTGGGCTTTGGTATCCGGGATGCGGAAACTGCCGCCGCAGTAGGCAGAGTATCCGATGGTGTAATTGTTGGCAGTGTGCTGGTCGATACAATAGCCCGACATCAGACAGATCCGGACGCTTTGCGTAAGGCTTTGACGGATCTGCTGCACCCGATGCGCGAAGCGCTGGACAGCCTGGCTCATTGACCGGGCAAAATCCAGGCATCAAAGGACAGGACGAGAGCATGAGTAACTGGCTGGACAAGATCATGCCGAGCAAGATTCGCTCGGAATCACGGCAACGTACCGGAGTGCCGGAAGGTTTATGGAAGAAATGCCCAAAATGCGGTGCATTCCTGTACAAGCCGGAGCTCGAGAAAAACCTGGACGTTTGCCCCAAGTGTAATCACCATCTTCGGGTGTCTGCACGCCGTCGACTGGATATCTTTCTGGATAAAGATGGGCGTGAGGAGCTGGCAACCCACCTTGAGCCTTCAGACCGGCTGAAGTTCAAGGACAGCAAGCGTTACAAGGATCGCCTCGCTGCGGCGCAGAAAGCCACCGGCGAAAAGGATGCGCTGATTGCCATGCGTGGGACAACCATGGGCGTGCCCCTCGTTGCCTGCGCGTTCGAGTTCAACTTCCTGGGCGGTTCCATGGGGCAGGTAGTTGGTGAGAAGTTCGTCCAGGCAGCGAATGTTGCGCTGGAGCACCGGATTCCCCTGGTCTGCTTTTCAGCCAGTGGTGGCGCCCGCATGCAGGAAGCCATCCTGTCATTGATGCAGATGGCCAAGACCGCGGCGGTACTGGAGAAGCTCAAGCAGGAAGGCATACCCTACATTTCGGTGATGACCGATCCGGTCTTCGGTGGTGTCTCGGCCAGTCTCGCCATGCTGGGTGACCTCAATATTGCTGAACCTTATGCCCTGATCGGTTTCGCGGGCCCCAGGGTTATCGAACAAACCGTGCGCGAAAAACTGCCGGAAGGCTTCCAGCGCAGCGAGTTTCTGCTCGAGCATGGTGCCATCGACATGATTCTGCACCGTCATCAGATGCGTGAGCGCATCGCCCACCTGCTGGCCAAGTTTACTGCCCAGGAAAAACCTGGCACTGAAGCCCCCATCGAGTTTGAAGTCACTGAAAAGCCGGACGTTGATGAACCAGAAGGACAGTGAATCCATCCCCGCTCCTGTCGGGCCTCCGGCCCCCGGGGCGACGGTTGAAGAATGGCTTCACTGGCTGGAGGCCATTCATCCCACCGAAATAGATCTTGGCCTGGACCGTGTCCTGGTGGTTCTGCGTCGGTTGTTCCCGCGCAAGCCTCAGGCCCGCATCATTACCGTTGCAGGAACCAATGGTAAAGGCACCACAGTTACGGCGCTCGAGTCCATTTTGCTGGCCGCCGGCAGGAGCACCGGTGCCTATATGTCACCTCATCTGTTTCGCTATAACGAGCGGGTTCGGATCGGTGGCGAGGAGATATCCGACGCAGCATTGGTGTCCGCGTTCGAGCGGGTTGAGGCGGCTCGCCGAGGGGTGTCTTTAACCTATTTTGAGTTTGGAACCCTGGCCGCTTTTGTGGCGTTTGCAGACGCCGGCGTTGAGGATTGGGTGTTGGAAGTCGGGTTGGGAGGTCGCCTGGATGCAGTCAACGTGCTGGATCCGGACTTTGCGGTGATCACCTCGGTCGATATCGATCACATTGGTTTTCTCGGGGATAACCGGGAAGTCATTGGTTTTGAAAAAGCGGGCATTCTCAGGCCGGGTATTTCCGCGGTTTGTGCCGATCCCAACCCTCCGTCCTCGGTCCTTCAACAGGCGGCGGCTCAGAAGGTGGGCCTGAAGCTCACCGGTCGGGATTATACGCTTGTGCCCGGCACTCCCGGGCAGGTTTTGCTTCATATCGGCGACGAGCAGATTGAGTTGCCGGCCGGTCCCTTGCCTGTGCAGAGTGTAGCGGCTGCGGCGGTACTCTCCCGTCAACTGGTACCTGAGTTGTCACTGGACAGCCTCCGGCATGCTGTGCGTAGCGTTCAAGTTCCCGGCCGATTTGAAACCATTCATCACAACCCGGATGTGATCATAGACGTTGGTCACAACCCTCATGCTGCAGCCTGGCTCGCTGATAATCTTCGCAACCTCCGGGGTGATAACCCCGGGCGCATTCTGGCCGTCTATGGGGCGCTGGGAGATAAGGACGTAG
Source organism: Marinobacter sp. EVN1 (assembly GCF_000475375.1). Lineage (NCBI taxonomy): Bacteria > Pseudomonadati > Pseudomonadota > Gammaproteobacteria > Pseudomonadales > Marinobacteraceae > Marinobacter > Marinobacter sp. EVN1. Next base: position 602,555 of record NZ_AXCB01000070.1, read on the forward strand.
AGGGTGTGGCCAGTTCCATGTCATCAGTCGTTGATCAGTGGTACCTCGCGGGCCTGGATATTCCCAGAGGGCTCGACTCCGACCGTCTGATGAAGCGTATATCAACCGTTCCGCTTAAAGGGAGACCCGGGGCTTTTGGTTCGGTGTCCGGGGCGCTTGCAGCGGCCATGGGCGAGGCAAGATCCGGTGATCGGGTTATCGTGTTTGGTTCGTTCTTCACGGTGGCTCTGGCCAGGCAAGAACTGTTGCCGGTTTCGGAAGCGCCTTAAAGTTTGTCCATAGGTTCCCGGGAAGCTTTGAGTTCTGGCCAGTGGCCGGTTAGTATCGTGATCAAACTGGTTGTTAACGGGAGCCCTCTCAGGTGGATGGACTGAAGCAGCGGATCATTGGCGCACTGGTGCTGGTTTCACTCGCGGTTATTTTTGTGCCGATGATTTTTGACGAGCCCCATTCCCAAAGACAGTCAACCCCTATCACCATTCCTGAGGAGCCTCCATTCCCCGAAGTTGAAATGCCGGAAACGCAGTATCCGGACAATGAGAATGTCGGCGTAGAGGCGCCCAGCGGCTCAACTCCAGCGACGACTGACGAGCCTGCGGCAGGTTTCAGAATTATCGAGGAAGACTCTGTTGCCGAAGAAGTACGCGCGCCAGAGGTCAATTCCGAACGGGTGGAACCGCAAGTGCCGGGGGAATCCACAACTCAGCCAGAACCTGAACCTGTGGCGCCAACGGGCCAGCAGGATGTAGCATCGACCACCGGTTCTGAAAGTGCCGACAAGGCCGAGTATAGCGGTTCGCTTGAAGGTGCCTGGGTAGTGCAACTTGGTAGTTTTGGCAACCAGGACAACGCCCGGCGTCTGCGGGACAAGGTTCTCGGCATGGGGTACGGCGCCCACCTGCAGCAGGTCGAGCGTGGCGATAGCACTCTGACCCGGGTATTCAGCGGTCCGTTCGTCAACAAGGACGATGCCCAGACAGCCAAGGCGGCGCTTGATAAAGCCTTCGGCCTGAACAGCCTGGTCACCACCGGCGATAAATAACTGGCTGTTGCCGGATTTATCTGGCTTCGGCAGTTTGGTGTCACCAGGTTTCCTGTTAGAATCCGCCTTTCGTTTTCTCCACCGGGTTTTCCATGGAAGCGCTGATCTGGATCGACTGGGTCATCATTGCCCTCATTGCCGTCTCCACGCTTATCAGTCTGAAGCGGGGCTTTGTTCGTGAAGCTCTGTCACTGGTTACCTGGGTAGGTGCGTTTATCATCGCCCGGACGTTTCACCCCCAGATGCAATCTCTTCTGGAGTCCACGGTGGAAACACCGTTGGTACGGCTGATTGCAGCGTTTGCCATCCTTTTCTTTGGTACTCTGATCGTTGGCGCGATTATCAACAATATGATCGGCCACCTGGTGCGTGCCACCGGTCTGTCAGCGACGGACAGGGTGCTCGGCATGGGGTTTGGTCTTCTCAGAGGGGTTGTGGTTGTGATCGTGGCCATTGCCTTCACGCGCTATACGCCGCTGGCCCAGGATACCTGGTGGAGAACCTCGGTCATGATCGAACGCCTTGCGGTGGTTGAGGACTGGTCCAGGCGCACGCTCGGCGATGAATTTGCCCGCTTCCTTGGTCCGGAGCAGGGTGCTCAGGCCACCCCGGAGGCGTCCGCAGGACCTGAAGGCGTGGAACCCGCGTCTGCATCCCGTTAACATTCAGTTTTAACACTCGGAGATATTTCCAGCCATGTGCGGCATTGTCGGTATCGTCAGTACTTCCAACGTCAATCAGCTTCTTTATGATGCACTGACCGTTCTTCAGCACCGTGGCCAGGATGCGGCGGGTATTGTTACCTTTCAGGACAACCGATTCTTTCTGCGTAAAGACAACGGGCTGGTGCGGGATGTTTTCCATACCCGCCATATGCGCCGGTTGGTGGGCAACGTGGGTATCGGGCATGTTCGTTATCCCACGGCGGGCAGCTCCAGCTCAGCGGAAGCCCAGCCGTTCTACGTAAACAGTCCTTACGGTATCACCCTGGCTCACAACGGTAACCTGACCAATGCCGACGAGCTGAGCAGTGATCTGTTCCGCACCGATCTGCGCCACATCAACACCAATTCGGATTCTGAAGTTCTGCTGAATGTGTTCGCACATGAACTCCAGAAGCTGGGCAAATTGAATCCCACCAAAGACGAAATTTTTTCGGCGGTGCGCGCAGTGCACAAGCGTTGCAAGGGTGCCTATGCCGTGATTGCCATGATCACCGGTTATGGCATCGTTGGCTTCAGGGATCCGAATGGTATCCGGCCAGCGTGCTACGGTGTCCGGGAAAATGAAGATGGCCACAAGGAATACATGATCGCGTCGGAAAGCGTCGCGCTCAATGCTGCTGGTTTTACCATCGTTCGTGACATCGCTCCCGGCGAGGCTGTCTATATTGAAACCGATGGTACCTTGTATTCAGAGCAGTGCGCCGAATCACCCAAGCTCTATCCGTGCATCTTTGAACATGTCTATTTTGCCCGTCCGGATTCGATCATGGACGGCGTTTCCTGTTACAAGGCCCGGCTCCGGATGGGCGAAGTGCTGGCAGACAAGGTTCTGCGCGAGCGGCCCGACCACGATATTGATGTGGTGATTCCGATTCCGGACACCAGCCGGACGTCCGCCATGCAAATGGCCCATCAGCTGGGCGTGAAGTACCGCGAAGGCTTTATCAAGAATCGGTACATCGGCCGTACCTTTATCATGCCCGGCCAGAAAATGCGCAAGAAATCGGTACGCCAGAAGCTCAATCCAATTGACCTGGAGTTTCGTGGCAAGAACGTCATGCTGGTGGACGATTCCATCGTCCGGGGGACTACCTGCAAGGAAATTGTGCAGATGGCCCGGGATGCTGGAGCGCGCAATGTCTATTTTGCGTCAGCGGCTCCCCCCGTGCGCTATCCCAACGTGTACGGCATCGACATGCCCTCGGCCAGCGAGCTGATTGCCCACGACCGCACTGTGGAAGAAGTGCGTGATCTGATCGGAGCTGACTGGTTGGTGTATCAGGATCTGGAAGACCTGATTTCCTGTGTCAACGATGTCAATGAAGACATCGACGGTTGGGAATGCTCGGTGTTCACCGGGGATTACATTACCGGCGACGTGGATGAAGCTTACCTGACCAGGCTGGAAGATCTTCGCAAGGATGAGAAGCGCTCAACCAGTCAGGTCGCGAATGACGACAACGCCATTATTGACCTGCACAATGATGAAGACTGACACCCGCAATTACGCCAGGAGACTGTCATGACGTTCGGCCGAGAAGAACACGTTTGGATTCCCGAATCGGACCTGGACGGCATGTCGGTCGATACCCTGGCCGTGCGGGCAGGGCAGATTCGTACCGGGCAGCTCGAACACAGCGATGCCATCTTCCCGACCTCCAGCTTTGTCTATGGCAGCGCGGCCCAGGCGGCTGCCCGTTTTGGCGGCGAGGAGCCCGGCAATATCTACTCCCGGTTTACCAACCCGACCGTGCAGGCATTTGAAGCCAGAATTGCCGCCATGGAGGGGGGTGAACGTGGTGTTGCGACTGCCTCGGGTATGGCCGCCATTCTCAGTACCTGCATGTCGCTGCTGAAGACCGGCGACCACGTAATCTGCTCCCGAGGTGTGTTCGGGACGACCAATGTACTGTTTCAGAAGTACATGGCCAGATTTGGCGTCGAAACCAGCTTTGTCAGCCTGACCGAATTGGATGAGTGGAAAGCGGAGATTCGCCCCGCCACCCGGATGCTGTTTCTGGAGACCCCGTCCAATCCCCTGTGCGAAGTGGCGGATCTTGCCGCCTTGTCTGCCATCGCCCGTGAAAACGATGCGTTGCTTGTGGTCGACAATTGCTTCTGTACGCCTGTGCTGCAGCGGCCACTGGAGCAGGGCGCCGACATCGTTATCCATTCGGCCACCAAGTATCTCGACGGCCAGGGCCGTTGTGTCGGTGGCGTGGTGGTTGGGCCGGCCAAGTACCTGGACGAGATTTATGGTTTCATCCGTTCCGCGGGCCCGACCATGAGTCCGTTCAATGCCTGGGTGTTCCAGAAGGGTCTGGAAACCTTACCGATTCGTATGCGCGCCCACTGCGACAATGCGTTAGAGTTGGCTTTGTGGCTGGAACAGCAGGACTGTGTGGAAAAAGTTTACTATGCAGGCTTGCAGAGCCATCCACAGCACGAGCTGGCGAAAAAACAGCAGGACGGCTTTGGTGGCGTACTTTCCTTCCTGGTGAGGGGTGGCCGGGAGCAGGCGTGGAAGTTTATTGACGCGACCCGGATGATTTCTATCACTGCCAACCTGGGGGATGTGAAAACCACCATCACTCATCCGGCGACAACCACTCATGGACGCCTCTCTCCCGAAGACAAGGCGAGGGCAGGCATTACCGAGAACCTGATTCGCCTGTCCGTCGGTATCGAATCCATCAGGGATCTGAAAACCGATCTGGACAGAGGTTTCCAGGCGTTGAAAGACTAACAACCGGACGGTTTGAGCATTCATGGCGGAATCCGCGAAAGCGAAGAAAGCATTAGCCACAGAACTGACCGACAAGCAGAAGCGATTTCGTCGCCTGATGGCCCAGGGGGCCAGGGAAGGCGCGGTCATTGCGCTGATTGTGCTGTGCATCTATCTCGCCATGGCCCTGTTTACCTTCAATCCGGCTGACCCTGGCTGGGCCAGCATTGGCCACGATATCCGTGTCCAGAATTACGCAGGTCGCACCGGTGCCTGGCTGGCGAGCCTTTTCATGGACTTCTTCGGCTATGTGTCCTGGCTGTTTCCGGTGATGGTTGCGGGTTACGCGATCATGCTGATTCGTCGTCGGCATCAACCGCTGGATATGCACTGGCCGTTGTTCATGGTCCGCTTTGGCGGTTTTGTTCTTATTCTGCTGTCTGCCACCAGCCTGCTTTCTCTCTACTCCGTATTTGGCCTGGGCGCTTCCTCTGGCGGCGTATTGGGTACTGCGGTGTCTGAAGCCATGGTGCGGTTTTTTAATCTTCCGGCGACCACGCTATTGCTGATTGCCATCTTTCTATTTGCCCTGACGGTGACTATCGGCCTGTCTTGGTTCCGGTTGATGGATCAGGTGGGAGGCCTGACCCTGAAATTTGCCCTGGCGGCCAAATCGCTGGTCGCCGGGGCAGGGAAGAAGGCTGAAAAGACCGCCGGCCAAAGAACCCCGGCAGCCAGGGCGGAAGCACCTAAGCCGGAACCGGAGCCCCCGGTTGTGCGTGACAAAGTCCGGGCTCGCGAGAAGAGTAAAAATGACCGAAAGTCAGGCCAGCAGAGCTGGTGGCGACGGTTGTTTGGTCGTCGTGCAAAACCCGCAGAGGATACCAAGGCTCGGGAGCCCCAGCGCGAACGGAAAGAACCCGCCATTGAGGGGTTGCCGGCATCCATACCAGAACCTGAGCACCTGGAGAGTTTCAGCTCTCGGGATGTGAAGGCAGAGCCATCGCCTCCCTCGGTTGAAAAGGCAAAGGCCCGCTCCCTCAAGATATCGCCGTTCAAGAAGGAAGAGCAGGATAAGGCACCGAACAGGGCTGACGACCGCCAGGGCTCTCTGCTGGAAGACATTGAAAGCCCGATTCCACCAATTTCATTGCTGGATCCCCCTGAGGAGCACAAAGAACGAGGTTATTCGGAAGAGTCTCTGGAGCATATGTCCCGTTTGCTCGAAGAGAAGCTCAGTGATTTCGGGGTATCGGTTGAGGTGGTCGAGGTTAATCCCGGCCCCGTGATTACCCGCTTCGAGATCAAGCCGGCCCCCGGGGTCAAAGTCAGCAAAATCTCCAACCTGGCAAAAGACCTGGCCCGATCCCTGGCCGTACTCAGTGTGCGTGTGGTTGAGGTGATTCCGGGCAAGTCTGTGGTTGGCATCGAGATTCCCAACGAAGAGCGTGAAATTGTTCGCCTGAGCGAAGTGCTGGGTGCGAAGGTGTTCACGGAATCTTCCTCACCACTGACGTTGGCGCTGGGTAACGATATTGGGGGCAACCCCATGGTTGCCAACCTGGCCAAAATGCCCCACCTGCTGGTAGCCGGCACCACCGGTTCCGGTAAGTCGGTGGGGGTGAACGCCATGCTGTTGAGTATGTTGCTGAAGGCAACACCGGATGAAGTCCGGTTCATCATGGTTGACCCGAAGATGCTTGAACTGAGCATCTACGACGGCATCCCGCACCTGTTGGCACCAGTGGTCACAGACATGAAAGAGGCCGCCAATGCCTTGCGTTGGTGTGTGGCCGAGATGGAGCGCCGCTACCGGCTGATGGCAAGCCTGGGTGTGCGCAATATTGCCGGTTATAACAAGAAGGTGAAAGATGCCCGGGCCGAGGGTGAGCCGCTGCTGGACCCGCTCTGGAAACCGGATGAATACCTGGCCAATGATGAGCAGGAACGCCCGGAGCTGGATACCCTGCCGTTCATTGTGGTGGTGATCGATGAATTCGCCGACATGATGATGATTGTCGGCAAGAAAGTTGAAGAGTTGATTGCCCGGATCGCCCAGAAGGCACGGGCGGCTGGTATTCATCTGGTTCTGGCAACCCAGCGCCCGTCCGTGGATGTGATCACCGGTCTGATCAAGGCCAACATTCCCACCAGGATGTCGTTCCAGGTGTCCTCCAAGATCGACTCCCGCACCGTTCTCGATCAGGGCGGGGCTGAACAGTTGCTGGGCCACGGCGACATGCTGTATCTGCCGCCTGGGTCAGGTTTACCCGTGCGGGTGCACGGAGCCTTTGTCGATGACGACGAAGTGCACCGTGTGGTCAGCGCGTGGAAAGCCCGGGGTGAGCCTGAGTACGTGGACGATGTGCTGAATGGCGCCGAGGGTGAGCACCTACCCGGGGTACCCACGCTCAGCGAAGGCGGACCCGGTGGTGCCGAAGAGGGTGACGCCCTGTTTGACGAAGCAGTGGCGTTTGTCACGGAAAACCGGCGGGTGTCTATTTCGTCGGTCCAGCGTAAATTCAAGATCGGCTACAACCGTGCCGCCAATCTGGTGGATGCCATGGAAGCTTCGGGGGTAGTCAGCCCGGCGGGCCACAACGGTGCCAGAGAAGTTCTTGCACCGCCGCCTCCCAGAGACTAGGAGTTATCAGATGATCAGAATGTTTTCAGGAATCCTGTTGGTACTGGCAGCAACGTGGTCTGGCCTGTCCCAGGCTGATAGTGCACAGGCATCCCGGGTCGCAGCCGAACAGTTGACATCGATTCTGAAAAGCTACGAAACCTATCAGGCGGACTTTATACAGATTGTGGTCAATGAGAATGGCAGCCAGGTTCAGGAAACCCGTGGATCGCTCAAAGCCAAGCGGCCTGGTTTGTTCTACTGGGAGACCGGAGCACCCCTGTCCCAGTTTATTGTCAGCGATGGCGATAAAGTGGAGGTGTACGATCCGGATCTGGAACAGGTAACCATTCATTCCCTTGATGAGCGGGTTCAGACCACGCCAGCACTGTTGTTGAGCGGCGAAGTAGAGAATCTGGATGAGAGCTATGAAGTGAGTGTCCGGGATCTCGGTGAAAGCACCCGTGAATTCACTCTGGTACCCCGTAGTCAGGATTCTCTGTTTACCTCTCTACGGCTGAGCTTCTTTGACGGCGAGCTGCAGGAAATGCGCATGCAGGATTCCCTGTCTCAGATGAGCATTCTCAGCTTTGACCGTATTGAACTGAATCAGGCACTCGATTCCAGTGTCTTCCGCCTCGACTATCCGGAGGGCGTTGACGTGATTCGGGACGGTGCCTGATGCAGGACAGCCTGTTTCAGACTGAGACCGGCTTTCAGCCCCTGGCCGCTCGTATGCGGCCGACCTCTCTTGAAGGTTATGTCGGCCAGGCTCACCTGGTCGGCCCCGGCAAACCTCTGCGACGAGCCGTGGAACAGGGCCAGCTGCATTCCATGATTCTCTGGGGCCCGCCCGGAGTCGGAAAAACCACCTTTGCTCGCCTGCTGGCCAATGTCGGAGACTTGTCCTTCGAAACCATCTCTGCAGTCCTCAGCGGAGTAAAGGAAATCCGGGAGGTGGTGGAGCGGGCTCGCAACCGTAAACAGTCCCAGGGCAGGGATACCCTGTTGTTTGTCGATGAAGTGCATCGCTTCAACAAAAGCCAGCAGGATGCCTTCCTCCCCCACATTGAAGACGGTACCTTTATTTTTGTTGGCGCAACCACGGAAAACCCATCCTTCGAACTGAACAGTGCCTTGCTGTCCCGTACCCGTGTTTATGTGCTGAAAAATCTGGAAGCGGCGGATATACGACGGTTGCTGGACAGTGCCCTGGAGAGCGAGCAGGGTTTTGCCGGCCAGTTGCGGGTAGATGAGGCGGTGCTGTCGACCATGGCGGAAGCGTCAGGTGGCGATGCCCGGCGGGCACTGAACATTCTTGAGGTGGCCGCTGACCTGGCCGAGCCGGATGATGATGGTGTTAACCAGGTTACCGCGCAAACTCTTGAACAGGTACTGCAGACCAGCCTCCGCCGTTTTGATAAAGGCGGGGATGTGTTCTACGACCAGATTTCCGCATTGCACAAATCGGTGCGTGGCTCTAACCCGGACGGTTCACTTTACTGGCTTTGCCGGATGCTCGACGGCGGTTGCGACCCTTTGTATGTCGCCCGGCGCCTGGTTCGTATTGCCAGTGAAGACATCGGTAATGCCGACCCGAGGGCGCTCCAGATTACCCTGCAGGCCTGGGATGCTCAGGAACGTCTGGGCTCCCCGGAGGGTGAGCTGGCATTGGCGCAGGCCGTTACGTACCTGGCCCTTGCCCCCAAAAGCAATGCCGTTTACAAAGCTTACAATCAATGCATCGCGGATATCCGCAGCGATCCGGACTATGAAGTTCCGGTACATCTGCGTAATGCGCCCACCAAATTGCTGAAAAGCATGGGGCACGGAGAAGAGTACCGATACGCCCACGATGAGCCGGATGCCTATGCGGCAGGAGAAGCCTACCTGCCGGAGGCGATCCACCAGCGCCGCTATTACCAACCGGTCCAGCGGGGGCTGGAAATCAAGCTGGCTGAGAAGCGCGAACGACTGGACTCGCTGGATGCCAACAGCTCGAAAAAGCGGTACTAAGCCCCATCCCTTGCCAATTTTCCTGCCTGTGCCCGGCCGGTGGTGGTCAGCGCATTCACGGCAGGTATAATGCCCGCATAACCATTCATTCGTTAACCGGAAATCAGGAACAACATGCTCGATCCGAAACGTGTCCGTACACAGACTGAAGAGATCGCCCGTCGGCTGGCTATCAAGAATTTCGAGTTTGATATTGCCACCTTCGAGCAGCTTGAGGAACGCCGCCGGGCCATTCAGGTTCGTACGGAAAACTTGCAGAGCGAGCAGAACAAACGGTCGAAATCCATCGGCAAAGCCAAGGCGGCCGGTGAGGATATCAAACCGTTGCTGGAAGAAGTCGAAAGCCTGAAGCAGCAACGTGGTGACGCCGAGGACGAACTGCGTTCCGTGCAGGAATCCCTGAATGCCTTCTTTGCCGGTATACCCAATCTTCCCGACGACGACGTGCCACCGGGCGCCAGTGAAGACGACAACGTCGAGACGCGTGTCTGGGGTACGCCCCGTGAATTCGATTTTGAGCCTAAGGATCACGTGGCCCTGGGTGAGCAGCTGAAAGGCCTGGACTTTGAGAAGGCCACTCAGCTGGCCCATTCCCGTTTTGCTGTTATGCGCGGACAGCTGGCGCGCCTGCACCGTGCACTGGCCCAGTTCATGCTCGATCAGCATACTCTGCAGCATGGTTACACCGAGGCCTATGTTCCTTACCTGGTGAATGCCAACACTCTGTTTGGTACGGGCCAGCTGCCGAAATTTGAAGAAGATCTTTTCCGCACAGCCGGCGACAATCCCCTATACCTGATTCCTACCGCGGAAGTGCCGGCCACGAACCTGGTTGCGGATACCATTCTGGATGATGCTGAACTGCCGTTGCGCCTGGTTTGCCATACGCCGTGTTTCCGGAGTGAGGCAGGGTCTTATGGCCGGGATGTGCGGGGCATGATTCGTCAGCATCAGTTCGACAAAGTGGAGCTGGTGCACATCGTTCGGCCGGATGAATCCACGCAGGCGCTGGAGGAACTGACCGGACACGCCGAGAAGATCCTGCAACTGCTCGAACTGCCTTACCGCGTCGTCACCCTCTGTGGCGGAGACATGGGCTTTTCCGCCGCGAAAACCTATGACCTGGAAGTCTGGCTGCCGGGGCAGGATAAATACCGTGAGATTTCTTCCTGTTCCAACACCCGTGATTTTCAGGCACGGCGTATGCAAGCCCGCTGGCGTAATCCGGACACTGGAAAGCCGGAGCCGGTCCACACCCTCAATGGTTCCGGCCTGGCCGTAGGTCGCGCCATGATTGCGGTAATGGAGAACTATCAGCAGGCGGACGGCAGTATTCTGGTGCCCGAGGTACTCAAACCCTATATGGGAGGCGTCGAGCGTATTCAATGAATGATCAATCCAGGGATGCACCAGTAAAGGGCGTACCCGTCGGCTCTGCACCGGCAAGGTACCGGACCAACCCGGTTACGGATAACCCCAACAACTCGGCCGGGGAAGTTGCCCTGGTCGGTGCCGGCCCTGGTGATCCGGAACTGCTTACCCTGAAAGCCTGGCGTTTGATCGAGTCGGCGGAGGTGGTGTTGTACGACCGCCTGGTTTCCCCGGAAATCATGGCTCTTATTCCTGAAAACGCCCAGAAGATCCACGTTGGCAAACAACGTTCGAACCACACGTTGCCACAGGATCAGATCAATCAACAGTTGGTGGATCTGGCCCGGGAAGGCTATCGGGTGGTACGCCTTAAAGGCGGCGATCCGTTCATCTTTGGCCGTGGTGGCGAGGAGATTGAAACCCTGGCCTCGGCCGGCGTCCGTTTCCAGGTTGTGCCGGGTATCACTGCCGCCTCAGGTTGTGCTGCTTATGCCGGTATTCCGCTGACCCATCGGGATCACGCCCAGTCGGTGCGGTTTATTACCGGGCACCTGAAGAATGACACCTGTGATCTACCGTGGAAGGATTTTGTCCAGAATAACCAGACGCTGGTGTTTTACATGGGCCTGGTCGGTTTACCGATCATCAGTCGGGAACTGATGGCACACGGCATGCCGGCGGATATGCCTGTGGCACTGGTATCTCGCGGCACCACGCCGGAACAGGAAGTGATTACCGGCACTCTGGAAACGATTGTGGATCGGGTTCAGGAGAAGGGGGCTCAGGCGCCGACGTTGGTGATTATCGGCAATGTGGTTTCTCTTCGAAACCGTCTGGACTGGCTTGGAGCAGAAGCCGGGCGCTGAGGCCCGGCTTCAGACTTCAGGCAGAGGCGGTCCGCTTGGGCAGAACGTCTTTCAGCTTCTCACGCATGTCGCGAATGGCTTTTTCGGTGGTTTCCCAGTCGATACAGGCGTCGGTAATGGATACGCCGTATTTCAGGTCAGCCAGGTTTTCCGGAATAGACTGACTACCCCAGTTAATGTGGCTTTCCACCATCAGGCTCTGGATAGACTGATTGCCTTCCAGAATCTGGTGAGTCACATCCTGCATTACCAAAGGCTGAATAGCCGGATCCTTGCTGGAGTTGGCGTGACTGCAATCCACCATGATGGATTTGCGCAGCTTGGCCTTATCCAGTGCCTGTTCACACAAGGCTACGCTGACGGAGTCGTAGTTTGGCTTGCCGCCACCACCACGAAGCACGACGTGGCCGTAGTTGTTGCCCTTAGTGCGAATAATGGCAACTTTGCCCTGCTGGTCGATGCCCAGGAAGCTGTGGGGATGAGAGACTGACTTCATGGCGTTTACCGCAACGTCGAGGCTGCCATCGGTGCCGTTCTTGAAGCCGATGGCCATGGACAGGCCGCTGCTCATTTCCCGGTGGGTCTGGGACTCGGTGGTACGGGCACCGATAGCAGACCAGGCTATGGTGTCCTGAAGGTATTGGGGAGATATTGGGTCCAGGGCTTCAGTGGCGGCCGGAAGGCCCATCTCATTGATGTCCAGCAGCAGGCGGCGACCAATGTGCAGTCCCTGCTCGATATCAAAGGTATCATTCAGGTGCGGATCGTTGATCAGGCCTTTCCAGCCTACGGTGGTGCGTGGCTTCTCGAAGTACACGCGCATGACGATCAACAGTGTATCGCTGACTTCATCGGCGAGCTTTTTCAGTCGGGCGGCATAATCGCGGGCAGCTTCTACATCGTGAATCGAGCAGGGGCCTACGACAATGAACAAACGATGATCCTTGCCATCCATAATGTCGTAGATGGCTTGCCGACCATTGGCAACGGTTTCGGCTGCCTTGTCTGACAGTGGCATCTCTTGCTTCAGTGCTTCAGGAGTGATCAGTGTTTCCTGGCTGGCCACGTTCAGGTTTTCCAGTTTCTTACCCGACATCTTGTTGTGCTTCCCCGAATCTTGTCGTTACCTCACCCGGTATGTTCATTCTTTTGTCCGGATGATTGAATAATAAGTGCGAGTGGGATACTAGGTTGCAGTAAACCCCGGCGAGTTGGTTATACTGCGTTATTTGCAGGCCCTTTTCAACGCTTCTCAACGCTTCAGGACAACAGGTAACGGATGTCGCCCTCATCAACGAAACCACAGGCTGTCGCTCCCTCCCGAAAGGTGGTTTCAGAAAGGATTACCCAGGTTCTGTCCGGGATCCGGGTGCCCGATCTGCCATACCCCGCCAGTAAGTCTTCTCCGGAGCAGGAACCGGACTGGCGTCCCTTATTGATGTCCTGCTGGACGGAACAGCGGGATGAGCGGGTAACCAAAGTGCTGCGTTCGGTTCAGATTGAGTGGACCGTCCGACAGGTGAATGCGGCCTACCTCTCCGACCGGATCATGGATGTCTTCCTGAAAACCTCAGGCCTGCATGCCGCCCTGGTGGGGCGCATAGCGCGCTTGCGGTTCTGGCTGGCATGGCAACTGGATCTGTGTGGTGCGGAGGTTTTCAGCGGGGTGCTTCTGGACTGGCTTGATAACCTTCAGGAATGGCGTGGCTGGAGTGATACCGGTGGTCGATCATCCCGCGTATTGCTGGATCAGCTCGATAGCCTGGTTATTACTGTATCCGGCAGCTTTGAGGCTGGCAGCCGTGATCCGCTGGAGCACTACTGCAGCCAATGGCTTGCTGATACCCGAAAGCGGGATGATCAGGTGGCGCGGCTACGGGAACGTTTGTTGGAAACCGAGCAGGGGGCTTCACGCCAGCGTTTGTCAGATCAGGTGGCCAGGGCTCTGATCGGCCGCGCCTTGACGGGCCGTCAGCTACCGCCGGCCATTACCCGCTTTATCCTGACCGACTGGCACAAGGTGTTGAAACAGAGTGTCTGGGCCGAAGGCGCGGACAGTGAAGTGCATCGGCACGCCAACAAATTACTGGAGTGGCTGGTCTGGGTGGGCGACCCCCAGCTTTCTGATCGGGATCGTAACCGGTTGTATCACGTCGGGGAACAACTCGGCGACCGTGTCCGCGAAGTCTGGACTCGCGCTCTGGGTGAGGATGCTCCTGAACAGGCATTACACGAGATCCAGGCGGTAATTGTGGCTCGAATTCGAGGGGAGACACCAGAACTGGAGCCTGCGCTCGCCACCGGTTCAGATTTTTCCTGGGACAGCACCTGGCTGGCAAATGAGCCGGTCTCGGCCGACCACGCCAAACCTCTGGTCGGTCAGTGGTTTGTAGAGGGTGAAGGGGCAAGAGAGCAGCGACGTTTCTTCTTTGCTTTGTTGTCTGATAGCGGGGAAGTGCTCTGGACCAATGGTGCCGGCGTTAAACTCGGACTGCAGCCGTGGGCCGAGTTCCAGGCCGAGCTTGGCCGCGGTGCGCTCAGGCCGCTTCCAGAACCAACGGCCTTCGGTCAGGTACTTGTAGAAACCCTCGAAGTGCTATCGAAAGTCTGCGCCAGGCAGCTGGAACAACGGGAAAAGGCGGCTAAGGAAGCCCGTGCCCGGGCCGAAGCGCTTCGGAAGGAACGGGAAGCGGCCGAGCAGCGCCGTCGGGAAGAAGAGCTCGCACGTCAGCAGGAACTTGAACGGGAGCGTGAAGAGGTTGAGCGCCAACGGGTGGCGGATGAGAAGGCGGAGCAGGAGCGTTTGCGAAAAGAGGCCGTGCTGGTGGCCACCAAACAGGTTGAAGGTATCGCTCTCGGTGGCTGGATTGTGCTTACCCAGGAAACCCGGGATGACGACCCTGTCCGGCTCAAGCTTGCCGTCAAGATTTCTGCCTCGCGTAAATATGTGTTTGTGGATCGCCTGGGGCTCAATCGCCGGGAATTTCTCCAGGACGAACTGGTTAACGGGATCGTGGAAGGGCGTATTCGTGTGCTTGGCAGTTCGGCCGAGTTTGATGACACCCTGAGCCGTGTTGTCGGGCGTATCCGTGTTGGTCGGAACTGAGGTGAACGATGATCGATGATGATTATGCCTTCGGATTAGAGGACGAGTTGCCGTCAGGGAAAGACCTTCGTGAGGACTACCGTCTAACGGCCCGGGCGCGTGCCTGGATACTCCCGGAATCGCCCGAACCGGAGTCGGAGCCGTCGACACTGGATGGTGTATCCGGCAGGCTGGAATGTCAGGTGCGCGACATATCGGCCCGTGGAATCAGTCTGTTGTGCGAGGCATCGCTTAGCATCGGGTCGATTTTGGTTGCGGAGGTAAGTCTTGGGGAACACGCAGAGCACTTCCGGCTGAGTGTCGAGGTCATGTGGTGTCGCGAGGCGGAGTGGGGGTATCTGATTGGAGTCCGGGTACTTGAGTCAGATGAAACTGACTATCTGGACTGGATCGAGGCGGTTGCCAGAGCACTCTCGGAAAGCTGAACGAAAAGAGCCGGCATCGCGCCGGCTCTTTTGCTATGGCTGATGTTAGCAACCCATCAGGCGTCCATCTCCGCCATGCCGGTGATATTGAACCCACCGTCCACGTACAGGATTTCACCGGTGATACCAGAGGCCAGGTCGGACGACATGAAGGCGGCGGCGTTGCCAACTTCTTCTGTGGTCACGTTACGACGCAAGGGGGCCTGCTTCGCGTTCTCGGCCAGCATGCGGCGGAAGCTCTTGATGCCCGAAGCGGCCAGAGTTTTGATCGGGCCCGCTGAGATACCGTTCACCCGGATGCCTTCCTTGCCCAGGCTGGCGGCCATATAACGTACGTTGGCTTCCAGGGATGCCTTCGCCAGTCCCATCACGTTGTAGTTCTGCAGCACCCGCTCGGCGCCCAGATAGCTCAGGGTCAGCAGACTGCTGCCTTCGTGCATCATCTCGCGCGCGCCCTTGGCGAGGGCCACGAAACTGTATGAGCTGATATCGTGGGCAATCCGGAATCCGTCACGGGTGGTGACGTCCACGTAGTTTCCATCCAGCTCATGGGCCGGCGCATAACCAACCGCATGGATGATGATGTCGATGTTGTCCCAGTGTTTGCCCAGTTGCTCGAATACCTGGTCAATCTGCTCGTCGCTGGCGACGTCACAGGGGAAAGTCAGTTTGCTGCCCCACTGTTCCGCAAACTTCTCAACGCGGGACTGCAGTTTCTCGTTCTGATAGGTGAAGGCCATTTCGGCGCCTTCACGAGCGAAGGCCTCGGCAATGCCGTAGGCAATGGAATGTTTGCTGGCGACGCCAACAATCAGTGCTTTTTTGCCACTGAGGATTCCCATGGGTTTCTGCTCCCTGTGTTCCGTGGTTTCGGCGCATTATCCCCGACCTGTCAGGGTCGGGTAACGCTCAATTGGTCGTAGACTGATAGAAAAATGCGGCATTCAGCAGTTCCCGGGTATACGGCTGTTGCGGTTCCCGGAAAATGGTCTCTGCATCGCCGTATTCCACAATCCGGCCTTGCCTGAGTACCAGCAGTTTGTGGCTGAGTGCGCGAACAACGGCCAGATCATGACTTATAAAGATGTAGCTTAGCCTATATCGGGCCTGAATTTCCCGTAAAAGCTCGATCACCTGCTTCTGTACCGTTCTGTCCAGGGCGGAGGTGGGTTCATCCAGAATCATCAGGTCTGGCTGGAGAACCAGCGCGCGTGCTATGGCAATACGCTGGCGCTGGCCGCCGGAGAATTCGTGTGGATACCGATGCCGTGCGTCCGGATCCAGTCCTACATCCTTAAGGGCCTGGATAACACTGGCTTCGTGCTGCCCGGAACTCCCGGGCTCGTGGATTTCCAGACCTTCACGGATGATTTCTTCAACGGACATCCGCGGGCTGAGGCTGCCAAACGGATCCTGGAAGACAATCTGAACGCGTCGGCGCCAAGGCCGGAAAGCCTTCTGGGAGAGGGCGGATAGCTCTGTGCCGCAGAGGCTGAACTGGCCTGTGCTCGGAGTGAGTTTCAGCAAGGCGTGGCCCAGTGTGGTTTTGCCACTGCCACTTTCGCCGACAATACCGAGGGTTTCACCGGCACGCAGCTCGAAGCTGGCATCCTGTACCGCGTGGAAGCTTTCTTTTACCTTGCCCAGCAGGGTCTTGCGAATGGGGAAATGCACATTCACGTTGTTTACGGTCATCAGGGTTTCGGTACCACTGGTGGCTGGCAGAGGGTGCTCCGGTGGTTCCGCGTCAATGAGTTTACGGGTGTAGGTATGAGAGGGCGACCTGAACAGCGCTTCTGTCGCGCCTTGTTCGACCATTTTTCCCCGTTCCATGACCACCACGTAATCGGCATACCGGCGGACGATGCTCAGATCGTGGGTAATTAACAGCACTGCCATGCCCAGCTTCTGCTGCAATGATTTCAGCAACTCCAGCACCTGTTTCTGAACCGTCACATCCAGTGCCGTGGTGGGCTCATCCGCAATCAGCAGATCGGGTTCATTGGCCAGAGCCATGGCAATCATTACCCGCTGTTTTTGCCCACCCGATAATTGGTGTGGGTAGCTCGTCAGGCGGGTCTCCGGGGCCGGAATCCCGACCAGTTCCAGTAATTCCAGGCAGCGTTTACGGGCCTGGGGGCCGCGCATGCCTTTGTGTAGTTCCAGGGTCTCGCAAATCTGCTTTTCAACGGTATGCAACGGATTGAGCGAGGTCATCGGCTCCTGGAAGATCATGCTGATATGCCGGCCACGAATCTGACGCAGGCGCTTTTCCGGCGCCTGCAGCAAGTCTTCGCCCTTGTAGCGGATGTGTCCGGCGGGATAAGCCGCATGACGTTCATCCAGCAGCCGAAGTATCGACAGGGCAGATACCGACTTGCCGGAGCCGCTTTCGCCAACCAGCGCGAGAGTCTGGCCTTTGTCGATGCTGAATGACAGCCCGTCAACCACCCGTGGGCCGTGGTCGAAGGTGATGGACAGGTCCGAGATGGAAAGCAGGTCACTCATATCAGTTCTTTCTCGGGTCAAAGGCATCGCGAACCGCTTCTCCCACAAATACCAGCAGCGTAAGCATGACGGCCAGTGACACGAATGCGGAAATACCCAGCCAGGGTGCATGAAGGTTGGCTTTACCCTGGGCAATCAGCTCGCCCAGTGACGGTGAACCCGAGGGCAGGCCGAACCCCAGGAAATCCAGAGACGTGAGCCCGGTTATGGCGCCGGTGAGAATAAACGGCATGAACGTGAGGGTTGCCACCATGGCATTGGGCAGAATGTGCCGGAACATGATTCTGCGATTGTCCAGGCCGAGCGCTCTGGCGGCTTTCACATACTCGAAGTTACGGGCGCGGAGAAACTCAGCCCGCACGACATCCACCAGCCCCATCCAGCTGAACAGCAGCATGATGCCCAGCAACCACCAGAAATTGGGCTGAACAATCGAAGACAGAATGATGAGCAGGTACAGCATAGGCAAACCAGACCAGATCTCGATAAAACGCTGGCCAAACAGATCGATCTTGCCACCGTAGTAGCCCTGCAGTGCGCCAACGGCAATGCCAACGATGGAGCTGGCGATGGTGAGCGTCAGGCCGAACAACACCGAAATGCGAAAACCATAGATCACCCGGGCGGCCACATCCCGACCCTGATCATCGGTTCCCAGCCAGTTCTCGGCGCTGGGCGGCGCAGGTGAGGGAACAGTCAGATCGTAGTTGATGGTGTTATAGCTGAAGCGAATGGGAGGCCAAAGCATCCAGCCATTGCTTTCGATTTCGCCCGCTATGAAGTCATCGCGATAATCGGCTTCCGTGGGCAGAAACCCACCAAAAGTTTCTTCGGGCACCTGCTGAATGACGGGAAAGTACCAGTTGCCGTGGTAGGAAACCACAAGGGGTTTATCGTTGGCGATCAGTTCGGCACATAGCGAAAGGCCAAACAGCACCAGAAAAATCCAGAGACTCCAGAAACCGCGCCGGTTGGCGGTAAAGTTACTGAGTCGTCTGCGCTGAATCGGAGAGAGGGTTGCCATGATTACGCACCCTCCCGGCTTTCAAAATCGATGCGCGGATCAACAGCGACATACGTGAGGTCGCTGATCAGCTTCATGACCAGCCCCATCAGCGTCAGGATGTAGAGAGTGCCGAAAATGACCGGATAATCCCGGTTGAGGGCAGCTTCAAAACCAAGCAGGCCGAGGCCGTCCAGCGAGAAGATTACCTCAATCAACAACGAGCCGGTAAAGAACAGCGCCACCAGAACGCCGGGCATACTGGCAATGACAATCAGCATGGCATTGCGGAACACATGGCCATAAAGCACCTGCTTTTCTTCCAGGCCCTTGGCTCTGGCGGTGACCACATACTGCTTGCTGATTTCGTCCAGAAACGAGTTCTTGGTCAGCAGCGTGAGGGTAGCGAACCCGCCGATCACGTTTGCGGTCACGGGCAGGGCGAGATGCCAGAAATAATCAGCAACCTTCTGGTACCAGGTCATCTGGTCAAAATCCGGCGAGGTCAGGCCCCGGAGCGGGAACAGATCGAAATAGCTACCGCCGGCAAACAATACGATCAGCAGGATGGCAAACAGGAATCCGGGAATGGCGTAGCCGACCACGATCGCAGAACTGGTCCAGACATCGAACCGGGAGCCATCTGTGACCGCCTTACGGACGCCCAGTGGAATGGACACGAGGTAGATAATCAGCGTGGACCAGAGGCCGAGTGAAATGGAGACCGGCATCTTGTCGAGAATCAGTTCGACGACGCTTCTGTCCCGGAAAAAGGAATCGCCGAAATCGAAGGTGGCGTAATCGCCCAGCATTTTGAAAAAGCGTTCGTGCGCAGGCTTGTCAAAGCCGTACATGGCCTCAAGTTCTTCCAGAAGTTCGGGCGGCAGGCCCCGGGAGGCCCGGCTGTCTCCGGAACTGCTTGCCACTTCACTGCCGACATCGCCACCACCGGCGCGCGCCAGAGCGCTGCTGCCGTGGCCTTCCATCTCCGCGAGAATCTGTTCAATGGGGCCACCGGGAGCGGCCTGAACAATGACAAAATTCAACAGCATGATCCCCACCAGGGTGGGGATGATCAGGGCGAGGCGGCGGAGTATGTAAATGCCCATTCAGGGAGCAGTCCTTACTACAGCGTCGTGATAGCGAACGGTATCAGCGTTCAGTCCACCAGTTGTTAAGGTCGATGCCGTTCTTGGGCGTGTTGGCCGGGCGTTTCAGATGGTTCCAGTAGGCCACCCGATCCTTGCGCAAATGCCAGTGCGGGATCACGTAATGGCCATTCAGCAGTACACGATCCAGCGCGTGCACCCGGTGTACAAGCTCTTCCCGGTCCGGCGCCTGAATGACCATGTTGACCAGTTCATCGATGACGGGATCGCTAACGCCCATGAAATTGCGGGAGCCGGTTACATCGGCATTACTCGAGTGCCAGTAGTCCCGTTGTTCGTTACCCGGAGAATCAGATTGAGGCAGCACCTGGGTGATCATGTCGAAATCAAAACTCCGAACCCGCTGAACATACTGGTTGCTGTCGACCAGGCGCACCGACACGTCGATGCCTAACTTTCCAAGATTCTGTTTGAAGGGCAGAACCACTCGTTCAAAGCTTTTCTGGAACAGAAGGATCTCGAATGCCAGTGGTTTGCCGGTCTCCTGATGGACCATTTTGCCATTTTTGATCTGATACCCGGCTTCCGTCAGGAGTTTCAGTGCGGTACGCAGATTGTCCCGCAGGCTGACGCCGTTTCCGGTATCCGGTGGGACATAGGCCTCTGTGAAAACGTCGGGGCTTAGTTGATCCCGATAGGCTTCAAGAATTTCAAGCTCTCGCCCTTCAGGCAAGCCCGACGAGGCAAGATCGCTGTTCTCAAAATAACTGCTGGTGCGAGTGTACTGGCCAAAGAACAGGTTCTGGTTGGCCCACTGGAAATCAAAACCGTAGGCCAGCGCCTCCCGAACCAGAGGATCCCGAAACACCGGTTTGCGGGTATTGAAGATAAAACCCTGCATGCCTGTGGGGCGGTGGTGTTCGATGGCTTCCTTCTCGATATCGCCGCTCTCGAATTGGCGGCCGGTATAGGCGGTTGCCCAGTTCTTGGCTGAGGTTTCCTGGCGGAAATCGAAGTTGCCCGCCTTGAATGCCTCGAGGGCGACGGTGTCGTCGTTGTAGTATTCGTAGGAAATGGTGTCGAAGTTGAAACGGCCCTTGCGTACACCCAGATCTTTGGCCCAGTAGTCGTCGACTCTCTGGTAGGTAATGGAGCGGCCTGCGTCAAAAGAGGCAATCCGGTAAGGGCCACTGCCCACCGGGATGGTCAGGCCGCTGCTTTCAAACTCCCGATCCTGCCAGAAATGTTCTGGCAGGACGGGCATCTGACCAAGAATCAGGGGTAGTTCCCGATTGTTGGTTTGCGCAAAGTCAAAGCGGATCCGGTGACTGTTTTCAATGGTGACCTTGTCTACATCCGCGTAGTAGTTGCGGTAAAACGGGTGGCCTTCGGTGGTCAGAATCCGGTAGGAAAACTCCACGTCTTCAGCGGTGATTGGTTCACCGTCCTGGAAGCGGGCCTCTTTATTCAGATTGAAGATGACAAAGCTGCGGTCTTCCGGCACTTCAACGGACTCGGCAATCAGCCCATATTCGGAAAACGGCTCGTCGGCAGAAGACTCCAGAAGGGTATCGTACACGTAGGCGTTAATACCCGCCGCAGAGATGCCCCGGATGACAAAGGGGTTAAAGCTGTCGAAGCCGTTGGCAACCACAGATAACTTCAGTTCGCCGCCTTTCGGGGCCTCCGGGTTGACGTAGTCGAAGTGACTGAAATCCGCAGGGTACTTCAGTTCACCGTGCATGGCGATGCCATGCACAGGAGTGGGGTTTTCGGTGACGCCTTCATCGGCTGAGGCGAAACAGGCAGACGCTGCCAGAGCCAGCGTCGCGGTAATTCTGGTCAGCAAGGGTGCTTCTGGTTTTTTTGTCATGGTTCTCGCACGTTACGGACTGTTTCTTATGTCCACGTAGAGTACCAGACTTTGGCCGGGTTGGAGATAACGGTCCGTATTAAGATCGTTCCATGATGCGATGTCACGCACATTCACCGAAAACCGGCTGGCGATGGCGGACAGGGAGTCGCCGCTGCGAACCCGGTATCCCACCTTGCGCACCATGGCCTTGCCACGGGTATTCGAAGCTACCATGGTCGGCTTTGAAGTTTTCGACCAGATCACCAGCTCCTTGCCTGGAATCAGGGGGTCTCCCGGTGCCATGCCATTCCAGGCAGCCACTTCCCGAACCGAAACCCGGTGCTCCCTGGCGATATCCCAGAAGGTATCGCCCCGGCGCACGGTGTACCGTACCTTGTTGCCGCTGCGCTTGCGATCCTGTGTTCGCTCCAGTCGCTGGGCCTGGCTTAGCGCATAGGCGTCGGAGCCCTTGGTGGAAGACGGAATCAGCAGTTGCTGGCCAATCCGGATCAGGTCACTGTTGAGTTTGTTGACCTGTTGAATGACCGATGGGGTAGTGGAGAACTTGCGGGCAATGGTGTTCAGGCTGTCACCCTTGCGGACTTTATAGTTCTGCCAGGATACACGCTGTTCGCTTGGGAACTCTGCCAGTGCGGTTTGGAATGCCTCGGCCTGTTGCTTGGGTACCAGCAAGCGATGGGGGCCATCCGGATTGGTTGCCCAGCGATTGTAGGACGGGTTCAGCAGATAGATTTCATCAATATCCACGCCAGCTAATTCCGCGGCCTGGGCCAGATCCAGCTGGGAGCCGGTATCCACCACTTCGAAATACGGTTCGTCTTTTAATGGTGGCAGGTCGATACCGTAGGCTTTCGGATCGTCGAAAATTTTTGCCAGGGCAATCAGTTTGGGCACATAGTGGCGGGTCTCCGTCGGTAATGTCAGAGACCAGTAATCTGTGGATTTTCCGGCGTTGCGGTTACGACGCATGGCGCTGGATACGGTCCCGCCCCCGGAATTATAAGCGGCCAGGGCCAGGGTGTAATCGCCATCGAACCGGTTGGCCAGGCGCTCCAGGTAAGTCAGGGCAGCATCGGTAGCCGCAATCACGTCCCGTCGGTCATCATGCCACCAGCTTTGGGTCAGCCCGAAGTATTTGCCGGTAGACGGGATGAACTGCCAAAGCCCGGCAGCGCGACCGTGGGAGTAGGCAAAAGGATCAAAGGCGCTTTCTACCACTGGCAACAGAGCCAGTTCGCTGGGCAGGCCGCGTTTTTCGGTTTCATTGATAATGTAATGCAGGTACCGGGAGCCTCTTTCCACCACGCGATCGATGTAACGGGGGTGGCGCACGTACCAGTCCAATTGAGCCTGTACCCTGGCATTGTCGACGGAGTGATCCATGGTGAAACCGGCGCGAAGTCGTGACCACAGATCGTCTGTTCTGGTGGATGCGTCGGATTGCCGGGCGGGATTGTCCAGTTTTTCCCGAGCTTGCTGGGCCTTGGCCTGAAGTTCCGGGGAGATGGCGTCATCTAATGGTGCCCCGCTGGCACTGTCCTCTCCATTGCCGGCAGCGACGTCAGCC
The DNA here is from genome assembly GCF_000475375.1 of Marinobacter sp. EVN1. NCBI lineage: Bacteria > Pseudomonadati > Pseudomonadota > Gammaproteobacteria > Pseudomonadales > Marinobacteraceae > Marinobacter > Marinobacter sp. EVN1. The sequence continues at coordinate 625,517 of NZ_AXCB01000070.1, forward strand.
TTGAGGTCCTCATCGCCCTTGGCAACAACCACTTGCTGTGAGTCCAGGGGGTCTTTTTGCTGATTCTCTTCCTCGGTCCCGAACCAGGCCGAAGGTGTATGCCAGTTTTCGGCGATCTGACTGGTACTGCAGCCGCTGAAAAGGGTTGACGCGAGAAGGATGAAGGGCAGTCGTTTTACCGGCATAAACACAGGGTTCCGGGTGGAGCCGGCGGGTATCTGTAAAAATAGCCGGCATATTTAACAGGTTACGTTCGATAATTGCTCGAAATTCTATGGGAGCGTTTTCCGGGCGGTCAAGCTGAGCCTTGTTACGGCTGTGAGATAAATTGTTAAGCAGTGACCGCCCGCACGCTCAGAAGTTATCCTTGCCGTGCCGTACGGCTGCAAAAACCGCACAATCCGAGCCGGTGGCAAGGCGGTGTGTGGTGCTGTAATTCTCGGCGGCCTCTATGACCATGGCATCATCCCACCGAAGGAATGGGTTCAGCTGTTTCTCCTGGCCAATCGTGGTCGGCACGGTTGGCTTACCCCGTTCCCGAAGGTCTTTGCAGGCGTTCTCAAACTCGGCCAACGCCTTATCTTCGGGTAGCCAGTGACGGGCAAAGCGAAGGTTTGCCAAGGTGTATTCATGAGCACAGTATACTGCAGTGTTATCCGGAAGGTCCCGCAGGGTCTGGAGCGAGGTGTGCATCTGTTCCGGTGTGCCTTCGAACAGTCGTCCGCAGCCGCAGACAAACAGTGTGTCGCCGCAGAACAGAACGGGTTTGTCATTTACCTGGGTGTCGCTGTAATAGGCAATATGATCCAGTGTATGGCCGGGAACTGCCAGGACATCGAACGTGATGCCTTCCCAGACGACTTCATCGCCGGCATGAACCGTGTTTGTAGCACCCTTGAAGGGCGAATCAGTCGGGCCAACAATACGGATGTCCGGATACTGTTGCTGAAGCTCTTTCACGCCGCCGGTGTGATCCGGGTGGTGATGGGTGATCAGGATGGTGTCTGCTGAGAAACCGCTGTCACTGAGATAGTCCAGTACCGGCTTTGCCTGGCCGGGATCGACTATCAGGGTCTTGCCGGACTCAAGGTTGGTAAGGCACCAGATATAGTTGTCTGAGAATGCCGGAACCGGATGAATGCGCAAGGTGGCCACCCCATGTGTTCAATGAATGTGCCTGTTATGATAATGCAACAACGGGTACAGCCCAAGGAGCGGCAGGTTGCGCGAGCAATCAAGCCTTTAGTGGACCGGGTAGGGGAGCCAGCGTGACAACCAGCGGCGTGATTGACTATTCAGCACGACATGAGAGTTTTGAACGTTGGGTGCAGACCCCCCTTGGCCGCTCCCTGCTGGCCAGCCAGAGAGCAGTACTTGATAAGGAGCTGCAAGGCCTTACCGGGGCAAGACAACTTCAGGTTGGCCTGAGTCACCGATTGCCTTTGGCGAGTGGTACCGATTTTGCTCAGAAGATTATTACCTGCCCGGCCTGGCATGCCCATATGCCGGAGGGCGTGGCGGTTTGTGATGCAGACGAGTTGCCGTTTCCCGGTGATTCCATGGATCTTGTGATCCTTCATCATACGGCCGACTTTTCCCCGGATCCGCACCAGGTGCTTCGCGAGTCCGCCCGCGTATTGCGAGGTGAGGGGCGCATCGCTCTGGTTGGGTTCAACCCCCTCAGTCTCTGGGGCGTACGAAGACTGGTTTCCCGCCATCGGTTTGGCCCCTGGGGTGGTCGGTTCCTGATGCGATCACGAATGGAGGACTGGCTCAGGTTGCTGGGGTTCGAGCTGGAAAACAGTGGCACCTATTTCTGTACCCTTCCGCTGCAGCGAAAACACGGGGCATCCGGAAGACGGCAGCGTTTGGCCGCCAGTAGCCGCCCTCATTTACTGCCCACGGGCGCCTATTACTGTATCCTTGCCCGCAAACGCGAATACGCCCGGATCCGGACCAGGGCATCCTGGCGCAAGAGCAAGGTGATTTCTTTGCCCGGAACCGTGGGGGTATCCAGTGGCTGTGCCAGCCATAGCTCAGGCAGGGTGGACAGGCGTGGAACAGAACAGGAGCAGTAATGGCTGGTAAGGTAGTGATGTATACCGACGGAGCCTGTAAAGGTAATCCGGGGCCCGGGGGTTGGGGTGTTGTGTTGCGCTATGGCGATGCGTGCAAGACCATGCACGGTGGCGAGTTGCAAACCACCAACAACCGAATGGAGCTGATGGCGGCCATTCGAGGCTTGAGGGAGCTCAAGCGCGCTTGCCAGGTGGAGCTGTATACGGACTCACAATACGTGCGCAAGGGCATTACCGAATGGATGAGCGGCTGGAAGCGCAATGGCTGGAAAACCTCGGCAAAAAAACCGGTCAAGAATGCGGATCTGTGGCAGGAGCTCGATGCTGAAACTGCCAGACACACCGTTAACTGGCATTGGGTGAAGGGTCATTCAGGGCATCCTGATAACGAGTTGGCGGATGAGTTGGCCAACCGCGGAGTCCGCGAACTGAACGGGGCCTGAACCCTGGCCCCCTGGAAAACCGATTAATGAGCAGTGAGTGAGAGCGCAGTTGCATGAGACAGATCGTACTGGATACCGAAACCACGGGTATTGATCCGAACGAAGGTCACCGCATTATCGAAATTGGTTGTGTGGAAGTGATCGAACGCGAGCTGACCGGTCGCAACTATCACGTATACATTAACCCTGAGCGGGAGGTAGAAGCGGAGGCTATCACCGTTCACGGTATCACCAACGAATTTCTGGCCGACAAGCCAAAGTTTGCGGAGGTTGCCGACGAGTTCTTTGAGTTCATCAAGGGCGCAGAGCTGGTCATCCATAACGCCGCGTTCGACGTGGGCTTCATGGACTCCGAATTCGCCCGCCTGAAACCGGTTCGGAAAACAGCAGACCACTGCGGTATTGTCGATTCACTGGCCATTGCCAGGAAAAAACATCCGGGCCAGAAAAACAATCTCGACGCCCTGTGCAAGCGCTATGGAGTGGATAACTCCAACCGTGACCTTCACGGGGCATTGCTGGACGCCGAGATCCTGGCAGACGTCTATCTGCTGATGACCGGCGGCCAGACCGCGCTGTCCCTGGATGCCGGCTCCGGCGATGAAGGTGGCGATGGCGGTATTCGCCGGATCTCCGGTGAGCGCGCGCCGTTGGCGGTGGTTCGGGCCACCAGTGATGAAGCCTCTGCCCATGATGAGTTCATGGCGATGATGGAGAAGCAGGCCGGCGAAACGGTGTGGTCCCGGTTGCAGGCAACAGAATGAGAACCACGTTCAGCTGTACCATTTGTTACATTCCGGCTTTCTTGAGCTACTTGAGTTTTGTGTTATAAGTAATGATAAGTTCGCCAGTTTTTTGCGAACCGTTCAGGTATGGGCAAGGGCTGCCTCGCTGAACAGGAAGGACCTGCCCGTATGCAGGCTGCAGTTCATGAACAGGATGCGGTAGTCTCCGCAAATTAACAGGAAGCGTTTATGGTTCAATCGTCTCTGGCGACGAAATCGCAGTCGTTTGATCTGGTCAAAAGTGAAATCGAACAGACCATCAAGCAGGCAGAATCCAGCCTTGAGCGCTTTCAGGAAAACCGCGAGAGCGGGGAAGATCTGCAGAACTGTGTTGATTACCTGAACCAGCTTCGGGGAATCTTCATTCTGGTGGAGCTCCGGGGCGGAACCCTGCTTTGCCAGGAGGCGGTTAATCTCGCCAATGATGTGCCGGTTGGTGCCAACGACGACAAGAATATACTGCTGACAGCACTTAACAGCGCGCTATTCATTCTCCGCCGTTACGTCGAGTACTACCATCAGCAACGTGAAGATCATCCCGAGCTGCTGCTGCCCGTGATCAATGATCTGCGTGAAGCCCGTCGTGAGAAACCTTATCCCGAATCCTGCTTCTTTGATATCGACATCAAGGAGCGCCCGGACTTTTGCAGCGATCTGGGGCTGAGGTCCATGGATGACGCAGAGTCTGAATATGAAATCCTGGCCCGTCGCATGCGCCTGACCTTCCAGGTGGCACTGCTCGGCATTCTCCGCGAGCGCAACGAAGCGGTTAGCAAGAAGCTCATTGCCAGGGCTGCCCGTGGTCTCGCACGGCTGTGTCAGGGGGCGCCTATGGGGCAAATGTGGTGCCTGCTGGCGTTGGTCTCCGATACCATGCTGGATCGTGCCATGGGCTTTAGCAAGGCCCGCAAACGTCTGCTGATGCGAATCGAGAAATACGCGCGGGAAGTGGTGTATGTCGGCAAGGTAGCTACCGCCAAGGACGCCCCCGAATCGCTGATCAAAGATCTGGTCTATCTGCTTTACCGCAGTGGCTCAGCCAACCCTGAGGTGACGCGGGTACTCTCTGCTTATCAGCTCGGTCCTGCCGAATTCCCGGACGCACTTCTTGAGGCTCATTCCCGGCGCCTCTATGGCCCTGGCACGGACGTGCTCAAATCCCTGTCTGAAGCCTTGCAGGAAGAGCTTAATCAGCTGAAAGACAAGCTGGACATCATCGAGCGCGGAATAGAACCGGATCTGGCCGAACTTGCCTCGATTGCCGACACTCTGGAGCGCCTGGCCAATACGCTGGTGATGCTCGATCTGAACCGCCTGGCCGGTATTTCCCGTGAAGAAGCTGCCAAACTGCGTAAATGGGAAGAGGAAAACCGCCTGCCAGCGGAGGAAGAGCTCTATCGTCTGGCGGATTCCGTGCTGGGGGTAGAGGATGCCGTCATGCAGATCGTGACCCGCGGCATTACCTCAGAGACCGATGCCCTTGCTGGTGCAGACCGGAGCCGGGACGAATCCGTGTACCTGCAGGAAGCCATCTGGGTTGTGGCGGATGAGGCCCGTAGTGCGTTGACCCTTGCCAAGCGAGCGATTACAGCATTTATCGAATCCGATTACGACAAGCTTCATCTGGCCAACCTGCCGGGGACACTGCGCAGTATCTGGGGTGGTTTGCAAATGGTGGACGACCCCATCGCAGCGGACGTCATTGCCAGGGTCGCGACGTCTATTCAGGAGCGCCTGCTGGATGCGCGCGAAGCCCCTGCGTCACAGGTTCTGGAAGCGCTGGCGGATGCTCTCACCTCACTCGAGTACTACATTGAAGGCGTCGGTCGGCGGGAAGACCGGAATGTAGACCTGCTCAAGCTGGCTCAGAGTTCGCTGGATGACGTCGGTCTGTAGACGCCAGGGTGGCCTGAGTTTCTGAATGGCATAAAAAAACCTGCGGTTTGCGCAGGTTTTTTTATAGCTGGTGTTTAACCGGGCTCAGCCCATGTTGAACAGTTCACCCAGCTTGGTTGCCAGCATCATGTCGCCTTCGGCGCGCAGCTGGCCAGCCATGAACGCCTGCATGCCGTCAGTCTCGCCAGAGACAATACCCTGCAGGGTTTCAGAGTTCATGATCAGGGTAACAGAAGGATCGTCGTGTGCGCCTTCGTGCAGCTTGCAGGTGCCGTCATTGATCACGAGGTGGTAAGTCTTGTCGTCTTCGATGTCGAACTGGAATACCAGGTCCAGGCCCTGTGCTGCGTCTGCGTTGAAGTTCTGTTCGAGTTTTTCAAATACCTGAGCTACAGACATTGTTTTACCCTTTTTGATGGTTGTCTTGTCATGGTGGTGACGACTAGTGATCCCTGGCAGAGGCAGCCTGTACAGCAGCCGGGGTAGCGCCAACCTCGCAATCCGACTTTATGGTTAGAGCCGGTTCGTGTCAAGCTTGATCGAACGCTTGTTTTAATTTTATCGCGGGCTTATCAGGCCTGTGCCGAGGCGGTACACTTCGGGGTTTGCAAATACGTGTGGAGACTGCATTTTGGAATTTCTGACCGAATACGGCCTGTTCCTCGCCAAGGTGGCGACTTTCGTGGTGGCGGCGATTGTGCTCGTGTCCATCATTGTCTCGGCAACCCAGAAAGACCGGGACGATCACGAAGGTGAGGGTGAGCTGAAAATACGCAAGCTGAACGATCAGTATCGCCGGCTCAGAGAGTCAATCCAGGCCAGGTTGATGACAGACCAGGAACGGAAGGCCTGGCAGAAGAAAAAGAAAAAAGAGGACAAGGCTGAAAAGAAAGCCGCGAAGAAGCAGCCAGAATCTGACGCTACCGAAGAGAAAACGGCGCGGGTTTACGTGCTCGATTTCGACGGTGACATTAAAGCCAGCGATACCGATACCCTGCGGCGTTCGGTGTCGGCGGTTCTGAGTGTTGCCAATCCGGAAACGGACGAAGTGGTTATCCGCCTGGAGAGCGGCGGTGGTCTGGTTCATGCCTATGGGCTGGCGGCAGCCCAGCTGGATCGTGTTCGCAGCAAAGGTATCAAGTTGACCGCCTGCGTCGACAAGGTTGCGGCCAGCGGCGGCTATATGATGGCCTGCGTGGCTGATCGCATTATTGCTTCGCCGTTTGCCGTGCTCGGTTCCATCGGGGTGGTGGCGCAACTCCCGAACTTCCACCGGTTCCTGAAAAAGAACGACGTTGACTTTGAGGTGCTCACCGCGGGTGAACACAAGCGAACGCTGACAATCTTTGGTGAGAATACCGATAAGGGACGCCAGAAATTCCTCGAGGACCTGGAGGATACCCATGTCCTGTTCAAGGAGTATGTGAGTGAGCGGCGTCCGGATCTGGATATTCAGGCGGTTGCCAATGGAGATATCTGGTTCGGCAAGCGGGCCCTGGACGTGAAGCTGATCGATGAGATCAAAACGTCTGACGAATACCTGATTGAGGCTTGTGAGCGGGGAGACGTGATCTCAGTGTCTTTCCAGCGCAAACGTACACTGCCGGAAAAGCTCGGTTTGGCTACCAGCGCGGCGCTCGAACATACCGTCTGGAAAGTGTTGAGTGCGTTTCGGAATCAAAAAATGCAGTAAACCAGAACTGAACACCAGCGCATGAAGACTCATGCGCTGGTGATTGGTCTCAGGAGGCCCGGCGGCGGAACAGGGGCTGGTCCGTGTCGGTCGCAGCCTGGTAGGTCTGGGTGAAGAAGCTCAGGCACTTCGGTGCCTTCGCAATATCCTTGTCAGCGCGCAGTACGTAGCTGTCAAAGCCACAGCGCTTCATGAACTGAAGCTGGTCAAGCAACACATCGCCAATGGCTCGCAGCTCGCCGCGGTACCCGAACCGTTCACGCAGCAAACGGCCAATGCTGTAACCACGGCCATCGACAAAGCGCGGGAAATTCACCGCGATCAGTGGCAATTCATTCACTTTCTCGCCAAGCAATTCCGGCTCATCGTGGCTGTCAAACCAGACACCCACTGAGGGCTTTGCGGCAAAGTGCTCATGGGCGGCCAGCCACAGATCTGCCGGAATCAAGACCGGCTTATCTTCAGGAATATCCATGGATTCACCCGCCGCAGGGCGGGGCACCACAACCCAGTCGTCATTACGAATCGTGCCGTCAGCGGCAATTACATCAGGCATATACCCGCTCCTTGAAAGGATCCAGACCGACCCGGCGATAGGTGTCCAGGAAGGTTTCCTCTTCCGTCCGGTTTTCTACGTAAACATTGATCAGCTTGGCGATGACCTCTGGCATTTCCTCACGAGCGAAGGACGGCCCCAGAATCTTGCCGATGGTGGCGTCGTGGTGTGACGATCCACCCAGGCTGATCTGATAGAACTCTTCGCCTTTCTTGTCGACGCCCAGAACACCAATATTGCCCACGTGGTGGTGGCCACAGGCGTTCATGCAGCCTGAAATGTTCAGGTCGATGGGGCCGAGGTCGTACAGGAAGTCCAGGTCATCAAAACGACGCTGGATTGCTTCAGCCACAGGAATCGACTTGGCGTTGGCCAGGGCGCAGAAATCGCCGCCGGGGCAGCAGATAACGTCGTTCAGTGTGTTCAGGTTCGCCGTTGCGAAGCCCAAAGGCACAAGCTTTTGCCAGAGCTCAAACAGTCGATCCTGGCGGACGTCTGCCAGCACCACATTCTGTTCGTGGGTGGCCCGGGCTTCACCGTAGCTGTACTCATCCGCAAGATCGGCAATCTGCTCCAACTGGAAGTCGGTGACATCCCCCGGGGGCGTGCCGGTCTTCTTGAGTGTCAGGGTTACAATAGCGTAGCCCGGCTTTTTGTGACTGTTGACGTTGTGGGTCAACCACTTGTCAAACTCACGGTTCTCGAAGCGCTGTGTCGCCAGCAGGTCGGTAGCATTGTCCAGTGCTTCGTATGCCGGCTCGGTAAAGTAGCCCTGGAATTTGCTCACTACCTCCGGCGTCAGTTGGGAAGGTGAGTCCTTGATGTGGGCCCACTCTGCTTCAACTTTTTCGGCAAAGCCCTCAGGGCTCAGCGCCTTGACCAGAATTTTGATACGCGCCTTGAACTTGTTGTCCCGGCGGCCGTAACGGTTGTAAACCCGGACAATGGCTTCCAGGTAAGTCAGCAGATCCAGCTCAGGCAGGAAGTCGCGGATGACCGGGCCAACCATGGGGGTACGACCAAGTCCGCCACCAACGTGAACCCGGAAGCCAAGTTCCCCCTGGTCGTTGCGCACCAGCTGCAAGCCGATGTCATGAACCCGGATAGCTGCCCGATCCGTATGCTCGGAGGCGTTCACGGCAATCTTGAATTTACGTGGCAAAAACGCAAACTCCGGGTGGAACGTCGACCACTGGCGAATAATCTCGCAATAGGGGCGTGGGTCAGCGATTTCGTCCACCTGGACACCGGAGAACGGGTCCGTGGTCGTGTTCCGGATGCAGTTACCGCTGGTCTGATTTGCGTGCATTTCCACTTCCGCCAGCTCAGCCAGAATATCGGGCACGTCTTCCAGGTTCGGCCAGTTCAGCTGGATGTTGGTGCGGGTGGTGAAATGAGCGTAGCCTTTATCATAGTCCCGGGTTACGCGTGCCAAGCGGCGGAGCTGCTCGGAGCGAAGCATGCCGTAAGGAATACAGATACGGAGCATGGGTGCGAGACGCTGAACATAAAGCCCGTTCTGCAGTCGAAGTGGAAGGAATTCCTCTTCAGACAGCTCACCAGCAAGGGCGCGCTCGGTCTGGTCACGGAATTGGGCAACACGCTCTGCGGCTATCTGCCGGTCGTGCTCATCATAAACGTACATAGTGGAACGTCCTGCCTGCTACATCAGAAGAGCTAAAATTTACGGCCGGGTTTCATGGACCGGGCCTTATTCCTGCGAGGCAGGATACCATCGTGTTTTTATTCTCAAAATGATTATTTCAACATAACATTATCGATTCAGGTGATAAGTGATCGCCGCCGGAACTGGACGAATGTCAATTTGCTGCTTTACTTGATCGGGAAAGCCAGAAAAACAACAACTTCGGGTAGGAAGGAGGAAGTGCCATGAAAAAATCCGTGCAATCAGACAGTCAGGCCGATGCAGTGGCGGCGGTATTGCTCGTGCTGCTGGCAGTTGCTTTTGCGGTGGTCTGGGTATCCGGGCAGTAGGCTACTGCCCGGCCAATACCAGTTTCACCACGATGATCAGCCCGCCCACAAACGCGACGGTAAACAGAACGCCTGCAATGATATAGGGCAGCGGGCTGTGGTGTGAAAAGTCTTCCTGGCGGCGCTTGTCAGACTGCACACCGAAAGCGCCGGCAAGGATGCTTTGCATGATCTTCAGAACCCCCGGGCTGCGGTGGCGTTCATTGTTATTGTTGTTTTCGGTCACGTCATTCATGGAATACGCCTCAGGTTATTCCGCCGGATCGTACGCCAGGCTTGGCATCAACCAGCGTTCAGCCTCAGCCTTGGTCAGGCCTTTGCGTTCAGCATAGTCCTCAACCTGATCAACGCCAATTTTGCCAACGGCAAAGTATTTGGCTTCCGGGTGGGCGAAGTACCAACCGGAGACCGCTGCGGTTGGATACATGGCGAAATGCTCCGTTAGCTGGAGGCTGGTGTTGGCGGTGGCATCCAGCAGTTTGAACAGAGTGGCCTTTTCGGTATGGTCCGGGCAGGCAGGGTAGCCGGGGGCCGGGCGGATACCACGGTAGCGCTCCTTGATCAGGTCCTCGTTGGCCATCTGTTCATCGGTGGCATAACCCCAGAATTCCTTGCGCACCCGTTCGTGCATGCGTTCGGCAAAGGCTTCGGCCAAGCGGTCTGCCAGGGCCTGCACCATAATGGCGCTGTAGTCGTCGTGGGCGTTTTTGAACTCAGCGGTCAGTTCGTCCACGCCGATGCCTGTGGTCACCGCAAAGCCTCCGACATAATCGCCCAGGTGCAGACTTTCCGGCGCCATGAAATCTGACAGCGCCATCATTGGCTTGCCCGGAGCTTTCTCATCCTGCTGACGCAGGTGGTGCAGGGTAGTGAGCTCTTCGGTCCGGGATTCATCGGTGTACACGACAATGTCATCACCCCGGCGATTGGCGGGCCAGAACCCGACAACGCCTCTTGCCGAGATCCGCTTGTCCCCGATCATCTGTTTCAGTAGTTTCTGGGCATCGTCAAACAGGGTACGTGCGGCTTCTCCTCGTTTCGGGTCGTCGAAAATGGCCGGGTATTTGCCGGCAATGTCCCAGGAAATAAAGAACGGTGTCCAGTCGATGTAGTCCACCAGTTCCTTCAGATCATAGTCCTCGAAGACCCGGACACCGGTAAATGCGGGCTTGGGCGGCTGGTAGTTCTCGAAATCGATTTCCGGTGCACGGGCACGGGCTTCTTTCAGCGACACCAGCTTGGTGCGGTCACCACGGTTTTTGCGGCGTTCACGAATTTCATCATATTCGGTGCGGGCTGCTGCCACGAACGCGGGCTTCGCGGTCTTGCTCAACAGCTGGGACGCTACGTTTACGCAGCGGGATGCATCAGAAACATAAAGGGCGATGTCGTTCTTGTACTGGGGCTCGATTTTGACCGCTGTGTGGGCTTTCGAGGTGGTGGCACCACCAATCATCAGCGGTATATTGAAGTCCAGTCGCTGCATTTCACGCGCTACGTGCACCATCTCATCCAGTGACGGTGTGATCAGGCCGCTCAGGCCAATCATGTCGACATTTTCTTTTCGGGCTGTTTCCAGAATCTTTTCACAGGGCACCATCACGCCAAGGTCGATTACCTCGTAGTTGTTGCACTGCAGGACAACGCCAACAATGTTCTTGCCAATGTCGTGTACGTCGCCCTTGACCGTGGCCATCAGTATCTTGCCCTTGGCCTGCTGGTCTTCAGTTTTCTCTGCTTCGATGTAGGGAATCAGGTGGGCCACGGCCTGCTTCATTACCCGGGCGCTCTTGACCACCTGGGGCAGGAACATCTTGCCGTCACCGAACAGATCGCCGACCACGTTCATGCCGGCCATCAGAGGGCCTTCGATCACTTCAATGGGATGGCTGGCGTTCTGACGGCAGGCTTCCGTGTCGTCGATGATGTAACTGGTAATGCCTTTAACCAGGGCATGCTCCAGGCGCTTCTCAACGGGCCACTCACGCCAGGCGAGATCTTCTTCTTTGGCCTGGCCGCCTTTGCCTTTGAACTTTTCGGCCGCTTCGAGCAGGCGATCGGTGGAGTCATCCCGGCGGTTCAGAACCACGTCTTCCACCAGCTCTTTAAGGTCCGGCTCTATTTCGTCGTAGATCACCAGTTGGCCGGGATTCACGATGCCCATATTCATGCCGGCCTTGACCGCGTGATACAGGAAAACCGAGTGGATGGCCTCACGTACAGCATCGTTGCCGCGGAAAGAGAACGACACGTTACTGACGCCGCCGGAGATAGAGGCGTGGGGGCAGTGCTCCCGGATCCAGCGCGTGGCGTTGATAAAGTCCACTGCGTAGTTGTTGTGCTCTTCAATGCCGGTGGCAATGGCAAAGATGTTGGGGTCGAAAATAATGTCGGCTGGGTTGAAACCGATTCCGGTCAGCACGTCATAGGAGCGTTTGCAGATTTCGGTTTTGCGTTCGAAGGTATCTGCCTGGCCGTCTTCGTCAAAGGCCATCACCACCACCGCGGCGCCGTAGCGCATACAGTCCCTGGCACGTTTGATGAACTCTTCTTCGCCTTCTTTCAGGCTGATGGAGTTCACCACGGCTTTGCCCTGTATACAGCGCAGACCCGCTTCGATCACATCCCACTTGGACGAGTCGATCATGATCGGCACGCGGGAAATGTCCGGTTCAGAGGCCACCAGGTTCAGGAAGGTAACCATCACCTCCCTGGAATCCAGCATGCCCTCGTCCATGTTGATATCGATGATCTGGGCGCCATTTTCAACCTGGTCCCGGGCAACGCTCAGGGCTTCTTCATACTGTTCTTCCTTGATCAGCCGCAGGAAGCGCTTGGAGCCGGTTACGTTGGTGCGTTCACCCACGTTGATGAACAGGGTGTTTTCGTCACCGGTAAACGGTTCCAGGCCGGAGAGTCTGAGCGCTTTCGGGCGTTCGGGAATCTGTCTGGGCGGATACTTGGCCACGGCCCTGGCGATGGCTTCAATATGATCCGGGCGCGAGCCGCAACAGCCGCCGATGATGTTCAGAAAGCCGTCTTTGGCAAAGCCTTCAATGATCTCGGCCATTTCCTCCGGGGTCTGGTCGTATTCGCCAAACTCGTTGGGCAGCCCGGCGTTAGGGTGCGCTGATACGTAGGTTTCGGCCTTGTTCGACAGTTCTTCCACATAAGGCCGAAGTGCGTCCGCGCCAAGTGCACAGTTCAAGCCCACGGAAATCGGTTTTGCGTGGGCAACCGAATTGTAGAAAGCTTCGGTGGTTTGCCCGGAAAGCGTTCGGCCAGAGGCATCGGTGATAGTGCCGGAAATCATGATCGGCAGCTCAATACCACTGTCGATAAAGAACTGCTGGGTCGCGTAGATTGCCGCTTTGGCGTTCAGGGTGTCGAAAACAGTTTCAATGAGAATAAGGTCTGAACCACCTTCAACCAGGCCGGAAACTGCCTCGTAGTAATTGTCGACCAGAGTCTGGAAATCCACGTTCCGGTAACCGGGATTGTTCACATCCGGTGAAATAGAAGCGGTGCGTGAGGTGGGACCCACGGCACCGGCTACAAAACGTGGCTTTTGGGGATTCCTCGCGGTGAACTCGTCGGCGATTTCCCGTGCCAGCTTTGCCGCAGCTACGTTCAACTCCCGTGCCAGGGATTCCAGGCCATAGTCGGCCTGCGACAGCTTGGTGGAGTTGAAGGTGTTGGTCTCGATAATGTCGGCGCCCGCGTCCAGGTACTCTGCATGGATGTTGCGGAGCAGGGCAGGCTGGGTAAGGTTCAGCAGGTCGTTGTTGCCCTGAACTTCCCGTTCGTAATCCTTGAATCGATCGCCCCGGAATGCGGCCTCATCCAGTTTCTGGTTCTGGATCATGGTGCCCATGCCACCATCAAGAATGACAATCCGTTCCTTGAGGGCTTGGTGCAGCTGTTCCAGGCGTGTATTGCGATCGGTCATAGAAAACTCTTCCGGGTGTCGTTATTAACGTCGTGTTTTACGTTTTGGCGCGGGATCATAGCAAAAATGCTGAAAGGCGTCTTAGTACGGATGATCATTATCAAGTTCCGTTTTGCCTGTCCGCCGTTGGGATAAGGGAAACTGATTACCCCATTAATGCCCGACTATTTTACTTGGTCTTTTATGTTCCGACGATCTCTCATAAAATGTCAGTCACACTTGATAACAGGTAGGAAGCATGGCTCTGGTAACTGTGACTGATTCCGCAAGGGATTATCTTGCGCAACTGATTGAAAAGCAGGACGTTGAAGGTATGGGCGTACGCATTTTCGTGACCCAGCCCGGCACCCGCAACGCAGAGACCTGTCTGGCATACTGTCCGCCCAATGAAGTTGTGCCAACCGATGAGCAGGTCAACCTGGAGAAGTTTACTCTGTATCTGGATCATAATTCGGTGCCGTTCCTGGAAGACGCCTATGTCGACTATTCAAAGGATCAGATGGGCGGGCAACTGACCATCAAGGCGCCTAATGCCAAGGTGCCGCAGGTGGCTGATGATGCGCCCCTGCCGGAGCGTGTGAACTACGTGCTGGCCTCTGAAATCAATCCCAACCTGGCAGCTCATGGCGGTGATGTTTCGCTGGTTGAGATTGTTGACGAATCGGTTGCGGTGTTGCGCTTTGGTGGCGGGTGCCAGGGCTGCTCTGCGGTCAGCCTTACGCTGAAGCAGGGTGTCGAGAAGACCCTGAAGGAACGCGTACCTGAAATCTCCGCGGTGCGTGATGTGACAGACCACTCGAATACCGAAAACGCTTACTATCAGTAAGTTGCACCCTTCCTCCGGCAGTCGCCCCTTCTCTGGCGGCTGCCAGAAACACCCGCCTTGCCTGGCTACACGGCCAATGGCCTGTTAAGCGCAATACTTCATTATCGGTCACATAAACAGAATCAAAGCCCGGGTATTATCCGTGCCGTGTGAGCGAACGCTTTTCTTGATTTCGGGGTAACGCTTGACTGACCTTGCTCTTGTGTCCGTGCCTGTAATGGCTGCCGTGGTGGGATGGTTCACTAACTGGCTCGCCATTCAGATGTCCTTTCATCCTGTCCGGTTCATCGGCGTTGGGGTTATTGGCTGGCAAGGGGTGATTCCGCGCAAGGCCGAGAAAATGGCCCACATCTGCATTGATCGCACACTGCAGAAGTTTGGCGACCTGAATTCTGTGTACCAGAAGCTGGAGCCCAACCGCATTGTGGAACAGGTGGTGGCTCAGGTAACGCCCCGTATGGATGAGTACATTGACGAGGTCATGTATGAAATCCAGCCGGTACTCTGGGATAACCTGCCGCTGTTTGTTCGTGCCCGGATCTATCAGTGGGCACGGCAACAGTTACCCAATCGGGTAGAAGAACTGGTGGAGGATTTTGGTGACGACCTGGATGAGCTGGTCGATCTCAAGGCTCTGTTGAGTCGGGAGCTTCAGAACCATCCGGACCTGATGAATCGTATATTCCAGCAGGCCGGTGCGGTTGAACTCAGGTCGGTCATTAATCGGGGCGCGATTATCGGTGCCTTGATGGGCGCGGTGCTGGCGCCGGTTTCGGTGTTCTACCCCCAGCCCTGGTTACTGCCGGTAGGCGGCTTTTTTATTGGCTTTATCACTAACTGGATTGCCATCAACCTGATCTTTGCACCGGTGCGCCCGCGCCGGGTATTGTTCTGGCAGTTGCAGGGGCTGTTCCTGCGTCGGCAGGATGAAATCAGCGATATCTGGGCGCGCCTGGTGGCGGAGGAATTGATCACGGTGGAGAAAGTCGCCGATGCCATGATCAACGGTCAGCATGGTGACCGTACCCGCGCCATCATCCAGAAACACCTGCGCCCCATGCTCGACAATTCCATGGTCATGAAGCTGGCGGCCCAGGTGTCTGTGGGCATGACCGGTTACACCGAGCTCAAGCGCGTGATGAATCAGAAAGCGGTGCTGGCAACCCGGGATGTATTCAGTGATCCCGCTTTCAATCGGGAGCGTGCACCCGTCGTGGCGGGGGTGCTGGCCAGCCAGATGAAAGCCCTGCGCCCGGAAGAGTTCCAGGACATCCTCAGGCCAGCGTTCCGAGAGGAAGAAATCCAGCTGATGTTCGTAGGTGGCTTGTTTGGTGCCGTGGCCGGGCTCGTTCAGTTTCTTGCCATGACCGGCTTGCCCCAGGCCGTACTGGGCTGACCACACCAGGGAGAATAGCGTATGCCAGTTTGGGCACAGATCCTCACGCAGGTTTTACTGACAGCGGCCACCGTAACGGCCGTTCTCTTCGGTTTCTGGTTCTGGGTGGTAAAGCCATGGCTGGCTGAGCGCATTCAGGAACTGATTGATACCGCCAATGAGATTGAGCCGAGGGTGACCAGTGGCGTTCAGAAGGGTGTGGCTGAATCTATCCGGCAGATACCCCAAAGCGCCTGGGACGGTGCCACCAGGGAATCCACTCGCCAGTTCCTCAAGTTTGGTTCGAATCTGTTTGAAAACGGGCTGAGCACCTTTCTGGGGGCCGCTGCCGAAGAGCAACAAGCCAATCAGGCGCGGTCAGCCGAAAAGCGGGACAGGTAACAGCGCGACATCTTCCACTGGCTCAGAGGCAATTCGTAGGGCGAGGCAGTCCGGCAATCCTGCAGGCTGTTTTGGCGGGGGTTCCGGGGAACAGTGTCATCAGATAGATGCTGTCGCCTTTCTCGTCCCCCAGCGCATCTCTTACGGCCTTCACGAACAACCGGTTCGACGGTGGCGACATCTCATGCTGTTTATAAAAACCCCTTAAAAAGTATATGATTTCCCAGTGTTTTTCCGTTAACTCAATGTCGTCTTCCTGAGCGATTTCCTGGGCTACCTCATTGGTCCAGGTGGCCGCGTCCTCCAGAAAACCTTCGTTGTTTCTCACAGGCGAATTAGAAGCACTCATGGTTTACCAGTTGATGATTCTTGAATGATTGACGGTCAGCTGCACAAAACCGGCGTAGTCGACCAGTTGCTCCGCGGGGACGCGGTTAGCCACGGCGCGCGCATTCGCGTCTGTCTCCAGGCCATAAGACGCCCCTGGCAGCTGTCTTTCCCGATCAAGCAGTGCGAGCACCGCATCCTCAATCAGCAGTAGCGTGTCACCCTGCTGAACAGATGCCAGACAATACCGGAACCTGGCGTGTTCCGGAGCCTTGTTGATGATGTGCAGGGTTGCGGTCGTGTTTTCAGGCATGACAGGGTCCTATCCGGCAAAAACAACGCGGGAAAACTGGCTCAGGGTTTCGGAAATCGATTCCGACGGCGTGCTTCCTGGCAGCAAATCGTCGAACTCCAGTCCATATTGCGCGCATGCTTGGGCATCCACCAGTATCTGTTCAACGCCGAACAGGGCGGCCGCAGAGAGGTTCTTCGCCACAGATTTCTGGCCGACGGCGTCGGCGGCCTGGCCTTTGCACAGCCAGTTGACGCCAGCCCCCAGAAACAGCATGGCGGCGGGCTGGTCGAAGGCTGCCAGGGAGAAGGTCATGTCCAGCGCTTCTCGTCCAGTCCAGGAGCCATAGGGTGGCTGATCGATCACAATCAGGGTGGTCATGGTCAGTGTGCCCCGTGAAAATAAAGAACCCGGTTGGACTTCAGGTTACCCTCTACCCATTCGCCAAGACCGGCAATCTCGAAGGGTGCCCTGAGATTGCTGGCGGTCAGTTCGTAACGGGCCTGTTCGGTCTTATCGACAATGCCACGGCGCAGGGCTGAAGCAATGCAGGCGACCGCTGTGATGTTGTTCCCGGAAAGGAATTCAGACCACAGTCGCGGCCAGTGTTGCTCATCGGAGGGAGGAGCGCTTAGGGCCGACGCCAGGTGTACGCCATCACCATACAGGAACACCCGGTCGATACGGTGGCCCGCTTTCAGCAGGGCCTGAGCGAATGACAGGGCAGTCTGGGGAGCCTGTGTTGCCCAGGGGGCACCGGTAATCACGAGTGTGTAACTGAGTGGCTGAGGCATGGAACTGGATGCTGACTGATGGAAACCCTGCAAGTGTACCTAAAGCAAAAACCCCGGCATAGGCCGGGGTTTTCTCAAGGCATTGGACTGAGTGTACTGATCAGTCTTCGCCGCTGAACGCAGACAGCAGGTGCAGCAGGCTGACGAACAGGTTGTAGATGGACACATACAGGCCCACAGTGGCGATGATGTAGTTACGCTCGCCACCCTTGATGATCTGGCTGGTCTCAAACAGGATCATGATCGAAGCGAAGATCGTGAAGCCTGCTGAAACGGCCAAGTGCAGAGCAGAACTCTCCATGAAGAACGCCAGCAGCATGGCCCCAATCAGCACAAATGCGCCAGCGGTCAGGAAGCTGGACAGGAAGCTGAAGTCCTTCTTGGTGATGATGGCGGTTGCGGACAGGCCTACGAACGCGACGGCCGTCAGCGTCAGTGCCTGAGCAACAATCTGCGAGGCGCCGGCTGCGACAAACGCACCGATGATCGGACCAAGGGTGTAACCCATAAAGCCGGTCAGTGCGAAGGTGGTGACGATGCCCCAGGGGCTGTTTTTCAGTTTATAGGTGGCAAACAGCAGGCCGATGTAGCCCACGATGGTAATCAGGAAGCCCGGGTGCGTGCCATTCATGTTCAGGAACGCAGTCACGGCTGAAAACGCCAGGGTCATACCGAGCAGCATGTAGGTATTACGCAACACCTTCATGGCGTCGTCGCTGATACCGGTCGTTGCGCGACTGGTTTCGCTGGCCGGCGAGTAGGCCGCCTGGTTGTTCTGAACGCCGAAACGTCTGTCTTCCATTGTCATCTCCGTTTAGTGCTCTAGTGCAACTGGATACTGTAGACCATCATAATGTCGAAACCGCAACTTTCAATCATTTACGACAGAGAAACACCAAATGGATTCCATTAAAACGCGGTAATCTTGTCTAAGCTCTGACCAGAAGCCACGGAATTTGCTTTGTTTTTCTTGCAGGGCGTTGACAGAGGGGGCAAATCCGGTATCATTCCTCCCGCTGTCGACACGGCAGCTAGCCGAAGCGTTTCCCGATGCTTCGACAAGACGGTGGGCTGGCAGAGTGGCTGAATGCAGCGGTCTTGAAAACCGCCGACGGTTAATAGCCGTCCCGGGGTTCGAATCCCTGGCCCACCGCCATTTTTCCTTTCAAAACAGCTCCTTATCTCCCGAAATTCCAAAAGGCCTACAACTTGGCCCACATGCCTGATTCGCTTGTTTTTCACCCAACAATCGAAAAGGAATGTGACCATGAGCGAGTTTGCAAACTGCCTTACTGACTGCCGATCCCGTTTGCTTGATGCAGACGCATTGCTGAATTATTTGCACAAACCTGAAAACCTGAATCATATGCTTGAGAGTGACTCCCCAGAGGTCACCCTGGCCGCAATGATTGAGCGCACGTTCGATCTTGTATCCGATGCCTGCGGAAAGACTGAGTTGCTTTGTAAGCAATACGAGGCTGAACCAAAGTCTCTGCCCACACCAAATGATGCACAAGCCACGCAGGAGTCAAGGGTGGAGGATGCCGGCGCCGAGCATTTCAACAACATCGACCTGATCCATGAACACACCCGATCCATGTTGCTCATGATGCTGGTATACCTTGAGCAAGCCAGGGATGGAGGCTCAGAATTGAGCGGTCTCATTGTTGAAAACTATGTCGGCCAGATGATTGATAATATGGACCGAGCGGGTCAGGAAATGAGGGCGCTCGCTGAAGTTGGGCGCTGAGCTGCGATTGCGACAATGAGGAAGGTGAGAAAATGAAAACACCAACAGAATACTATTATGTCTGTCGTCCGGACCAGCCAGCTCTCCCGCTGTCGCCGGAGTTCGAGAAGATCGAGCAGGCGCAAGAATGGCAAAGAGAACAAGGCGACCCAACTTTAAAAATTGCCCGGGCTGGGTTTTGCTGAAAGATTACGCCGATTTTCGGAAGGGCGGTTATCCAGCATTCCCCAATGGGGGAAAGTATTAAACTCTGAGTTTTGCGAGTATGCCGTGAAAGCCCCGGGGAACTCCCGGGGCTTATGATTTACTGTGTTTTGTCGGACAGTTGACTGGTTACTGCTTGGTGGCCGGCGCTGCTGCGTTGGTTTTCTCAAGCCTGTCGTAATTCCGTTTTGCGTTGCCCTTGGCGGCCTCGTGCAGGAAGTCGTGGTCCTCTTTCGATAGCTCTCCCTGGAATTCCAGAAGCATAATCATTCCGTGAGCCATGCTGAGATAACGCTCAAGCTCAACATCGTCGGTTGCCACCTCCATTATTTGGAAAACGTAGCCCAGTGGGTGGTGTTGAAATCTTTTTTTAAACTCTTCGCTGGTCATGCTGTATGCCTCATTCAGTGGGGGTTAGTTGCCTTTCAGGCCCAGGAGCATTTCTTCACCCTCGGCGTTCACTTTTGCCTGGAGCTTTTCTAGGATCTGGAACCAGATCGCTTCCAGGTGGGGCTCAAGGCCGGCTGCGTTGATTGTCAGCTTGGCGTCACCGTTCCGAAGTTGCCGGGTTTTTTCCTTAACCCATTCCACCTCAGCCTCGGTCAGTTTCTTCTGTAGCTTCATCTGGTCGTCACGAAGCTCGTTCTCTTTCTTGATTTGCTTTTCAATGCCCCATTTTTCCCGGAAGTTGTCGGCATCGCCAAGTAGCTCGAAAAGATCGCCGGCAAACTTCGTAGACTCCCCAAAGGTCGATGAAATGGAATCCACCAGGGCCTCAACCTTTTGGGCGTTGGCTTCTGCTTCGGCAATATTCAGGTCTACGTTTGCCTCAATGTTGGCTATCCGTTCATTGCTGGCGATTTTCTCCATCTGAACGTAATAATCTTCAGACTTGGCGATGGCCTTTTCCGTTTTGGTGGCGGTGTCGTCCATGGCGTCACCAGATCGCACGATGGCGCCGGACCAGCTGTTAACCTTGCCGGTGGCCTTGTCGTACCCAAGAACCAGGGTTTCGTTGTTCTCCGCCAGCTGCTTGGTAGCCCGACCAACGTTGCCGAGGGCGTCCCCGCTTTTGTTGGCCTCACCCTGTAGCCGCTCTACGGCGTTGGCGGAACGGTTGAGGTTCTCCCCGGTACCGCTCATGGCCTCGTTGAGATCGCCGTGTTTGTTGGCTGCGTTTACCAGTTCGTTGGCGTAGTCCTGCCAGGCCCGCTGGGTGTCCTTCGTAGCTACTTCGGTTTTGCCCAGCTTTTCAGCCAGGCTGGCGTTTATGTCGCGTAGATCCTGGGTGTCTTTGACCAGTTTCTGCTGGGCCTCGGAGACCGGCGCCATGGCCTTGGTGATTTTCTCCAACTCATCCTTGTTGAACTGCTCATAGAGCCAGCTGCCGATAGAGGTGCCGAATTTGTCCTCCAGCGGTTTGATAATGGTGTCGTTGATGACGGTACCGATCGCATATCCGCCAGCCAGGGCAAAACCGATAAGGCCGCCTTTCCCGACTTTACCCATCTTCTCAAGTTCGCCCAGATTGCCCAGCAGGGCCTTGAAGCCTTGCGCACCGGCCAGGGCGGTTAACCCAGAGCCAACGGACTGCAGGCCGCCAGCCAGGCCGCCCAGAAGGGGCAGAACGGTATCAATGGCCTTGGCAATACCGAGCAACTCTCCAACGCTTTTCTGGGTGGCTGAGTCCAGGTTCTGGAATTCCTCAATGCCGGCGCCAATGGCGTCGAATAGCGGCTCCAGGCCGTTGATGATGCCGGCTGAAACGTTGGTCAGTGCGGTGAAAGCATCCACTACTTTTTGCAGGGCCTGCTGCAAGCCTTCTGCTGCGCCCAGGTCGATATCACCGAATACCGCGGTTACCGCGTCCCCGAGTTCATCCCCCAGGCCGTCGAAGGCCGCCAACAACTGCGAGAAGTCCAGGCCCTCGAAAGCTTCCGGCAAATTCTCGGCAATGATGTTGACCTGTTCGGAGAACCGTT
Organism: Marinobacter sp. EVN1; assembly: GCF_000475375.1. Classification (NCBI taxonomy): domain Bacteria; kingdom Pseudomonadati; phylum Pseudomonadota; class Gammaproteobacteria; order Pseudomonadales; family Marinobacteraceae; genus Marinobacter; species Marinobacter sp. EVN1. Next base: position 646,864 of record NZ_AXCB01000070.1, read on the forward strand.
CCAGGCCACCCCGGAGGGCGTCAAACAACTTATCCGCGTTGTCACCCTGTAGGGCTTGCTGGAAGGCTTGAACGAGGCTTGTGGTAGCCTGGGTGGCGGCTTTCGTTTCCTCGATGTACTCCATCCCGGTAACTTTGGCTGCCGTGGTGAATGCGGCCCGAAGTTGGTTCAGGGCGAACTCTGCGGACTGGGTGCGGACCTCGAATTCTCGGAGCGTGGAACCGCTGGCCTCCAATGCTACTTTGAGAATTTCCTCGGAGCGTTCCGCGCCATTCAGAACCGCCAGGAACCGGCTCATTTGCTCGGCGCCGGCAATGACCGTTGCCACGCGCTGTTTCTCGTTGTCGTCCAGGCTCTGGGTGGCTTCAATCAGGTCATACAGAACATCTTTGGTGTTCCGGCGCTGGCCGTCGATTTCAAGCTGAATGCCCAGCTCATCCTCCAATAGTTCCTTTCGCTCTTTGGTCGGCTTGATGAGATTGGAGATTGCCGTTTTCAGGGCGTTGGCCGATTCGGATCCGGAGCGGGTCACTTCAACTACCGGTGTCAGCAGGGCGGCGGTTTCCTCGAAAGTCAGCCCGAGCGTTTTGGCCACCGGGGCCAGAACCTTGAAGCCGTCCCCGAGCTGGGCCACTGACGCCCCGGCATTGTTGGAAACGGCATTCAGAACGTCCAGCAGGTTGGCGGCATCTGCAGCCGGTGCCTTGAAGCCCGCCAGCGTACCAATCAACAGGTCCGCCGATTGCTGGGTGGTCAGATCCGCAGCGTTAACCGCCAGCAACGACTGTTCAACGAGTGTTAACGAGTCGTTGATATCGAAACCGGCCTGGCGGAAATCTGCCGTGCTCTGAACAATGGCTCCGGCGTCCACACCGAACTGGTTGGAGAGGTTGCTGAATGTGTCCGCGTAATCGGCTGCAGCTCCCTCGTTATCGCCCATGACTTTCTGAAGGTCAATCAGGGCCGCCTCAAAGCTAACGGCCTCCTTGGCTGCAAAGGTGAGAGCAGCAGCGCCCAGGGCAACCAGTGAGGTCTGCAACTTCAGAATACTGTCGGCAGCATCCGCCAGCGGGCCGGTGATGTTGCCGGTTTTATCGACGAGTGTATCAAGGTTCCTGCCAACGGATGAGATAGCGGGGCCGGTTTTATCGACGCCACCAAAAATCAATTCAACGGTTTTTTTCAGGTCAGCCATGATGTTTACCCTCAGTGGTAGCCGCTTGTCTTTGCGGCGGTGATAGCGGTTTTAAGTAACTGTGCTGGGTTGTCCATGTGTTGAATGAGTGGGCTGGCGTCAATGCCTGCGGCCTGGGCGATGTCCCTCAGTTCCCGGGCAAGCTTCAGCTTTTCTTTAACCGCCTTTCGAGGAATCGGGCGTTGGCATAGAGCAACGAACAGATCATCTTCGGAATTGGCGATGCACAATTTCAAAATGTCATCCTTCGTGGCCAGGTCGTATTCCTGGCGTAGCTCCTGCTCGATCGCTTGAAGTTTTTTCAGCTCCGCTTTGAATGCAGCGGAGGCCCGTTCAGCTGTGGCCAGTTGGCTGTTCAGCTTGGCGAGGGTGCTCTGGGTAGTCATTGGTTCTCTCCTGTCTCTGGAATCATCAGATGAATCAAATCTAGTTTATTGTTTTGTATAGGGTTTCCCGTCCAACTGGTGAGGCCCCATGTAGCGCCAAAAATTTTCCGAATACCGGGTGGTTGCCCCGTCCCCGCGGAGTTTTTGAGGTGCCAGGGTCCCCCGGGTTTTTCAGGTGGTGTGAGTGACTACCGTTTGTGCTTACTGAACAGCCAATGTGTTCACTGGTGGCCGTGGGTGATTTCTCACTGGATCCACCGCAAAGAGAGAGCTGAATAAACACCCCCCTTGGTAAACTATAAGGTGTACACATAGCGACTAATGAGCGCGCCCAAAATTGCATGACTGATACACATAGCGACCAGTGGAAGGGGGAGGGAGGGGGAAAATCCCCTGACTGATACACATAGCGACTACATTGATACGAATAGCGACTACAAGTTTTAATTTTCATGCTGCGAGTTTCTCCAAATTCAGATAGCGGGCGCTGGGGGCCTGGGTTGGTTTTGTGTCGAGCTTGCCTTTGCACTCGTCGATAGGGCGCCACGTAACGGCGTAGAGAGAGCACCGGTTCCGGCCTCCCTGCCTGGTCTGCTCCAACAGGCCGGCTTCAGTCAGCGCTTTGAGGGCCTTGTTCAGGGTTCCCGGTGACCGCCACCCCTTATCCCTCAAAACGCTCCATGAGGCCGTCAGATCGCCGTTGTTGTTTCCGCAGAACTGGCCGGCAACATCAACCAGCAATTTCACCGCCCAGCCGTCCAGGTTGAGATAGGCCTCACTCTTCAGAACATCGCGGGGTATATGGAGGTACCCCGCTTGTCCTTTCCGGCCCTTGTGCTTTGCCCTGGGGTCTTTGGCCGGCATCCGTTCAGGCTCCCTGGCAGGCGATAGAGAGAAGCTCTCGGGCGAGGGGAATGGAGTCCCGGGACAGTTGGTAGATTCCAGGCCGGCACAGAGTTCCATCCTCGTTGATGAGGGTTCGCCTCAGGCAGGCGATGGTCAGGCCCCGGCTCCGTAAAGTGGCAATGTACTGAGGCGAGTTGCTCACACGGCCTATTCTGTCGGCTTGCTCACGACTGACCGGGCCCATGAGGAGGGCGGTTAGGATTCGTCGTTCTCGAGCTAACAGTGGGGTGGAGATTCGGACTCTATTTTGTTCGGGCAGGGGTGTGCTAAGATTGTTCATGGTTTTATTCCTCCAGGAAGGCAGCTCACCAAATGGGCGTGGTGAGCTGCCTTTTTTTCAGCTCTTGCGAATGTCCGCCAAAATTCCCGCAACTCTCTCAGAAACCAATTCCTCATCGGCGCTGATTGAGTTGTTCTCGATACCGTGAAAGCCTCCCATATCAAGCCTGACGCGCCCGCTTAAACGGCTGAACTCGTCCCCGGTGCCGTGGGTGCCCGATAGCTTATTGGCTGCCAGAATCTCGTTGAGAGCGGGGCCGATTTCCTCAAAGGCCTTTACGATTTTCTGGAGCCCGGCATCGTGAATTTCCTTGGCGTACAAGCTCAGCTGACAACGGAATTCCTGCTCTGCCTGACGCTTGGTTTCTGAGAGGTCCGCCAGCCGTTTCTCGTAGCCTCGTTGAGTTGCGCCGGCCAGACTGGCGGTTTCCTCCTGTTCTGCCAGCTGTTTCCTCAGCTTGGTCAAATGGGTGGTGGCTTTCTTGAGATCCGCCTCGGAGCCTTCGCCGAGGTCCAGGTCAGCGGCCAGCAGATCACGGTCAGAAGCCGCTTGGGCGATTTCCTCTTTCAGAGATTCAATACCTGCTGTCGGTGTCCGGGCTGCTGCTTCTTCCCGGGCCTGACCGATTCGGTCTATCTGTATTTCGAGTTTGGTGATTTCGGCTTGAGTCTGTTGAAGGTCCGCCAGCGATACCTTGGGTGGGTTGTTCAGGAGCGATTCTTCTTCCTTGGCCAGGTGGTCCAGCTGTTTCTGGAAAGGTCGCATTTCTTCCTGAAGCTGTTCGTTGCTCTGCCTTACTTGATCCAGTTCACGACGAACACGAGCCGTGTCACCTGACCGGCCTGCAGTCCGCCAGCCATGTTTCGGAGGTGGTGAGGTGAGTTCCTGAAGCTGTTTCTCAAGATTCGCTTGTTGGCCTTGGACATTTTGGAGCCGGGATCGAATGTTGCTGAACTCCGGCATGAGTTCTTCACGTTGGGTCTCGATTTCTCGGAGTCGATTGGCGCGTTCTGCTGCGGTTAGTTTTTTCATGCAACGGCCCTCCCTGTCGATTCCCAGGCATGTTGAGCGATTTGATCACGCTCAGCGACGCGGGCCTCAATCCAGGCGTTTACCTCTGATTCAAGCCAGCCAACAGCGGAACCCTGACGGGTGAGCTTTATGGATTTGGGAAAGTCCCCGGCGGTTTGTAGATCGTAGAGCGTGCTGCGAGAGAGGCCGGTTCGGCGGAGAGTTTCAGCGAGTCGAATGATGGTTTGATTGGCGGCGGCCATAACATACCTCTTTAATTCAGGTGTAGTTATGCCGTTGAGGGGCAGGCCCCAGGATACAAAGCGAAATTGTAGAGACGCTAACGCCCTGTTATCGTTTGGGGGCTATTTGGAGTCGCATCTTAATAGCACCCATCCTTCAACGGCTCTGGGTTCGGGCGGATACGGTTGCCTGGTACGCTTCCGTATCCGCTCACTTCCGAACACGTCATAACCCTGCCGCTTTAATCCAAAGTCCGCAAGCTGATCTTCCCGAAAATGCCCGCACTCCCTCGCCTGTGGAGAACTTGCCCAAGATTCAAATGGTTACGGTATGTTATTCGTTGCTATCCGTAGACGTCCGCCAGCGGCTGCTCACTATGCCTGTGGCGATAGCGTCAGCAATCCTTTTTGAATTTCTTTATTGAAAAATACAATGATTGTTCAGGCTTCTTTTGCTTTGAATGGCAGAATTGAGCGTCCAGTTTTCAGTGAGTCGAGGTAGTCCACCCAATGCTGCAACATCGCTTTTCGCTCTTTCAGACTGGCCGCTCGGTTGTGTCGTATACAACGGCTACTTGGTTTCGCGGGCGGTGAGGAAGTTGCAGCTCGATGACTTCCGGCTGCCAGCCCATCTCATGCAAAAGTGTTGACACGGTTGCCCGGAATCCATGACTAACCATAACCTCAGTGTCATAGCCCATGCTCCGGAGCGTGGTGTTGATCGTGTTTTCTGAGAGTGGTCTCCCGGGTTCGATTGCCTCGAAAACGACGGGCGCTGGCCTGTGATCTGTTACAGTGGCTTGAGGATCTCGCCTGCTTGGCGGGGCAGGGAAATGATATGGTTCGGTACCTGGCCCGCCCGCTTGGCTTTCAGTTTGCCATTCGTCTTTTCGCCGGGAACAATCCAGGTGCCGGCATCAAGATCAATCTCCCAACTAAACCGCTTTTCTGAGCTCCCCGGGCCGCAAGAAATTCATGGGCGCCAACTTCAGTGCAGCGCAAGTTGTCGGCTGGCCTGCATAGGCCTCAACGGCCCGTAACAGCCCGCCGAGTTGATCCGGTTTTATTATGGAAACTCTGATTTTGCTGGCATGGATTTCAGCAGGCCGCGAAGGTCGGCTGCAGGATCCTTTCAGCCCAGCCATCTGAAATAGCGAACCTAGATACCTGGCTGATTCGCTGTTTTATTCTGTGCGCGGTTTCGTACTTGCCCTGTGCTTGGATCTTTCGGAGCACCAGTGGCGGCTCAATACCAGTGATGGGGTGTTGCCAGGTAGAGGTAATTCCATTCTGTGAGCCGGTTTCATTAACGCTGCTGTTTTGTGGGCAGGCCTGCAGTGTTTTTCTCCGCGTATAACAAACCGGCGCTCGGCAGGGCCTCTTCACTGAGTATTTGTCTCAGTTACAGTCTCGTTGAACCTCTCGCTCAGCTTCTCGTTTCCAGGACTCCAACTGATCTTTTTCCCACTGCTGATATCCGCGCCTGCCAAGCTCTCGCAAGCGCACTTCGTATTCCTCTACTCGATCCTTGGAATACTTGCAGGCCCAGCTCTCCTCAGGCCCTCTTGCTGCCTCAGCTCTGGCAGCTGCCTCGCGTCGATCCACCTTCCGCTGCAACTCCTCACGCTTTCGTTTCAGCTCTAACCGTTGGGCTCGCAGCTCTAGGTCTGACGATGCAGGGTTTCCCTTGCCCATGGCGCCCGGGGAGCTTTCTCGGATATGAACAGATTCGTGTTGGCCAGCCGGCGGTTGAGTACCAAAGTGCGTAACGCCGTTCTCATCAGTCCATTTGTAGACCTGGGCAGCAGCTGAGAATGAAAGTGCAGTCAGAAGAAGAGCAAGAAAACGCATGAGATTACCTCCCTGTAACGATATGTAACAGCCTAGCATAAGGACTTTGGCTGCGCGCCTCCAGGCAGAGCCATCTACGCACCGGCCAGTTTCTTGGCCCTGGCTTGCTGTTTCTCCGCGTTCGCCAGTAATTCAGGCAGGCAGGGCGCGGCTTTCGGCGTTGCGGTGGTGAGGACTATCGACAGGTGCAAATTAGCCGGTTTGAGCGCTTCTGTGTCCCCGTGCTGCGCAAATTGCTCCAGAAACCTCAGGCGATCCGCAAGCGCCATTCCGTGGCCATGCTGGCATCATTGGTCGGTTATGTCTGCGGGGTGGTTGCTGGCGGCATGGGGGCGTGTTGCTGCAATCCTATGGCGCGGTGCCGTTGGCGTATAGCAGGTTATAGATAGTATTGCTTGCCTCGCATAGCGCCCCGTATTGCTCGTCTGGGTCGTGCTCTGGGAAGAACAGAACATCATGCAAAACCTTCTCAATATCGGCGGCTATGCTTTCGTGCTTCAAGCCTTCAGCCAGGGCGCGGGTAATGTCTCCAGCCTTGTATCGGTAGATTGTCGTGGGGGTAGGGTGCAGCAGTGTCACGTTGGTCATGGCGCTTACTCCGTTTGTTGTGCGTTCCGGTAGCTCTCAAGGTATGCCCGGCGTAGCTCTGCCCCGGTGGTGCAATACCGGGTGCGGGGTGCGTAGCAGTCGTTACAGGCCATCAGGTGGTTAATCAGTGCATCGTGGGCAGGCTTCCATGCCCGCATCAGTTCGACGTGTCCCGGGCAGCTCTCCGAATGCCTGGCAGGCTCTGGTGTATCGTCCGCCTGCAGTTCGCCGGTTTCCTGTTTCAGCCTGAAGTACGCCAGCAGGTAGGCCGGGGTATATTCACCATTGGCGGTGGCTTCTATGTCGTCGTCATCCATCATTGCCCACAAGCTGGCGGGGCTGACCCGAAGTTGCCGAGCCAATTCCAGCAGGACAGCATCCGGGCTTGCGCGCCTTGGGTTGTTGTCTGCCTCTCTGTCTTTTCCGGGGGTACACGGGGTTCGTGTGGTACTTGGTTGTTTTTCATGGGTGTTTTCTGTCCCCTCGCAGAAGTGGACCGGGGGAACAGGTGGCACAGTCTGAATTCCCAGGGTTTGCAGCAGGTTGGCAATACTCATTCGTCAGCCCCCTGGTCTGGTCTGATCCAGTACAACCGGAGGGACTCGTTTCCAATCCTGACTTTCTTTGATTTCTTCCCGCTTTCCCTGTCCACAATCCAACCAGCATGGTCCAGAGCGGCCAATATCCGGTTAATGTCGAAGCCCGGCGCAGCCTCCCGGAGTCCATGGCTGTAAAACAGATACACACGCTCCCCTCCGTCTGGTGCGTCCATGTAGTAACCGGCTCTGTCTCGTGTTATCTGGCTGGCTTCGGTTGCCTCCTTCGATTCAAAGCGGGCGTTACCGTGTTTTGCGATAAACTCCTGAACACCAGCAAGTATTTGGCTGTTTTCATCCTTGCTTGGTCCTCGGTGTTTTCGCCAGGCGCTGAATGCCTCAATTGCCGCCACGAGTGCAGCCCCATTTTCCCAGCCGGTTAGACCGTAATCAGTGGCCAGCTCACCGGCCATGGCGATCAGGGCAAAGGTGCTGGCGGCCCGTGATTCCAGCCCATCCTTTCCGGTAAACTCGTCAGCTTCTATCAGTTCGGCGTACTGGCGTTTTAGGTCGCGGGTATCCTTCAGCAAGGCTGTCACGAATGCCGGGCCGGTGTGCCCGTAATTCTGGCCAGTCGCCTGTTTCAGATAGTCGGCAAAGGCGCGGGGCGATTCTTGATTGTGCAGGTCGTCAAACAATCCGTAACGGCGCTCTGTTGCAGGGATGTCCAAAAGCCTGGCCTGTTGTCCTGCTTTGGCCCGTTGGTTGGCCTCTCCCATATGAGCGCTTAATGTTCGTTCTCCGCTGGAGATCAGCGCAACGCGCCAGCTTTGCGATTCTCTGGCTCCTCCAGTTCTCCGGGCGCGTTGCTTGCCTTGCCCGTTACCCAGTGCGTAAACCACGGCCCCGATTTCCCTTGGGTTGCTCTCGCTGATTTCATCCAAGGGTAAAAGAGTATCGTTGCGGGCGGCTGCGGTAGCCTCCAGTCCGTTGCTCGTGCCTCGCCAGCTCATAACATACCCAGGACTACCCCAGACGCTGGCGGCAACCTGAAGCGCGGTTGTTTTTCCTTTGGATGAATCCCCGACAAGGTGCAGGCCAATGGCCCCTTTCGGCTTCTGTGCGGCAAGCTTCAGTAGAGGTGCGGACAGGGCGCAAGATACGGCAATAATCAGCAGTTTGTTTCCCTGGCAAAAACGGCCCACGGTGTCCCGCCAGCCTGCCACGCTCCCTCTCTGCATATAGGCATCATGGGCAGCGTGTTCAGATTGAAAGCGGTAGCTGTTGTCTCCGATGGTACGGCCAGGCAATACAAAGGCGGTATTATCCGAGTTCCAGCCCGTGCGGGTTGCAGCGACAACGCGGGCGGATGGGTACTGCTCCATTAGCCACTCCGACAGCAGCCGGTGGGCTCTAGGATTGATCCGGGCTCCGTTGTCCAACAGTTCCCCGCGTAGTTCTTCCCCGCTTCCTTTGAGCATATGCATTGGGGCTGCCCATTCTTTCCTCCGGCCTTCTGAATCCCAAAAGCGAAGCATTAGACCGTGCCCGCTACCGATTTCATCCCGCGTTTCGGCTACCGCCTCAAGTGGTGAGCTGATCCATATATCTACGGGCTCGGGTTCGCTGTCACCTTTTGGGGCTGTGTTGCCATGCCAGTAAAGACCGGGGCGGCGGCGCACTCCATTAAGGGTGAACCAATCCAGGTGATTCAAGGAACAAGGGCGCGTGATTTCCGGCTCTGGTGGTTCCTCTGGAGGCTGTTCCATCGGGTAAACCGCGTTCAAGCCGCTAATTGTCCCCTCTGGCCCCTCGCTGCTTTTGCTCGGGGGTACGCTGGAGCCCGCGTCATTACTGGCTGTACCCTCTGTTCCCTCTGCCCCCTCGAATTTTTCAGGGGCGTGGTTGTAATCGGTCATTTGTGCCCCCTCTGCCATTGGTGCAGGTCGTTGAAGTCCGAAAGGTGAACAGGTGCGGCGGCTGGCCAGTCCGGCAGGGCGAAGCGGGCTCCAGCGGCAAGGGCAGCGGCACGTGCTGCGGTGGCTCCGGGGTTGCCCGGTGTCTGGCGGTCATCATCCCCGCACACAATCAGGTCAGCGTCAGGCCAGCGGTTACGGGCTCCGGTTGCTACGGTCTGAAGGTTGCCGCAATCCACGGCAGCCAATACCAGGGCAGCAGGGTCTATCTCTGCCAGGGTGCAACCGGTGGCCCAGCCCTCGCAGATAAGCACGCGGGCGGGGTAGTCGGGTCCATCCACGACAATGAAATGCCCAGCCTTCTTACCGCCAGCCATAAGGCGCTTGCTCCCGGCCTCATCTATCGTTTGCAGGCTCCATGCTTTGCCGGTGAAGTCCGCCAGCAGTAACACAAGCTCCCGTCCCTTCTGGCGGGCCCGGTGCGGCTGTATGCCTTTGCGTTGCAGGTAGGGGTGTAATGGGTCTGCCGGGCTGCATGAATGCCAGTGGCGGGCGGCTGCGGCGGCTCTGGCTTCCCATTGCCGGGCCTGTTCTTCCTCCCTGGCCCGTTTGGATTCCGCCATCCGGCGTTTCAGTTCCCGGCGCTCGTCAGGGTTCAGGGTATCTCCGGTTCCGGCTACCCACTTTGTTTCAGCTCCGGTGCTCCAGTCTCCGGCAATAACGACAAACGGCAGGCCCCGGTCATGGTAGGCGATCAGCCAGCCGTTTTTACTGCGGGGCTTGCTGGCGGTGCTAAACCGTACCGGCTTGCCTTCAGCATCAGCCAGGCGGGACAGCAGGGCGTCAGAGTTGGCCGGTTCTATGCCAGCTTCCAGAAGGGCGGCGCGAATGGAATTCAGGCGCTCTGCATAGTTGGCGGGGGTGCTATACTGACTCTGGGTTTGGTGCCTTGCCCCTTCGGGGGCGGGTGCCTGTTTCATGCCTGGCCCCTCCCGCTTTCTTGCATATCAATCCAGTCGAACAGTTCCTCCATTGCGACGACTTTGCAGCCGTTCACACGCTCGATTCTGAGCTGCCCTAGGGATATGGCTTCGGTTACTTCGGAGGTCGTCAGATTGACTGTGGCTGGCACTTCGGAAACGGCCAGGTACTGCCGGCCATTGCGGAAGAACCAGCCAGGCTTAACTGGTTTGTCTACTCTCATGCTGTGACCCCCCTGCTGGCTTCCCAGGCTTCAATCTCTGAGAGCTTCCAGCGGGTGCAGTTAGGTCCGAGTTTTACGGGGCGGGGGAAAGATCCTTGCTTGGCCCAGCGCCAAGGCGTAACCAAAGATACTTCGTAACGAGAAGCAAGCTCTCGGGCTGAAAGGTATTTCTCTTTCTGATCTGATTTCATTTCATGACCTCGGGTGCTTTCTGATAACAACGAGGTCAGTACATCAACGTGGGCTATTGATTTGGCGCAGTTGCGTTATGTGGTTGCGCAATTGCGCTTAATCTTCTAAATCGCGGGCCTCTTTCAGCAGGGTTTCAAGTGTGCGCTTGCTCGGAATCGTCAGGCCCATAGTGTCCGCCATTGCGATTATTTGGCCGGCGGTGGTTGAGTGCTGATTGAGATCAAGGTGCTCGTGATCTTCACAGAGGGTCCTGATGATTTTGAGATAGGTTTTCTTTTCTTTCGTCGATAGCTTTTCATGGCTTTCAGGTTTCGAGCTTGGTTCTGTAAGGGAATCAATTTCCGCTTTTCGGACAACAAAATAGGTTTTGGGGGGTATTTGGTAGTCCGGAATTCTTATTGCGACTCTGCTTTCATCATCTATGAGGTTTATATATTTGCAAAACCTTACAGATTTACCTGACTCGTTTATTAGGACCGGAGGAGAAGAGAAGGTTTGACCGTTTGTATCCTGCTGTCCATTTTTAAGCGCTATCCAGAGATCGGATATGATTTCGCTGCTGTCGGCGTCATTGGCTATGTCATAAATACCCGGCATTAAGTTTGTTTCGTCGCGCAAAGCGACAAAATATTGCTGATTTCTATGAATTAAAAAATGGATGTCGCGAATGGGATCCTGCACCCCCTCACTGAGTTCCTTGAGGCTCGGACCTTCATTATTGCTTAAGTGTAGATCCCCATACGGAAAACAGTGCTCAGTCCACCTATTGAGACGCACCGATATCGTGAGCTCTGCATCGAGAGCATATTGAATAACATCTGCTTCAGTAATCTCAGTGCCTTCAGTTATGTCTGTCAGATACTTCGCAGCGTCGGCTAGAGTGAACCACTCTTTCTGTTTCAGCTTTAGTTTTGCCATGATTTATCCCTTTCCCTCGCCAATGGCTACCACCTTGCCGGATTCCTTTTTGGTCTCGCCGTGCATACAGAACTGCTCCCAATCCGCCATCATGAGCCGGCGCTTGTCTATCAGCTCTGAGCGGGCGTAGGCGGCCCGGGTGGCGTCACTGTTTACGTGAGCAAGGGCCAGCTCGGAAACTTCGTCAGCGTATGCTGTGCGCTCACGTGCCCAATCCTTGAACGTCGAGCGGAAGCCGTGTGCGGTGACTTGCCTTTCCATTCGCTTCAGGAGGGCGGTAAGGAAATTGTTTGACGGAATCCCGCCTTTTGGCCCGGGAAAGATCAAATCTTCCGGGGCTCCCTCTCCCATCCCTTTGAGAAGCTCAATGGCTGAGTCAGTCAGAGGGACGCGGTGGACCTTTTCGGACTTCATGCGGTCAGCTGGCACTGTCCATACTTTGCGGGCCAGGTCAATTTCCTGCCAGGTAACTCCGGCCTTGCCAATCCGCTTATCTCCAATGACCTCGTTTGTGCGGCTGGCGGTCAGAATCAGAAACTCCAGGGCCCGGGGTGCTGTACCTGTCCGCTTTTTCAGATCCTTCATAAACTCCGGCATATCCTCCACCGGGAGGGCGGCAAAGTGGCCACGTTTTTTGATTTTCTCTGGAGACGGGTAGACCTCATCAAGATAGCCTTGCCATCGAGCGGGGTTTTCAGCTGAACGGTAGCCGTGAATCGCGCACCAGCCGAGAATGTTCTCGATTCGGGCGCGTACGCGATTGGCGGTTTCGGTTTTGGTTTCCCAGATCGGGTCCAGAACCTGCTTGATGTGGGGGAGGTCGATTTCACGAACCGGCAGCTTGCCGAGGTGCGGAATTGCGTATGTGTTCAGGCTGTTCGTCCACTGCGTTTCCTGCCGGGGGTTCCGGAACTCTTTGGCCTTCATCTTGATGTATTTTTCCATGGCCTTCTGGAATGTCAGCGTGCTGATTTGTTCCGCCAGCAGGGCGCGTTTCAGGGTGCGCTTTTCTTCCAGGGGGTCTATCCCGCTCCGGATTTTCTCTTTCAGCTCCCGGGCTTTGTCGCGGGCCTGAGCCAATGAGATTTCCGGGTAGGGCCCCAGGCCCATATCCGGGCGCCGATTGCCAACTTTGGCGCGCAGAATCCATTGACGGGAACCGGAGGGAGTTATTCGGAGTAGCAGGCCAGACACACCACCTACCGGATAGCGAACTTCCGTCGCCTCTCCGGTGTCCGGGTCTATCCTGCAAGTGAGGCGCTTAACCTCAAGGGCGGAAAGTTCCTTGGCAATCTTCGGCATCGCTTGGCCCACATCCTGTCACACAAAAAGTATTGATATTTGATGTTATACAGTGTTACGGTAAGACACAAGCGAAACAGGTAATCTTTGATTTTTCGGGTAGTTAGGAGTCGGAAAGCCGCGTGGTTGGCGGGTTTTGTAAGGTCTGGCCCACCGCCATTTTTCTTCTTGTTTTTCCTCTCGATACCCCAATATCTTGGTTACACCAATCCCCCCGCTGGATTCCAAACGCCGCGCTTCATATCCGGGAGATTTCATCCATGGCTGAACATCCGGAAAACCAGGAACAGACAGATCGCAAAAACCGCCGATTCGCCGTGTCAGCCAATCGAGGCAGGGCGAGCCATCGCGTGCGTTATGTCGAGACGGGTGGCGCGGCCGTGGATACGGAAGAGTGCACCTTTTGTCAGGCCGTTCCCGACCTTGCACATGCCGGGGGAATTAAAGCCACTCAAGTGCCTGGCCATTCTGACACCAGCGAGTGTTCTGGTAGTGAAGCTCAAAAAGCCGACGCTGATTCTGCGCCGTAGCCAGATCGCATAATTCAAACCGGACACGGCCACCGGGTAGTTGCTGGGCCAAACGGCTGCAATCCAGGATCGGTACCACGCCAGGCTTCGGGTAGCCACCAATCGTCTGGCCATCGTTCAGCAGCACGATAGGCTGACCATCACCGGGAATCTGAACGGATCCGTGCGCAATACCTTCGGAGATGATGCCGGGAGGAGGGCAGTCCAGGGCCGGGCCCTGAAGCCGGAAACCCATACGGTCGGATTGATCGCTAACGGTGTAGCTGCTGGTTGTCAGCCGCAGGATATCCGTACGTTGAAACTGTGAGTATTGATAGCCCGGTACCAGGCCGATAACCACCTCTGAACTAAAATCAGGGCGCTGGTGCGCGGGCACTTCCCGGCTTGGCACTTTTCGTTGCGGTTCCCGTAGTACCAGTTTATCTCCTGCCTTTATCGGGCCCCGGCCCTCAAGCTTTTCCCGAACAACCACCGTGCGACTGCCGAACTGCTGCGGCGAATCCAGTCCTCCCGCCACGGCCAGGTAGATAAGCCGGTTGTGAGCCGAATGGCTGATGGTCATCTCGTCGCCGTCGTTCAGGTTCAAGGTTCGCCACATTTCAACGGGTTCGCCGTTCACGGCCACCCTGGTTCTGGCGCCGGTGATGGCAATCTGAAGCGAGCCGTGGGCAATGGCGCGGAATCCCCCTAACATTATTTCCAGGCAGCCAGCATGGCGAGGGTTGTCCAGCAGCTTGTTGGCCCAGGTAAAGCTGATCAGATCAAGGGCGCCGCCTGCGGCCAGCCCGTGGTGGCGATAACCCCGGCGACCACTGTCCTGCACAGAACTTTGCACGCCGGGATGAATGACCTCCAGCCAGCTCATGAAATGAGCTCCCCACCGGCGGCCAGAAACGCCTCCCGGCTGATGGGGGTAAAGCGCACCCGATCGCCCACCTTGAGGAGCGACAGGTTCGTTGGATCAAAAAGGCGTGTCGGGCAGCGCCCAATCAGCTGCCAGCCGCCCGGAGAAACCTGCGGGTAAACTGCTGTCTGCCGATTGGCAATGCCAACGCTTCCGGCGGGTACCTGTTTGCGAGGAGTGGTTTTCCGGGGTGCGGCGATGCTGGGGTCAACCTGCCCCATAAAGGCGAAGCCGGGGGCAAATCCAAGCGCATGCACCCGGTATTCAACCGAGCTGTGTCGACGAATCACTTCCTCGCAATCCAGGCCGCTTTCCGAGGCCAGCCACTGCAGGTCAGGCCCGGTCTCGGCACTGTAATACACCGGCAGTTCCACCAGGCGGCTTTTCAATTCCGCCGTGTGCGCCTGTGTGCTTAGCCTGTGAATGATGAGCCTGAGTTCGGCGGTTACCTGCCGGAAATCGATGAGCATGGGGTCGTACACCACCATCAATGTGGTGTATGAGGGCACCATATCCACCAGCCAGTGAAAACCGGCACGACGGATGCTGTCGACGAGGCTGGCAATGCGAGCGGGCAGGGTATCGTCAATGGCCGGGGCCAGGGTAATCAGGATGGTGTCTTCGGAAACCGGTTCAATCATTGGCCGGATTTGCCGAGCGCCTTGCGGATGGCTTTGATCGCCTCCAGTGCGGCATCATTGTCGCCATGCACGCACAGGCTGTCTGCGGGAAGCTCAAGCCAGTGGCCGGTGGTACTGAACACACCACCTTTGTCAGCAAACGACTTTGCCTGGCGAACGATGATGTCCGGATCCTCGTGTACGGCGCCGGCCTGGCGCCGGGAAACCAGCTGGCCTTCGTCATCGTAGGCGCGGTCTGCAAAGGCTTCCAGCAGTAGGGGCAGGCCAACATCGGCCGCCATCTGCTGATGTTTGCGGTAATTGCAGGTGACCGGAATCATCAGTGGCAGATCGGTCCGGAAGGTGCGTACGGCCTCCATCACGGCACGAAGCAGTCTATTGTCCCGCATCATGTCGTTATTCAGGGCGCCATGGGGTTTGACGTAGCTTAGCGTCAGGCCTTCACTCCGGCACATGCCTTCGAGCGCCCCGAGCTGATACAGCATCAGGGCTTCGATCTCTTCCGGCGTGTGGTGAATCGAGCGCCGGCCGAAGCCGGGCAGGTCGTGATAGGACGGGTGAGCGCCAATAGCCACGTGGTGAACGGCTGCCAGTGCCAGTGTTTTGCGAATTACCATAGGGTCTGCGGCATGAAAGCCACAGGCCACGTTGGCCATGTCGATCAGGGGCATAACCAGGTCATCCTGGCCCATTTGCCAGGCGCCGTAGCTTTCCCCCAGATCGCAATTCAGTTTCATGGCACTGTCCTGTCTTTCCTTAGATGTCGCTGCGGCCCGGGAAGGTGGCCTGTTTGCGCTCTTCCGCCAGTCTGGCCCGCTGTTCCAGGGATTCCGGCGAATTCTCGGGAATACCCCATCCCTGCAGATTTTCCTCAACCAGTGTCACCAGGGCATCGATGTGCCCCGGAGTGGCGTTCAGGCAGGGAATATAGCTAAAGCCTTCGCCGCCGGACTCCATAAAGTATTCGCGGTTTTCCTCGTTAATCTCCTCGATGGTTTCCAGACAATCGGCGGAGAAACCAGGACAGAACACATCGATCGATTTTACCCCTTTTCCGGGCAGTGCTTTAAGGGTTTCGTCGGTATAGGGTTGCAGCCATTCTTCCCGCCCGAACCGGGACTGGAAAGTGGTCATGTACTGGTCTTTACCGAGGCCAAGGCGCTCCGCCAGCAGCCGCGATGTCTTATGGCATTCGCAGTGGTAGGGGTCGCCCTTCAGCAGGTATTTCAGCGGTACGCCGTGGTAGGAGAGAATCAGTTTTTCCTTGCGGCCATGTTCAGCCCAGTGCGATTCAATATGGCGCGCCATGGCTTCGATGTACGGCGGGAAATCGTGGTAATGGGAAACAAACCGGAAATCGGGCAGCCAACGCCGCCGGGTAAAGTCTTTTGCAATGGCATCGAAGGTTGAGGCTGTGGTTGAGGCCGAATACTGGGGATACAGCGGAAGTACCAGCAGCTTGCGCACGCCCTGTTGTTGCATCTCTTCCAGTACCCGGGGGATGGAAGGGTTGCCATAACGCATAGCGAACCCAACCACCACATTGGTACCGAAACGCCGTTTCATGGCCTCACGGATACCCTCAGCCTGTTTCGCCGTGTGAATCAGCAGGGGAGAACCCTCCTTTTCCCACACACTGGCATAGGCTTCCGCACTTTTCCGGGGGCGGATGCGGAGAATGACGCCGTGCAGAATCAGCCACCACAGGGGGCGCGGTACCTCGACAACCCGCGGATCCCAGAGGAATTCCGCGAGGTATTTCCTCAGGGCGGGAGTAGTAGGTGCGTCGGGGGTTCCAAGGTTGGTGATCAGCACACCGAGCCGGTCCGGCTCATTGTGGCGGTAGTTATCGATCCCGTTGTAAGGCATTGAGACGTTCCGTGAGGTGAAAATTAACGCTTGCCGGCCTGCTGCATCAGGCGGGGAATAAGCCCGGTAATGTCGTAACCTGCATTCCGTGCCCGGGACAGGATTTCCTCTGGCTGGTGGTCGCGGGCACTGCTCAGGGCCCATAGTACCGTACAGCGGGTGCCGGAACGACAGAAGGCTAGTACGGGTTTCTCGGCATCACGGATCATGGGCGCGAAACGTTCTACGTCCTGGTCGGTAATATTGCCAGACTCAACCGGCATGTAGACCCATTCAAGGCCCTCTGCTTTCGCTGCGGCCTCAATGTCGGCCATGGCCGGTTGGCCGTATTCTTCATGGTCGGGCCGATTGGCGACCAGGGTCCGAAACCCCAGCCGCGCAATTTCGGCAACGTCATCAATAGCGATTTGTGGCGCTACGGAAATACTGTCATCAATTTTTCTGATATCCACGCGTGTCTCCCAACGACGGTCGTTTAATCCGCTCGATCACTTCGAATGCCATCATACCGGCCACCATGGACGCAACAAAGACCACGGCCTTGATTTCTCCGGCACCAAGAGCCACCAGGGCGGGCCCTGGACAAAAACCGGCAATGCCCCAGCCAATACCGAACATCATGCTGCCAATAACAAGTCTGGGCTCAATACGGTTGTTCGCCGGCATTTTCATGGTGAATCCGAGGAACGACAGGGTACGCCTGCGCGCCACGGCGAAAGCGACCAGTCCGACGATGATTGCGCCTCCCATCACGAAAGCCAGTGAAGGGTCCCAAAGCCCGGCGATATCGAGAAAACCAAGTACTTTTTCCGGATTGGCCATACCCGATACCATGAGCCCCAACCCGAAAATCAGTCCTGCCAGAAGTGAGGTGACAGAGTACTTCATCATTCAGACTCCCATCAGGTGGCGAATTACGAACACCGTTAAAAATCCTGTTGCCATGAAACTCAGGGTTGCGACCAGTGAGCGAGGCGACAGACGAGACAATCCACAGACACCATGCCCGCTGGTGCAGCCTGAGCCGTAGCGAGTGCCTATACCCACCAGCAATCCGGCAATGATCAGGGCTGGATAACCTGCGTCAACCTGAATGGGTGGAAGTTCAGAAAACAGCAGCCACAGGCTTGGGGTGCCTACAAGCCCGGCGAGAAAAGCCACCCGCCAGAGTATATCGCGGCGAGCAGGCACCAACAGGCCACCCAGTATTCCACTTATTCCTGCAATGCGGCCGTTCAAAAGCAGGAAGCTTGCAGCGGCCAGGCCGATCAGCAGGCCGCCGGTCAGTGCAGCGCCAGGGGTAAACTGGCTCCAGGCAATATCAATCATTCATCGACTCCCGCCAAATGTCAGTTTTGGAATAACCATATAATGGGGTGAAATAATAACAAAAAAAGCCCGGCAGGGAATGCCGGGCAGAGGCGTGCGAGTAGTATCCATGAAAGACTTCCAGACAAACCGACATCAACAGGGATGCCGGTATTGGGAAGTATTGACCATAATTTGAGCAGTTCAAGTGAGAGACGCTTTCGTTTGAAAACATTTTTTCATATTGCATCAGTGGTTATACTGCGGCCTTTCGTTATGCGGTTCTCAGGGCCACCACTGCAATCCGGGCCCGGCTGTAATACAATGGCAGCTAACGCTAATGCCCGACTCCCATGAGGTATGCATGTCTGAGCACGACGACAAAAATCCTGAAAATGATCCGCAACTGGCGGGCAAGATCAAGGATTCCGCCCGGCAAATCTGGCTGGCTGGCCTTGGCGCCTACACCAAAGCGGAAGAGGACGCCGGCAAGTTCTTTGATCGTCTGGTTCAGGAAGGCGAACAGCTGGAGAGCAAAACCCGGGGTGTGGTCGAGAAACAGATCCGCACCGTGGAAGATCGGGTAGGCGAGGTTCGTGAGCGGGCCACCGGGACCTGGGACAAACTCGAGCATATGTTCGACCAGCGGGTTTCTGGCGCACTCCGTCGCCTCGGCATCCATCGTCGGGAAGAAATCGAAGCTATGGAGCGTCGTATCGAGGCATTGGAAAGTGAGCTGTCCAGGCTGCGCGGTCAGAACACTGCGCGCGACGAGGAAGAATAAGCTCTAGAGATAGGTCCGGCTGGTGAGCCGGACCTGTTCCTGTTCTTCTTCGTTCAGGTAGGGAAGCAACAGGTGCAACATCTGATAGACACCGCGGCCCGGGTCCACTGACTCCCGGTCATCCAGATGCGAAAGCGTGTCGAAGCTACTCCAGTAACACACCGTCAGGGTAAGCTGCTCACACACCGAAGCCAGTTCATCCGAACCGATGTTCATGATGCCTTGCCGGCGAAAACTCTCACACAGCGTGTTGAACGCC
Organism: Marinobacter sp. EVN1; assembly: GCF_000475375.1. NCBI lineage: Bacteria > Pseudomonadati > Pseudomonadota > Gammaproteobacteria > Pseudomonadales > Marinobacteraceae > Marinobacter > Marinobacter sp. EVN1. The sequence goes on from NZ_AXCB01000070.1 coordinate 665,686, forward strand.
AATTCCTTCTTTTTGAGAATCCTGCGAAATCGAACCTGAAGCTGATCGTAACGGGACAGGACATTGACCAGATCCTGGTACAGGAAACGGTAGCGGGCCACGGCTTCAAACAGCAGATGCAGGAAGAAGCTGAACTGGTCCATGGGAACGTCTGCTTCCTCGGGCACCGCCAGAAGATCCAGCATCTCTGCCTCATAGGCCCGGAACAATTCCTCAACGATATCGCCTTTGCTTTTGAAGTGGTAATACAGGTTGCCCGGGCTGATCTCCAGCTCATCAGAGATCAGCAGAGTGGTGACGTTGGGCTCCCCAAGGCTGTTGAACAGCAGCAGGCTGGTGTCGAGGATCCGATCCCTGGTTTTGACTTTCTTCATCCGTAATGGCCTGGTCAATCAGAGGTCGAATGAGGCCCACACCGGGCAGTGATCGGATGGTCGCTCCATGGCCCGGATATCGTAGGACACTCCTGCTGCTTTTGCCTTGGGCAGGAGGCTGTCACTGGCCATGATCAGGTCAATGCGAAGGCCTCGCCTCGGGTCACGCTCAAAGCCTTTGCTGCGATAGTCAAACCAGCTGAAGGTGTTGGCTTCGTCCGGGTGCAGATGGCGGAATACATCGGTAAAGCCCCGTTGTTCAACCTGCCCAAGCCATTCCCGCTCTTCCGGCAGAAAACTGCATTTTCCCGAACGCAACCAGCGTTTTGCATTGTCGGCGCCAATGCCGATGTCGCGGTCTGTGGGCGATATGTTCATGTCGCCCATTACCATAATATGGCCGGGTTTCTTGGCCAATTCGTCCAGGTAGGCCATCAGGTCGGCGTAGAACTTTTCCTTGGCAGGAAATTTTACAGGGTGGTCCCGGCTTTCCCCCTGGGGAAAATAACCGTTGATGACGGTCAGGGGCTCGCCGTTAACGGTGAAATGACCGGTAATCAGGCGCCGCTGGGAGTCTTCACCATCGGAGGGGTAGCCTTTGAGGACCTCTTCCGGCTCCGCGCGGGATAACAGAGCAACACCGTAGTGGGTTTTCTGGCCATGAAAGTGAACGTGATAACCGAGCTCGCGAATGGCCTCGACCGGGAATTCCCCATCAGTGACCTTGGTTTCCTGAAGACCGATGACATCCGGATTAAGCTGCTGAATCACGGCTTCGAGCTGATGCAGGCGGGTGCGGATACTGTTCACATTGAACGACACAAACATCATGGGCGCAGAATCTCCGGGAAAATTTTTTCGGAGTTTAACACACCCCAGGCCGGGTGCCGTCTGGCAGCTGCGACCAGATTACCGTGTCAGTTCACAATCCGGTAAGCGGGCAACCTGATAGCGAATGTGGGCGATGTGGTTGGATTCGGCATCTTGCCGGATGTTGGTTAACCCCAGATAGTCGGTCAATGCGCCGTCTGAGCTGTACCCCAGCACGATAGGGTCAACGAGAACCCGTAACAACAGGCTGGTGGGGCGGATCTGCACGGTCAGGTCTGCGTCCACCTTGACGGAGGTGGCTGGCTCGAGAACAAAACCGTAGTGCTCCCCCCGGGTGGGCGCCAGAAACCGGAACTCCACTGACTCGCCTTGCCGGATACGTTCCCAGTTGGCCCGGACAAAGTAGTCAAACCCTGAATCCACCACCAGCTGCTGGTCGAATGGCACCGTGAATTCTCGAGTCTCGCCCGTTGGCTCCTGCCAGGCAATACTGAGAGCCCGCTCCTGCGGGTAGGTGATGGTTAACGCTTCACCGAATGCTGGCTGGCGGAACTCTACCCGGGGCCGAAACGCGGAGTTATTGTAAGACAGCGATTTACTGGCGAATGCGTCTCCGCTTTCCGGATTCCGGTAGGAAACCTGGTGGTCAACCGGGTCAAAGACGCCTTCGGAACACGTGCCTTCGATTCGATGATCCTCCTGGTAAAGCACCTTCCCATCCTGTTTGGCCGTACCTGAAAATTCAAATACCTGGCCAGACACGGGGGATGCGGCTGCTGTCAGGAGTAGGGTAAGGAACGTCGAACCAGCGAGTTTCATGTTTCCAGCTCCGCGTACAGGGCCTTGCGAATGAACAGCAGCAAAGGAAACAGGACGAACCAGCCGACGGCCATGGCGACCAGGGAAAGTGTCAGGTCCGGCAGCGCCACTATACCGAGCTGGCTGGCGGACCAATAGGCAAAGGGGCCGGCAATGGGGGCCAGAGCCCACGGCAGCCACTGGCGCTGGCTGATCCAGCCCAGGGAATGGCACAGGGTGGTCATGAAGATGGTCCAGATCGCGATTAGCCAGGGCGGGGCAGCCAGCACCTCTTCTCCGGAATCAAGGGCCAGCACCCCGGTTCGGAACCAGAGTGTATCCATCAATCCGCCGAGCACCACGCCAAAGCCAATAAACTGCAGTTCGGAAAACCGCCGTTGACTGACCAGAGCAAGATGCAGGCCCAGGAACACCAGGATCAGCCCCACCGTAGCTAGCCCGGGGTACAGCACGCAGGCCAGCCAGCCTGCCTGGAACAGTATAAAGTTCAGCAGGTTACGGGCTGTTTTTGAAGTGATCATACACTCAGAATGTTCGCGCGTTTGTTGGCCGGCTTGGCCATGACCAGATGGGCAACGCCAATCGCCCGCTCGCTGAAGCCAGCCTCGCAGTACGCGAAATAGAAATGCCACAGGCGTTGGAAGGCCTGGTCGTATCCCAGCTGTTCCAGTTCCTGACGGCGCGCCATGAACCGATCACACCAGTCCCTCAGCGTTCGGGCGTAGTGAAAGCCGAAGTCTTCGGCATGGGTGAGTACCAGGTCTGAGCCCCGGTTTATAGAGCCAAGAATAGCGCCAAACGATGGGATAAAGCTGCCGGGGAAAATGTAACGCTGGATGAAATCCACATTCTTCAATGCCCGGTGGTAACGCTGTTCCGGCATGTTAATGGCCTGAATCAGCGCCAGGCCATCCGGCTTCAGCAGGTGGCTGATCTGGGACAGGTAGCTGTCCAGGAACTGGGGGCCAACGGCTTCGATCATCTCGATGGACACCAGTTTGTCGAACTGTCCCTGCAGATCGCGGTAGTCGTCGAACAGCAGCGTAATCTTGTCTTCGAGGCCTTCCGCTTTCACTCGCGCCTTGGTCAGCTCCAGCTGCTCCCTGGAAATGGTAGTGGTGGTGACATGGCAGCCATAGTGTTTGGCGGCGTGAATGGCGAAGCCACCCCAGCCAGTACCGATTTCCACCACCCGGTCCTCCGGACCTAAATCCAGCTTGCGGCAGATGGTATCCAGCTTGTGAACGGCCGCTTCGTCCAGGGTTGAATCCTCGCGGGGGTAAATGGCGGAGGAATACATCATGGTTGGGTCCAGGAACAGGCGGAACAGGTCATTGCCCAGATCGTAGTGGGCGCTGATATTCTTGCGGGAGCCTTCCGGGGTGTTTCGGTTCAGCCAGTGCAGTGCCTTGAGTGCGGGCTTGCTGATCCAGGCAAACCGGTCTTCAAACCGGTTCATGGTGTCGATATTGCGGGTAAAGAACCGAAGCAGGGCGGTCAGGTCTGGCGAGCTCCAGTCACCTGCCACAAACGATTCGGCAGCACCGATGCTGCCACCGGTCACCAGATCCCGCCAAGTGCTGTGGTTGTGGATCACTAACTCGGCCTGCGGATAGCGGTCATCGCCATCACCGAATACGAGGTCCTCAGCTCCTGCCTCTCTGATCACCAGCCTGCCATGACCAAGCTGCGCCAGTTGCTGGCAAGCCAGGTGCTTTGCGACACGGCTGATCAACGAAAGCCCCGTGTTCCCAGTGCGCTGGTGTTCAACCGAGGTGTTCAGGTTCTCCATGAGCTTACCCTTCCTGCCGAATCAAATGCGTTGTCTTGTTGTGCCGATGGTTTTTCCGTTACATCCAGCCCCAGATCCTCGGTACCGCGCTGGTAGGCGCTGTCGGTTGCATCGAGTTTGTCCGGGTGGGTGTAAAAGGGGGCCCCTTTGAATTTCAGCTTCAGGGCATTCCAGTAAATACCGGCAACGCCTTTGATGGTTTCCAGGGGAAACCGTCTCAGGCTCCTGTGCAGGGTTTTACGATCAAGAGGGGTGCGTTGGACTACCAGCGTGGCATCAAAATGCTTGCGGCCTTCCTCTTCCACATTCATGTGAACGCGCATGTCCTTGCCGCGAAAACTGAACAGCCACTGGTAGTGCTGATTCATGCCATTAAATGGTGAAACGTGGAAGCGTTTGCTGAAACCAAAACGCTCGGTGTGCCAGGCGTTATCGGAGCCCGGCCCCGGCTGGGTGCATTCCATGCAGTACACATGGCGCTGTTTCCAGGGGGTGTTGGTAATCTGGGCGACAATCACACGGGGGGTGGCGCCGGCTTCTGGCCTGCAGCCCCGTTCATAGCACAGGTAAAAGCTGACCGGATTGAAAATGTAGCCCAGGTAGCGCGGGTGGGTAACCAGCTCTATTGGCCCATCCGGAGCCCAGCCGGTGGCGCTTTTAACCCGGTTGAATACCGCCTGGCGCAGGCTGGGCACTTCCGGGTCAAGGTAATCCCGCCGGTAGAGCCCCAGCCAGTTAAAACGTTCGAGGGAAAAAAACGGACTGGTTCTGGTTACCGTGGACCAGTCGTCAAGGTCGAGGGCGAGCATTCCGATGTTGTAGCTGAACTCATGCTGAACCGGTAGCTTGCGCCGATGCCTTATGGTGCCTTCCAGCCATTCACTGGCCATAATCAGAGCTCCACCCCGAATGCCCGGGTAACTCTCAGTGCGCTGCGCACACCGTCTTCGTGGAAGCCATTGAACCAGTAGGCACCGCAAAAGTGGGTGCGGTTCCGGTTACCGATGTCATCGTAGCGCTCCTGTGCGGCAACGGCGTCCAGAGTGAAGACGGGGTGATCGTATTCAAACCGTTTGATCACCTTTTCCGGATTAATATCCCGGCTTCGGTTCAGGGTGACGCAAAAGGTTTCCGGAGCGTCGTCGAAGTTCTGAAGAACGTTCATGTTGTAGGTTACGGAAACCGGTTGCGTGCTGTGTTCCGGGATCATGTAATTCCAGGCGGCCCAAGCCAGACGGTTCGAGGGCAGTACGCTGGCGTCCGTGTGCAGAACCACGTCGTTCTTCTGGTATGCGATGGCTCCGAGGATGCTTCTCTCATCGTCAGTGGCGTCGTCCAGCATGGCCAGGGCCTGGTCACTGTGGCAACCGAAGATGACCTGGTCAAACCGGTGTTCCTGGCCGTTGGCCACCAGAGTAACGCCGTCGGCATCCCGTTTTACCGATGTCACCGGACTGTTCAGGTGAGTCTGCTCGCCCAGCCGCTCCATCATTCGATCCACGTAGGTGGCCGAGCCGCCGGAAATGACCCGCCAGGTGGGCCGGTCATCCACGGATAACATGCCATGGTTGTTAAAGAACTGCAGGAAAAACCGGATCGGAAACTGTTCCAGCACAATCTCCGGGGCAGACCAGATGGCCGCGCCCATGGGGACAATGTAGTAGTTGCGGAAGTACCGGCTGTATCCGTTGCGGTTAAGGTATTCCCCGAGTGTCTCGCCATCCGGAATGGTGCCTGCGGCCAGGTCAGCCCGGGTTTCCTTGTTGAACCGGAGAATCTCCCGGATCATTTTCAGGAAATTCAGATTGAACAGGTTCCGGCGCTGGGCAAACAGGGTGTTCAGGCTGGTGCCGTTGTATTGCAGTCCACTGGCGTGGCAGTCCACGCTGAAACTCATGTTGCTCACTTCAGAGGCCACCCCGAGCCGATCCATCAACTTGATGAAGTTGGGGTAGGTCCAGTCGTTGAACACGATAAACCCGGTATTCACCGGCCAGGTACGGCCACCAGCTTCCACCTGTTCCGTGTTGGTGTGGCCTCCGGCATAGTCGCCGGCTTCGAATAGATGCACATCGTGCTTGTCGGCCAGCAGCCAGGCGGCTGTTAAACCTGATACTCCAGCGCCAATCACGGCAATTCGCTGACGTTCCTGATTCATGCAAGGTAATTCCTGTGGTAAAACTTTAATGATCGGTTTTGCGGGCCATGGAGGCGGCCATGCGGTCGATAACGCTCCGGGGCAAGGCGGCTAGCAGCTTCAGGGACCAGGTAAAGCGTTTGGGGAACGCGATTTCGTTACGGCCTTTCTCAAGCCCGGTGCGGATTCGTCGTGCCGCATCGCCGGCTGAGATGATAAATGGCATCGGAAAATCGTTTCGGTCCGTCAGTGGCGTTTTGACAAACCCCGGGGATACCACCACAACCTGAATCCCCTCGGCCGCCAGATCGGCTCTCAGAGACTGGGCAAAGTAGGTAAGCGCCGCCTTGGAGGCGCCATAGCCCTCGGCCCGCCCGAACGGAAACCACCAGGCCGAAGAACTCACAATTACCAGAGTAGCCGGCTTGCCTTTGGCGCGGGTCGCACGCAGAGCCGGAAGGGCAATATCCAGGCAGCGCGCTGTGCCGATCACGTTGGTGGTCACGTTGTTGGCAATGACATCGCTGTTGTATTCCGCCACCTCCAGATACTCACAGGTACCGGCGTTCAGAATGGCCATGTCCAGGTCGCCGAAGTGGTCGAGCTGCGACTTAACTCGCTGCAAGTCGTCCTTGCTGGTGGTGTCCGCAGCAGCCGTGGTGATCTGGTTCGGGAAAGCTTGTGACAGCTCATCCAAAGGCTCCTGCCGGCGTCCTGTCACAATCAGTTTGTGACCGGCACCGGCGAGTTCGTGAACCAGCGCTTCGCCAATACCGGATGAGGCACCGGTTAACCAGATGTTGCTGGCTGACGTCAGTAATTGGCTCATCCTGCCTGCTCCTTGACCCAGCGAATCATCCGGCCGAGCACCGGCAGGTTTTCATACAAAAGCTGGCCGGCGTCGAAATAGTCCCGGTGATAACGCACTTTTCCATCCCGGATTTCCAGATGGCTGATGCCCTCTACAAACACCGGTTTGCCGCCGCGGACACGCTTGTGTTGAAGCTCCATTACCCAGGGCAGGCTGCACCAGCATTCCTGAATGACCGGCTCGTGGAACCGGAACTGGCAGCGGATAACGTTGCCGTAGGCACCCGCCATGTATTCGGTCAGTTGATCAAGGCCATGCACCTGGCCAAAAGGATCCTGAAACTCGATATCCTCGCCGTATACCTGCTGGAGCTTGTTGAGATTGCCTTTGTCGAGCGCGTTATACAGCGAACAGAAACGGTCCAGTACCACGGGCAATCCTGAATCCGGTGCCCCGACTTCAATGGCAGAGGCAGACGTCGTCATGAGCGGTTCCTCCTCTTGTTGTCCAGTTCCCGGGTTTCTTTCTGGATATGAGCCGGAATCGGATTGAGATCCCAGATAATGCCCAGCTTGGAAAGCAACCACAGGCCATACCAGGTCATATCAATTTCGTACCAGCGGAAACCCTGGCGTACCGATTGCGGCCACCGGTGGTGGTTATTGTGCCAGCCTTCACCCAGGGTGATCAGGGCCAGCCAGAAATTGTTGCGGCTGTCGTCGTCGGTCTCAAACCGCCTTTTACCCCAGACATGTGACAGCGAGTTGATCGATACCGTTGCGTGGAAAAGCACCACGGTTGATATGAAGAACCCCCAGACCAGGAGCTGAAGCCCGTTCGTGCCCAGCCCGGGCGCCCACAGGGCCAGTGCCTCGCCAAGCAGGTAAATAGCCACCGCAAACGCGGCGGGTACCAGTGAATCAAAGCGATTGATGAACCGGAGTTCCGGGAATCTCAGCCAGTCGCGCACCCGACGTTCATCCATGGCAAAGCCTGCATCACAGGTGAACCATCCCACATGGGACCACCAGAACCCGCCCTGGTGCGGTGAGTGCAGATCCTGCTCGTTGTCCGAGTGCTGGTGGTGGTGCCGGTGGTGTGCCGCCCACCACAAGGGGCCTCGTTGAGCCGCACTGGCCCCCAGAACGGCAAAAATGAACTGTGCCGGCCGGCTGGTTTTGAAGGTCTTGTGGGAGAAATAGCGGTGGTAGAAGCCAGTGATTGCGAACATCCTTACCAGGAAAAAGGCAACGGCAAAAACCACTGCGAAGGTGCTGACGCCGGTGTAGAGTGCCAGCAGACAGGCAAGGTGGAGTGCGATGAATGGCAGTACCCGCACCCAGTTAAAGGCGCGGGATGCCGTATCCAGGTGATCTGAACCTGCTTCGGAATCGAACCATCTCAGAATGTTTGTTAACCAACTATTTACTCGGGTCATATACAACCATGCGTGAAGTAACATCAGACACCACATCAATACGCAGCATCGCGGTTATTGGTTCAGGGCTGGCGGGGCTGACGGCCGCAATTCTTCTTGGCGATTCGGGCCATAATGTCCGGGTATTCGAGAAAAGTCGCGGCCCCGGTGGTCGTCTGGCGTCCAAGCGCGTGGCGAACGCGTCCGCCGATATCGGCGCCCAGTACTTCACGTCTCGTAACCCCGGCTTCACCCGGTTTCTGGATCGCTGGGCCGGGCCCGAAAGCTACCAGATCTGGAATGCCCGGTTCGGTTATCAGACGGAAAGGGGCAGCTGGCAGGCGTTTCCGGAGGAGCACCGGTTTGTTGGTACGCCGCGAATGACGGCCATTTCCCGGGCTCTGTCTGAACACATTTCGCTGGAATCAGGCGTTCGAATCGCCAGACTCTCGAAAGACGGTACGAAATGGCAGCTCACCGATACCGATGGGCAGCACTACGACGGCTTCGATCAGGTCGTGATCACGGCCCCGCCGGCCCAGGCGCAGGATCTGCTCCGGGACAGTGGTCTGGAGCCGTTGGCGGAAGGATTGGCGGAGCACGTGGGTAATATCCTGCCGTGCTGGGCGGTAGCGGCCCATTTCAATCGCCCCGTTGATTTCCCGTTTGATGCGGTGCGCCCCAACTCCGACGTGTTGTTCTGGGTGGCCAACAACTCCTCCAAACCCGGCCGCGAAGACGAGGGCCAGTGGTGGGTGCTGCACGCCAACCCCGAGTGGACACAGCGGCACGTGGATGACGCTCCGGAAAGCATTGCTGAAGCTCTGCTGGCGGAATTCCGCGCGCTGACCGGGCATGAAGACGCTGCGGACGATTGGGTGCCGCACCGGTGGTTGTATGCACGCTCGGAGTCGGGCGATAACCCCGGCTATCTTTTCGACCCGAAAACCGGCATTGGCCTCGCCGGCGACTGGCTGGCGGGCGGCCGGGTTGAAGGCGCCTGGGAAAGTGCCTCGCAACTAGTGCAGGTGATGACCGACAGCCCTGAACAGTAATCTGCGTTACTCGGTCAGGTCGGAGGGAGCTTTTTCTGCCACTTCCGGCCGCCGGTAGAAATGAGTGATGGTGCCGTCGCCGAATTTTGAGAAGAAGGCACTCACCTCGGTGATTTTCCTCAGGCTGCGCTCCCGGGTGATCGGGTTTTTCACCAGCACCTTGATGCCGTTGAAGTTGTCCTGAATGTTCGAGAAGCGAGCCTTCATGGAGCAGGTAACCACGTTGTCCGGGTTAATGCCCAGCTCCGATGCCAACCAGCGGCTGTGATTCAGGATTTCGATCTTGTCCAGATTCTCTCGCGTGTCGACGTGGTCCAGCTTCACACGGTTCACGATGCAGAACGAGTAGCTCCTCGGTTCCCGGCGGGCCACCTTGCGGAAGGCTTCCCAGAAGAAGTTATCGGTCAGCTCGGCAAACCATTTCATGTTGCTCAGGCAGGTATCCACCCAGTCGAAGCTTTCCGGGTCCTCCAGCACTTCGTTAATGGCCTCACGCAGCAACCAGTCGAAGCCCAGAGCGGTCTTGTGCGCATATACCTTGCGGTACATCTGGTGGCGGCTGTACACGAAGTCTTCCAGGGCGCCCAGGCCTTTCTGGGTAATCGCCAGCCCCATCCAGGGCTCGGAAACGTCCCAACCAAACCGCAGGTTGCTCAGCAGGTGGTCCAGATTGAAGCCGCCGATGGTGACCGAGCTGTGGAAGCCGTCCCGCAACATATAATCGGCCCGGTCCGCATCAATCTCCCCCGATACGATGGACGACAGCAGGCCCATCACCAGCTGCGGCACATCCCGGGGCGGAATAGTGCCGGCAATGGCATCGTCGCCGGCGATGAATTCCCAGAAAGTCTGGGCGTGGCGGCAGAAGGTTTCGCTGGGCGTAACATCGGTGGTTTCCATAATGCCGATGACATCGATAGCAGCCAGCCCGGCGCTCTCCAGATCCACAGACGAGAGTACGTCATGGGCAACTCGAACAGAGTAGTGTTCATGCTCCAGTTCTTCCGGTTCACTGGCGTGGTAGGCGGAATAGTCAACACCATCCCACAAATCCCGGAACCGTGCCGGGCGAGACATCAGGTCGCGGATCTTCCGGGCCTGGGTGAACTGATGGGAGAAACTGGAGTGCCCGCTGTCGTGCAGCAAGCAGCCGAGCCGGATGGTTTTGGCGAGGTAATCAATGGCATCGAGCTGGCTCAGGCTGAGATCGGTCTGCTCACTCAGCTGTCGTTCCCGAAGGTAAGCATCGATCATGGCCCGGAACATCCGCGTGCCTACATGCATCACCCCGATGCTGTGCAGGAAGCGGGAATGCGTGGCGCCGGGGAAAACCAGGCTTAGAATGTCGTTCTGGCAGATGTTGCGCAAGCGCTGGAACAGAGGGTGGTCAATCACCTGGATTTCGTGCCGGTAGAGCGGGATACCGCCATGCACCGGGTCCATGATCAGTTTGTCATAGGCTCCGAGCAGATCGTTAACGGCACGTCTCATGGTTACAATTCTCCCAAAATGATGATTGCGGCCTTGTTATATCACAGGGGCATGCCAGAATAGGCCATATAAAGCCTTTTTTCTTTACCGCTGGTAGTTTAGGGCAGCCAACATGACCTCGCGCACCGAGCGCATTCTGATAATTGACGCCGATGAACAGGCCCGAGCCGATCTGTCCCGTTACCTGGAGGCGCGGGGGTTTTACGTAACTGGTGCAGCGGGGGTAAACGCTGCCCGAGGATTGTTCGACGACAATATCCCGGATGTGATCTTTGCAGATCTCCCTCCAGAGGCGATCAGAGACCTGTCCCGGCGCCTTGATGAAACAGAAAGTTTCACGCCGATAGTGGCCTGCACCAGCAGCCAGTCCAGCGCCGATGTGGTCCAGGCCATGCGGGCCGGAGCCGCCGATGTCGTGCTCAAACCCTGCAATGACGACCGCAATGCACTGGACGACATTATCGGCAAGTTGTTTGACCGGGTCAGGGTAAACCGCCTGAACCAGTTGTACCGGCAGGAACTGGAAGAAGCCAACCGGGACCTGCGCAACGGTATTGCCGAGCTAAGGGCCGACCAGAATGCCGGTCGCAAGGTGCAGCTAAAAATGCTGCCAGACCATCAGCTCACGCTTTCCGGGCTCAGCGTTGATTACCTCATCAAGCCGTCCCTGTATCTCAGTGGCGATTTTCTCGACTATTTTCGCATCAGTGAAGACAAGGTCCTCGTTTATATCGCCGACGTTTCTGGCCATGGCGCCAGTTCCGCATTCGTTACCGTGTTACTGCGAAACCTCACCAATCGTTTGCAGCGGAATCTTCGGCGTCAGTCCAGTGAAGACATCCTGCACCCGGAACGTTTCCTGGAGCGCATCAACTCAGAGCTGTTGGATACAGGGCTTGGCAAGCATGTCACCGTGTTTGTTGGCATTATTTCAACAACAGAACGTACATTGAGTTATGCGGTCGGAGCGCATTTCCCCATGCCCATCCTGTCGTTTGAAGATGGTGAAACCCGTTTTCTGGAAGGCAGCGGGCTGCCGGTAGGGCTGTTCGAAACGCCGGAATGGGAGCTTTACAAGGTGAAGCTGGATCGACCATTCCGGCTTTTGTTGTTCTCTGATGGCCTGTTGGAAGTGATCCCGGCCAAATCTCTGGATGAAAAGGAGAACAGACTACTTGAACTCGTTTCAGGAGGTAGTCACACTATCGCATCGCTGAGCGACGCTCTGGGGCTGGATAAGATCTCGGAGCTGCCTGACGATATCGCGATAGTATCGGTAACTGATACCATAAACGGGTCAGATAACACGTCGTCGACTTAGTGGCAGTGTGAAAAATGGCTGGTTATAAAATCCTGCAAGCAGAACAGCAGGGAATATACGTCCTGAAGTTTATTGGGGAAATCCGGCTGAACCTGTGTTCGACGCTGGACAATCTGGTTGAGTCCATAACCCGTGATCCGGCATTCAAAACCGTGGTTATCGATCTCACCGAGACCGAAATCATCGACAGCACGACGCTTGGCCTGCTGGCCAAGATTGCGCTGGCGGCGCAGAAACAAAGTCATTTTCTGCCAACGCTGATTTCCACCAACCCCGATATCACCCGCATTATTACGTCCATGGGCTTCGACAAGATTTTCATTATTGTCCGTGAGCCAGCTTCCCGAATTGAAGAACTCGAAGAAATCCCCGTGCTCAAGGCGAGCGAACAGCAGGTTCGCGATAAAGTTCTTGATGCCCATAAAGTACTGATGGGCATGAATAGCCGGAACAGGGAAGAATTCAAGAATCTGGTACGGGCGCTGGAATGCGAGGAAACTGGCTGAAACGCCAGTCCTGCACCGGGCCCGGCCCTGACAGAAACAGAACGGAACGTTTATGCCTGATAACCCGACGCCCGGTAATCACGGGGCGAATTCCTACGATGTGGCAGTACTTGGTGGCGGCAGTTTCGGTACTGCCATGGCAAAAGTACTGGGCGAGAATGGCCACGTTGTGCATTTCTGGATGCGCGATGAAGCACAGGCAGAGGAGATACGCAGCACCCGCATTAACCGCCGGTATATGCCCGCCGTTACCCTTGAGGGTGACATTCAGCCGACAACAGACCTGGCCGATGCGGTGCGCAAAGCGGAGATTGTGCTGGTTGCGATCCCATCGAAAGCGTTTCGGTCGGTCATTCGCGAACACAGCAGCGAATTCCGCGATGGCCAGATCGTCGTCAGCCTGACCAAAGGCATCGAAGAGCTCGGTTTTAAATTGATGAGCGAAATCCTGCTGGAGGAGCTTCCCAGGTGTCGCTCCGGTGTTCTGAGCGGGCCGAACCTGGCTGGCGAGATCGTCAACCGGGAACTGACCGCCACTGTGATCGCCGCAAAAGACCCGGATGTGCGCCGCACAGTGCAGGAACTGCTGGGCTGCGAATACTTTCGGGTTTACGCCAATGTTGATGTCTACGGTGTGGAACTGGCGGGCGCACTCAAGAATATCTACGCCATTGTTGCCGGCCTGGCATCGGCCCTGAACATGGGCGAGAACGCGAAAGCCATGCTGATTACCCGTGGCCTGGCCGAAATGAGCCGTTTCGCGGTTAGCCTTGGCGCCAACCCGATGACCTTTATGGGCCTTGCAGGTGTTGGCGACCTGATTGCCACCTGCACCTCCAGCAAAAGCCGGAATTTCCGGGTTGGCTACGCCATTGGCAAGGGCCAGAAACTGGAAGAAGCCGTGCAGGAGCTGGGGCAGGTGGCCGAAGGCATCTATACCCTGAAACTGGTGCGGGAAAAATCCGAGGCCATTGGCATCTACATGCCGCTGGTACGAGGGCTTTACGAGATTCTCTATGAAAGCGCTTCCATCAATGCGGTGATCAACAGCCTGATGATGGCCGTGCAGAATTCTGATGTGGAGTTCATTCTGCCGCGCACCATTACCCAGTGACCCGGGATTGTCATCCGGAAGGAGAGGCACGTGCATCTGATTGTTATGCGCCATGGTGAGGCCGGCTGGCATTCGCTGGATCAGGAGCGTGAGCTGACCGAAGCGGGTCGCCGCGGCGTGGCAGCCGTGGCGGCGCAAATTGCCTCTTCCCCGTGGCGTCCCGCCCAGATATGGTCCAGTCCCTATGTTCGGGCCCGGCAAACCGCCGCGATTGTGGCGGAAGTGCTGAATTGCCCGGTCCAGGAAAAAGCCTTTATCACACCCGATGATGACCCTGGCCGTTGTCTGGATGAGCTTCTGGACAACCAGGTTTCACCATTGATGTTGGTTTCCCACATGCCATTCGTGGGTAGCTTCTCTACTCTGTTGGTTGATGGCCATCGGCAGGGCATTCCCTTTATGACGTCTCAGGCTGTACTGCTGAATATGCCTGTAGTGGGGCCAGGCTGCGCCGACTTGAAAGCCCAGTTTCTGCCCTGATCTAATCAGTACATCACTCATTTCCGATACTGAACGAACCTATGTACAGTTTTCCCATTGATTACATTGAGCCAGTCTTCCGGCCGCCCAGCGAGGCGAAATCGCTGATTCTGCCGGTGACTAATGGCTGTTCCTGGAACCAGTGCACCTTCTGCGAGATGTATACCCAGCCCCAGAAGAAATTCCGGGCTCGAAAGCCCGAAGACATCAGGGCAGACATCGAGAAAGCAGCAGCGGCATTTGGCGACGTGCGCCGGGTTTTCCTGGCCGATGGAGACGCCATGGTGCTGCCCACCCGGCGCCTGCTGGAAATAATCGCTGATTTGAAGCGAGGCTTTCCCGGCCTGGAACGCGTTTCCAGCTACTGCCTGCCACGAAACCTGGCAAAAAAATCGGTTGAAGAGTTGATCCAACTCCGGGAAGCCGGCCTGAAAATCCTTTATGTGGGCATGGAATCCGGCGACGACGAGATTCTTCGGCGTGTTAACAAAGGTGAAACCTGGGAATCCACCCGGTCGGCCCTGGTGAAGATCCGGGAAGCGGGCCTGGTGAGCTCGGTGATGGTGCTCAATGGTCTGGGCGGTGAAGCTCTTTCACGGCAGCATGCCATTAACACTGCCACACTGTGCAATGAAACCCAGCCCGATTACCTGTCTACCCTGGTGGTCAGCTTCCCGCAGGGTGAAGAGCGATTCCGCGAGGGTTTCGGGGCGGATTTCGTACCCCTGGGCCAGCAGGCCCTGTTCGAGGAAATTCGTGTGTTTCTGGAGCACCTGGAACTGGACAACACCATTTTCCGAAGCGATCACGCCTCCAATTACCTCGTGCTCAAAGGCACGCTGGGCCGCGATAAAGACCGCCTGCTGCAGCAGGTAAACATGGCCATTACCCAGCCTGGCGCTGTGCCTCTGCGGGCAGAATGGATGCGTGGGCTCTGATCAGGGAGAAAACGATGAACCGGACACCCGATGACATTGCCAAATCCCTCGAAGACGCCGGCAAGAGCAGGGATCTTCCACCGCTGGATAAATGGCACCCCGAACTTTCCGGCGACATGGATCTGGTGATCACCCGGGATGGCCAGTGGATCTTCAAAGGTGAGCCCATCGCCCGGGAGGCCACGGTAAAGCTGTTCTCTACCATTCTCAGGCGGGAAAGCGATGGAGAGTACTACCTCGTTACGCCGGTCGAGAAATGGCGTATCCGGGTTGAGGACGCACCACTGCTGGCCCATGGTCTGGAGGTGAAAGGCGAGGGCGCGGAGCAGGTTATCACCCTGGCCACCAACATGGGCGAAACCCTGGAGATTGGCGAGCAGCACCCGTTACATGTGGGTTCCTACTCCGAGACTGGCGAACCTCGGCCAGTTATTCAGGTGCGCCACGGCGTTGAAGCCCGGCTGGTTACCTCGGCGTTCTATGACCTCGCCGAGCTGGCCGAGGAAACCGAAGCGGCGGGAAAAACCGTGTACGGGGTGCTTAGTCACGGAAAATTCTGGGAAATCGGGCAGGGCGGTTGAAAAGCGCCTGACCACCCCAATGAATAAGGTAGAAAACGCAGTCTGTCACTTGTTAAACTGTGGTTTCTTACTTGTTATCGAGCCTGGCTCTCTAACGAGGCCCGGTGGTCGTTAGTCCCTCTGTGCAGTCTGGCTGTTCACGATCACTTTCGATTGCCTACAATCTAAATACACAGTCATTGCGACACGCAAGGAGATCACATGGCCCAACCTCGTGTTGTCACCATCCATTACACGCTCACTAACGACCAGGGAGAGCAACTCGATTCCTCCCGCGTAGAAGGCCGTGAGCCACTGGCGTATCTGGAAGGTGCACAGAACATCATCGGCGGACTGGAAAGTGCGCTGACCGAGAAGAACGCTGGCGACCAGGTTAAAGTTTCCGTAGAGCCAGCTGAAGGCTACGGTGAAGTAAACGAAGAGCTCATCCAGCCGGTTCCGCGCTCTGCTTTCGAGGGCGTAGACACCATCGAGCCAGGCATGCAGTTCCAGGCACAGACTCCGGGCGGCCCCCAGGTCGTTCGCGTGGTAGAAGTTGGCGACGAAACCGTTACCATCGATGCCAACCACCCGCTGGCGGGTCAGACTCTGCACTTCGATGTTGAAGTGGTAGAAACCCGCGAAGCAACCGACGAAGAGCAAGAGCACGGCCACGTGCACTGATGCCTTCTGATGGTTGATCAGAAAACGGCGCCTCCGGGGGCCGTTTTTTATGGCCGGAATAATCTGCCAGCATAAAAAAAACCGGGGCAAGCCCCGGTTTTCTGAAACAGTGATACTGGATCACATGTTCGGGTAGTTCGGACCACCGCCGCCTTCCGGCGTTACCCAGGTGATGTTCTGGGCAGGATCCTTGATGTCACAGGTCTTGCAGTGAACACAGTTCTGGGCATTGATCTGGAACTTCTTGCCGCTGCCGTCGTCTTTCTCGACCACTTCGTATACGCCAGCAGGGCAGTAACGCTGCGCTGGCTCGTCGTACTTTGGCAGGTTCTCTTTCAGCGGAATTTCCGGGTCGGTCAGCTTCAGGTGAACCGGCTGATCTTCCTCATGGTTGGTGTTGGAAATGAACACCGAGGACAGGCGGTCAAACGTCAGCTTGTTATCCGGCTTCGGATAGTCGATATTCTTGCACTCAGACGCCGGCTTCAGGGTGGCGTAGTCCGGAGTCGTGTCGTGGAAGGTGATCGGCAGGCTGCCGCGCAGAATGTTCTGCTCGAAGAATGCGATGGCACCGCCGACGATATTGCCGAACTTGTGCATGGCCGGGCCGAAGTTACGCTCGGCGTAAAGCTCCTTGTACAGCCAGCTGTCTTCGAAACGCTTCTGGAAGCTGGTGATTTCCTCACCGGATTTACCTTCCTTCAGGGCCTCGAATACGGCTTCAGCGCCCAACAGGCCGGATTTCATGGCGGTGTGGGAACCTTTGATCTTGGAGCTGTTCAGGGTGCCGGCATCGCAACCCAGCAGCAGGCCGCCTGGGAAGCTCATCTTCGGCAGGGCGTTGTAGCCACCCTTGGCGATTGCACGGGCGCCGTAGGCAACACGCTTGCCACCTTCCAGATACTTCTTGATTTCCGGATGGTACTTGAGACGCTGGAACTCTTCGAACGGGCTCAGGTGCGGGTTGCTGTAGGAAAGATCGGTGATCAGACCAACATAAACCTGACCGTTTTCCAGGTGATACAGGAAAGAGCCGCCGGTGGAGCCGGATTCGTTCAGCGGCCAGCCGGTGGTGTGAACAACCAGGCCTGGCTCGTGTTTGGCCGGGTCGATGTCCCACAGTTCTTTGATGCCGATGCCGTAGTGCTGCGGATCCTTGCCTTCGTCCAGCTTGAAGTCGTTGATCAGGCGCTTGCCCAGATGACCGCGACAGCCTTCAGTAAACAGGGTGTACTTGGCGCGCAGTTCCATACCCGGCATGTAGCCGTCTTTCTCGGAACCGTCACGGGCAACGCCCATATCACCGGTGATAATGCCTTTTACCTGACCATCTTCAACGATGGTTTCTGAAGCGGCAAAGCCCGGATACACTTCAACACCCAGCTGTTCGGCCTGCTCAGCCAGCCAGCGGCAAAGGTTGCCCAGGCTGATGATGTAGTTGCCGTGGTTGTGCATGTTCTTGGGCACAAAGGCATTGGGTACTTTGGTGGCCTTTTCCTGATTCTTCAGCAGGAAAATGTCATCCCGGGTAACCGGGGTATTCAGGGGGGCGCCTTTCTCTTTCCAGTCCGGGAAGAGTTCGTTCAGGGCCGTGGGCTCGAATACGGTGCCGGCGAGGATGTGCGCGCCGATCTCAGAACCTTTTTCAACCACACAAACGGTTAGTTCTTCGCCGGCTTCCTGCGCCAGTTGCATGACGCGGCAGGCTGCCGACAGGCCCGCAGGGCCGCCGCCGACGATCAGAACATCAAATTCCATCGATTCGCGTTCCACGTTGGTCTCCTCAAACAGCTTTTAATGGATATTGTTTGCCCGCAGGCCTCATCAGGGGCGCCATCATACCGGTAAAAATGCGTATAGACGACAGCCCAAAACCGCTCAAAACGGCTATTTGTCCCGAAAGGATAACGCATTTGAAGAATCAAACAAACGTTTGTTTGAAATCTGCACTAACCTTTGGCATTGTACGTATACACCGAAATATCGTGTGTTTTGAGTCGATTTTTAGTATCGTCTCATTGTCAGGTCGGGTCAACCCGGTCCTTTGACTGTGAAGACTCATTAAACCCATCGTAGAAGAACGAGGAATCTATGAAGGTTCTGGTCGCTGTAAAACGAGTTATCGACTACAACGTGAAGGTGCGCGTCAAGCCGGACAACACCGGCGTTGATCTCGCCAACGTCAAGATGGCAATGAACCCGTTCTGCGAAATCGCAGTTGAAGAAGCGGTTCGTCTGAAAGAGAAGGGCGTTGCCAGTGAAATCGTTGTTGTATCCATTGGCCCGAAGGCTTCTCAGGAGCAGATCCGTACTGCCCTGGCTCTGGGTGCTGACCGCGGTATCCACATCGAGACTGACGAAGAAGTTCAGTCCCTCGAAGCGGCCAAGCTGCTGAAGGCTGTTGTTGAGAAAGAAGAGCCCAAGCTGGTTATTCTTGGCAAGCAGTCCATCGATTCCGACAACAACCAGACTGGCCAGATGCTGGCTGCTCTGACTGGCATGGGCCAGGGCACCTTCGCCTCTGAAGTGGTTGTTGACGGTGACAAGGTTAACGTAACCCGCGAAGTAGACGGCGGTCTGATGACAGTTGCTCTGAACCTGCCGGCGGTTGTTACCACAGACCTGCGTCTGAACGAGCCGCGCTACGCTTCTCTGCCGAACATCATGAAAGCCAAGAAAAAGCCGCTGGACTCCATGTCTCCGGCTGACCTGGGCGTTGACGTTGCCGCTCGCCTGTCCACCCTGAAAGTCGAAGCCCCGGCTGCACGCCAGGCTGGTATCAAGGTGGCTGACGTAGCTGAGCTGGTGGATAAACTGAAGAACGAAGCGAAGGTGATCTAAATGAGCATCCTGGTAATTGCTGAACACGACAACAGCAGCCTGAAACAGGCTACTCTGAACGTTGTAGCGGCTGCCAAGGCCATCGGTGGCGACATCGACGTGCTGGTTGCCGGTGAGAACGTAGGCGCCGTCGCTGAAGCCGCTGCCAAGGCAGAAGGCGTGAACAAGGTACTGGTTGCCGACAACGCCGCTTACGGTCACTTCCTGGCAGAAAACCTGTCTGAGCTGGTTGCTGAAGTAGGCAAGGGCTACAGCCACATCCTGACCTCTGCCGGCACCACTGGTAAAGACTTCATGCCGCGTGTTGCTGCGCTGCTGGACGTTGCCCAGGTTTCTGACATTATCCGCGTTGAATCCGAAGACACCTTCGTGCGTCCGATCTACGCTGGTAACGCCATTGCGACCGTCAAGGCAAGCGACAGCATCAAGGTTGTGACGGTTCGTCCGACCGCGTTCGACCCGGTAGCCGCTGAAGGTGGTTCTGCCTCTGTTGAGCAGCTGGACGTAGTAAAAGACGCTGGCCTGTCTTCCTTCGTTGGTGAAGAGAAAGCCCAGTCTGATCGTCCGGACCTGGCTTCTGCCGGTATCGTTATCTCCGGTGGCCGTGGCATGCAGAACGGCGACAACTTCAAGATGCTGGAGCAGGTTGCTGATCTGCTGGGCGCTGCGGTTGGTGCTTCCCGTGCCGCTGTTGATGCCGGCTTCGTGCCGAACGACATGCAGGTTGGTCAGACCGGCAAGATCGTTGCTCCGCAGCTGTACGTTGCGGTTGGCATCTCCGGTGCCATCCAGCATCTGGCGGGCATGTCTGATTCCAAGGTGATCGTTGCGATCAACAAGGACGAAGAAGCCCCGATCTTCCAGGTGGCCGACTACGGCCTGGTTGCAGACCTGTTCGAAGCAGTTCCGCAGCTGGAAGAGGAACTGAAGAAAGTTCTGTAACTTTCTGAAGTTTCAGAAAAAGAAGGCGCCTCAGGGCGCCTTCTTTGTTTTTGAAACAATGCGTTTTTCCGCTTTGCCGATGATCAGTGTATCCGCGAGGATATGCAGTGCCCGGTTAGAGGTTCTCACCGCTTTGTACACCTGCTCGCTCTTCTGGTGGTGGGATTGCTTTATCCGGCGGGCGCTGTCCCGGAACTCATCGTCCCGGGAAAACAGGTCAATCAGGCCAAACGTGGTGTTGGCGATGGCTTTGTGGACTTTCTCGACTGCGGTCGCGCCGCCGGACACCGTTTCTTCCAGCAACCGGGCGCGGTTGCGAACCTCCATCAGGTCCATCCGGCTTTTCTGAATAGCGCTCAGGGCACCTATTCGATGGGCATTCAGGATTCTCAGGTCGCGCCGGTTACCATTGGACAGCCGGAATGCAGCGAACAACAGTATTGCGCTGCCGGCCAGACACATCAGGCTAACGATCAGTAACAGCATGGCAGGGCTCCTGTTGCTCTTGTACTAGCGATACTCAATGTGCATATCTACCTCAATGTCCCGCTCGTCCAGCTCCCGCTCCAGCTCTTTCATCACTTCCTGATAGACCATTTTCCGGGTCATTACTGGTAGGCGGTCGGCCAGCACCCGTCCGGTGCGGGATTCGCGTTTGGCCAAGGCAATCGGATCCCGTACCCGTAACGTAAGCACCAGCTCAGGATCCTGATGTGTGTCGCTGATATCCTCGCTTTCCAGCATTTGCTTGATCATCTTTCGCTGCTCAAGCACTTGCCAGACCAGCAGGGCGCTGAAAGCCAGAAGAAACAGGCTGATAATAATCAGAAAGACGCTCAAAGGGGCTCTCCTACTTCAATGACTGGGCAGAGTGTGCCGCAGTCCACAGGACAAACGATTGGCCGGCCCGACGCCGGTTCACGAGTTCACGGGAAAGTAGCACCACAGAATAAACCTGTTACCATCCATTCATACATTCGTTTGAACAAGGACAGACCATGACAGACACCACCGCTGCGAACTATGACCTTGTCGTGTTCGGTGCCACCAGTTTTGTCGGCCAGATTCTGGCTCGCTACCTTCTGGAAAACTATGGTGCAGACAAGGAGGTCAAATGGGCCATTGCCGGCCGCTCCGAAGGAAAGCTGAACCAGCTCAAGTCGGATCTGGGGGCAGGCGCCGCATCACTACCGGTAATTCTGGCGGATGCAGCAGACGAGCCTGCGCTGCGCGATCTGTGCGGCCAGACGCGAGTGGTCATCTCAACCGTGGGCCCTTACGCTCTTTTCGGCGAAACTCTGGTAAAAGTCTGCGCAGAGACAGGTACGGACTATTGCGACCTCACTGGTGAAGTACAATGGATCCGTCGGATGATTGAGCGGTACGAGGCCAAGGCTAAAGAAAGCGGTGCACGGATTGTGCATTGCTGCGGCTTTGACTCGATTCCTTCCGATATGGGCGTTTGGTTCCTGCAGCAGCAATCGGAAGCAACCTTTGGCAAACCCTGCCAGGACGTGCGCATGAGGGTGAAAGTCGCCAAGGGCGGCCTTTCTGGCGGCACGGTGGCTTCCATGATCAACGTGGCCAAGGAAGCCGGAGCCGACCCCAAGTTGCGCAAGGAACTGGCCAATCCGTTCTCCATCTGCCCGCCGGAGCATCGCTCCGAGAAACGCCAGCCCAGCCTGAAATCTGCTGAGTTTGACAAGAACTTCAACGCCTGGCTGGCCCCGTTTGTGATGGGGGCCATCAACACCCGTGTGGTGCACCGCTCCAATGCGTTGCAGGGTGCCCGCTACGGCAAAGAGTTCAACTACGACGAAGCCATCATGACGGGCAAGGGCACCAAAGGCCGCCTGACCGCTTACGGTATGGTGGGTGCGCTGGGTGCGTTCTTCACCGCGTCCGCCATCAAGCCAACACGTTGGGTGGTGGAAAAGCTGGTACCCAAGCCCGGGGAGGGCCCAAGCCCGGACGATCAGGAGAAAGGTTTCTACGACCTGCGTTTCGTGGGCAAAACCACCGATGGCAAGACCATGATCACCAAGGTGACGGGCGATCGCGACCCGGGTTACGGCTCGACATCAAAAATGCTTGGTGAAGCCGGTCTGTGTCTGGCCTTTGATGTGAAAGAGGACGTCAAAGGTGGCTTCTGGACACCGGCCTCGGCGCTCGATGGCAAATTGCTCGAGCGCCTGCAGGCTAATGCCGGTCTGACGTTTGAAGTGGTCGAAACCCGCTGATCAACCCAGGTGCAGAATACGGTCGGAGGCCAGCAGGGCGTCCGGCCCGTGCCCGAGACACACAACGGTGCGCCCCTGCAGCCAACGGCTGATCTGGGGCGAAATTCGTGTACGGGTTGCCTCGTCCACACCAGTGAAAGGCTCATCCAGAATCACCACGGGTACCTGACTCAGTAACACCCTGGCCAGCACCAGGCGCCGGGCCTCCCCGCCAGATAAACGGTTGCCGGCGCTGCCCAGCCAGGTACCCAATCCTTCAGCGTCCTGGGCGAACCGTTCCGCCAGTTCGACTATCTCCAGTACCCGCCACATATCACCGTCCCCGGCGTTGGGGTTCGCCAACTGAAGGTTCGCTTTCACGGTGTCTTCAAACACCACGGTCGCTTGCGTGAGGTAGGCGCAGGGCAGGGAATGACGTTCTCCCCGGCATGGCTCTGCCAGCCCGGCCAGGGTATCTGCCAGGGTGGATTTGCCACTGCCGGAGACGCCAACGATACCGACGGTGTCGCCCGGGCGAAGCGTCAGCGTGAAGTGACTGAGTAAGGGCGAATAACCCGCGTAACCCACGGTGATATCGCAGGCCTGAAGAGAGAAGCCCTCCGGCAGTTCGCCAGCAGAACCAGCGGGTGATGCCGCGGCCCTTTCCAGACCGTGGTCGGAGTTCAGGCGGCGCGCAGCAGCACGAGTCGCTCCCAGTTTGCCAAAGGCATCCGGGAGCATGGCGTAGACTTCGGCCAGGCCCAGCAGGGCAATGGGCAGGAGAACCAGTACCGGGCCGCTCAGAGTGCCTTGCTCGAACAGGCGGAAGCCCAGCCACAAGGCTGCCACCGCCGCGACATTGATCAGCAGATGAGAGCCAGCCTGATGCCAGCCGGTTCGGCTGTCGATCCGGGCCTGATCCCTGGAAAGTTCTACGCTTCGACGCATCAGCCGGGCCGTGTGCTTACCCGTGCGGCCAGCGGCGGTAAGTTCCGCAAAGCCTTCAAGATGCTCAACCAGTGCGCCTCGCAGGCTCTCCTGCTGATCGCTCAACTGTCCGGAGGCAGCGTAAGTTCGTAGATACACCAGCCAGGTGGACAGGAGGAACGAAAGCGACAGAATTACCACCAGAATCAGCGCCACAACACCATCAAACAGTAACCACGCCATTGCGGCAAGCAGTAGGGTAACCACGGCTGCCAGGGCGGCGGGGGCAATCAGCCTGAGATAAAGCGTGTCCAGCGCATCGACATCGGCTGTGAGCCGGGAAAGCCACTGCGCGCCGGAACGGGAACTGCGCTCTGTTCGTGGCCGGGCCGCCAATCGGTCAAAAAGGGCCACCCGAATATCGGTGAGTAGCTGCAGTACCGTGTTGTGGTTGTACACGCGTTCCAGATACCGGAACACCGTTCGGGACACCGCAAAAAAACGGATACCACCGCCCGGCACATAAAGATTGATGTAGGCCTGTATCCCTGCCGCCAGCAACAGGCCAACCAGCGCGGTTTCGGTCAGAAACCAGCCAGACAACGCTAGCAGACCGATACCGGAAAGCAGGGTGCCCAGTAGCAAGCCGGCACCAACCGTAAGGCGACCTTTGCGACGGAAAATCAGCGCCAGCCAGGGCTTCAGTTCAGGCATCGCGCACCTCGCCGTCATTTACGATCAATACGCGGTCTGCCAATGTCAGCAGCGCCTGATGATGGGTGGAGAACACCAGTGTTTTGCCGGATTCGCTGAGTCTATGCAGGGCCTCCAGAATGAACACCTCGCTGGTGGCATCCAGCCCGGCCGTCGGTTCATCCAGTAGAATCAGGGGATAGTCCGCCAGGAAGATACGGGCCAGGCTTAAACGGCGGGCCTGACCACCGGACAGCCCCAGACCATCCTCGGCAATGCGGCTGTGAATGCCGTCAGCCCGGCTGTCCACCAGCTCACCCAGGCCCACCTGTCGTAATGCATAGTCGATGGCAATATCCGTCGCATCGGGGGTGGTTAGCCGAAGGTTTTCGGCCCAGGTGCCCTGAATCCAGAAGCCCCGCTGGCCAAGCCATCCGAACGGCTGATTGCCGGGAGCCTCGCCGAATACTGACACAGCACCTGCCTCTGGCTGAATAAAGCCAGCCAGCAGATGCAAAAGGGTCGATTTGCCTCCACCAGAGGGGCCGGTAAGGGCGATCACCTGACCGGCCTTGATGCGGATATCCAGGTTATCGAAGATGACCGGGCCCTCGCCGTAACGGAGCGTGACCCCGGAGATCTGAATGCCTTGATTGCTAATGCTGTTGTCTGGCCGGATCGGCTCTGCGTTGTCGACAGACTGTTCCAGCCGGGCCAGAATCTCGGCACCGGCCCCCAGGGCGGCTGCCCGGTCGTGATAGTGCTGGGATAGCGTGCGCAAGGGCTGAAAGAACTCCGGGGCCAGCAGCAGGATAAGCAATCCGCTGAACAGCGTGAGTTCGTCGCTTGGGCCAAATTCGATATAACCCAGCAATCCGAAGCCGATATAGATGGCCAATACCGCAATCGCCACAGAGGCAAAGAATTCCAGTACCGCTGACGACAAAAATGCCACTTTCAGCGTTTTCATGGTGATCTTGCGGTACTGGTCGGAACGGGCTTCCAGCGTGCGGCTGGCCGCCTCGGTTTGCCCGAACAGTTGAAGCGTCGTCAGCCCTCGAACCTTATCCAGAAACTGGCCGGATAACCGGCTGACCGTTTCGAAATGCTGCTGGTTCAGCTTTTCTGCGCCCATGCCCACCAGGGCCATAAACAGCGGAATCAGCGGCGCAGAAAGCACCAGGAAAATACCCGCCAGCCAGTCCAGCCAGAACACCAGAACGAGGATGGCCAGGGGAATCACCACAGAGAGGGTCATCTGCGGCAGAAAACGGGCGAAATAGCCGTGCAGCGCCTCCACGTGGTCCAGCCACTCGCGGGCCAGGGACGCAGCGGACGTGTCCGCCAGATTCACCGGGCCGGTGGCTTTCCAGTGATGATGCAGTTGCCGGCGGGCATCGCGCCGCACCTGCTCGCTGCAGCGGGCTGCAAAGCGGGTTTGCAGCCCCTGGCCTGCGGACCGAATCACCAGAACCGTAATCAGGGCCAGAAATACGGGCGTGAGTTCGGAAACCGTGGTTTTTTCAATCACACCCTGGTGAATCAGCCAGGCCAGCAACACCATTTGTACGATGGTGGCCAGCCCGGCAAGAACACCGGCCAGAATGGTTGCGGTGATCCAGCGCTGGCTATTGCGGGCCAGACCCGATAGCCAGGCGCGGACCTTTGACCGGGCCGGATCTGCCACTCAGTGGTACCCTTCGCCCGCACGCACCTTGCCGCGGAATACCCAGTAGGTCCAGGCGGTATAGGCCAGAACAATGGGAATGACGAACAGCAGGCCGAGCAGCAGGAACAGCTGGGACTCATAGGCGGAAGCCGCATCCCACAGGGTGTAGTTGGGCGGAACCACATACGGCCACTTGCTCACCACAAGTCCGAGATAGGTGGTGATGAACAGGCCCATGGTGGCGACGAATGGCATACCTTCAAACCGGTTGCGTACCGAACGCCAGATCTGGAAGGCACACAGCAGGGTCAGGGCCGGCAGAATCCAGATCACGCTCAGATTGGAGAACCAGCGCTCCCGCACCATGTCGTCAACAAAGGGCGTCCATACGCTGATAATGCCGAACACCACCAACACGGCAATCAGCAGTGGTGCACTTACCCGGTAGGCCCACTCTTGCAGGCGCCCTTCGGTTTTCATGATCAGCCAGGTGGAACCAAGCAGGGCATAACCGGCCAGCATCCCCAGGCCTGTCAGCACGGTGAACGGCGTCAGCCAGTCCAGCGCGCCGCCTACGTAGGCGCCATTCACGGTATTGAAGCCCTGAATGTAAGCCCCGACCACAGCACCCTGGGCGAATGCCGCTATGGTAGAGCCACCAGCAAACGACCAGTTCCACAGGTACCTGGAGGTACGGGCCTTGAACCGGAATTCAAACGCCACACCCCGGAAGATAAGCCCTGCCAGCAGCAGGAACACGCCAATGTAGAGTGCCGGCAGGAAGATGGAATACACCATCGGGAAGGCCGCCAGCAGGCCGGCACCGCCCAGCACCAGCCAGGTTTCGTTGCCGTCCCAGACCGGGGCCACCGAGTTCATCATGGTGTCCCGGTCCTCTTCCGACGGAGCGAACGGGAACAGGATGCCCACGCCCAGGTCGAAGCCGTCCATCAACACATACATGATGATGCCGAAGCCGATAATAAATGCCCAGATGAGGGCGAGATCAAACAGTTCCATGGTCAGTGCCCTCCTTCGTTAGCCGGTTTTGCCTGATGAACGCCGTGTGAGCCGGATTCAATCTCGAACGGCACATGGGCCGCAGAGAGCGGACGGGCAGGGCGATCAGAGGCATGTTCTTCATCGTCAGAATCTTCAAGACCAACGTAAAGCACCCGCATGAGGTAATACACGCCGGCACTGAACACCAGGGCATAGACAACGATATAGCCGATCAACGTGAACAGCGCCATGCCGCCGGTAAGCGAGGGCGTTACCGATTCGGCCTGGGTCATCATGCCGTACACCAGCCAGGGTGCCCGGCCTACCTCGGTCACAAACCAGCCGGTAAGCACGGCAAAGAAGGGCGCGATACTCATAAAGCGCATCCCCTGAAGATACCAGCGGGTCTTGTAAAGCCGGCCACCCGCGCGCAGAAACAGGCCTGCGAGCGCAAACAGAATCATCAGGACACCAATGCCGACCATGATCCGGAAGGACCAGAACACAATCGCCACCGGTGGTTGCTCTTCGACCGCCACTTCATTCAGACCCGGCACTTCGCCATCCCACTCGTGGGTAAGAATCAGGCTGGCCAGGCTGGGAATGCCAATCTCGAAATGGTTGGTCTGGTTTTCCTGGTCGGGAATGGCAAACAGCAACAGCGGCACATTGCGGGAGGTTTCCCAGTTGCCTTCCATAGCCGCGACCTTGGTGGGCTGATGTTCCAGAGTATTCAGGCCATGGAAGTCACCTACAACCGCCTGGGCCGGGGCAATGAACAGCAGCAACCAGAGGCACATGGAGAGTGCCTTGCGATTGGCTTCCACCTCACGCCCCCGCAACAGATACCAGGCACTGACACCCGCCACCACAAATCCACCGGTAAGGAAGGACGCCAGGGCCATGTGCATAAAGCGATACGGGAAGGACGGGTTGAAGATAGCCTCGCTCCAGGAGACCACATGGAACACGCCCTCACGGAATTCGACACCGGCCGGTGTCTGCATCCAGCTGTTGGCTGCGAGAATCCAGAAGGACGAGATAAAGGTGCCGGTGGCGACCATGATGGCGGCGAACAGATGAACGCCGGCGGGTACCTTGTCGCGGCCAAACAGCAGCACCCCCAGGAACGCCGCCTCCAGGAAGAATGCGGTGATCACCTCATAACTCAGGATGGGGCCGAGGAAGTTGGCCGAGGCCTGAGAGAATGCGCTCCAGTTGGTACCGAACTGGAATGACATCACAATGCCCGAGACCACGCCCATGCCAAAGACCACAGCGAAGACCTTGGTCCAGAAGCTCGACAGTTTGGTCCACACCGGATTACGGGTTTTGAAGGCGAGGCCCTCAAGTACCGCGATGTAGGAGGCTAGCCCGATGGTAAACACCGGAAAAATGGCGTGAAATGACACCACAAACGCGAACTGGATTCGCGATAGGATGAGAGGATCTAGTTCCATAGGAACCTCCGGTAACTCGCACAAGTCATAACAAACGGGTCAGCGAACCCGTTCAGCCGCTGCCATAGTTTATTTTGTTATGTTGTTATTACCGGCAGATGATTACGATGCTACGCAAATCGTAGCAGATTTCGATAGGGCAGTTTGTCGCACCCCTTGATATAAAACAATTATGGTGAGCCAGATGAGCTTTTACGAGGAACGAATTCTCCCCCACATCATAGACAAGGCCTGTTCCATGGGCCAGGTGATGAAGCTGCGCAGCCAGGTGGTTCCGCAGGCCCGGGGCCGGGTACTGGAAGTGGGCATGGGCTCTGGCATCAATCTGGAGTTCTACAACCAGGACCAGGTTGAGCTGGTTTACGGCCTGGAACCCTCAGAAGGCATGCGCCGAAAAGCGCTACCCAACCTGCAACGTTCCCCC
This sequence comes from Marinobacter sp. EVN1, assembly GCF_000475375.1. NCBI lineage: Bacteria > Pseudomonadati > Pseudomonadota > Gammaproteobacteria > Pseudomonadales > Marinobacteraceae > Marinobacter > Marinobacter sp. EVN1. The sequence continues at coordinate 694,193 of NZ_AXCB01000070.1, forward strand.
ATAAAAGTAGAGTGGCTGGATCTGCCGGGGGAGAAAATACCCCTGGAGGACAACAGCGTGGACACCGTGCTGCTGACCTTCACCCTATGCACCATCGCTGACTGGCACGCCGCGCTGCAGCAAATGAAACGCGTACTCAGGCCGGGTGGCAATCTGTTGTTCCTGGAGCATGGCGAATCCCCCCACGATGGCACCCGCAAATGGCAACATCGAATCACACCTGGCTGGCGCAAGCTGGCCGGTGGCTGCCACCTGAACCGCCATATAGCGGACCTGATCAGGGAAGCGGGTTTCGAAATCCTGGAGCTGGAAAACCTCTACATCCCCAAAGCGCCCAAAATCGCGGGTTACATCTACAAGGGCAGGGCGATCAAGCCGGTGGCGGCATAGAAAGCGTATTGAAGAGCGGTTGGGAAACAGAATTGCGTTACGTCATCGGCCCTTATACAATTCCGCCCTTCAAGAATCTCCCCTCCGATGCCCGGATGGTGAAATTGGTAGACACAAGAGACTTAAAATCTCTCGGCCGCAAGGCCGTGCCGGTTCGATTCCGGCTCCGGGCACCATTCAGTCTGAACTTTGAATCACCGTGGCAGCGTAGCGTTTTATTCGATCCCGGCCTTCTGCTTTGGCTTGGTAGAGAGCCTCATCGGCTCTGCGCATCAGCATTTCCGGGCCGAGTCCCCTGACATTGGCGGTTGATGCCACGCCAACACTCACTGTGACCACCGGCGCCACTGGCGAATTGGGGTGTGGAATCCGTAGCTGTTTGATGAGTTTTCTGAGGCGCTCTGCATCCTGTTCCGCGTCTTCGACGGATTGCCCGGGTAAAAGAATACTGAATTCCTCTCCGCCGGTTCGCGCCACCACAAAGCCCGGTTGCTCGAAGCATTCCTTCATCTGGTTGGCCAGGGATACCAGGCAATCGTCACCCATCTGGTGCCCGAAATGGTCGTTATAGAGCTTGAAATGGTCGATATCGAGCATTAACACTGACACTAACTGGCTCTGCGAATGGGCTTGTGCCAGTTTTTCATCGTACAGACGACGATTGGCAAGCCCGGTCAGTGGATCCTGATGAGAAAGCTTGACCAGGTTGCTGGTGCGGGTTTTCTGTGCCGCCAACAATCGCTGGAAGTTGCGAGCGAGACTTCCAATTTCATCACGACGGGTTTTAAGGGCGCGTGGAACCGCCTGAAACTGAGCGGGCTGTTCCCAGAATGTGTCTCTTCGGGTTTTACGGGTGAAACCTGTCAACTGCTTTAGCGGGCGGATGACCTGGACCCACAATAAGCTGAGAACCACCAGAAGGACGCCTAATAACAGGAGGACGGTCCAGGCCATGGTGTATCTGAATGCGCTTCGATAGTGATTGGTTTGCTCCCGGGGCAGGTCAGTGGTAATCAGCAGAGCTTCAGTCCCTCGCTGGGGTTCGATACGTTTCTGTGCTGTGAGGATAGTTTCCTGACGACTGGTGACAGGTTCATTCAGCCGTTGAGCCTCTGTCGTCACCGTATTGATGTCGATTACCAATCCAGTTTGTCGTTCAAGTGTTTCAACGAGCCGCTCGTCGATCAGACGGACCATGGCAATCAGTCCCATGGAAGGCCCGGTTCGGTCGGTTCTGAGAATAGGCTCGGCACTGATCAGTGAGGGGGTGTCGCCTGTCCCCGTGTCTATCAGGCGATATCCTTGTTGGAAATCAAAGGCGTCGAAGCCCCGGATAAAGCGTCCGGCCCACTCGCAATTGTCGGAAAGGGAGGAGCAGGTCCTGTATTCACCTGTTGCAGGATCCAGCCCTGCGACCCATCTGATGCTCGCCTGAATATCAATGAAGACCATCAACTGCACGTTAATGTCTTCGAACATCTCAGCGCTGAAATGAGAGGACGTATAGTTGGCCTGTTGTCCCTGAATGAACGCGTAGCTGTCATCCCAGTTAGCCCAGTCTCTGGTTATTGCAGCCAGCCCGTCATGATTGTCTTCCATAGCCAGGACGATCCTGTCGAGCTCCTTCTCCGCCAGTCGCGATTCTGCGGTGAGCAATGATGGGATAACAAAGGCACGCTCCCAGATAACCAGGGCAAACAAAGACACCAGCAACAGGGCGGATAGTGAGAGTAGAAAGCGCCCAATCAGCGAGCGTGCGAACCTGATCATGGGCGATTGGGGTCTCCAGGTAGTTCAGTATTGCAATAAATGTACTTTAGACCATGTTGTGGCAATCAGCGTTGTCTGAACAGTATGTAATGTCCGCATAACACAGGATTTTACATCCGGGGAGACACCAGCCCCGCCGCACGTTTCGTGCGGGAGGGGCTGGTGGAATGGCACTTTAGGCTCAGACGGACTGCTTTGCGCGACGGCGCGCAACGAGGCCAACCAGGCCCAGGCCAAGCAGGGCAAGTGTAGAGGGTTCTGGCACGGAAACCGGCCGGGAGGTAATCACACCTTTTAGTGTGGCATCGTTATCGTTCTGTTCCTTGGTCCAGAATTCACTAGCCAATGCACCGTTGTAGAAAAAGCCTGAGATATCTACAAAGTAGTTAACGCCATCGATCAGGAAGGAGTCAGAGGCGCCGACGTTAAGCGCGAATGTGACCCGGTCTCCACAGCCGTTGGCATTCAACCCGGGAATCGAGTTGTTTGGGCAAGGTCCTGCATTCGGGGTTTCCCAATGCTCGAACTCAAACACGGAGTAAATGGTTTCTGCCATTCCGTCAATGGTCAGGTTGGTTTCGACGGTCAGTTGGGCAGTATTCAGTGACGGTTCGAAGATGGGCCAGTTGTAGTGGGTGAAGGTACCCAGGTTGAAGTCAACGTTCTCATTGACGTTGACGGCTGGGGGCGCTGAGCCGTCGAAACGGTAACCACTCTGCTGTCCTCCGAAAATGGCCGGTGTTCCCCAACGGATTTCATTGGTTCCACCACCCGATACGGCCGGGCTTACGGGATTGGTGGCGGTCCAGATTCCGCTAACACCGGTTAGCTGAATCACCGCGGCCTGGGCGGAGCCTGCGGCAAACAGGGCCACGGCGGCGCTGGCGATCAATAGTTTCTTATTCATTGGTGACACTCCCTGTGGGCTTCGTCATTTGTTTACCGTCGCTCGAAGGTGTAATCCCTGAGCTCCGGGAGACAATCAGCAACGGGAGTGCCTGATCTTAAAAACTGCCCTTTTAACAATATGAAAGGAGTGTCACCTTTGCGACTGGGTGGTATTTGATCAGCTGCATTGTAAAAAAAACGGACATACCCAGAGGCTAACGATCCGGGCTGTCCTGTTCTGGCAGGGGCTCAATGCTGTTGATGTCGCCGGTGGGGGCGGCCGGTTCATCCTTGATAATCACGACGATACCGCCAACGATAATGGCAAGACCAACAACGGCTTTGAGCAATGTTGAGCGAGACATGCATCACCTCCTGTGTCGGGTACATGTTATTACCCTGAGGGCATTTCCTGGCATTGCAACCATACGCCGAAGGTCGGTTCGACATAGGCGGCGGCCTTGGGAATACTGACACCAAGAAATATCCGATAAAAACCAAGGGGAGTGTTGTATGACGGCGGCATCTGATGAACTGGTGCGACTGCACGCTGAAAACGGCGTGGCCACAGTAACCCTGAACCAACCGGAGCGGCGTAACAGTCTTTCGATGGCCTTGCTGGAAGCGCTTTCAGAGGTACTTGAGCAGATTGCCGGGGACGGTAATGTGCGCGTGGTGGTACTTGCTGCTGCCGGCAAGGTGTTCTGTGCCGGACACGATCTTCGTGAAATGCGCGAGCAGTTCGACAGCCACGATTTCCAGTTGCGGCTTTTCCGGCAATGCAGCAAGGTGATGCAGCAGATTGTGAACCTGCCCAAACCGGTGATTGCCCGCGTCGCTGGCGTAGCGACGGCCGCTGGTTGTCAGCTGGTGGCCAGTTGCGATCTGGCCGTGGCCGAGAAGGGGGCCCGTTTTGCTACGCCAGGTGTGAACATTGGCCTGTTCTGCTCAACGCCCATGGTGGCTCTGTCCCGCAATGTCAGCCGCAAGCATGCCATGGAGATGCTCTTGACCGGTGAGTTGATTGATGCGGCCCGGGCAGAACAGATCGGGCTGATTAATCGAGCGGTCGAGCCGGAAGCTCTGGATGAGACCGTGTACGGCATGGCAACCACCATCGCAGCAAAGTCCGGGCATACCCTGAAAATTGGTAAAGAGGCGTTCTACAAGCAGCTGGAAATGCCGCTGGCCCATGCCTATGACTACACGGCGAATGTGATGGCGGACAACATGCAAGCGAACGATGCCCGGGAGGGTATTTCTGCGTTTCTGGATAAGCGGGACCCAGACTGGCAACACAAGTAATCAGCGGTTGCAGAAGGCCGGCTGGTCTCGGACCAGTCGGTCTCCTGCTTCGATTTGCCGGCTGTTGAAATAACCCGCGTTCATTTCCACGGCGCGCCAGTAGGAGACGCCTGCGGGGTAGCTGGGGCAATCGTTGCTACGAGATGATGCACAAGGGTGCATCTGGCGAATGCTGACGATCACGCCCTCGTTGTCCAGAAAGGCAATATCCAGCGGTAGAAGGGTCTGGTACATCCAGAAGCCTTGCTCCGGGCTTCTCTCATAATCGTAGATGAACAGCATGCCGGCGTTTTCTGCCAGAGCTTCCCGGCCCATCAGGCCTTTCTGTCGGTCTTTGCTGTCACTCGCCACTTCCAGCACCACTGGATGTCGCGCTGTCTCTGTGACGAAACAGGCCTGGGCCACCGGGAGGTGCCCGGAATCTTTGGCCCCTGCCGAGCCACAGCTTGCAAGCAGGGTACTCACAACCAGCAGGGAGAAAAAACGAGTCATCATGAACGCAGACGGTAGCCGGTTTTGAAGATCCACCAGACGGCGGTCATACACATGGTCAGGAATACCATGGTCATGCCTACACTAATGCCCACGTGCACATCGGAAACCCCATAGAAGGCCCACCGGAAGCCGCTGATCAGGTACACCACCGGATTAAAAAGGCTGATGGTTTGCCAGATCTCGGGCAGCATCTCGATGGAATAGAAGGTGCCGCCCAGGAACACCAGTGGCGTCACAATCATCATTGGCACAATCTGCAGCTTCTCGAAGCCATCCGCCCAGATACCGATGATGAAGCCGAACAGGCTGAAGGTCATGGCTGTAAGCACCAGGAACGAAAACATCCAGAAAGGATGGAGTATTGAGTAGTCAACGAACAGCTTCGCGGTGGCCAGAATGATCAGACCCAATATCACGGCCTTGGTGGTTGCGGCTCCCACATAACCCAGCACGATTTCTACGTAGGATACCGGCGCAGACAGCACTTCATAGATGGTACCGGAGAATTTCGGCATGTAGATGCCGAAGGAGGCGTTGGAGATGCTCTGCATCAGCAGTGACAGCATCACCAGGCCGGGAATAATGTAGGCCCCGTAGCTGATGTTGTCGATGTCGCCCATGCGGGATCCGATGGCCGAGCCGAATACCACGAAGTACAGGCAGGTGGAGATAACGGGCGACAGCACGCTTTGCATGACCGTGCGTTTCATGCGTGCCATCTCGAACTTGTAGATTGCTTTAACACCGTAAAGATTCATTGTTCTCTCCGTGCGGACCGTTCGGGCGGGTGGCTACTCGTGCACCAGGCCCACGAATATCTCTTCCAGGGAACTCTCCCGGGTTTGCAGATCACGGTACTCAATGTCCAGATCTCCCAGGGTGCGTAGCAGTCGGGCCACGCCGGCCTGTTGTTGCTGAGAGTCGAAGGTATAGATCAGCTCGTAGCCGTCTTCCGAAAGTTCGATTGGCTCCAGGGTGAGTTCCCCGGGCAGCTTATCCAGTTTTTGCTGAAGCTGCAGGCGAAGTTCTTTCTTGCCCAGCTTGGACATCAGGCGGTTCTTGTCTTCCACAAGAATGATCTCGCCCTGGCGGATAACGCCGATGCGGTCGGCCATTTCTTCCGCTTCTTCAATGTAGTGGGTGGTCAGAATGATGGTGGTGCCGTTCTCGCGGAGTTTGCGCACCATCTCCCACATGTCACGCCGTAGCTCGACATCCACTCCGGCGGTAGGTTCATCCAGGAACAGAATGCGCGGTTCGTGGGACAGCGCCTTGGCGATCATCACCCGGCGTTTCATACCGCCAGACAGTGACATGATGCGGTTGTTGCGCTTGTCCCAGAGGGAGAGGTCTTTCAGAACCTTTTCGATATGGGCAGGCTTGGGTGCTTTGCCGAACAGGCCGCGACTGAAGGATACCGCGTCCCAAACGGTTTCAAAGGAGTCGGTATTGAGCTCCTGGGGCACGAGACCGATAGCCTCCCGGGCTTTGCGGTATTGCTTTACGATGTCGTGACCGGCGGCTTTTACTTCGCCATCGCTCTTGTTGACGATGCCGCAGATGATAGAGATCAGGGTAGTTTTACCAGCACCGTTGGGGCCGAGCAGCGCGAAGATCTCGCCGGGGTAGATTTCCAGGTTGACGTCTTTGAGGGCCTGGAAGCCATCTTCGTAGATCTTGTTCAGGTGCTTAACGGATATGTCCGGTTGCACGGGCGTGTCCTGTTCTGTTGGTGGTAGACCAGAAAGCCGCACATTTTCTCATGCTGGCAGCAGTTTAGAAACCTTTGCTATGTCGGGAATTATCCCCATAATGCCGGTTTAAGATCTGGTTGTGAGGCAGGGTATGGTACGAACCATCATGGTTCTGGGTTTAGTGTTGGCTGCAATTGGGGCTCTGGCGTTTGGCCCACAGTGGCTGGAAACCGCCGGCACCGCTGAGGAACGGCCAGAATGCGACCTGCTTTCCCGCGCCTGCACCTGGGAGACCGACGAAGGCGCCTGGCGAGTGGAACTCAGCACGCTCGAAGAAGGCGATCAGGGCATGGAATATCGGCTGGCGATTACCGTACCGGAAGCGCCGGACCGCTTTCTGGCGGTATTAAGAGGGCAATCCATGTATATGGGCGAATATCCGGTGCCCATGGAGCGCCAGGAGCCCCTGAGCTATCAGGCAACCTTTACGGCTCCGTTTTGCACCACGGGCGCGGAGATGATCTGGCGCATTGACCTGCAAGATGGCCAGAAAGTATTGGAAAATGTGCCCTGGGCACTGGTGTTCCGGGCTGAGAAATAGTTAAATCCCGTCAAATTTCGATGACTTCCAGGGAACAGTGATGGATTACGGGGAAAGTGTTCAGAAGGTGCTATTGCGCAAAATCCGCAAGGCCGAGCAGGATCTCGTTCAGCTCAAGCTGGATTACTGTCGCTTCGTGTTCGGGCTGACCCACCGGGCTACGGTTTCAGCCAATGGCCAGTCCTGGGTAGTGCGGGCGGTGGATGTGGAGTCCATGGCTTACACCGATGATGGCGAATTCACCAAACCTGTCATTACCGGCTCACCTGCCAACGATGATTCCTGCCGGGAGACCGTTAACCTGGGCAGCGACTGGACTCTGGAAACCGCTAAATAAACGCGTTACTGGTCACCGCCTCGTAGAGGCTTGAGTTGGCAGGCACATAATGGTTTGCTTGCCAGAATTCCGCACCTTCCAGCCCGGCACGGTAACAGGCCATCAGAACGCTGCTACCGGTAAGCGTCGAAATGGCCTGCAGCGCCTCCGGCTGCCGAATACCTGTCTTCCGGCTGACAATGCCCGCAACCATACCTGCCAGCGCCTCTGAGTGGCGAACGGGTTTCGGGCTCAGGGCGCAGCTGGCACCGTAGAGCCAGGCGGCAGCATAAGTACGAACCGCCTCTGGCGATTCTGACAGTTCCAGGCCTTTCACCCGGCAATCCCGCTCCTGCAATCCCGCCAAAATGTGCAATTGGGTGAAGAGTTCAGTTCGATCCGGTGTCGTCATGCCTTTATAGTGACCCGCTTCTTTGCCCGAACTGGCGATCCTGCGCGCGGAACTCCCGGAATTATCGGCTTGCGGCTCGGCGCCTGCGGCACCGGCAGGAACAAAGGATTCTGTCCGCGACAGGGTAATCACCCGCGCGGCTAACAGCGCCAGCAGGGCAATCAGCCCCAGTTCTGTCATTGTGACCAATCCATTGACCATCGTGGTATTCCTCTGAAAACGGAGCGACAAGCTGAATCACTGGGTGATTGTAACGTTGTGTAACCGGTAGGGCAGTGGGCAAACCCCGAAAATGGCACTGAAGCCCGGTTTAGCTTTGAAAAATGTGATGCCAGTCCCAGGGGGTCAGCAGGTGGGCATGGTCTGAAGGGCCAGTTTGCGACGAATGAAACGGCCCAGGGCGTCGACACCGATGTTCAGCAGGGCGGTAATCAAAATCAGCACCATGGCACGATCAAAACGAATATTCTGAATGGCACTGTCGACGTAAAAGCCGAGAGTGTAGATACCAAGGATGCCCAGTATCGCCGTTTCGCGCATGATGATTTCCCAGCGGTAGAACAGGAATGCCAGGAATGAGCGGTAGATGCGGGGCACCAGTTCCCAGCTGTAGCGGGAAAAACCCACCGGAGCGTCCGGGCGCAGGTGAATGGTGTTGGTCTGCCGGCCAATCAGGTGGCCGATAATGCCACCGTTGTGCAGGGCCAGCGCCACCACGGCCGGCAGCATGGAAGGCCCCCACAGCTGTAGCAGAATATAAGCAAGAATGTATTCCGGTGTCGAACGGGCGATCACCAGAAACACATGCCCGGAGGTACGCCGCACAGGGCCACCGAAATGATTCGAGATCAGGGGGAAGGCCAGCAGGGACAGAATGCCGGTGGCCACCAGCGCTATCTGCGTCAATACCACGGTGTTCCAGATGCCTGGCAAAGCTTCCGTTATCAACACATCGGATAACCACGCCCAGATAGCCGCAAGCCCTTCGCCATCCCGGATGGGTGAAGGAATGATGTCCTCAGTAAAGAAGCGTTCCACGTTGCCCCAGACAATGGGCAGACCGTCCCCAAGAAAAAAAGGCGCTGCAAGAATATAGATCGGCAGTAGTTTGGGGCGAACCCATAAGGGCATGGTGGCGATCAGCACATAGAACAGAATCAGCATGGCGCCGGCATCTGAGTACAGACCCTGGGAGAATGAGGATTCCAGGTAGAAACCCAGAGTCGGAAGCCCCACAAAGCCCAGGATGGCAGAGGAGCGCAGACCACACTCGAGCCGGTAGGCCGTATAGGTGCGCATCTGAACCCAGCAATCGGGGATACGGGCATACAGAAAGGCGGCAATGGATGAGGTTCCCGGTGGCAGCAGACGGCCCGGTTCCGGGTCTGCCTCTTCCAGGATTTCCGAATAGACCTTGGCGAAGATGCCGGAATAGGGAATGGCAATGGCCAGCACACCCGTGAGCGGGTGGAAACCGAAAAACTGAAGAAAGATCAGCGCCCAGAACAGCTCATGGATGGCACGGATAAAGGCGCAGAAGATTCGTACTGGCAGAAAGCGGTACACCAGCGCCAGCAGGAAGCCGCAGATACTCCCGAGAGTTACGCCCACGAAGGCAAAAGCTACGGTCCGCAGCAGGGCAGTGAGCAAGCCTTCGGTACTGAAAAAATTGGGTGTGGCCACGCCCAGAAAGAAGCGGCCAAGATCCTGCCAGGGGTTGGCTGTGGTAATGGCAATGTCCGCAACCAGCAGCCCGAGCAGCGCAACGGCAAGAAAAATAAAGCTGGCTCGTACGGTTGGGTAGGCGAACATGCTGAGAGTGGGTGCCTGTCAGTAGAGAACGGAAATGTCAGCGGCTGTCAGCTCGCTGGCAGGCTGGTCCAGGGCAATCTGGCCATCCTGAATACCGATGATGCGGGTACAGTGTGCCAGTGCCATCTCCACATCATGCAGCGCAACAATACTGGTCGTGAATTGATTGGTAAGCATGGTCATCACCTGCTGAGCCATTGGCCCGTCCAGGGCGGAAATGGGCTCATCCGCCAACAGCGTCGGTGCCTGCCGATAAAGCGCCCGCGCAATGGCCACCCGTTGCCGTTGCCCACCAGACAGCGCCGCCGCCGGAATCCAGAGTTTTTCCGGTATGCCCAGTTCGGTCAGTAACGCCCGGATGGCGTCTTTGTCCCGCCGGAATGGCCGGATCAGCGTGACGGTGTTGTACCAGGTGCCATGCTGGTCAAGTTGCCCCATAAACACATTGTGGAAGACGGGGAGCGCATTGACCAATCCCAGGCCCTGAGGCACCAGCGAAGCCTTGCCATCGAGCCGATCGTACAGCAGGCGAATTAGGGTGGATTTGCCGGCACCGCTCTTGCCAACCAGGCCAACGTGTTCGCCTTCGTTGATTCGGAAGGAGAGCGGGCCGATAACCCGCTCTCCGTCGAAACTGGCGGTCAGGCCGTTGAAATCAAAGCCTGACATCAATCGAGAATTCCGATGTTTTCCGCCGTCGCACGAATGGGCTCGTAGTCGTCATTGGAAGCCGGAATGAAACCGGAGCGGGGGAAGCTCTCCAGCAAGGCGGGATCGTCCAGGTTCAGCAGGGCTTCGGTCACCTTTTGCTTGAAGCCATCGCCGAAACGCTCGTCGACATCACCACGGATGGTCCACTGGTAGTCCGGGTAGGTGGGGGTTTTCCAGATCACCTGAACGGAATCGGTATCGATGTTGCCGTTTTCCAATTCCTTTTCCCAAACCTGGAAGTTCAGGGCGCCCACTTCATAGGTTCCAGCCTCGACCAGGCGCAGAGTGCGGGTATGGTTGCCACTGAAGCCAACGCGGGAGAACAGGGAATCCGGCGCTTCGTTGAAGACATCCCGAATGTAGAATTCCGGCATCAGGCGGCCCGAGGTAGAGCCTTTGGAACCGAAGGTAAAGGTTTTGCCGCGCAGCTCGTCTTCCAGCTCATCCAGGCTGTCGGCCGGCTGGATTCCAGTGCTGGTGTTGGCGATGAAATAGGTCTCGAAGGCTTCATCTTCAACCCCCTGGGCAATAGCTTCGGAACCCGGAACCAGTCGGCGGGCCTGAACACCAGACAAGCCGCCAAACCACGCCAGTTGTACCTGATTATTGCGGAAGGCGGAGACCGCAGCGGCGTAGGATTTCACCGGGATGTAACGCACCTCAACATCCAGCTGCTCCTGAAGATAGTCAGCCACGCCACGAAAGCGCTCGACCAGTTTGGTTTCATCTTCATCCGGAATGGCGGTGAACACGAAAGTGTCTGCCTGAACGGTGGTTGCGGCTGCCAGGGAGAGCAAGCCCGTAGCCAGCCATTTTCTGAGGTTGCTGATTGCCATAATGAATCATTCCTTTGCGAGGTGGGGTTTGGTGAAAAACGTTGCCATGTACTTGAAAACCCAGTCAGGATACCGTGATTTCTATCAAGTCTGAACCGGTATACGAGGCAAGGCTTTACCTGGTGCAATGCCACATGCACAATTTTTCAAGATCCTGACAAGTGAGCGCCATGCGACTGACCATAGTAACTCCGGCTGGCCCGGACTCAAAAGCAGGTAATCGGGCCACCGCACTACGCTGGCAGATGTTGCTGGAATCAGCCAATCATCAGGTGGAAGTGGTGACGCAATACGAGGGCCAGGAAACAGACTGCCTGATAGCCTTGCACGCCTGGCGAAGCGCTGAAGCCGTAAAGCATTACCGGCAGGTGTGGCCGGGGAAACCCTTGATTGTGGTGCTGACCGGCACCGACATTTACCGCTTTCAGCACGAGTTTCCGGACATCACACGGGCCTCCATGGACGCCGCCGATCTGTTGATTGGTCTGCATGACCTGGTGGCCGAGGATATTCCCGAACGCCATCACGACAAGTTGCTGTGCCTGCGGCAATCCGCGCCCAAACCACCAGTCGCTGGCAGCGCCCGGGCAGAGAAAGACCAGTTCCACGTGTGCGTTATTGGCCATCTCCGTGATGAAAAGGATTCTTTGCGTGCGGCCTGGGCCTGCTATCACCTGCCAGAGCAATCCCGCATTGTGGTTTCCTGCGCCGGTAAGGCCCACAACGAGGAGTGGCGAGTAAAGGCGCTGGAAGAGAGCCGGTCCAACCCTCGGTTTCATTATCTGGGAGAACTGGACAAGCCAAAGCTGGAGCACCTGATGGCCGTGAGCAATCTCATGGTGATCAGTTCCGTTATGGAGGGTGGGGCGAATGTCGTGTCGGAAGCCTGCCGGGCGGGTTTGCCAATTCTGGCGTCGGACATTCCCGGCAACCGTGGTTTGCTGGGCGATGACTATCCTGGCTATTTCCCGGTCAAAGACGATGAGGCTTTAGCGAGGCTGATGTTGCGTGCGGAAACCGACGCGGAATTTCTCGCGGAATTGCGGTCGAAGGTAACCGCTCTTGCGTCCACGTTTACCCCGGAGCGCGAACTGGAAAGCCTGGAACGGGCACTGGCCAGATGTAATCAAGGGTAGGCCGCTGGCCTACCCTTGATTACAAGGCACTTACCTGCGAAACAGGTTTCAGAGCACCTTTTTCGCTTCGGCAGACAGCTCACTGAACCCTTTCAGGCTCTTGAACGCCTCCAGTTTCTGCTTGTCAGCATCACTGGGATTGGCAATCTGCTCAATGGAGGTAATGCCAGCCTCTTTCATTTTCTTCGCGGTTGCCGGGCCAATGCCCTTCACACGAGTAAGATCAGACTTGTCTACCGGCTTGGCCGCTTTTTTCGGAGCTGCGGTTTTGGGCTTGGCGGTGCTCGCTTTCTTGGCGGCGGGCTTGGCAGCGGTGGCTTTCTTCGCAGGAGCTGCTTTTTTGGTGCCACTGGCCTTCTTGGTTGACGCGCTGGGCTTGGAAGCGGACTTGCCACTTTCCTTGGACGCGATACCCAGGCGCTCCAGCAACGCCGACTGCAGTTCATGGAACTCGTTCATGCGGCGTTCAAATTCGTCGTTGAAGCGCTTCATTTCACGGTCACGCAGCTCATCCATGTCTTTGAGCAGCTTGCGCACCGGTTCCTGAACCTGGTTCTGCAGATTGTCGAACTGCTTGAGGGCGTCGTTAATCAGCCCTTCAATCTGGGAGGATGTTTTCTCGAACTCTTTGTTTACTTTCTTGACGATCTTATCAACGCTTGGTTTGGCTTTCTTTGCCATGGAGTGTCTCCTTACGGAAGGGAAGTGCAGGTGAAGTGAACGGGTATCAGGCCATCTGTCGCATACCGGAAGCGGGACTGGACCCGCGCCGGGATTTCAGACTCTGTTTCTTGAGAACAACTTCTCTTATACGCCTCAGTTTATCGGAAAGCGGTGATTCGTATTGGGTGCTTAACTCAACAAAATCAATGGAGTAGAAGAAGTTGCTACAGTGTTTTCTCTTCTCGGTGACCAGGCCGGTCAGGCCTTCAGCACGGATTTCTTCAAACGGCATATCCATCACAAGATCGAGAACCACGGTATCTCCGGGTTCAAACAATTTGTCCGTTTTCATCACGCAGCCGTAGCTGTCGAGTTCATAAAGTCGCGCTTCTACGGTTTCCTTACGGAAAATGCCGTGTCGAATTCGGAAACGTGCGACCAGGTCCGGTAGTTCTTCGTTCATGGAACGCTTGCTCTGCTATTGAGATCGGCCAGATATTCTGAACATTTATTAAACAATAGACGGGCCAGAAACTTTTGGCAATGCCGTCAGCCATCTACCGTAGCCCGTTCATGGAAATAATCAGGATTTGGCCCCCTATGCGGGGCCAAATCTGCCCATTAACGGGTTTTCAGCTCGTAAAGGTCGACACGGCGATCCTTCAGGTTAGTGACAGAACCTTCGTTTCTGACCAGCTTGAGCTTTTCCAGATCCATGTCTGAAAACATGATCATTTCGGTGTTTGGTGTGGTTTCTGCCATCACTGCGTCATGCGGGAAGGCAAAATCCGACGGAGAGAATACCGAAGACTGGGCATACTGAACATCGAGGTTTTCCACCTTCGGCAGGTTGCCGACACTGCCGGTAATCACCACGTAGCATTCGTTTTCGATGGCCCGGGCCTGGGCACAATGGCGCACGCGCAGATAGCCGTTTTTGGTATCGGTCCAGAAGGGTACGCAGATAATGTCCACATCCTGGCTGGCGGCGATACGGCCCAGTTCCGGAAATTCGATGTCGTAGCAGATCATGATGGCGACACGGCCGGCATCGGTATCGAACACCTGGAATTTATCACCACCCTCAATAACCCAGTCGCGGCGTTCGTGGGGCGTGATGTGCACCTTGCGCTGCTCGTCCACACGGCCATCCCGATGGCACAGGTACGAGACGTTGTAGACCCGGTCGTCTTCAATCAGCGGCATGGAGCCGGTGATGATGTTGATGTTGTAACTCACGGCCATTTCCGACATTTCGTTACGGAACTGTTCGGTGAAACCGGCCAGGAACCGAATGGCCCGGGTCTGATCCATCTGGTCGGTCAGGCCCATCAGCGGGGCGTTAAAAAACTCCGGGAACAGGGCGAAGTCACTTTTGTAGTCCGACAGTGCATCCACAAAGTACTCAACCTGCTTGAGCACTTCTTCCACCGAGGTGAATTCCCGCATCTGCCACTGCACCGCACCCATACGCACCTGGGTTTTTTTGACGCTCAGTACGGGAGACGGCGGCGTGTAAAGAATGTTTCGCCATTCCAGCAGCGTGGCGTAGCCCAGGGATTTCTGGTCTTCCGGCAGGTATTTGTGCATCAGCCGGGTGACCTGGAAATCGTTGGAGAGTTGGAATGTCAGGATCGGATCGTAGATTTCTTTGCGATCCACTCTCTGGATGTATTCTTCCGGGGTGTATTGCTCAGAATACTTGAAGTAATTGGGAATACGGCCGCCCGCGAGGATGGCTCGCAGATTCATGGAGCGGCAAAGCTCTTTTCTGGCCTCATACAGACGGCGGCCCAGTCGATAGCCACGGTATTCCGGGTCTATGAACACATCCAGGCCGTAAAGCGAATCGCCATTCGGGTTGTGCCAGATCTTCTCGTTCCGCAGAATAAGGTCGTCGTAGGCATGAGGGTTGCTGAACCTTTCGTATTTCACGCAAACCGTGAGGGCCACGGCTATCAGCTGGCCGCTGTCTTCAATACAGATCTGGCCATCCGGGAACTGTTCTACCAGTGCCTTGATGGTGTCTTTCGGCCACGCGCCACCGATATCGTCGTAAACCCGATCCATTAGCTCTTGCAGCTGGGCGTAGTCGTCCAGTGTCAGGTTACGCAGATTCAGGTGGAGCTCTTCGTGAGCCATAGGGTTCTCCCCGGTCTAACTGGTGAATGTGCTTTGATCTCAGCATTCTAGCAAAGAGTGTTCAAGACTTCGCAGCATCTGCCGTTAGTAAGTATGTTTCGACTACACTAAACGATAAAAGCAATTTGTTTTAACCCTGACTGGAGGCCGTCAGCTTGAACCTATCATTTGCTCAGAAATTGCTCATAGCAATTGGGTCCCTGATCGTGCTGATTATGGGCGCCCTGACAATATCCAACGATATTCGGCTTCGCTCGACGACAGACCGCTACGTCAACGCGTTGATGAGCGATGCGGTGGCGCAGAGTACGTCGAGTATTGCCGATTGGCTCAATACCCGCCTGGATATGGCGGAAGCGACGGCGAAGGCACTGGAACGTACCGGCAACGACGATAATGCCCGCGTTCTCATGGAGGCGATGACGGAAGGCGGTAACATCAAGGATGTGTATGCTGGCACCGAAGATGGTCGCATGCTGATGCGAAGTGCCGAGGTGGAGGCCACGCTTCCAGCCGATTATGATCCCCGGGTTCGCCCCTGGTACCAGAAAGCCCAGCGTTTGGGGCAGGCATCTTTTACCGATCCGTATCTGGATGCCACCTCAGATGAGACCATTATCTCCGCAATGGCGCCTATCAGGCGGGGGAACTATGTTGGCGTGGCCGGCATGGATATCAGCCTGAACACGATCGACCGGATGTTGTCGACCATTACGTTGGCCGATACAGGCTATGCGGCATTAATCAACAATGCCGGCACGGTTCTGTTTCATCCCAACAGCGAGATTGTTGGCAAGAACATCAGCGGTATGATCGGCCAGCAGCCGGTTCTGGACGGTTCCCTGCAAGGTTTTGAGAGCGATGGTGCCGAGTGGAGCGTCAGTTTCCATCCCATCAGCGAAGCCCGGGCCGTGGACTGGTACCTTGCCACGTTCGTGAATGAGAACCTGATCAGCGCGCCCATTGTCGAGGCTCGGACCATGGGCCTGGTCATCGCCGGGGTTGGGCTGATTGTTGCGTTGATCGTGCTCTACTTTGCGATCCGTTTCCTGCTTGCGCCGGTTCGCAGACTGAATGGCGCCATGTCACGAATTGCCTCTGGAGATGCAGACCTTACCAAGCGTCTCGATGACTCAGCCTCTGATGAGTTTGGTCAATTGGCGCGCAGCTTCAACAGCTTTGTTGAGAATATCCAGCAGGTTGTGAAAGAAGTGAAAGAGGGCAGTGACGAGCTGGAGGAAAACGTAAAATCACTCCGGCAGACCTCCAGCGACAGCCGTTCCAGCGTTGAAAACCAGCAGCACGAGATCGATATGATCGCCACGGCAATCAACGAAATGTCGGCGGCGGCTGGTGAGATTGCCCAGAATGCCCAGCAAACCGCGGAAGCCGCCGAGAATGCGGACCAGGAAAGTCGCGGTTCCCTGGAGACTGTCACTTCGTCCCGGGATGCGGTGCAGAAGCTCGTCGGTGAGATTAACGCTGCCGCTGAGGTGATCGACACCCTTGGCAAGGATGTTTCGTCGATTACGACCGTACTGGAAGTGATTCAGGGTATTGCCGAGCAGACCAACCTGCTGGCACTGAACGCGGCCATTGAGGCGGCGCGGGCAGGGGATGCGGGACGCGGATTTGCGGTGGTGGCCGATGAGGTTCGGAATCTCGCTCAGCGTACCCAGTCTTCCACCGAAGAAATCAACAACATGATCGAGCGGCTGCAGAAAGGTGCCAACGATGCGGTAGACGTTATGAAAGCCTCTACGGCGGTATCCAACGTGAGTATGGAAAAAGCGCAGGATGCGATGGAGTCTCTGAACCGGATTGTAGAGGCGATTACCGCCATCAGTCAGATGACCTCACAGATCGCCACGGCCTCCGAGGAGCAGACATCGGTGACCGAAGAGTTGAATGCGTCCATCACCCGCATTGCTGACCAGGGCCAGGAAGCGGCCAAGGCGGCCAGCGAGAACGATGTTTACAGTGGCCACATCGAGACTATCGGCAGTGTGCTGAATGACAAGGTAACCCGTTTCCGGGTGTAATTCGTGGCGGCCAGGGATGGCCCGCTAGTCTCCGACACTCAGTAGCTCAACGCGGCGCTCCAGGTTTTCCAGGGTTCGACGCCCGACATATCTGGATTCTTCACTAAGATACGGATTCTCCAACGTGATTACTGTACGCCGATCAAGGCCCAGTGATGATACCGCTCTGCCAAACCAGTTTTTCAGATACACCGCGAAGCTGCCGTCCAAGATCGCTCGCTCCAGACCCAGTTGCAGGCGTTGCGCGGTTTCGTGATCGTCCGGGGCCACAAAAAGGTAGGATGGCATGGTGTAGGCCAGCAGGATGTTTGGTTCGATTACGAGGTCGTCGGCTTTGTTATGCTCGAGGTCGAACAGAACTTCGCTCACACCGCGGGCGTAACAGTCGAAGCGTTTATTGCGAAGCATACCAAAGAGTATTTCATAGCGGGTATGGGTGATCACGGTAATGCCGTTAGCTTCGAGAATAGGCGTGTCTGGCCAGTGTGCGCCCTGGCCAATACGGATATCTCGCTTGCGCAGGTCGTCCAGGCTGGACACCCCCTCAAACAGGCTGAGCTGTTCCGGCAACACCAGGCATACTCTGAACCCGAGCAATCCGCCGTCCACAGGCACCGGAATGGCGTTGAGAAACGTCTCCCGTTCCTCCGACGTCGCCACGTTAGCAATGTCGAGAATCCGGCTCTGAGGGTTGGCCAATTCCCGAAGGGCGCGCCCCTGGCTTATTTCTTCACTGCGGATGATCTGGAACTCACCGTACTCTGAGGTTTTGTGCAGGGCGAGTTCAACCAGGTTACGAATGGCCGGGTTATCGTAGTTGCGATACCAGAGTATGTAGTCCCGGGTGAGAACCGTTTCGGGTTCTGACGCAGCCGCTGGCTGAACCTGAAAGCACGCCGCCAGAGCCAGAGCTGGCCAGAAGCGCGTTACCATTTTATTAAATGTGTACAACTGCGTGCCCTTTCCCTGTTATCCGGCTGCAAGCAACGGTAACGTTACAGACATTGGCTACAGCTTAGATCAGAAAGCGTTAATCGAAACGTACAGGTTTCAAAAAAACTGTAAAAGATTCTTGAAGTAGCCTTATCTGGCTGTAAAGATCGCGTTTTCTGCAGCACTTCAGGATATGGCTTTATGGCTCTTATTGATTCTCTGATTGGCACCGCTGGCCAATGGGTAAGCTCCAGCGACCCCAAGGCGACTCTGCTACAACCACTGGAATGGCTCAAAAAGACCGGCAGTTATGCGGCGGTGAACCGAATTATTGGTATGGCGATACCGTTTGCGCCCCGTAATCACTTCAGTGTTGAGGAGCTTCGCCCCGGCTACGTCAAAGCCCGAGTACGCCTGAAGGGCAACAAAAACCACTTTGGCAGCCTGTATGCCGGCGCCTATTTCCTGGTGGCGGAGATTCCCGGTGGAGTGTTAACCCTGTTCGACCTTGGCCCTGCCTACACGCCCATCCTGAAGGAAATGACTCTGGAGTTTCTGCAGCCGGCCAATTCTGATGTGACCGTGGAATTTGAACTGCCACCTGAGGCGGTGGCTGCCATCCTCGCCGATGCAGACGCCACCGGTAGGGCGAAATTCACTCTGGAAGGCATTCTGAGAGATGAAGAAGGCAACCACGTTGCCACCTCCATTGCCCATTACCGGGTGCGCAAGAAGGGGTTCAAGCCTCAGGATTGATAGAGCGTAGCGCCTGAAGGAAGACGTCGCCATACTTTTCCAGCTTGGCGGCGCCCACGCCGCTGACCTCGGCGAGCTCCTCCAGGGTGGAAGGGCGGCGTTCAAGCATGTCGAACAGGGTGGTGTCGTGGAAGATTACGTAGGGCGGCACGCCCTGTTTGTCCGCCAGCTCTTTGCGGCAGGCCCGCAACGCATCCCATCCGGCGTGGTCGGTAATCTGATCCCGCACATTCTGGCCGCTACGGCGGCTGGTTGATGATTTACCGCCAGCGGCTTTGCGAGCAACCGGGTCTTTCCGAAGCTCAATCGCCTGTTCACCCTTGAGTAGCGGCCGGCAGCGCTCGGTTAGCTGAAGTGCGCCATAGCCCTCTGGATCGGCCCGCAGGTAGCCGTTCGCCACCAGTTGCCGGAATACCGATTTCCATTCGTTTGCTGACAGTTCCTGACCGATGCCATAGGTGGTGATCGCCTGATGGCCGGATTGCAGGATTCGCTCATTCTCTGAGCCGCGAAGCACATCAATGACATAGTTAACGCCAAAACGCTGGCCGGTGCGGTAGACGCAGGACAGGGCCTTCTGCACCGCCACCGTGCCATCCCAGGTTTCCGGTGGGTTCAGGCAGGTATCGCAGTTTCCGCAGGGAGTCTCCAGGTTGTCGCCGAAATAGTGCAACAACACCTGGCGCCGGCACTGGGTGACCTCGCACAGCCCAAGCATGGCATCCAGCTTTTGTCGCTCAACGCGCTTGAACTGATCATTGCCCTGAGAGGCTTCCAGCATCTGCCGGAGTTTGATCACATCCTGCAGCCCATACACCATCCAGGCCGTGGAAGGTTTGCCATCCCGGCCGGCCCGCCCGGTTTCCTGGTAGTAGGCTTCGAGGCTTTTGGGGAGGTCCAGATGGGCAACAAAACGCACATCGGGTTTATCGATGCCCATGCCAAAGGCAATGGTTGCCACCACAATAACGCCGTCTTCCCGAAGAAACCGTTCCTGGTTGCGGGCCCGGTCTTCAGCGCTCAGGCCGGCATGGTAGGGCAGCGCGGTATAGCCCTTGCTGCTCAGTAATTGGGCGGTGGCATCTACCTTGTTTCGGGACAGGCAATAGACAATACCGCAGTCGCCTTCATGTTCCGCTTTAATAAAATCCAGCAACTGCTTGTTTGCATTTGTCTTTGGCGTAATCCGATACTGAATATTGGGGCGGTCGAAGCCACTGATGAAATGCCGGGCGTTAGTCAGCGACAGCCTTTCCGCAATCTCTTTTCGGGTACGCTCGTCGGCGGTCGCCGTCAGCGCGATACGGGGGATACCGGGAAATTCCTGAGCCAACATGCTGAGCTGAAGGTAGTCCGACCGGAAATCATGCCCCCATTGGGAAACGCAGTGCGCCTCGTCGATGGCAAACAGCGACAGGGATGCGTTATGCAGCAGTTCAATCGTTCGCGGCTGGATCAGCCGTTCCGGCGCGCAATAGAGCAGGTCCAGCTCCCCGGTCGCCAAGGCGTATTCGGTGGCACGGGCCTGTTCGAAATCCATGGTGGAATTCAGAAACGCCGCTTTCACTCCAAGTTCCCGCAGCGCTGCAACCTGATCCTGCATAAGAGCGATCAGCGGTGAGATAACAATGGCAGTGCCGGGCCGAACCAGAGCGGGCACCTGGTAACACAGTGATTTGCCACCTCCGGTGGGCATTAACACAAGGGCATCACCGCCGTTGACCACTTCCCGGACAATATCCCCTTGCAGGGGCCGGAAACTCTCGTAGCCAAAGACCTCGTGCAGAACCTGCTCCGGGTTGCGGCCCGCAGCGGTGGGTGGTTCAGTGGCGAGTTGGTCGAAGTCCTGGTCCATGTACATTCAGTGGTCGGCCCGTAGCGGAGTGATTGAGCAGCGCGATTCTACCAGATCCTTCCGGTTGTTTGGTCAACTGGCCATTCGGGTGGAGGCAAACCGGCAAGAGAAAGGATACAATAGCGCCCCTTTCGTACACTGTGATCAACGCTGCGAACAACAACAGGGCTTGCATGCAGGAATTTGACGCAATCCGTCCCTATTCGGATGAAGAAACCGCGCCAACCGTCCAGAGGTTGGTTAACGACCGGGAATTCCTGGATATGGTAGGGCGATTCAAGTCGCCAACCCTCGCAAAATGGGCGCCGGGCGTTCTGAGGATGTTCATTCGCCGCTGGCTGGTCGGCCATTTCGGGCATTACACCCGGGTGGATGATATGCAGGCCGGCGTGTCGCAATACGTCGGGGAACTGGTGGAGAATACCACCACCCGTGTCACCCACAGCGGCCTGGAAAATCTCAGCAAGAACAGCGCCCATCTGTTTATTTCCAATCACCGGGACATTGTTTTTGACCCGATGGTGGTCAACTACCTGTTGTTTCAGAACGGTTTCCACACAACCCGGATTGCGATCGGCGACAACCTGCTCTCCAATCGGGTGTTTGCGGAAATGATGCGGCTGAACAAGAGTTTTGTGGTGCGCCGTAACATGACCAGCCCAAGGGAAATGCGTGATGCCTATCTCACGCTATCCGGTTTCATCAATCACAGCATCGATACCAACCACAGCATCTGGATTGCCCAGCGCGAAGGCCGCGCGAAAGACGGCATTGATGCCACGGACCCGGCCATCATCAAGATGTTCTACATGAGCCGGAAAAAATCTGGCCTGGCGTTCGATGAGGCCATGAATCGCCTTCACATTGTGCCGGTATCCATTGCCTACGAGTACGACCCCTGCGATGCCGACAAAGCCAGAGAACTGGAAGTGCGGGCCCGGACCGGCGCCTACCAGAAGACCGAAGGCGAAGACACGGACCAGATTGTCAAAGGCCTGACCGGTTACAAAGGCCACGTTCATGTGCATTTCGGCGCCCCGATTGCCGATTCACCCGACAACCCGAAAACACTGGCCGCTCGCATTGACCATGAAATGCACGCCAATTACCACCTGCACGCCTCCAATCTGGTGGCGTACCAGATGCGGGGGGTTCACCCGGATACCCATGAAACCCCGGGCAGTGTCAGCGAGAGCGTGGTGACCGCCGAGACCTGGTCTCCGGCCGACATGGAAGCCGCCACAGCAGAAATGGAACGCCGGCTGGAAGCCTGCGACCCGGCGATCCGCCCTTATTTGCTGGATATGTATGCCAATCCGGTGGTCAATGCACTGGCCGCGAATAACAACGAGCAACCGCTGAACCCGACTACCGACTAGGTGTCATGCCCAGAGCATGGCCCCCATCTCCAGCGGGTGGGTTAGCGCCTTGTGGTGCGGGTAGATGCGCAATCGCAGTGTTTGTAACCCCGGGTAGGGTGGCTGGATCCGGGTTTTGAACAGGGTCTTACCGTCTTTCTCTCCGCTGGCTTCCAGCACAAATGCGTCGGGCCCGGGGCCAGTGTGAGTGCCGGTGCACTCAGGCTCGACCAGGCATTCCACCCGTACATCATCGGGCGCCAGACCATTCAGCGCCACCGATACTTTCAGCTCCACGGATTCATCCCAGTGACAGCGATCTGACACGCAGCCGTCCACATGGATGGACACGCCGTTCCAGGCCTCGTGCACCCGGGCTTTCCACTCTGCCAGCTCCTGCGCCAGTGCGGCATTGTTGTCTCTCAACCGCGCGCCCTGCCGGGTGGCTGGCTGATAATAGTTGCGAACATAGTCCATCACCATACGCTGGGCATTGAACCGGGGCGTAATGGTTTTCATGGACGCTTTGGAACGGCTTACCCAGCCCTGGGAGTAGCCCTGTGAGGCTCGGTTGTAATAGAGCGGAATCACTTCCCGCTCCAGCAGGTCCAACAGGTCCCGGGCTTCCTCGCGGTTGCGAAATTCTACATCCAGTTCGGTGTCGCGCGGCGTAATCGCCCAGCCATTGGTTTCGTCGTAGCCTTCACCCCACCAGCCGTCCAGCACGCTCAGGTTCAGGGCACCATTAACGGCTGCTTTCTCACCAGAGGTGCCGCTGGCTTCCTTGGGGTATTCCGGGGTATTCAGCCAGACATCAACTCCGCTCAGCAGCCGGCGCGCCATGGCCTGATCATAATCCTCCAACAGAATAATGTGCCCCATCAGGTTGGACTGCATGGAGAGGTCGTGTATGACCTTGATCAGCTGTTGCCCGGGTTTGTCCTGGGGATGGGCCTTGCCGGCAAATACCAGCACAACCGGTTGCTCCGGATTGGTGAGCAGCCGTTCCAGGCGGGGCAGATCGGAGAAGATCAGCGTAGCTCGCTTGTAGGTAGCAAAGCGGCGGGCGAAGCCGACCACCAGCGCGTCATTTTCCGGCGATACCAGCTTGCGGGCCATCCGCTCAGTCACTGAATGGCCCGTGCCATTGCGCTTGTGCTGGCGTTTCAGGCGCCGCACGATGAACTCGGCCATCTGCTGTTTCAGGGCCTTGTGAACGCTCCAGTAATGGTAGTCCGGGATCTTGTCGATGAACTGCCAGAATGTCGGGTTTCTCAGTTCACTTTTCCAGGTTGGCGCCTGGATATCGAACAGACTTGCCCATTCCGGCGCCAGGAAAGTTGGTACATGAACACCATTGGTAATGTAGCCAAGAGGGTTCTCGGCCGCCGGTATCTGTGGCCAGATATCGCCTTCCATCCGAGCGGCTACACCGCCATGAATCCGGCTTACGCCGTTATGAAACCGGGAGCCCCGAAGGCCGAGACTCGTCATGTTGAAGCTTTGATCACCGTTTTTGCTGCCCAGCCCGAAAACGGCATCGAATTCCAGCCCGGAGTGGTCCAGGAAAGGCGACAGGAAGTGCTCCACCAGGTCGCGGGGGAAGATATCATGGCCCGCCGGCACCGGAGTATGGGTGGTAAACAAGGTGCATCCGGCTACCGACTCGAGGGCGGCACCAAAAGACAGCCCTTCGGTCATGGCCATACGGCACCGTTCCAGTATCTGGAAGGCTGCGTGGCCCTCGTTGATATGCCACACCGTAGGCTGAACACCCAGGGCGGCCAGAACCCGCGTGCCACCAATGCCAAGCAACATTTCCTGGCTGATGCGGGTGGCGGAGTCGCCGCCATAAAGCTGGAGTGTCAGCTCTCGGTCCTCATTGTTGTTTTCACCGGTGTTGGCATCCAGCAAGTAGAGCGAGATATGCCCGACCCGGGCCAGCCAAACCCGTGCATGCACTTCGCGCCCCGGGAAGGGCACAGAGACGGTCAGTGCCTTGCCATCTACCTCTACCGGCGTGATTGGCAGTTCATCGCTGGAATGGCACTGATAACGGGCAATCTGGTGCCCCTGGGCATCAATGGTCTGAATGAAATAGCCCTGCTGATACAGTAGCCCAACGGCGACAAAGGGCAGCCCCAGGTCACTGGCCGCCTTGCAATGGTCACCAGCCAGTATGCCAAGGCCTCCGGAGTAGATCGGGAAACTCTCGTGAAACCCGAACTCGGCGCAAAAGTAGGCCACAAGGCTATCTTCAGGATTCAGTGCCTCCAGCACTTCGGTGCCGGGTTGGGATTCAAGATAAGCGTCGTAAGCGGACAATACTCGCCGGTATTCGGCGAGAAAGGCGCGGTCTTCCGATGCCTGATCGAGCCGGGCCTGGGCCACCCGTCGCAGGAACAGTTTCGGGTTGTGCTCCACTTTTTGCCAGAGACGGAGATCAATCCGCGCGAACAGGCTGCGGACGCCATGATCCCAGCTGTAGAACAGGTCATTGGCAAGCGTATCAAGTCGCTCCAATGCTTCTGGTAGTCTGGGGCGTGCTTCCAGCCGGAATTCAGTTGCGGTGTGCATGGTGATGACCTCCTTGGGCCAGGGGCACCGTGTCAGTCTTCATGTATCCGGTCGTTGCCGGCAATGAGGTTCCGATACAGGGCCGCGTATTCGCCGGCCCGGTTCTTCCAGGAATAGTCGCCTTTCATGCCGTTTTCCTGCAGTTTGCGCCAGGTTTTCCGGTCCTCCCGCGCTTCCAGCGCACGGGTAATGGCGGCATGTAATGCATCTGGCGTCGCCTCACGAAACACAAATCCATTGGCTTGTTCCGGTGTTTCCTCATTGGGGTCAAACACCGTATCGTTAAGGCCGCCGACGCCGTGCACCACAGGTACGGTGCCGTATCTCAGGCTGTACATCTGGTTCAGGCCGCAGGGTTCAAACCGGGAAGGCATCAGGAAAATATCGGCCCCGGCGGTTATCCGGTGTGCCAGGCCTTCGTTGTAACCGAGCGTGAGTGAACATTGCCCGGGCCATTCACGAACCATGGCTTTCAGGCTTTCCTGGTAGTGGTGTTCGCCGGAGCCGAGCAGGGCAAACTGACATCCTCGTTCCAGTAATGGCTTGATGACCCCGAGCAGCCAGTCCAGCCCTTTCTGTTCCACCAGGCGCCCGACGAACCCCAGCAATGGAGCCCCGCAAACCTCCAGCCCGAGTTCCTGCTGCAGCCTTGCCTGGCATTGAGATTTGTTGGCGGGGTAGTCCGCGCCGTAGTGAAACTCCAGGTGCGGGTCGTCTTCCGGGTTCCATTGGCGGGTATCAATGCCATTGAGAATGCCCTTTAGCCTGGCGGACTTGTGGCGCAACAAGCCGTCCAGACCATTACCGAACCAGGGTGTCTGGATTTCATCGGCGTAGCTTGGGCTCACAGTGGTGATGGCATCGCTAAACACCAGTCCGCCTTTGATAAAGGAAAGCTGGCCGTGAAATTCCAGGAACTCGTAGCGCCACAGGGAATCGGGCAGGCCCAGGGCCCGAAAGGTCTCGTGGGAAAACAGCCCCTGGTAAGCAAGATTGTGGATGGTGAACACGGTTTTCGGGGCATCCTGACTGTCCGCCAGAAACACCGGAATCAGTGCGGATTGCCAGTCGTTGCAGTGAACGATGTCCGGGCGCCACGCCAGGCCCAGTTGCCCAAGTGCCAACATAGCTCCAATTCGCCCGAACAAGTGAAACCGGTGAGCATTGTCCCACCAGTCTTCGCCATTTTCATTCTGATAGGGGCTGTCGCCAGCACGATCGAAAAGAGCCGGGCAATCCACCAACCACAGAGTTACCGCAGTACCCGGCAGACGGGTTTGCCACAGGGAGACATCATACTGACCATACCGGAACCGGGTTTTCCTGCGGGCGCCACCCTCTCGCGCTGCCTTCAGTGCAGCAGGATAGCCGGGCAGCAGCACCTGACAGTCGTAGCCCAGACGGCAGAGTGCTTCAGGAAGGCTGGCAGAAACATCCGCCAGCCCCCCGGTTTTCACGAGAGGAAAAACTTCACTGGTAGCAAACAGTACCCGGGTCATGGCGCGGGCCTCAGCATAACCAGGCCCAGGGGCGGGAGTGTTAACTCCACGGAGCACGGCCGAGCCATCCAGGGTGTGGGCTCAGCTTGCAAGGGCAGGGGGTTACCGAGGTTGCTGCCGCCATACCAGGTGGAGTCTGAATTAAATACTTCCTGCCAGTTGCCTCCGGCAGGCAGGCCAATACGGTAATGATGCCTGGGCACGGGTGTAAAGTTGGCAACAACCACCAGCGGCCCATGCTCCGGTGAGCCGGCACTCCGTAGAAAGCTGATTACGGATTGGGTGGAATCGTGGCAGTCAATCCACTCGAATCCTTCACCGGTAAAGCTTTTTCGATGCAGGGCCGGGTATAGCCGATAGAGGCCGTTAAGGTCCTGGATCAGTTTTCGCAGCCCCTGGTGCTCCGGGTATTGCAATAGATACCAGTCCAGCTCACGGCGTTCGCTCCACTCCTGGCGCTGGCCGAATTCACCCCCCATGAACAGCAGTTTCGCGCCGGGGTAGGCGAACATGTAGCTGAACAGCAGGCGCAGCGAGGCCCTCTGCTGCCAGTCGTCTCCCGGCATTTTCTGAATCAGGCTGGATTTGCCGTGTACGACTTCGTCGTGGGATAGCGGCAGCACGAAATTTTCCGAAAAAGCGTAGAGCAATCCAAAGGTGAGCTTGTCGTGGTGATACTGGCGATACACCGGGTCCTGCTGCAGGTAATGCAGGGTGTCGTGCATCCATCCCATGTTCCATTTCAGGTTGAAGCCGAGACCGCCAATTTCCGGAGGTCGGGTCACCCTGGGCCAGGACGTGGACTCTTCCGCCATCATCAGTACACCGGGAAACCGGCTCTGGCATACCCGGTTCAGATCCTGGAGGAAACGGATCGCCTCCAGATTCTCATGGCCGCCATGTTCGTTCGGCAGCCATTCACCCTCATTGCGGGAGTAGTTCAGGTACAGCATGGAGGCGACGGCATCCACCCGTAGTCCGTCCATGTGAAAGGTATCCAGCCAGAAAAGCGCACTGCCTATGAGAAAGTTCCGGACTTCGTGGCGACCGTAGTTGTAGATGAGTGTGCCCCAATCCTGGTGCCGCCCGCGGCGGGGATCTTCATGTTCATAGAGTGCCGTCCCATCAAATTCGGCGAGGGCGAAGTCGTCGTCGGGGAAATGCCCCGGCACCCAATCGAGAATCACGCCGATGTTGTTCTGATGACACAGGTCGACCAGATATCGAAGATCATCCGGGCTGCCATAACGACTGGTGGGGGCGTAATAGCCGGTGGTCTGATAGCCCCAGGATTCATCCAGCGGGTGTTCGGTAATCGGGAGTAGCTCGATATGTGTAAAGCCGGTTTCCAGCACATAGGGCACCAACTGATCGGCCAGTTCCCGATAGGTCAGCCAGCGCCCGGAACCGTGATGTCGCCAGGAGCCCGGATGCACCTCATAGACAGAAATCGGGCTCTGCTGCCAGTCGAACCGATTTCTGCGCTCCAGCCAATCGCCGTCGCCCCAGGCGTAGTGTCCCCGCTCGGTAACCACTGCGGCATTGGAAGGCCGGTGCTCAAAAGCCTGCCCATAGGGATCGGTTTTGGTGATGTGGTGGCCGTTTCGGGTTGTGATGGCAAATTTGTATAGATGGCCAGCTTTTACCCCCGGAATGAATAGGGACCAGACACCATACCCGTTGTTAACCGCCATGGCATGGCGGCTGCTGTCCCAGTTGTTGAAGTCGCCGATCACGCTTACTGCCCGGGCATTGGGCGCCCACACGGCAAAACGGGCACCTTCGGTTCCTCGGTGATTTACAAGATGGGCACCCAGCACGTTGTAAATGTGCCAATGCCTGCCTTCAGCAAACAGGTGCAGGTCGAACTCACTCAGGGCGGGGCTTTCCATAGACCACAGATTCCTGAACAAAAGTGGAAACCAGAGGTTAGACCATCAATC
This sequence comes from Marinobacter sp. EVN1, assembly GCF_000475375.1. Classification (NCBI taxonomy): domain Bacteria; kingdom Pseudomonadati; phylum Pseudomonadota; class Gammaproteobacteria; order Pseudomonadales; family Marinobacteraceae; genus Marinobacter; species Marinobacter sp. EVN1. Next base: position 722,327 of record NZ_AXCB01000070.1, read on the forward strand.
GTTTTTGCGTTTGTACAAAATATGACCTAAGACAATTGTACGTCATAATTCAATGATAGTGTTTTTCTGAAAGAACAAACGTCAAATTTGTGTCGGCGCGTATCCGGTTTAAACAGGGAAGCTGCTATGCAAACCGCCAAGCGTTTCGTCAGTCGTCTTACACGTCAAACCCTGGCCCTGGTGCTGGCCGGTGGCAGGGGTTCCCGGCTTCACGATCTCACTAAATGGCGGGCAAAGCCCGCCGTTCCCTTCGGGGGAAAATTCAGGATCATCGATTTCCCGCTGTCCAACTGCATCAACTCCGGCATTGGCCAGGTGGGGGTGATCACCCAGTACAAATCCCATTCGCTGATCCGCCACATTCAACGGGGCTGGGGATTCCTGCGGGGCGAGCTGGATGAATTTGTGGAACTGCTACCCGCCCAGCAGCGCATTGAAACCTCCTGGTACGAGGGCACAGCGGACGCTGTGCTGCAAAACCTGGACATTATTCGCAGCCACCAGCCGGAGTACGTGCTGATTCTGGCCGGTGACCATGTCTACAAAATGGATTACGGCACCATGCTGGCCGCCCATGTGGAGCAGGAGGCGGATATCACCGTGGGCTGTATTGAGGTGCCCATTGAAGAAGCTTCGGCGTTCGGGGTGATGTCTGTGGATGAAGATTTACGCATTACCGAATTCGAGGAAAAGCCGGCCCACCCCAAGGCCATGCCGGGTAAACCGGGGACAGCGCTGGTGTCGATGGGAATTTACGTGTTCAGCACAGCGGTTCTGTTTGATGAGCTGTTGCGGGATCACAAGATGGACGGCAATTCCTCTCATGATTTTGGTAAGGATATTATTCCCTCGGTGATCAAGCGTCTTCGGGTTGCCGCTTTCCCGTTCCGGGATCCGATCAACAATAAAGTAGCTTACTGGCGCGATGTCGGAACCATCGACTCTCTGTGGCAGGCCAATCTGGAGCTGATCGGCATCAGCCCTGAACTGAATCTGTACGATTCAGACTGGCCGATCTGGACCTATCAGGAACAGTTGCCCCCGGCCAAGTTCGTGTTTGACGATGACAACCGCCGTGGCACGGCCGTTGATTCCATGGTGGCCGGCGGCTGCATCGTTTCTGGCGCTCACGTTCGCCACTCGCTGTTGTTTTCCCAGGTTCGGGTACATTCTTTCAGTGAAGTGGAGGACTCGGTGATCTTCCCGGATGTGGACATTGGGCGTGATTGCCACATTCGCAAAGCGGTGATTGATCGCGGCTGCCGAATTCCGGAAGGCACCCGGGTTGGCTTTGACCGGGACGCAGACGAGAAGCGCTTCCACGTTTCACCGAAAGGTGTTGTGCTGATCACTCCCGAGATGCTCGGGCAGGATTATCCCCATGGCCTCTGACAACCGCACACCGGTAGTGCTGTGCTGGCACATGCACCAGCCGGATTATCAGGATCACAGCAACGGGCAGTTTCTGTTCCCCTGGGTCTACCTTCACTGTATCAAGGATTACGTGGACATGGCCGCGCACCTGGAAGCCCACCCGGATGCCAGGGCGGTGGTGAACTTCGCGCCGGTGCTACTGGAGCAGATTGAGACCTATCTTTACCACATTGAGCGATGGCGTCATGGTGGGCAAACCATCGGCGATCCTCTGCTTGCGGCTCTGGTTAATCCGGCACTGCCGGAACCCGGCTCACCGGCATTCCTGGATTTGATGGAAAAGTGCCTGAGAGCCAATGCCGAACGCATTATCAAACGTTTTCCCGCCTATGCCCGGTTGGCGGAAGTGGCCGATCTTTACCGAACCCGGCCAGACATTCAGCGTTATCTGTCCACCCAGTACCTGGCGGATCTGCTAGTGTGGTATCACCTGGGCTGGATGGCGGAAACCGTGCGACGCAAACATGGTGTAGTGCAAAGCCTTCAGGAGAAGGCCCATCAGTACACACTGGACGATCGCAAGGCATTGCTGGACGTGATCGCAGAATTGATGGCCAGCATTGGCCCGCGCTATCGGCACCTCGCGCATACCGGGCAGGTGGAGCTGGCCATGAGCCCCTGGGCCCATCCCATCGTGCCCTTGTTGCTGGATTTCGGCTCTGCCAGAGAGGCGATGCCAGACATCGCGCTTCCGGAGCATAGCCACTATCCTGGCGGGAAAGAGCGGGCCATGTGGCATCTGGCCGAGGGCAGGCGCTCTTTCAAGCGATTTTTTGGCACCGAACCGGCGGGTTGCTGGGCCTCTGAAGGCGGGTTGAGCCAGGCCACACTGGTGTTGCTTGGCGAGCAGGGCTTTGGCTGGACTGCTTCCGGCGATTCCGTCATTAACAACAGCATCAATAAAGCCAGGGCGAACAAGACCTTGCCGGATGGCGCCGGCATCCATCAGCCTTACCGATTTAACGATAGCAATGTAACAGCCTTTTTCCGGGACGATGGTTTGTCGGATCTGATCGGCTTCACCTATGCCGACTGGCACGCCAGGGATGCGGTGGGCGACCTGGTACACCACATGGAAAACATTGCCAGAGAAGGCAAGAAACCCGTGATCTCGGTGATTCTGGACGGCGAGAACGCCTGGGAGTACTACCCGGAGAACGGCTTCCATTTTCTCGATGAGCTTTACCGGGTACTCGAGAAACACCCGAAACTTCGGCTGACCACTTATTCGACGCTTCAGGACGAGCATTACACAGAGCCAGTGCAACTCCCGGAACTGGTGGCCGGAAGCTGGATTTATGGAACGTTTTCCACCTGGATTGGCGACCTCGACAAAAACCGCGCCTGGGATTTGCTGTGTGAGGCCAAGCAGCATTTTGACCGGGCAATGGATAATGGCTCCCTCAGCACCGACCAGAAAACGGCGGCCACACACCAACTCGGTTTGTGTGAAGGCTCGGACTGGTTCTGGTGGTTTGGCGATTACAACCCGGCGTCTGTGGTTCGGGATTTTGAGCAGCTGTATCGGCGGCACCTGGCCAATCTGTATGAACGTATTGGCTACACGGCGCCGTCCAGCCTGTTCCAGCCCCTGAGCCAGGGTGGTGGGGAGCCCGCCAAGGGCGGTGCCATGCGGCCGGGACATGAGGCCGGTTCATGACTGTGGATATGCCACCTAATCCGGTTTTAGCACGGCGCCGTGCCGGTGTATTGCTGCACCCCACCGCATTACCCGGTACTTCTGGCAAGCTCGGCGCCGCCGCCAGGCAGTTCGTTGATTTACTTGCTGAGGCGGGCATCACTGTGTGGCAAACCCTGCCGTTGGGCCCCACCCATGCAGACCTGTCACCGTATCAGTCGCTCTCGGCCCATGCGGGCAGTCCGGTACTGATCGATCTGGCGGAACTGGTGGCGCCCGGGCTGCTTGATAGTCAGGAGCTCGCTACGTTCACCCGTACCGAGGCCCTGGAACATGCCAGCCAGCGATTCCATGCCGGCCGTTATCGTGAGTCTGAAATCTTCAATCCACAGGCCTATCAGGATTTTCTGCAACACCATCAATGGCTGGATGATTTCGCCCTGTTCATGACTGCCAGAGAGGCGTTTCCAGGCGTGAACTGGCTGGACTGGCCCGACGACCTGCGGGATCACAAGCCGACCGCCCTGGAAGCCCTGAGAGAATCCCACCAAAGTACACTGGAACGGGTATGCCTGGAGCAGTACCTGTTTTTCGAACAATGGACAGCATTGCGCCATTATGCGGCCGAGCGGGGAATCTGGCTGTTTGGCGACATTCCCATTTTTGTGGCCCACGACAGCGCCGATGTCTGGGCGGCGCCCCATCTCTACAAGCTGGATAGTGAGGGCAAGCCAAGGGTGATTGCCGGAGTGCCACCGGATTATTTCTCGCCGGAGGGTCAGCACTGGGGGAACCCACTATTCGACTGGCAGCGAATGGCGGAGGATGGATACCGTTGGTGGGTGCAGCGCTTGGCAAGCCAGCAGGAACGGTTTGATTTGCTGAGAATTGATCATTTCCGGGGGCTGCAGGCGTATTGGGAGATTCCGGCGGACAACCCGCGCCCGGCCCACGGCTACTGGGTACCGGGCCCGGCTGATGATTTCCTGGAAACCTGCTTCCGGGCCTTGCCCCGTTTGCCGCTGGTTGCCGAAAACCTGGGCATTATTGGAGAGGATGTGGAGGCCCTCCGACACCGCTTCCGGCTGCCGGGTATGACGGTGATGCAGTTCGGTTTTGATGGCAGCGCCACCAACCCCCATCTTTTGCATAACCACAAGGAATGGGATCTGGTCTATACCGGCACCCACGACAACGACACCACGCTGGGCTGGTATCAGAGTCTGGATGAACGAACGAGGGAGCATGTTAACCGGTACCTGAGGATTAACAGCCCGGATCTGCCATGGCCTGTGATACAGGCTGCCATGGGGTCGGTATCACGACTGGTGATCGTGCCAATACAGGATCTTCTGGGCCTGGGCTCAGAGGCGCGCTTCAACACGCCCGGCACGATTCAGGGGAACTGGATATGGACCTTGCCCGAGGATTATCGAGCCAGGATCGACATACCGGGGCTGCGAACTATTGTGAATTTATACGGTCGATAGCCGAGTGGTCACCCTCTTGATCAGAATCAAGATGATCACTATTTGATCAGGTGTAAAGTGGAAAAGTAGCAATATCCACTCGGCGAGCTGACAGGAGGAAACGGCATGGAACATCGGCTAAGCCAACGGGTAGAAGGCGGGTTGCCCATTCTGGTCTACAAACGCGGCATGCCAGTAGCAACAGGCATGATCCGGGACGCATCCAGACGTGGACTGTTTATAGCCACCGATTATTCGGATGTGCGGCTGAACCAGACGATTGAACTGGCGTTCCGCTTTCCGGAGCGGTCCACAAAAGGCCATTGCACTCTGAGCGCCCACGTTGTGCGCACTGACGATAGCGGACTAGGTGTGGATTTTGAAGGTGTCGACAACGATGGACTGACCATTGCCGAATTGGTTGCTTGCTTGCAGGAACAGGCTTCGACTGATTTCCTGGCGGGGCGTTTTCGCGAACACACGCATTGATAACAACTCCAAGAAACACTCACTCTGGAAAGGAAAACTGGGATGGCACGACTCGAAGGAAAGGTAGCTGCAGTAACCGGGGGCGCACTGGGCATTGGTAAGGCGACAGTGGAGCGAATGGCAGAAGAGGGCGCCGCAGTCGGCATTCTTGATTGCCTGGATAGCGAAGGCGAGGCGCTCGCCAAATCTCTCAGCGACAAAGGCTATAAGGTTGGTTACTGGCATTGCGATGTGACCAATGAACAGCAGGTAAAATCCGCCCTGGACGGAGTGGCGGGACACTTCGGATCGCTGAACGTCGTGGTTAGCAATGCCGGTATTTCCGGCGCCAACAAGCCGACCCATGAAGTGACCGAAGAAGAATGGGACAAGGTACAGGCTGTTAACGTAAAAGGGGTGTTTTTCTGCACCAAACACGCCATCCCTCACATGAAAAAGGCCGGTAGTGGCAGCATCATCAACCTGTCGTCCATTTATGGCTTGGTCAGTGCACCAGACGTGCCGCCTTACCACGCGTCGAAGGGTGCCGTCCGGCTAATGACGAAGACCGATGCGATGATTTACGCCCCGGACAACATACGGGTGAATTCCGTTCACCCCGGCTTTATCTGGACCCCGATGGTTGAGCACCATTTGAAAACCACCGGCCAGGATCTTGAATCAGCCAAAAAGGCGACCGCCGCACTGCATCCTCTCGGCCATATGGGCGAGCCAGACGACATTGCCTGGGGCATCGTCTTCCTCGCATCCGATGAATCCAAATTCATGACCGGGAGCGAACTGGTTATCGACGGCGGTTATACCGCGCATTAACGGCTGACGCCCCATGACTCTGGCCGCGTATACCATGAGGGCCCTGCCAGCACAGCTGTCAGGGCTGATGGCCATTGCATTGGATTTGCAGTGGAGCTGGCACCATGGATGTGATCAGTTGTGGCGACAGCTGGATGAAGAGATCTGGGAGGCAACGCATAATGCCTGGCTGGTGTTGAACAGCGCCTCGGCAGAACGACTGCAACAACTGGCTGAAGACCCGGAATTTCTGACCCAATACCAGCAGCAGCTGAACCGCCATGAGGCATTCAACCAGTGCCCGACCTGGTATTCCGAAAATTGTAACAACCAGCTGGCCGGCGGCGTCGCCTGGTTCTGCATGGAGTACGGGGTGTCAGAATCCCTGCCGCTATACAGCGGTGGCCTGGGCGTGCTGGCCGGAGACTTCCTCAAAGCTTCCAGCGACCTTGGCGTACCTGTCACCGCCGTGGGTTTGCTCTATCAACAGGGTTATTTCCGCCAGGCCTTGAATGCCGAGGGCGAACAGCTGGAATTTCACCCCTATAACGACCCTACCATGCTGCCAGTTACCCCGTTACGGGACAGCGCCGGAGAATGGGCGAGGGTAAGCGTGCCATTTCCCGGCCGCGCGGTTCGCCTGAGAGCCTGGAAAGGCCAGGTGGGGCGCTGTGAATTGTTGCTGCTTGACAGTAATGACCCGCGCAATGAGCCCGGAGACAGGGGTATCACCAGTGAACTCTACAGCGGTGATCCGGAAAAACGCCTGCAACAGGAAATGGTACTGGGAATCGGGGGCTGGCGCCTGCTGGAACTGTTGGGGCGCGAACCTGCTCTGTGCCATATCAACGAAGGCCACAGTGCGTTGGCGCTGGTTGAGCGTGCCGTACACTGGCAGCGCCAGAACCAGACCAGCTTTGAGGTGGCCCGGCTGGCAACCCGCTCTACCAATCTGTTCACTACTCACACATCGGTAGCTGCCGGCTTTGACCGGTTCCCGGCGAAACTCGCCCGTTTGTATCTGGAACCCTGGCTGAAGGAAATCAACCACTCCCTGGAAACGATACTGAACGTTGCCAATGGTGGCACAAGCGACCTGAACATGTCTGGCCTCGCACTGGGTATGAGTAGTCGTTTCAACGGTGTCAGCCAGATTCACAAACAGGTTACTCAATCGATTTTCCAGCCCTGGTTCGGGCGCTGGCCTTCCGCCGATGTACCGGCGGAATACGTAACGAACGGCGTACACACTCCAAGCTGGGACTCTCCGGAAGCGGACGAATTATGGACGTCGGCCTGCGGCCAGGACCGCTGGCGGCAACCCATGACGGACCTGTGCCCACTGCGAGATACCAGGGACCACGATCTGTGGCAGATGCGCAGAAACCAGCGGCACCGGTTGGTTTATTACCTGCGCGCGCGACTGCACAGCCAGCACTGTGAACACAACTACGGCAACAGCCGGGAAGCGGCCTGTGGCTTACTGCTGGATACCGAATCCCTGACCCTGGGTTTTGCCCGCCGCTTTACCGATTACAAACGCCCGGACTTGCTGCTGACAGATCCGGAACGACTGATTCGGCTCCTCAGCAACCGGGACCGGCCCCTGCAGATTGTATTAGCAGGCAAGGCCCACCCCCACGACAGCGAAGGCAAGGCCATCATCAAGCGTTGGAAGCAGTTTACACGGCTGCCAGAGGTGGAAGGGCGCGTGGTGTTCATTGAAGACTACGATATGGCCGTTGCCAGTGAACTTATTCAGGGCGTGGATGTGTGGCTGAATTGCCCGCGCCATCCCTGGGAAGCCTGCGGTACCAGCGGCATGAAGGTGCTGGTAAATGGTGGTTTGAACCTGTCGCAATACGATGGCTGGTGGGCCGAAGCCTGGCAGCCGGAGCTGGGGTGGGCCATTCGGCCGGGCGCCACCTTTGAGGAGTTGAGCCAGACTGACAAACACGACGAAGCGGATGCCGAAGAACTCTATCAGTTGCTGGAAAATCAGGTTGTACCTGAGTTCTACCAGCGCAATGAACAGGGATTACCGGCCAACTGGCTGGCGAGAATCCGAGCAAGCATGAACGAATTAACCGCTCAATACTCAGCCAACCGCATGGTGCGGGAGTATGTCACGGAATTCTATCTGCCCATGGTAGCCCAGGGCGCTGAGCGCACCGCGGAAGGGGCCGGCAAACTTGTTTCAGTGAAGGAAACCATAGCCCGACACTGGCCTCGCCTGAGGTTTGGTGCAATGGACGCCCGGGAGGAAGCACAAGAACTGCGTGTTGACCTGGATGTGTATCTGGATGGCCTGAGCCCGGAGCTGGTTGCCGTTGAACTGGTGGCGGAGGCCTCAGAGTTTGGTGCACGCCTGGTGCAGACTATGGAGCTTACCGGGCCGCTACCGGAGGCCGAACAAACTTACCGTTATTACTGCTCTGTGCCAGCACGCCCCCGTGAACATTACACACCTCGCATTCGCAGTTACGAGCCAAGGCTGAACCTGCCACTGGAAGACGCTCACATTCTATGGCTGCGCTGATCAGCCACGCCAGAAGCCGGGCGAAAGAACAATCACCACACTGAGAATTTCCAGTCGACCCATCAACATGCCTACGGACAGAATCCACTTGGCGGCATCAGGCAGGGGCGAGAAGTTGCCGGCGGGGCCAATGATATCGCCAAGGCCAGGTCCAACGTTGGTCAGCGAGGTGAGGGCGCCTGAAAGGGCAGTGACAAAGTCGAGCTGCAGAGACGCCAGCAACACGGTGATCACCAGCAGACACAACAAGAAGATGAAGGTATAGGCAATCATCGAGGAAATGATTTCGTCGCTGACGGCACGCCCGTTGTAGTTACGGGTAAAAACAGCCCGCGGGTGCAGCAGCCGCATCAATTGCTCCCGGAGAATGATCAGTGATAGCTGGAAACGGAAGATTTTCATGCCGCCGGCCGTTGAACCCGAACAACCGCCCACAAACATAAGGAAGAAAAACACCACAAAGGCCAGAGGGCCCCAAGCGGAGTAGTCTTCAGACGCATAGCCCGTGGTAGTAACAACGGAAGTCACGTTAAAAAGCGTGGCTGCGTAATTGTGAATCGGGTCGAAGGGTACCGGGGAAACCCACCAGCGATAGAGCGTGAGCATGGCCGGCACCGCGAACAGTATTCCCAGGAACAGGCGAACCTGCTGATCACGGAACAGAACCCCATGCTGGCCGTGCATTTCACGCACAAACAGGAAGAACGGCAGGCTGCCGATGATCATGAAAAAGGTGGCTTCCAGCAGGATAAGATCGCTGAACTTGCCCATAGACAAATCTGAGGTTGAAAAACCGCCCGTGGCGATGCTGGTCAGGCCATGGTTGAACGCGTCAAACAGAGACATACCGGACAGCCAGTAGGTGACAACCGCAACCACGGAAAACACCAGATACACCAACAGCAGGCCCCGGCTGAGGGTTTTCATACGTGGCAGCGCCTTTTCTGTCCACTCAGACGATTCGGTTGCGAACAGTCGCATCCCGCCTACCCGCAGGAAAGGCAGTACGGCAACGAACATGCCGATAATCCCGATACCGCCCAGCCATTGAAGGATCGAGCGCCAGAGCAGCAGATCCTTGTCCATCGTGTCCAGGCCGGTGAACACGGTAGCCCCCGTGGTGGTGATGCCAGAGGTGCCTTCAAAAAACGCATCTGCCGCCGAGATGTCGTTATCGCTCAGGTAAAAGGGAAGGGCAGAGAGAAGGGCAATGACAAACCAGCTGGAGACCGTGAGCACGAACATATAGCGAGGTTTCAGTTCGCGGGGTTCACGGTAGGTCAGCAACAGCCCCAGAACACCAAGCACGCAAACAATAGCCGCCGATTCGGCAAACGCGATGGCATTGGGTGCACCGGAAGGGGTGGCAGCCAACAGCAGTACCGGTAACGTCATGAAAACACTCAGAAGTATAAACATGACGCTGACAATGAAGACGACAGGGGCTAGGTTTCTCAAGGCACGCTCAAGCCAGCTGACAAAAAGACGGCGTCAGCATACCCGCGGGCTTGCTTAACCGCAAGGAAACAGGCCCCGGACAGAAGTATTAACCCGGAATTAAATCGGCGTAAAAAATGGGTAAATACGGAACGCACCTATGGCGGGAATCGTCGGACTGATGCACGTTTACTGTCAGGCCGTGAAGGCCTGTATGAACAGGGAGAAAGACTATGAATACCACAAGAAAGGTTCTTGTTGCATCAACTGCCTTCGCCGGGCTGGCCCTGGCTGGGCTTGCTTCTGCCCAGGATATGTATAAATCCGGTGTTGGCGGGCTCTACGCCGGCCTGAATTACACCTTCATGGAAACCGATTTCGATGGCCTGGCAGAAGCCGACACCGGCACCTTGTCTGGCAAGGTCGGCGTTATGGCCACGGACTATTTCGGTGTTGAGGCCCGAGCGGGCTTTGGTGTGGATGACGATCGGATTGCCGGCGTTGACGTTAAAATCGACAACTTCTTCGGTGGTTACGGCACGGTGAACGTGGTGAACGAGAGCCCGGTAACACCCTACGCTGTTTTCGGTTTCACTCGTATTGAAGCAGAGGCAGGCTCAGTGGAAGACGATGATTCCGATTTCTCGTACGGTGCTGGCCTGAATGTGAAGTTCGCCAAGAACCTGTCAGGCAACCTCGAATACATGCGTTACTACGATGACGATGATATTACCGTAGACGGCATCGGCCTGGGCGTTCAGGTCAACTTCTGACGATGAGATAACCAATGCCTGCGGGGCGGGACCTCGCAGGCTTTCGACTTTAGCCGTTCATCACAGAGCCAAGCAGAATGACCCCGGCATAGCCCACTGTGTACGCGGCCAGAAGGTGTAACGCGTACTTCAGGTACGCCGCGAAAGTAAGCCCCTCAATTTTGCTCATGGCTACAATTCCCGCCGCAGAACCGATTACCAGCAACGAACCGCCGACGCCAACGGCATAGGTTAGCCCCATCCATTCCCCGGGGCTCATGTCGATACCGGACTTCAGCAGTGCGGCCGTTAAAGGCACGTTATCGATGACCGCGGAGAAAATGCCCATCAGATAGTTGGCGTAAATCGGCGGCATGACATCATAGATTGCCACCAGTGAATCCAGAGCATGAATTTCCTTTAGCATACCCACCAGAAGCAGGATCCCTAGGAAGAACAGCAGGGTTTCAAACTCGATAACCCGGATGTATTCGAGAATCGGGTCCAGATCCGAGTCGTCGCTCATGAAGCGGGACACCAGGAACATGATGGAAAGACCAAAAAGGAAGGTCAGCACCGGAGGAATACTGAATAACGCGTTGCCAGTAATGGTGGCAATGATTGTAACCAGAAACAGGCCCGCGATTACCGCGTCCACGGCTCGGACTTCATTGGAACTGGCTTTCAGGGTAACGGTGCCGGACAGCCCCCCTGAAAGAAGCACGGCCAGCAAAAACACCGTGATTGAAGCGGGAATGGCCAGTGTCAGCAGCGTCAAGATTTCCACTTTGTCTGCCAGGAAGATCATCAGCGTGGTGACATCGCCGGTGATCAGTGAAACGCCACCGGAGTTCACTGCAAACACAACCAAAACAATGAATTGCAAACGCTTCTTAAGATCCAGGTTTAAAGAGAGAATCAGAGAGCAGGAAACCAGCGTTGCTGTGATGTTATCGGCCAGGGAAGAAAATACGAAGCAGAACAGACCGGTCAGAAACAGTAATCGCCGCTCGGTGACCTGACGAGGCATGATCAGGTAGATCATGTTTTCGATCATACCTTTCTTGTTCAGGTAGGCCACAAATGTCATCGCCGCCACCAGAAACAGCCATAACCCGGCGATCTCGGCAATGCTCTCCGAAAGGCCAGAAGAAACTGCAGCGGTTTCGTCTACACCGGAACTGAACAGAAACAGGAGAACCCAGCTGAACGTACCAAAGAACAGTGTGGTTTTCGCCTTGTTGACGTGAATGACTTCTTCAAAGATGACGCCGAGCAGCGCCAAAATGGCAACAGCAATCAGAACAACTTCAAGAATCGGCATTTTGGAACCCTGAACACCGGGGGAGATAAGGCAGCGATTCTAAACCCATTAGTCGCAGCCTCCAAGGTTAGTAAACTACTGGGCACTGGCTATACTCAAATCTGACGCACATCAAAAGGGCCTTCGCTCTTTCTGTTATTGATGGGAAGGTCACAACGGGGAGAGAAAGTCATGAAACATAGCTTGAGAACACTGGTCTGCGCCAGCCTGATTTCGCTGCCACTCGCTACCTTTGCCCAGAGTGGATCCGGGCAGGGCAGTCAGGCAGGAATGATGAACCAGGAACGGATTCAGCAAATGCAGCAGAACATGGATCGAATGAACCAGACCATGCAGCAGATGCAGAATGCGACAACCAGAGAAGAACGCCAACGCCTGCGGCAGGAACATATGGGGCACATGCAGGAACACCTGCAGATAATGCGAGAGTCCGGAATGGGTCCAGGCATGATGGGCCAGGGCGCGGGAATGATGGGGCAAGGCATGGGAATGAACGGCCAGGGCCCCGGCATGGGTAACCGAAACCCCGGTCAGGGCCAGATGAAGAATCAGGGGCCTGGCAACAGCGGACAGGGAATGCGGCAAGGCAACCCGGCCATGAGCGAAGATCAGCGACTGCAGCGCATGGAACAACGCATGGACCAGATGCAGTTGATGATGGAACAAATGCTTCAGAATCAGCGCCAAGGAAACCAGTAACGCCGAAAACCAATCAAACCGGGCCTTCTTCCTCTTGATCGCTGCACAATCATCCATTGTGATGCGTAAGTCGTAATATCGATGACTGTTTGATAGAGGAAGAACCATGAAGAAAGCAGCCCTTCAAGTCGCCACCTTTGTTGGCGCTTTGACGTTTCTCTGTGTGGTCAATGCGGCAGAGAATAGAGTCCCTCTCGTTCCACTTCCTTCTATCGACGATTTCACCAATGGTGACGGCTGGGGCTTTGGTCTTGGGGTAAGCGTTGAGTATGAGACCGCTTACGAGGGTTCGGATGAGTTCGAGTTTGAGGCCGACCCAGCTGGTGGTGTTCAGTGGCGAACCGGAAAAAATATCTTTTTCTGGGCCGGCGAAGCCGTTGGGTGGCGAACGCTGGTGAAGGATTCCTGGTTATTTCAGACATCTATAGGGTATGAGGAAAGCCGGGAAGAGAGTGACTCTGAAGATGGAAGACTCGAGGGTTTAGGTGAGTCGGATTCCGGCGTAGCAGTACTGCTGGAAGCACGTTACGCGCTTACAGACGACTGGCGTTACTTTTTAGATGGGCGCGTATCTGCAGGAGAAATTGGTACGCTCGGAATTTTCGGCGCAGGAACGTGCTTGGCGTGCCAGGCTGATGGTACTGGTTGGGAAGTGGGTGCTGCCGTGACTTTCCACGATAGTAAGCTCGCAAACCGGGACTTTGGCGTGACCACACAACAATCCATCGATTCGGGGCTGCCGGAAACTGATGTTGATAGTGGGTATAGATCGACGGGCGTTAATGTCAGCTACCGCAATTACCTGGGCGAGAACTGGCAGATCTTCGGAGAAGCTCTGTACGAAGCGTTCGGGAGTGATGTATCCGACAGCCCAATCACTCGAAATGATTATGAGGCGGAAATAGGCGTTGGCTTCATTTATGTTTTTTAGGTTTGGCTGGCGCACGCAGGGATGCGCACAACGTCCGTACCGAAGATGTGGGAGTGACAGCTTCAATAAAGTGCTAAGGTATGCATCAGAATATATGATTTAACATAATATACATTATGCGCAGTACGGTATGGCGTTGTTGGGCGATTCGGCCAACAAGGAACCCCCCGCATATACGTCCACACAAAGTACTAAACTTCTCCACACAAAGTGCTAAATTTCCACACAAAACACTAAATTTGGCGTAGTCGGCTTTTTTCGAGGGTTGTCGGCTGCTTCGCGGTTCGGCTTCCGGACGTCGGCATCATCTCTACTCCTTGGACCAACTCGGACTTAATCAAGGAAAGTATTTTTGAGCTAATTAGTCCCCAGCGAATCTTCGGGAATAATAGAAACCAATCGCGACCACGAATGAAGCCTAGAGTCGTTTCACTGATCAGCGGAACATGCAAATCCCGCCCGAGATTATGGATGACATTGCGATCGTCCAGATTAAGGCACAACCGCCGAAAGGTCTCGTTGGAGGCCCCGCCGATAACGAATCTGGAAGCCCTGATTGTCCGTTGAACTGAGATATTACGCACTGAACCACAAAATCCGTTAAAATAACATTATTACGGATTTTATCTTTGCCCTCTCCTCGCATTCGAGCGTTTTACAAAGAGCTTCCAAGATGAGCAAAACCGGCCAGGCACGCGTTCTCACGCCCGAACAGTTCGCCCACCTCTTGCACGTAATCCATGAGCATCGCTACCCGGAAAAGAACACAGCGCTGGTTCAGATCAGCTTCAAGCTCGGACTACGAGTCCAGGAAATTGCGCTTCTCCAAATCAAGGACGTTGCCGAGTTCGGCCCTGAAAACTCTGGTCAGCGCTCTTTCAGACTGAAGGAAATCCTGGCGTTGCCTGCGGCTTACACTAAAGGTGCCGATGCACTGAAGCGGTCCAAATCCACGTATCAAAGGCGCCGGATTAGCTTCAGCGTCCACGATTTCGACCAACTTGTACGACATATTGAAACTATGGCGAAGGCTGGTGCAGAGATTAACCCTGAGGATTTCTATCCGGAAGTGAAGAAACATCGGGGTAGATCCAGAGATCTTCCAATGACTGACGGTGCATTGAGATCTGCCATAGAGGAATACCTCTCAATCCGCCTAGCCAAAGATCCATCGCTTAAAAAGAGCGATCCCCTCTTCATAACTCAAAAAGGAGGCCCCTACTCCCCAAATACCTTACAGGAACACTTATCCCTCATGCAGCGGCGATGGGCTGGGATCGAACGAGCTAGCTCCCATAGCGGCCGTCGGACTCTGATGACGAACATCATTCATGAGCAAAAGAAGTCAGTAAAAATCGCTCAAAAAATCGCTGGCCATGTCTCAGCGTCTACCACCTTGATATACGAAGAGCCCCCGGAGGAATCTCTAGCTGGTGCTTTGATACAAGTTGGCAAAGAGTATATTTCTTGATCATCTTAATTCGATAGCCTCTTGAGATCAGCGAAACTAAAGATTTGTCTAGATTTGCCATATCTATTTGAAAGGTATCAAGAAGTGCCCCTTGAGCCAGAGTATTACGTGACTTTCTAGCTCCGTATTCCGCCCATACTGAATTTGAAACAGTCGAATTAGGTAAGCAACAATACGTTGGAAGTCTGATCTGCCTCGCAGTAAGCTCTCAAGCAGGGTTGAGGTTTGCTTGAGGGTTTCGATAGATACAGGCGCTTCTGACCAGACTGTGCCAAGAAAATTATTTGCAACATAGATGTGAGATTTAATGTCAGCTTCCGGACCTCCGAGTCTTTTAACTACTCGGTCGAATAGATCTGTTCCACGCTGGGCAGCCCACGTTAGGTTGCCAGCATCAATGGAAATGAATTGATCCCCGATGTCAGAAAGTGCCACAACAGCCTTGTTGTATTCATCCTCGGATAACAACTTCTTTTCCCGAGCGACCATTAAAACAGGTTGCAGCCAGGCGCCTCTAAGTCCAAGGGATTGTTCCCCAAGGACTCGGTATGCCTGATCCTGGCAAAGCAAAAGCTTTCCGCTCCCTTCTGCTGCAACCATGTCATCGATAAAATTTTGTCCGATGGCTTCATTTAACCTACGAAGGTCGGCAGTTGGATCTTTGGTTCCCTCAGCTGGGATGACCTCTGCGTGATTGTCTATCCAATCGAGGTCTTCCTCCCTCACTTTTATGATTTCATCCAACTCCTCTTTCGCCAATTCCTGACGAACAAGATGCCCATCCTGCCAATGAATGCTCATGGAGGGGACGGTCTCCGCCTGCATTTGCTTTAGGCGGCTCCAATAAACGTCCCTCGTCGAGCCGGTAATGGCTATGGGACCGCATACGGACTCAACAACTATTTCGATAGCAAGCCTGCGAATTATGTTCAAAGTAAGTGCGTCGACTATGCAGCCCCTTCCCTGATTCTCCTCCAAGGCTTTAAACGCTTGCGTGCGCTCAGCAGCGGTGCCAGTGCATACTTTGTGTCCTCGCCCGGCTGTCTGCAGCCCGTAGCGCACCTCGATAATGTCTGCACTTAGCGCGCTGGCAGCTACATGAATCGGAATCGATTTTTCATCAAGGAGTTCGTATACCCGATTCACATGATCATGTCGGCGTTTTACAGTCTGAAATACCTCTTTGAACGGTTCTTTTTCTTCAAGGTCAATCCCAACTTGACGTAAACCATTGGACGTCGGAAAAAGTCGCTCGTAATTTCCCATCGACCGGTGTAAGGCGTGCAGATATTTATGCTTAATGGCCAGCACTTTCCAAGGAAACGAGCTTCCCTCCCACTCAATTTGATCTCCCACAGATAAGCCGATCGTCCTCCGCGCAATATCATTATCTGGAGGGATGTATGTCTCGTCCTTACGAAGCCCTTCCTCTGGTTCTATTACGAACCAAAGTCTGTGCCCTCGACCATCGTCGATTTCGAATGCCGCATTTTCACAAACGGTCATTGAGTCTAAGGAGGCTCTGAATAAG